>JBFXGM010000035.1:0-44108 GCA_050178015.1 Mangrovibacterium sp.
CCGAAAAGTGTTTAACACCAATTCAATCGGACAAGATTAACGCTACAATTATTGAAGAGTGTTTCTTGAATATTGAATGTAAAGTAATTGACAAGATTACGACTGGCGACCATACCGTTTTTGTAGCCAAACCCATTGCGGTTTTTATGAATGAAGATGTGATGACTGACGGCAAATTCGCAGAAAAATACATTGATAAAAACAACCAGGTTCAAATTTGTGAATTAATCACTGCCTGGAATCTGTGGTAAAAAATCAGTTATAAATCTTACAATCAAAAATCATGAAAAAAAGAAAATTAGGCAGGTCAGGCATTGAAGTCAGCCCAATGGGTTTGGGTTGCTGGGCAATCGGCGGCAACATTTTCATGCAGGGAATGCCGCTTGGCTGGAGCACTGTTGACGACAAAGAATCGTTAAAAGCGTTGCAACGGGGAATAGAAATGGGAGTTAATTTTATCGATACGGCCGATATGTATGGTACCGGGCATTCTGAAAAACTGGTTGGCGAAGCCATAAAAGGCAAACGCGACAAAGTGGTTATTGCCACCAAATTTGGATTTACGTTCGAACCCGGAAGCCGCGAAATTTCGAGTATGGAAGGTGATGGGGCGCCTGAATACATCCGCAAAGTCGTTGAAGACAGCCTTTCACGACTGCAAACCGACTATATTGATTTGTACCAGCTCCATCTGGCTGAATATCCGCTCGACAAAGCACTGCTAACGCGCGATACTTTGGAAGATTTGGTGAAAGCAGGAAAAATTCGAAGCTACGGATGGAGTACCGATGATTTTGAAAGGGCTGCTTTTTTTGCCGATGGTGAAAATTGCGCTGCAATTCAGCAGATTTTCAATTTGTTTGTTGGTAACAAAAACATTCTTCAGTTATGTGAAGAAAAAAAACTGGCAAGCATTAACCGCGGGCCTTTGGCAATGGGCTTATTAACCGGTAAATACACAGAAGAGAGCAAACTGCCGGACGATGACGTGAGGTCCATACTTCATCATATCCCCGATGAATACCATATATTTTTCGCGGGAGGCAAACCTGTAAAAAAGCTACTTGATAAACTCGATGCAATAAGGGACATACTCAAAAGTAACGGTCGCACGCTGGCGCAGGGAGCGCTGGCATGGCTTTGGGCCCGAAGCCAAAATACCATTCCAATTCCCGGATTTAAAACCGTAAAACAGGTGGAAGAAAATGCAGGGGCATTGCAGTTCGGACCGCTAACCAGCGAACAAATGAAAGAGATTGATTTGATACTGCATACGGAGCAAGATAAAATATTAAACATTTAAAAACCAATGACATAAAGCTAAAATAAAAAAATGAAGGCAATATTTATACTTGGATTAATAATAGGGCTTAGTTTCATTACTTCCAAACAAACGATAGCGCAACATCCATCAAAAAGTGCTTTTGATATTCCATATGGAGACAATCCTGAGGCTGGGAAATATACCGTGGTAAATGGAATAAGCTTATATTATGAGGCTTACGGAAGTGGTAAACCATTATTGTTAATACATGGCAATATGGGCAACATTAATAATATGAGCCATCAGATAAGCCATTTCTCTAAACATTACTTTGTGATTGTACCGGACTGCAGGGGCAGAGGGAAATCTGAAATGAATACTGATTCGCTGACTTACGATTTGATAACTGCTGATTTAATAGCACTGATGGAAAGCCTTAATTTAGATTCGTGCCATATTATTGGCTGGAGTGACGGAGGTATTATTGGTTTATTAATGGGTATAAATTACCCTCGTCATGTGGATAAAATCGTTGCCATGGCTGCAAATTTATGGCCAGATACCACAGCGCTGCTTCCATGGACAAAAAACTGGATAGTAAACACAAAACTGGAAGCAACCAAAATGATAAATGCTCGTGATACAACAATTGATTGGCACACTATCTATCAACTAATGAATATGATGGACAAACAGCCAAATATAGAGTTGAAGGAATTAAAAAAGATTCAATCGCCCGTTTTGGTAGTGGCTGGTGATAAGGATTTAATAAGAGATGAGCATACCGTATTAATGTACCAAAATATTCCCAATGCTCAATTATGGATAATTCCGGGCGGAACACATTTTGCCCCGGTCAGACAATCAGACTTGTTTAATAAGACTGTAAATAAATTCTTAGATGAACCATTTACCAGACCTGACAGTAAATTTTAACTTAAATAAATTGTGGATGAACATTAAAATTATGAAATAATGACTGCTTCACTTTTATCCACAGAAGACTTTAATGAGCGGCTCAACGCGATTGCAGAAACCCGGCTTGCCGACCACCGTTTACCCAATTTTCATCAATACCAAAAGCCCGGAGCTACCGGGCTTTTGCTGTGTTAACCATTTATTTGAAAAACTTTACTTGCGAATGAAGGTATTCAGAATTACTTATTGAACAGGTAAGGATAGGATAATTAAGAATTTCATTTTGAATACCGTGTGAAAAATGAACGCTTTGACCAGGATAATTTGAACTAAGGAATTTTGAACTAAGGATGTTGTCAGTAACGCTTCACTTTTCTGCTAACTATATGTTGGTCTTTTTATTCGATATATTTCATCTTTCTTAATACGGCCGAGGCTTTTTCACTGTAGTAGCTATTACTTTCGGCTATCTTTTTAAATTGTCTGAAGGCTTTTTTCCGCTCGTCGGTTTGTAGGAGGCAAAGTCCGGCGTACCATTCAGCTTGTTCTACAAAAAGGTTGTTTTTTGCTTTAATAACCGTTTCGAAAGAGGTAATTGCCTGGTTATATTCTCTCGTTTGCTGATAAGCCATCCCGGCGTAAAAATTTCCCACAGGGTTGTCTTGGTCAATGGCGAGCACATCGTTGAAGAGTTGCAGTGCTGCCGGGTAGTTTTCGTCATTATATTGGTGCAGGGCCAAGGTGATTTTATTATCGAGGGTAGCATGACCCGACCTGAAAATACCTGCTGCCTGATACGTTTCGTAATATTGACTGTATAATTGGTCGTGGCTGGCTGCTTTATTCCGGCTGATCAGGCTGGTGATGCTGATTATCAGGATCAATGAAGCTGCAACCGTGGCAATGGCAACCCGAGAGTTCGGAATCCGGGAGACAAACGAACGTTCTTTGCGTTTTTCTTTGATGATATCTTTGCTGATATGGTCCAGTTTTTCTCGCAATCCCATGACATCTGTTTCCTGAATTGCACGGTCAATGTCTTTGTAGAGTTCCAGCTCGGCAACCAAATCCAGGTTGTTGGTAAGTTCCGATTCGAACGAAGCCAATTCATCTTCTGAAAGTTCGTTGCTCAGATACTGATCAATCTCCTCGATTTTGCGGGATGTTGATGATTCGGTATGCTGAATGCTTTGCAGGCTGGCCCTCAAATCCATAATATCCGTTTCGGCAGCTGCCTGGTCAATTTCCAGGAAGAGTTCAACGTCGCGTGCCAATCCCGGATTGATACCCAATTCGTTCTCAAATTCGGCCAGGGTAGAAGCTTCCAGTTCTTGATGAATGTATTGCTCAATTTCCTGGGCGCTGCGTTCGTGGGTCGGAATGTTGGCAGCAATTTGTTGCAGGTTGGTCCTCAGGTCCAGAATGTCTTTCTCGGTCATGGCCTGTTCGATATCGGCAAAGATTGCTTCATCGTGCGGGGTGAGCGAAAATTCGTCTTCTGCGTGAACGTCCTTGTTTTGTTGTTCTTTGTAGAATTGATGAATGTTTTCTTTCTCAGCGTATTTATGCTGGGCCATATGCAGAATAGGCAGACTCTGGCCGAAGCTGAAAATATCGTTGATATTGACCGGGTTAGTGAATTCTTTGAAAGATGACAGTTCTTCTGACAAGTCGAAGTTGTAAGATTGGTGTTCCATGTGAACCAGTTCTTCCATTTCTTCAGTTTGTTCTTGAGCCATAATGCTTTGCAGGCTATTTCTCAGAGAAGCGATCTCTTTTTCCTGCATGGCGCTTTCGATTTCCTGGTGAAGTTCAATTTCTTCCCTCAGGTCCGAATTGATGGCCAATTCTGCATTGAATTCCCTCAGCTCGTCGCCGGTCAACTCCAGGCTCAGGTATTTGTCAATGTATTCGGTGTATTGTGACTTGCGTATCATCTTTCAAAATTTGGTAAATTTTTTCTACAAAAAGAACAGTGAACGGGTGTTTTTTGCCAGTGTACTTATTATTGCAATATGATCAGGAAAAACGTGTTTTTGAAATAAACAATCTAATCGGTCTGCAAAAAATACGAGCGAAAGAACAGAAATTTTCTGGGTTGATTTTGCTTTGTTTAAATTATCGTCGCTTGATTGATTGAAACTCTCTTGAGAAATTTGGCCTTGTTTGGGCTGTTTGATCTTAAAATTTGACGTTGAAGATTTTTGTGAAATAAAATATTGTATGTCAGTATTTTAATTGTTTACTTTCTCAGAATGTATTTCAATTTTGTGACGGAATAATTTTTACAAAAGCTTAGTCCAGATCTTCAACATACATATCAAGATCGCGAGAAATACCGCCTTTCACTTCGTTTAATTCTTCTTTTGTTAAAATTTCGAATGATTCAAAAAGGTTTTTTTCGTTGTTAGCAAATAAAGTTTTCATTACTTTTCGTTTTTAATGGTTAATGTTTAAAATTCCTTAATTATCCTTTGTTCGTGATTTTATCCGGTAAAGGCGAAAAAGGTAACCCCGGTAGAATTGAAAAAAATGAAAAAAAAATACATCAATGTTTTTAAGTGCCTGATTGATTGTGGTATGTGTGGGATTGTTTTTTTTATTTTTTTTGGGGGAACTCTTCATTCTTATTCGCAATCTTCAAAAATTCCGGTTAGTGATCAGGACAGTTTATTGATGCTTGAGTATAATAGGGAGGGAGTAAAGGCGGGAAGATTGGGTGATTTTGAACTGTCAAAATCCTATTTTAATAAGTTGTTGAAATTGCGGGAAAATAAATATGGTGATTCCTCCTTTCGACTGGCAGCACCCTTAATTAATTTAGGAATTCAGAATAAGAACCTGGGTGAATATGATTTGGCCATTGATAATTATTTGAGAGCAGAGAAGCTATACATTGATGAATATAGTGAAAACTATCCAAGACTTGGTTTTGTGTATAGTAACCTTGGTAATGTATATAAACTCAAAGGCGATTACATAAATTATCAGGAATATCAAAAAAATGCATTACGTGTTTTATTGCTTGAACCAAACACTTTTATTGACCAAATTCAAATTGCACAATACAATATCGCCGAATCCCTCTTTCTGTTAAAACGCTACGATGAGGCCATTTCCAGTTGTATGGCCAATATTTCGGGAGTTGGCAATGAAATTCGTTCGTTTTACACCAGCCTGTTGGCCCGCATTTATGCCGAGAAAGGCGATGCCGATTTGGCGAACCAATATTATCGCGAAACCTTTAAAATTTTAGCTGCTGTTTCGGGAGAGGAAAGCTATGATTTAGGGCTTGAATATGCCAACTATGTTTCTTTTTTGTTGTCGGAGAAACAATTTGACCGCGTGCCGGAGTTTAATGCGCGTTCGGAAAAGATCATCGAGAAGTATTTTACCCGAAAAAGCATGCAATACAGTCAGGTGATGCTGAACTATGCCGATTATTATTTCGGGCGCAGCTCTGAGGCTAGTTTGCCGGCTGATTTCAACCGGAAAAAACAGGAAGACATGCAACTGGCTTTGGCCTATTACCAAAAGGCGGTGGTTGCCGTTACCGATTCGTTTTCCGATTTAAACCCGCAGGCCAATCCCGAAATCAGCGAGGCCATATCCGAAATTCAATTGCTGGAAATCCTTAAAAAGAAATCACACTGCTTCGATGTGCTGGGCGATTTAAACCTGACTATTTCAAAAAAGAAAGAATCGGTTGAAAATTATCGGGCAGCGCTCGATGCCATTTCGCTTTCAGCCGAGCTGGTCCACCAAATCCGAACCGGCTATGTTTCGGAAGAAAGCCGCCTTTTCCTTTCAGAAAACCAGGAAGCCACCTTTATTGAAGCGGTACACCTTTGTTTTAAACTTTATACACAAACCAGTGACCAGACCTATGCGCTGAAAGGTTTTGAGTTTACCGAGAAGAGTAAATCGGCCAGCTTTTTGGCCGCGGTAAAAGATTCCCGTGCCAAGCAATTTGGCGGCATCCCCGACAGTTTACTGAACCGTGAGGATGTGTTGAAGCTGAATATTTCGAATTACAAGCAGATGTTGTTTGAGGAGCGCCAGCTCGAAGAGCCGGACCCGGAGAAACTGGCGCTGTTCAATTCCAAAATTTTCCAATATTCGGAACAATACAGCCAGTTGACACAGTATCTGGAAGATTCCTTTCCGAATTATTACAATTTTAAGTACAGAAATGAAGTGATCGACCTTGAGTCGGTCCGCGCTAAACTGAAGAGTAGGGATGCCATTGTCGAATACCTGATTGAAGAACCGGATGATGAACAGAAGTCGGGAAAACTGTTTCGGATTGTGATAACGAACGACCATCTGAGTTTTACCAAAACAACGATTGACACCAGCTTTGTACGGAACATCGAAACTGTTTATCAGTTTCTGACCAGTCCGGCCTATTTATATACCGGGCTGAACGAATATCGGGAGTATGCCGTTTCTGCCCATCAATTATATACGGATTTACTGGCCGGGGTCCAACCGCAGATTGGAGGGAAGCATTTAATTGTAATTCCTGACGATAAACTGGCATACATTCCGTTCGATGCCTTGCTCACTTCGCTGCCCGATACGTCGGTCATGAATTTCAGGCTTTTACCGTATTTGGTGAAAGATTATTCGGTCAGTTATACCTATTCAACCACTTTGCTTTACAATTATTTTGGCAAAAAGAAAGTGGCAGCCAGAGACTTACTGGCCTTTGCGCCCAGTTACCTGAACGATGGCCGGGATTCGCAGGATTTTGCCACCTTCCGTTCCGGCTTGTTGCCCCTGCCGGCCGTTGAGAAGGAAGTGAAAATGATCAGCAATTATGTGTCGGGCGATATTTATCGTGATTCGTTGGCGCAGGAAATGCAGTTCAAGCAAGTGGCTTCGGAATACGACATTTTACACCTGGCCATGCACACCATTTTAAATGATACGCTGCCCATGTATTCGCGCCTGGCTTTTTCCAAGCCCCTGTCCAATAACGAAGATGACGGATGGCTGAATACGAGCGAAATCTACACGATGAAGCTGAATGCCCGGATGGCGGTTTTGAGCGCTTGTAACACGGGCAGCGGGAAGTTGCAAAAAGGCGAGGGCGTTATGAGCCTTGCCCGCGGGTTTTTGTACGCCGGTTGCCCTTCTATTATTATGACCTTGTGGGAGGTGGAAGATGAGTCGGGAGCAATAATTATGCGCGATTTCTACAAGATGCTTTCTAAAGGAAAAGACAAAAACGAAGCTTTGCGTATGGCCAAACTCGCCCACATAGAGCAGGCCGATCCGCTGAAAGCCCACCCGCATTATTGGCTGGGATATGTGGCCGTGGGAAATACCGAGCCACTGTTTGCCAGTAAAGATATGTATTTTGTAATGATCATCTTTGGGCTATTGATCTTGTTCTTTATCGACCAGGCCTACCGTAAGCGGCAACGAGTAAAAAGTAGCGAGGAAAAGGAATAAGCACAGAGTCGCCTCCGGAGAATAAAACAGTCAGCAGAAACAGGGCGCACTCTGTTCCTGCTGACTTTTCCTTATTTCCTGCCTTAGTTGGCTTTCCCGGTAATCCAGTTCACAATTTTCGGATCATCGGGCTTGGTTTTGGGGCTGGCAAAATCAACCAGTTGGCCGTTTTCGTCAATCAGGTATTTTTGAAAGTTCCAGCCAACTTCCGAGTCCATTACCCCGTTTTTTGATTTCTGCGTTAGCCATTGGTAGATAGGAGCCATGTCGGATCCTTTCACCGAAATTTTCGACATCATCGGAAACGACACGCCATAATTGCGCTGGCAAAATTCCTGTATTTCGTCATCGCTGCCTGGTTCTTGTCCCAAAAAGTTATTGGCCGGAAAGCCGATGATGGTGAAGTTAAGGCCACCATATTGTTTGTATAATGCTTGTAAGGCCTCGTATTGCGGCGTCAATCCGCATTTGGAAGCCGTGTTGACCACCAGTACTTTTTTCCCTTTCAGGCTGGAAAGGCTAAAATCCTGGCCTTCGATGTCCTTCACGGTAAAATCGTAAAACGACTCTTGTCCAAAGCCAATGGTCGCGATCATGGCAAAAATTATCAGGAAGGTAATTTTTTTCATACAAGTTATTTTTAGTTGCTATTTGTTGAATCATTTTTACTCACCGGTAACACAGTAAATTCTTGTTTTTACAAGTTGCCGGACTGTTTTGAAAACAGTTTTCAGCCGAAAAAGTTTAGGCAGAAACAGTTACAAATCAGGCTCCGCTTTGTTGATAAAAAAGCTCCCTGAAAATAGGCCAAAATGTTTATCTTTGGTTTTCATTTCGCGAAATTATGGAGAATTTTATTGTTTCTGCACGAAAATACCGGCCGGACACCTTTCAAACGGTTGTGGGACAGGCATCGATAACGGCGACGTTGAAGAACGCCATCAAAAACAGCCAGTTGGCCCATGCTTACTTGTTTTGTGGTCCGCGCGGGGTTGGAAAAACTACCTGTGCCCGTATTTTCGCCAAAACCATAAATTGCCAGAACCTGACCGCCGAAACAGAACCCTGCAACCAGTGCGAATCCTGCCAGGCATTCAACAGCAACCGTTCGTACAATATTCACGAGCTGGATGCTGCTTCAAACAATTCGGTGGACGATATCCGTAACCTGACAGACCAGGTGCGTATTCCTCCGCAGATCGGTAAGTATAGCATTTATATCATCGACGAGGTGCACATGTTGTCGCAGGCGGCTTTTAACGCTTTCCTGAAAACCCTGGAAGAACCGCCCAAACACGCGATTTTTATTTTGGCAACGACCGAGAAGCATAAAATTATTCCGACGATTCTGTCCCGTTGTCAGATTTTCGACTTTAACCGGATAAAAATTGGCGATATTTCTGAACACCTGGGCTACGTGGCCCGGCAGGAATCCGTTGATATTGAGTCGGAAGCGCTGAATGTAATTGCGCACAAGGCCGATGGCGCCATGCGCGATGCCCTGTCGATTTTCGACCAGATTGTAAGCTTTTCGGGCCGGAGCATTTCGTATAAAGATGTGATTTCGAATCTGAACGTGCTGGACTATGATTATTATTTCAGGCTGATCGAAATGCTGTTGAAGAATGATGTGCCCGGCGCGTTGATGTTATTTAATGATGTGCTTGACCACGGCTTCGATGGTCATCATTTTATTACGGGCCTGAGCAGCCATTTGCGCGATCTGCTGGTGTGCAAAGATGCCGTGACCGTGCAATTGCTTGAGGTGGGGGGCGAAATCAAAGAGAAATACAAATCGCAAGCTACTGCCTGCGATGCCGATTTTTTACTCGAAGCGCTTAAAATCAGCAACGAATGCGATATTCAATACAAGGCAAGCCAAAACAAACGCTTGCTTGTTGAGTTGAGCCTGATCCGGATGGCACAGCTTTCCTTAAAAAAAAAATAGCTGACGAGTCCAACTCCGATGAGTTAGCTCCGATTTTTAACAACGATTCTACCGGTCAGCCTGCGCCAAAAACTGTCTTGCCACAGGTGCACCCAGCTGCCAAGTCAGCCGGGGCCGAAGAGCAAAAAACATCCCGTGCTCCCATAAAACGGATGATCAAGCGAACCGGAAGCGGATACACTCCCTCTATCAAAGATGCGATTTCCGGTAAGCTCACCGACGATACGCAAGTAGAAGATGCCAAGGAAAAGATGAAGTATTATGCCGGCGAAACCTTGCACGAACCTTTTACCAAAGAACAGTTCGAAGCCAAATGGGCCGAATATCTCCGCCGACTGGATGAACGCCCGAACCTGAAAGCCACGCTTTCGCGCACGCCGGAAATTTTCGAGGGGCACAAACTCCGGCTGAAAATTGAGAATTCGGTTCAGGATGGCGAAATCAGCAAAATAAAACCCGACTTGGTTTCCTGGTTGCGAAAGGAATTGCGCAACACCGATATCGAACTGATCACTGAGATCATAGTGTCGGAAGTAGAGGTGAAACCCTATTCCGAAACTGAGAAATTGATTGAAATGATTAAAAAGAACCCCAATGTCAATTTGTTGAAACAGACTTTTAACCTGGATTTTGGGGAACATTAATTCCAGAAAGAAAGTAAACGTAAATAATTAAAAGGCGGCAAATCGGGAGTTTGCCAAACAATATTTTTTACGGAAGAAAAATATTTTGCAGACTTTGTTGACGGATTAAAACATTCTTAAGAAATAAAAGAATGTTGTTTGGATTGCAGGAAATATAGCTTTTTTAAGTATTTTTGAAAGAAACCAAAAAAAATAACTGTTATGCTTAAAGATACCGTTTTAAAAGCGTTGAATGATCAAATTAATGCAGAGATTCATTCTGCTTATTTGTATTTGTCGATGTCGGCCTGGTTCGAAGCAAAAGGATTGGGTGGTTTTGCCAACTGGATGAAAGTACAATACCAGGAAGAACTGACTCACGCCATGAAATTTTTTGATTATGTACATGAACGCAGTGGCCGTGTGATTCTTGAACCAATTGCCGGTGTTCAAACCGAATTTGAAAGTATCATCGATGCGTACGAGAAGACGCTGGAGCACGAACAGAAGGTAACTGCGCTGATTAACAATTTGGTGGATGTAGCGATGGCCGCCAGTGACCACGCCACGCAAAGTTTCCTGCAATGGTTTGTTAATGAACAGGTAGAAGAAGAAAGGAACGTGAACCAGATTTTGGACGACCTGCGTTTGATCAACGGACAGGGAAATGGCCTGTTTATGATGAACCGCGAACTGGCATCGCGCGTATTTACAGATGAAACGAAGGCAGAATAAGTAAAAAAGAGATTGATATTTTTGAAAGGCTGCCTTTGGGGTAGCCTTTTTTATTGTTGTTTTAAAAGCACAAATCCATGAACAAACGAATTGAAGAGGCTTGGAATGTCCTGTTGGACTCGTGCCGTTCGTATTTGGGTGAGCCGGAATTGGCTGAAATTAGCCGGGCCTTTGATTATGCCTGGCAGATTTTAGGCGAAGCTACCTGGCCAAACGGGGAAATCATTCTGATTCATTCGATTGAGGTAGCACAGGTAGTCAGTAAAGAAATCGGACTGGGGGCCGACTCGATTATCTCCGGTTTGCTTCATAATGTGGCTTACGAGGATGTTCCGAACCGACCTGATTTTAAGGAGATAGGCAAGCGATTTGGCCCGGCAGTGGGCGGTATTCTCGAGGGAATGGCAAAAATCAATGCGCTTGGAACAGACACGGTTGACCTTCATTCCGAAAACTATCGGAAATTGATGCTTGCGCTGGCCGGCGACGTACGCGTAATCTTGGTGAAAATTGCCGATCGCTTGCATGTGATGCGAAACTTGGGAAAATACAGCCCCGATGTTCAAAAGAAAATTTCGGTGGAAACTTCCCATTTGTATGCGCCGCTGGCTCACCGGCTTGGTTTGTACAACATGAACTCCGAATTGTTGGATTTGTGCCTGTTGTACCTGCATCCGGAATCGTATAAATTGGTTAATGAGCATTTGAAAGAATCGGAATCCGAACGACGCAACTTTGTGGCCGAATTTGTCAAGCCGATTGAGGAAAAGTTGCGTTCGCGCGGCTTTCAGTTCGATATGAAGGCACGCACGAAATCCATCAACTCCATCTGGAACAAAATGAAAAGTCAAGGAGTTGGCTTCGACGAAGTGTATGACCTTTTTGCCATTCGTGTTATTTTGGATTCGAAACCGGAAATGGAAAAATCGGATTGCTGGCAGGTTTATTCTATTGTCACGGATGAATATCAGGCCAACCCGGAACGGATGCGCGATTGGATTACCGTGCCAAAATCCAACGGCTACGAGAGTTTGCATGCCACGGTACTTGGTCCGAATAAAAAGTGGATTGAAATTCAGATTCGCACCAAACGGATGGATGAGGTGGCCGAAAAAGGACTGGCCGCGCACTGGAAATATAAAGGCGGAACAAGTTCGTCCGAAATGGAACAGTGGTTGGCCGGTGTGCGCGAGATTTTGGAAAATCCCGATCTGAACGTAGTTGATTTTATCGATGAATTCCGGACAAATATTTACAGCGACGAAATTTTTGTATTCACGCCGAAGGGTGATTTAAAACGTCTTCCGGCCGGGGCAACCCTGCTCGATTTTGCCTACGAAATACACTCGGTGGTTGGCGATCGGTGTGTTGGCGGAATGGTTGACGGCAAAAAAGTAACCTTGAGGTATCAGTTGAAAAATGGCCAGCAAATTTCGGTGGACACCTCGAATAATCAAAAGCCAAAGCTCGACTGGCTTGATTTTGTGGTAACCAGCAAAGCTAAAAACCGGATCAAAGCGAGCTTGAATGAAGAACGAAAACGAGAAGCCGACAATGGGAAAGAGATTTTGCTGCGGAAGTTGAAAAACTGGAAAATAGATTATAATGATGAGGTAATCCGAACGTTGCTGAAACATTACCAGCTGAAATTGGCGCAGGACCTGTATTACAATATTTCCACCGAAAAAATTGACGCGCTGGATGTTAAGGAAGTTCTGATTGCCAAGGATGATGAACAATCTGTCCGCCAAAAACTGGAGGAAATTATTCCCGGTGAGCAGCTTAAAGAATTGGATTTTTCGGGGGGCGACGATTACCTGATCATCGACAACAACATAAAGAACGTGAACCATAAGCTGGCGCCTTGTTGCAACCCGATTTTTGGTGATGATATTTTCGGTTTTGTCACCATTAACGAGGGAATCAAAATTCATCGGCGTACATGTCCGAATGCCAAACAGCTTTTCGAACGCTATCCGTACCGGATTATTCCGGCCAAGTGGCGCGATTCAAACAAACGGACTTCATTCCAGGCAACCATAAAAATGTCGGGAACCGATGAGGTGGGCATTGTTGCGCAGATTTCACATGTCATTTCGAAAGATATTGGCGTGCAAATGCGTTCTATCAACATCGATTCGGTCAACGGGGAATTTGAAGGAACCTTGCGGGTGTATGTAAACAACATCGAACACCTTGACTTTTTAATGAGAAAGCTCCAGCATATTAAAGGCGTGTTGCATGTTTCCCGGGCCGACCAGTAAATATCGGGTCATTGCAGCGCCCAATAGCATGAAAGGCAGCTTGGATGCATTTCGTTTTGCCGAAATCATTGGTGGGGCGTTTCGTTCGGTTTCCGATCATTTTGAAGTGATTGAACTTCCGGTTGCCGATGGGGGTGATTTTACGGCGGACGTTTTGATCCGTTCGTTATCGTTAAACCGGGTAACTTCTCTGGTTCACGACGCATTGGGCCGTATGATGGAGGCAGAATATGGATTTGGCAATCAGCTGGCTGTCATCGAAATGGCCAACGCCAGCGGGTTAAAGCTGCTGAGCCCCTCCGAACTAAATCCGCTTGACACTTCGAGTATTGGAACCGGAGAGTTGATTCGGGATGCGGTGGATCGTGGAGCAAAGACTATTTGGCTGGGTGTTGGCGGCAGCGCCACGATCGATGGCGGAATGGGACTGTTGGAAGGTCTTGGCGTTGCCTTTTTTGATGAATATGGCGAACGCATCCGGGCTTCCGGCGCAAATGTCGGGAAAATTCATTCCTGGGACGACGCTGCACTTAATCGCTATGATGAAATAAGCGTTAAAATAATTTGCGATGTTGATAACCCTTTACTTGGGCCTGCGGGCGCTGTTGCGGTTTTTGGCCCGCAAAAAGGAGCGACCAACCCCATGATACCGGTTCTGGAGAAAAACCTGGGGCATTTTGCGAACTTAATTTTTCAGAAGAAAGGATTGGATTTGAGACGGCGTGCCGGTATGGGGGCAGCCGGCGGCATCAATTTGGCCTTGTGTGGCTTCTTGAAAGCTGAAATCGTGCCGGGGGCAGAATTTGTGCTCGATACCCTTGGGTTTGACAATCAGATGCAGACAGCGGATCTGGTAATTACGGGCGAAGGTCGCATTGATGCGCAGACGGCCAATAATAAAGCGCCCTTCGTTGTCGCTTGTAGGGCTAAAAAACAGGGAATCCCAATCGTCGCTATCGGTGGTGAAATCACTCCCGAAGGCGCTGCTCTGTTCGATGAAACTTATTCGTTGGTGAACGATGCAGTAAGCCCTGAAAATGCGATGCAACAAACCGAATCGCTTATTTTTGAACGGGCACGGCAGGCGGCTGCCGATTTTCTGGAGAAGAATATTCAAGGAACAGGGCAGGAGCTTACTCCCTGATCCATTCTGTTTTTTCACTCACCGGAATTCGCATGCGCGGTGGGCGCTGGATCGATGCATTCGGCTCGCCCAATATGAAAAAGCCAATCGGCTCATCCTCCTCGCCCAACTCCAGAAAATTACGCATTTGCCGTGAGTAGCACACTTCGCCGGTACTCAGGTAACCGCCAATACCAAACGCCTCCAGGCTGAGATAAATATTTTCTACAGCACAGCCTACCGAAACAATATCTTCCTGCTTCGGAAACCGTTTGTACGGATCACGTTTTGCGATGATGGCCAAAACATGCGAAACGCGCTTCCACTTATCATCATAAGCTTCGTATTTGAAATCGAAGAATTTATCAGCCGGGGTAATTTGTTTGTAAATTTCTTTTTGCACTGCAAAAAAGCGTTTTACCGCTTCGCCTGCAAACACTTTGAAATGCCAGGGTTGTACCAGTCCGTGCGATGGCGCCCAGCTAGCATGCTCCAGAAGTTGTTCAATCACGCGGTCATCAATTTTACTACCTTCCTTCAGTCCGTTCACAAAAGTTGATTTGCGACTTTTTATCCATTGCGAAACCTGTTCTATCGTATTTCCCATCTTATAATTTTTATGTTTTCAATAACAAACGCAGACATGATTGGTTTTTGAGAGGGGCGTTTGTGCGTTGTTTTATTCCGGTTGAGGTCGAAATCTCCCGTGAAATTCCGCAGAACCTTTTTTTCTGAGTATCTTCGTTCCCCCAAATAAAAAACGCATGATGACCTCGGAATTGATTCAACGTATAGCCGGTTTGCTCAATCTGAGCCCGGTACAGGTTAAAAATACGATCGACTTACTAAATGACGGCGCTACCGTTCCCTTCATTTCGCGCTACCGGAAAGAACGTACCGGCAGTTTGGATGAAGTTCAGATTGGCCGGATCAAAGATGAAAAGGCCAGGTTGGAAGAACTGCTGAAGCGGAAAGAAACCATCCTGAAAACGATTGAAGAGCAGGGGCAGCTTTCATCTGAGCTGAAAAGCCGGATTGAAACCTGTTTTGATGCCACAGAGCTGGAAGATATTTACCTTCCTTACAAGCCGAAGCGTAAAACCAAAGCCTCGATTGCGCGCGAAAAGGGACTGGAGCCTTTGGCCAAAATCATCATAAAACAACAGGAGCGGGACATAGAGGGTCGGGCCGTGGCTTTTGTGAAAGGCGAGGTGGAAACGGTTGAAGATGCCCTGGCAGGTGCCCGCGACATTATCGCCGAATGGATCAACGAAAATGAAAAGGCCCGGAATATGGTGCGCCGGGCATTTGAGATTGGGGCAGTCATCAAAAGTAAGGTCGTCAAAAACAAAGAGGAAGAAGGCGAGAAATACCGCGACTATTTCGATTGGGAAGAACCGTTGAAGCGCTGTCCCTCGCACCGGTTACTGGCCATGCGCCGGGGCGAAAACGAGGGCTTTTTACGATTAAGCATTTCTCCCGACGAAACCGGTACACTGGAGCGCCTCGACCGCTTTTTTGTGCGGTCGGAAAGCGATTGTGGTCATCAGGTTTCGCTGGCGGTGAAAGATAGCTACAAACGTTTGCTGGCCTCTTCCATCGAAACGGAGTTTGCGAATACAGCCAAGCTAAAGGCCGACCAGGAGGCAATTCGCGTATTTGCTGAAAACTTGCGCCAGTTGTTGCTGGCTGCGCCGCTTGGACAAAAGCGGGTGTTGGCCATCGATCCGGGCTACCGTACCGGCTGTAAGGTGGTTTGCCTGGATGCGCAGGGAAACCTGTTGCATAACGAAACCATTTATCCGCACAAGCCACAGGAGGAAACCAAACAGGCAGCCCGGAAAATTACATCGCTGGTGAGCGCTTATCAGGTTGAAGCCATTGCCATTGGCAATGGAACGGCCAGCCGCGAAACGGAGCATTTTATTAAAAAATTACGTTACGACCGTGAATTGAAAGTGTTTGTGGTTTCAGAAGACGGTGCCTCGGTGTATTCGGCCTCAAAAGTGGCGCGCGACGAGTTCCCGCAGTACGATGTGACGGTTCGCGGCGCGGTTTCTATTGGCCGCCGGCTGATGGACCCGCTGGCCGAGCTGGTGAAGATCGACCCGAAATCAATCGGGGTGGGGCAGTACCAGCACGATGTTGACCAGAAACTGCTGAAAGAAAGTTTGGACACTGTTGTTGAATCTGCGGTAAACATGGTTGGAGTGAACGTGAACACAGCTTCGAAGCACCTCCTGACCTACATTTCAGGGTTGGGCCCCCAGCTGGCGCAAAACATGGTTGACTACCGGAAAGAAAATGGTGCTTTTTCGTCGCGAAAAGAATTGCTGAAAGTGCCCCGCATGGGGGCCAAAGCCTTTGAGCAGGCTGCGGGGTTTTTACGGATCCCCGATGCGGATAACCCGCTCGACAATTCGGCTGTACATCCCGAATCGTACCGCGTGGTGGAAAAAATGGCCGGCGACTTGAAGTGTAGCGTGGCCGAATTGGTTGCTGATAAAAGCCTTCAGGAACAAATTCAACTGGAAAAATATGTGGATGGAATCATTGGGCTTCCAACATTGAAAGACATTCAGTCAGAACTGGCAAAACCGGGAAGAGACCCGCGGCGGGGAATAAAGGTGTTTGAATTTGCCGATGGCATTTATAAAATGGACGATTTGCAGGTGGGCATGGTCCTGCCGGGCATCGTGACCAACATTACCAAGTTTGGCGCTTTTGTGGATGTGGGTGTAAAACAGGATGGACTGGTGCATATTTCGCAACTTGCCGACCGGTTTGTGAGCGACCCCAATGAAGTGGTTAAACTTCATCAGCATGTAAAAGTGAAAGTTACGGAGGTGGATATTGCCCGGAAACGGATACAACTAAGCCTGAAAGATGTTTCTCAGGATTAGTTGTATATAATAGTACAGGATGTTGCGCGGATCAACTTTTCTTGGGCATGACCAGCCAAAGGATCACATAAATCAGTAATCCGGGAAAGCCTGCCGTAAATATCGACAACAACACGTAAATAATACGTACGATGGTCGGATCAAGCTCGAAATACTCGCCAAAACCGGCCAACACGCCAGCAATTACTTTATTGTCAGAGCGTGTAAGTCTTTTCTTTTCTGGCTCCATAAGTTCCGGCACTAATCTTCGTCTTCTTCGTCTTCGGCATATAAATTATCCTGGTTCTCAAATTCTTCTTCCAGGAAGTTTTCGGCATCTTCCAGCAACGCTTTGATCAGTTCTTCCGATCCTGGAGCTTCACTTAGCCAGTGAACTTTCTGGTTCGACCAGAAATCTTCAATGTCACTTTCAACGATAAATTTGGGTTCTTCGGTGTGTACCACAAAAATAGTGTCCGCACATTCCTGAGAGTTGTCTGCGAGTAAGAATTTTGGTAGCATAATGGATCTGTTTAATTGTTTGTAAACAAAAGTAGGCAAAAACCAATTCATAATGTTGATTTGTTTTTGAAATTTCAGTAAAAAAATAAGCCAGGTCTTGGCGTGTGTTTTTTGGGTTTATATTATAATTCGCTTGGGTTTGGATAAAATATGTCAATTATTTGGTCTTCAAAAAAACTAAATTGTATTTTAGGCTGGCAAATTAAACGGGGCTTATGAATAATTTAAACGGAATTCTTTCGGTAGTTGATGGTTACATTGGGGGTAGCGATTGGTTTGTGTACTTACTTTTGGGAACGGGCTTGTTTTTTACCCTTTATCTGAAGTTTCCGCAGTTCCGTTACCTGAAACACGCTTTGCGGATTGTACGCGGAAAGTTTGACCGCGAAGGCGATGTTGGGGATACATCCCATTTTCAGGCGCTTACCACGGCGCTTTCGGGCACGGTGGGTACAGGCAACATTGCCGGGGTGGCGCTGGCCATTCACCTGGGCGGCCCTGCTGCCTTGTTTTGGATGCTGATGACTGCCCTGCTGGGGATGACCACCAAATTTGTTGAAGTTACTCTTTCGCACAAATACCGTGAGAAAACGGATGATGGCACGATGGCCGGGGGACCGATGTATTACATGAAAAACCGGCTCAACCTGAAGTGGCTGGCCGTTATTTTCGCGGTGGCCACGGTTTTTTCCTCGTTTGGAACAGGCAGTTTGCCACAGATCAATTCGATCTCCAATTCCATGTTTACCACCTTCGGGATCAATAAGGTGCTTACCGGTGCTGTGTTGGCCCTGCTGCTGGGCTTTGTGATTATTGGCGGTATCAAGCGAATTGCCAAAGTTACTTCGCGATTGGTTCCGCTGATGGCTTTTATCTATTTGGCGGGGGCGCTGGCGGTAATCTTGTATAACTACGAAAATATTATTCCTTCATTTTTCGCCATCTTTCGCGATGTATTGACCGGAACGGCTGCTGTTGGCGGGTTTTTGGGTGCTGGGTTTTCATTTGCATTTAACCGGGGCGTGAACCGGGGATTGTTTTCCAACGAGGCCGGCCAGGGGTCTGCACCCATTGCCCACGCTGCCGCCCGGGCACACGAACCGGTTTCGGAAGGGCTGGTTGCCCTGCTCGAACCGTTTATCGACACCATCATTATCTGTATGCTCACCGGGTTGGTCATTCTTTCGTCGGGCGTCTGGACCGAAAAAATCGAGAACCGGTTTCAAAATGCTGACTTGCAAATATTGGCTTCCCAATATGATGACGGGCAACCACAAGATCGGGAAGACCTGCATGATTTTTTACTGGGAAGAAAGGATTTGCCTTTGTTTTCGGGCGATTTGGAAGTTGTTGAGGGGACTATTCGGAATGAAGTTACCGTGTTGCACGCCCGGTCGGTGGCCGAGCACGTGACAGTTTTATCGGGTGAAAAGCCATTTTCAGGATCGCTTGCCATCCAAAACGGGATCCCGGTGAATCAAAGTTCTTTGGCGATTCAGGGAAAGTCGCTGATTCACAGTGCACCGCTCACTACCTTCGCCTTTACGAAAAGCTGGCTGGGTAACCGGGGCAGCTATATTGTGGCCATTGGCTTGTTGCTGTTTGCCTTTTCCACGGCCATTTCCTGGTCATATTACGGCGACCGTGCCGTCACTTTTTTGTTCGGTTCGAAAGCGGTTTTATATTACCGCGTGGTATATGTCCTGGGGTTTTTCCTGGCTTCATTTACGGATACGACGATTATCTGGACATTTTCAGGAATTACCATTGCGCTGATGACTATTCCGAATTTAATCGGTATATTGTTGCTGCGAAAAGAAATGAAATCGGAAGTGAAAAGTTTTTGGCAGGAGTATGCCGTGCGGTTCCCCGGTGAAAAAGTTCCTGTTGATTAATAATTTTACACGAAACGTTAGTATGTTGACGGATTTATCAAACTTGAGTTTGCTGGTGGTGGATGACAGCCCGATCAATCACCGGGTGGTGACCTTGTCGTTGCGCGGTCGCTTTCAGGAGATCGACAGCGCCTTTAACGGATTGGAGGCTTTTGAGAAATTCAAGCAAAAACCCTATGATATCATCCTGATGGATGCCATGATGCCGGTGATGAACGGTTGCGAATCGACCCTGGTGATCCGGTTGTTTGAGAAGGAGCAGGGCTTCGATAAAAAGGCCCGCATCATTGCCATGACTGCCAGCGATGGCGATGCCGATATCGACCGGTGCCTGAAATGCGGCATGGATGCTTATCTGGGCAAACCATTTTTGGCGAACCAATTTCTGCGCATCTTGGAAGAAATGTTTTAAGCGTTGGCATTTACCGGCACTTCTTTCTATTTTTGCCCCGGCAAAAAACGACTATGGCAAAAATTTATCCGGATAATTTCGAAACAAAAATTGGATTTGACCGAATCCGTGAACTGATCAAAGGGAGTTGTCTCAGCACCCTGGGAAAAGACAAGGTGGATGAAATTACTTTTCTAACGCATCCCGGGCGCTTGCTTTTTGAACTTTCGGCAACCGAGGAATTCTCCAAATTGATGATCGAAAACGATACTTTTCCCACCAATTATTATTTCGACCTGCGGCCAGCCCTTTCAAAAATTAAAACGGAAGGGCGTTTTCTGGAAGTACAGGAACTGTTCGACCTGAAGCGGTCGCTCGAAACCATCATGGCCATCGTTCGCTTTTTGATCAATCAAAAGGATGAAACGTTCCCCACGTTAAAAAAACTGCTGGAGCAGGTGAAGGTCTTTCCGTATGTGAAAGAACGCATCGACCAGATTTTGTCGCCCTACGGAAAGATCAAAGATTCGGCATCGCCCGAGCTGGGGCACATCCGCCGGGAGTTACTGGCCAAGCAGAACAATGTTTCCAAACGCCTGCACGGCATCCTGAAACAAGCCCAGCGCGACGGGCTGATTGACGAGGATGCCAGCATTTCGATCCGCGACGGAAGGCCGGTCATCCCGATTTCTTCGGCGGTAAAGCGCAAATTGAACGGGATTGTACACGATGAGTCGGCCACCGGGAAAACCGCGTATGTAGAGCCGGCCGAGGTGGTGGAGCTGAACAACGAAATCCGCGAACTGGAATACGCCGAAAAACGGGAGATTGTCAAGATTCTGGTCGAATTTTCGAATGATATCCGACCATATTTGACCGAACTGATGGGGCAATACGAATTTTTGGGAACCATTGATTTCATACGGGCTAAGGCTCAACTGGGCAACCGCATGGGCGCCATCAAACCGAGGATTGACCTGTACGGCCAGCTGGAGTGGAACAAAGCCGTTCACCCGTTGCTGAAATTCAACCTCGAAAAGGAGAAGCGCACGGTGGTACCCCTGGATATCTCCCTCACCCGCGAGAAACACATTCTGTTGATTTCCGGCCCCAATGCCGGGGGAAAATCGGTGTGCCTGAAAACGGTTGGCTTGCTGCAATACATGTTGCAATGCGGCCTGCTCATCCCGGTTGATGACACTAGTCGCGCCGGTATTTTCGACCAGCTGTTTATCGATATCGGCGACGAGCAGTCCATCGAAAACGACCTGAGTACCTACAGTTCGCATCTGATGAACATGAAGTTTTTCCTGAAAAACGCGAACGAAAACACGCTGATCCTGATTGACGAATTTGGTACCGGTACCGAACCCATGCTGGGCGGGGCCATTGCCGAAGCCATCTTGGATCAGCTGAACCAGATGGGCGCTTTTGGGGTGATCACCACCCATTACACCAACCTGAAACATTTTGCCTCGTCGGCCGAGGGCATTGAGAACGGCGCCATGATGTACGATTCGCACCGTATGGAGCCACTGTTCCAGCTGCAGATTGGCAAGCCCGGCAGTTCGTTTGCCTTCGAGATTGCCCGCAAGATCGGGATGCCCGAAATCATTTTGGAGGAAGCTACTAACAAGATCGGCAAGGACCACATCAACTTCGACAAGCACCTGCGCGACATTTTGCGCGACAAACGGTACTGGGAGTCCAAGCGCCAGCGCATCCGGCAGGTGGAAAAAGGCCTGGATGAGATTTCTTCCAAATACGAAGTTGACCTGAAGAAGCTGAACGAACAGCGCAAGCAAATCCTGGAAGAAGCCAAGGCCGAGGCCGAAAAAATCCTGTCCGAAGCCAACAAAAAAGTGGAAAACACCATCCGCGAAATCCGCGAGAGCCAGGCCGAAAAGGAGAAAACGCGCGCTATCCGAAAAGAGTTGGAAATCTTTAAGGAAGAAGTGGTGCAGGCCGATACGGAACAGGACGAATGGATCAGGCGCAAGATTGAAAAGCTGAAGCAAAAGCAAAATCGGCGAAAAGAAAAGAAAGAAGCAGCCCCGGTGAAAAAGCAGGTAGCGGCCCCCAACGAAAAGAAAGAGCTGGCGCCGGGCGACATGGTGAAAATTGAAGGACAATCGACCATTGGCGAGGTGTTGGAGGTGGGAGAGAAGACGGTGGTGGTGGCATTTGGGCAGCTGCGTACTTCGGTGGACCGCAAAAAGCTGGAGGTGGTGAGCAACAACGAGGCCAAACGCGAATTGCGCGGGCAGAACAAAACGAAATCCAATATCAATAAAAACATTTCCGAGCGCAAACTTACCTTCAAGCCCGACATCGATATTCGCGGCCAGCGCGCCGAAGAGGCCATTGCGAACATCCAGGCGTTTATCGACGAGGCCATCATGCTCGATGTACACGAGCTGCGCATTTTGCACGGCAAAGGAAACGGCATCCTGAAGGAAGTTATCCGCAGCTTCCTGAAAGCCGATCCCGCCGTCCGTTCCTTCCGCGACGAGCATGTTCAGTTTGGCGGCTCCGGCATTACCATTGTCGAGTTGGGGTAAACAGGTGCAGTTCGGGTGTGGCGATTTTCAATCGCCGGATGATTTGCGCGGTTAAAAACTGCGCCACCCAGAGGCTGACGGATCAAGGTATGGAACCTGAATATTTGAAATCAACCACCTCCCCCTGCGCTTCGCTTGGGTACTCCTCCTTAGCAGGAGGAGAAATCGCTTCGGAAAGCGGAAGTGAATAAATCGATACATGGCTACGAACCACAGGCCCAAATTTCCCCTCCTGCCAAGGAGGGGTGGCTTTCGCATGCGAAAGACGGGGTGGTTGTTTCGCCTCCTGCCAAGGAGAGCTTGTCCGGCTTTATGACGGAGGTGGCTCCTGCTTGCCGGAGACGGGGTGGTTTTTTCTTCCGCTTCCAAGGTGCAACCTTCCGCCTCCGTGGAGAAGGCTTCCGCCTCCGTGGAGAAGGCTTCCGTGTGCGTGGTGAAGGTTTCCGCTTTCGTTTTTTTTGTTTCCGTGTGCGTGGCGGAGCTTTCCGCCTGCGTGGTTTTGTTTTCCGCCTGCGTAGAGAAGGTTTCCGCAAGCGTAGTAGAGGTTTCCGTGTGCGTGGAGAAGGCTTCCGCTTTCGGGGAGGAGGTTTCCGCCGGTGTTGGCGGGTTGGCGGTCGTCGTTGAATTATCGCCGGGCGGCCCCGTGCCGCCCGGCGAATGAGAAATTGGGTTAGTCTATTCTTCCGCGGGTTCTTCCTCTTTTTTAACACTGGCCCCCATGCGTTTCACCACCTGGCTGAAGGTGAACTGACCTTTCTTTACCGGGTCGTCGCCAAAGACTTTCGATGCGATCTTGCAAATGCCGATCACTTCGGCGTAAATGCTGTTGAAAATAGCTACCGCCTCGTCCGACACCTCGCGCGAGGTCGCTTTCAGCACTTCCTGCGCGATGTTGGCTTCCTGCAGGGCGTCGGCATACCCGATGACCGAGTCGATCAGGGCAGGGTTGGTGCCCTTAGCGGTCAGTTGGGTTTTCAGCTCGTTGGTCATCCCTTTTTTAAAGGCATGGAGCTGTGTAATCAGCCCTTCCTGGTCGAGCTTGTTCAGCGACTTGGTGTAACCGAGGCCTTTCAGGATTTCTCTGGCTTGCCCATCCAGGTCCACCTCTATTTGGGTTTTCAGGAACCCCAGGTTTTTGAGGGCCGGTTTCAGGATGTTTTCGAGCTGGCTGGTTGCTGCACGCAATTCTTTTTGTTTATCCAGCCCCAGGAAATCGTTGATCGCTCCGTCGATCCTGGCGTCCAGTTCACTTACATAACTTTCGGTCCAGTTGGAGCGCGCCATACTTAATTCGGGGAGGTTGAGCGACATACTTTTTACGATGGTTTTACAGGCCATCAGCATGGCTTCGTCTTTTGCTTTGTAATTTCGTTGTGTCATGGGTAAATACAATTAAATAGATGGAAATAATTTTTTGAAAACTAAAATTACGGTAAAATACACATGCCAGTCCAGCCCTGTTTTTATGTTTTACAAAAGGTTTTCAGGTGGGGGCCGGGTGCTTACCCCTGGCAGGCTTTGAAAAACCTGACAGATTGGAAGACCAAAAAGTTATCAACTTTGTGCTATATAGCTGGGGTGTTTAGTTTGAATGGTTTTGGCGAAAAAATCAGAATCTATGATGTATTGATTTTGTTTTTGTATTTTTGGATACCTCATCATAGCAAAATAAAAGAATAGCTGAAATCATGGATTTAAAGGTTAAAACAGAGGGGAATAAAGTTTATGCCCCGTTAAAAGATAAATGGTTAATAGCTACACCAGAAGAATTAGTCCGACAGGAATACATTCGACGGTTGGTAAACAACTATGGGTATTCCTTAGAGCAAATGCAGCAGGAAGTAACCGTAGCAGAGGGGAACAAACGCGGAACAGGCCGTGCCAGCGCGGATATTGTTGTTTGGCGGTCGAAAGAAGATGTTTACAAAAAACCACCGGTTATTGTGGTGGAATGCAAAGCCGATAATCTGACGATTATCTCGGACGATTATTATCAGGGCGCCCATTATGCCCGATATGTAAAAGCTCCATTCTTTGTTACAACCAACCTTAAACAAACAAAGGTATTTAAAGTAAATCTTGAAGGTTTTCCGAATGACCTGGAAGATGAAGTGATTGACATTCCGGATGCAGTAACAGTAAACAACTCAAAAAAAGTAGATGAGTTACTAAAACAAACCAAAGCATTTACACGTGATGAATTTTCCAAACTGCTTTTTAAATGCCATAACATCATTCGGAATAACGATAAACTATCACCTGAGGCTGCTTTCGATGAGATCAGCAAAATTCTTTTCATAAAGATTCGTTACGAACGTTCGAATACCGGCACACAAATTTTTTCGAAAGAAGAATTTAAAAAGGCCCGTGACAGTTACGAAAAATATAAACCCAAAGGCGGGGACGAGTTTTACCAGTTTTTATTTGAACAAACCAAACTGGATTTTAAAGATGACGATTTATTTGACGAAAATGAGCGGATCAAGATTCGGGAGAACAGCTTTGAGTCCATCGTTAAAGAACTGGAAAAATATAACCTTTCAACTACTTCAGACGATGTAAAAGGGATTGCTTTTGAGCAGTTTTTAGGGAAAACATTTCGGGGCGAGCTAGGGCAGTTTTTTACTCCCCGGACAATCGTGGATTTTATGGTTGAAGTGCTCGACCCGCAGGAAGGAGAGAAAGTTTGCGACCCTTGTTGCGGTAGCGGTGGCTTTTTAATCAAAGCCTTTGAATTTGTCCGGACGAAAATTGAAAAGGAAATACACGAAGCCAAAGAAAAGATCAAAGCAGAACATTATACGGAAGACTATGAAAAACTTCCGGACGAAAAAAAGGCACAGGTTGATGAAAAGGTAAACAATCTCTTTGTAACACTTAATCAGGAATTGGACATCAACAATGAAAAAAGTCGCTTACGAGTATTAAGTTACGACTGCATTTTTGGAACCGATGCGAATCCGAGAATGAGCCGGACAGCCAAAATGAACATGATTATGCACGGCGACGGACATGGCGGCGTACATCATAACGACGGGCTGCTGAACGTAAATGGTGTTTTTGAAAACCGGTTTGATGTTATCCTGACCAATCCTCCTTTTGGTTCGCGGGTGGATAAAAACCTGAAAATAACCGAGGCTGATAAATATACCGATCAGGAACGCATTAAAAAGTACCAGGAACGTTACGGCCCCGCCTATGACAGGGCATTGCGTCAGGTAAACGACAATATAGGGAAAAAGCTGTTGAGCTTATACAAAACCGGTACGATGAGTACCCTGACCGAGGTGCTGTTTATTGAACGTTGCTTAAATCTTTTGAAGCCGGGAGGTCGCATGGGCATTGTTTTGCCCGAAGGTGTCCTAAACAATACCAACTTGCAAAAAGTCCGCGATTTTGTTGAAAGCAGGGCTAAAATTATCCTGATAACTTCTATTCCGCAGGATGTATTTATGAAATCGGGCGCAACGGTTAAACCCAGTTTGTTGTTTTTTAAAAAATTCACGGAAGAAGAGGCGGCCATCTGGAAAAAGAATGCCACAAAGGCAAAAAAGGAAACCGAACAAAAGTATAGCAAGCAATTGTCTGAGCTAAAACAGTTGTTGGGACAGAAAGCGGTTGCTGCCGATGTAAAGAAAAAAGCCAAAGCCGAATTGAAACAGTTGGAAGAGCAAATGGCTTTGGAAATGAAGTCACGGATCAAAAACGATTTTGATTACCAAATACCGATTGCCCAGGTTGAAAAAGCGGGGATCAGCTCGACTGGCGCCGTGATTGAGAATGAACTGGAACCCCTGGCCAAAGAGTTTACCGAATACCGAAAAGCAAATCAACTTTGGGAACCTAAGTTTAAAGGTATTTCATATACCATTCTCGACGACCAGCAAATTTATAGAATCCCGGTAGCGGGCGAACCAGAAGTTTTTTATAATTAAAATGACAGCTACAACCCAAGCAGCAAACCGATTTATTTCATTTTCAACTTTCCAAAAATTAAGTTTTTGGGATTATTATACGTTGAGCAATAAAGCCATTGTGCTATCGACTTATTCATTGGTTGAACTCGGAACAGTGATCAAACAGCGTAAGGAAAACATTGTTATCGATGATTCGAAAACCTATAAACGTTGCCGGGTACAATTATATGGGAATGGGGTTGTTTTAAGAGATGAAATTGAAGGCAAATTAATAAAGACAAAAAAACAACAGTTTTGTAAACCAAACGACTTTTTAGTTGCCGAAATCGATGCCAAGTTCGGTGGTTATGGAATTGTTCCTGATTATCTCGGAGGAGCCATTGTAAGTAGTCACTATTTTTTATTTGAAATTGATACTAAGCAGCTATTGCCTGATTTTTTGGGTTTGGTAGTTAAATGTAACGACTTCTCGAAGCAAGTAAAAGCAACAGGAAGTACGAATTATGCAGCTATCAGGCCTTATCATGTCTTAAGTTATTTAATTCCTCTCCCATCGCTTGCAGAACAAAGGCAGCTTGTTGATGACTACAACAACCGGATTAAAGAAGCGGAGCGGCTTGAAGCTGAAGCCAAACAATTGGAAGAAAAGATTGAGGAGTATTTGCTAAAGCGTATGGGGTTAATGAAATCTGATGCAAGAGTTAACTTAACTGGACTCCAATTGCTAAATTTTGCCAGACTCGAACGGTGGGATATGCTCGCAATGGACCTAAAAATCTTAAATATCTTATCTGCTTCAAAATTCAAATTGAAAAGTATTGGTGAAATATATTCATTTCCTAAACGATCCTGGAAAAAGGAATCAGCAAAGGAACAGACTTTTAGATACATAGAATTGGGAGATGTAGATCCATCAATTGGTATCATTGAAGCTAAAGAAGTAACGGTAATAAAGGCTCCAAGTCGGGCTACTCAGAAAATTAAAAAAGGCGATTTACTAATTGGAACAACTCGGCCTTATCTAAAACGATTTGCAATTGTTCCCGAGGAATATGATTCTTGTATCTGTTCCTCCGGCTTTAGCATCATTGAGCAAAGAGATGGTTATGATCTAAGGTTTCTGAAAGAATTCTTGATGTCTCATTTTGGGATTGAGCAATTAAAAAATAAAATGACTGGTGCTTTGTATCCAGCCATTACAGAAAGCGAGTTTAAGCAGATTTTAATTCCATTACCGGAAGTTACAATTCAAAGACAAATCGCTGACGAAATTGAGTTCATGAGAAAAACTGCGATTGAAAAAAATGAAACATCAGAGAAGCAACGTCAACAAGCCATTACCGAATTTGAAAGTAAAATCTTTATGCCATGCAACTAAAGCGGTTATACATTAAGGATTACAAATTATTTAAGGACTTTACCTACGAGTTCCCATGTGATAGTAAACGATATATAAATGTTTTAATAGGTATAAATGGCTCTGGGAAATCAACCATTCTAGAAGTAATTGCCGATATTTTTAGCTGTGTGGTTTTGGGCGAGAAGGCAAAATTTGGTTTTGAACTGGAATATCTCATGCGCTATGAAAGTACTCCCTTTAAGGCGGAAAGTGGGTTGGAATGGAGTAATATACAATACAAAGAAATCCATATTACAGCATCGGATAAAGGTCAAAAGCCAGAACTTCTCCTTGTGCCGGAAGGAGAAGACGTGTTCTATAAAGCACCAGGTAGCAGTAAATATCTGAATTATATTCCTCAAAGCATTGTCATTTATTATTCCGGATATTCAGAGATTATGAAGTCCATTTGTGAGCCTCATAACAAGAGATTGTCGGACAACTTGCGAAAAGGAGAAAGTTTACCAGTTTCATTCTACTACCATGAATCTAAGTTCTTCAATATTATTTTGTTGAGCCTGTTATCTTATGAGTATGGTGATATACCCGTGTTTCTAAGGGAGAAATCAAGGATAACCGGGGTTGAAAGCATCCAAATTAAATTGAAGGAACCCTATTGGGCTGATTCCGGGAGTATAATGAACGACTTCTGGGGAGCATCTGGAGGGATAAGGCTTTTTTTGGATTTCCTGTGTCATGATTATACTGACACAGAAGGCGAGTACGAGTTTTTGGACTACAACGTAATAAAATCGAATATTCTCGTCGAAGAGGTTGGTTATGAAAGGCTTTTTATTACTATCAACGGAATAAATACGCTTTTTGTAATTAAAGAATTTTTAGGAGAAGAACGATCCCTTTTTGAAATACTTCGCACAATGTACCATGATGATTTACTGGATGATATTTGTTTCTCGTTAATGAAGAACGAAAACGGCGAGCAAAAAACATTCAGCATTTTAAGTGAAGGAGAGCAACAAGCGATCACAATCAAAGGCCTTACCGAGTTATTGGCGGATGCAAATACCTTGTACCTGTTTGATGAACCGGATACTTTTTTGCACCCCAAATGGCAACGGAATTTTATTCGCGAAATAGAGGAGAATGTAGAATTACAGAGAACGAAAGAACTTAACTATTTAATTGCTACTCATTCGCCGCAAATCCTTTCAAATGCCAATCCGGAGAAAACGTATGTAAAAATTATTGAAGATGGCCAATTAGTAGATCAAACGCCAAAACACTACGGGCGTGAAATTGGCTCCATCCTTTATAATTTAATGGGCGTGGAAGAACGAAACGAAACCATCCGGAATGATTTAAGCAATCTGTTCATGTTGATTGAAGATGAGGAAATTGAAGAAGCAGAAAAGGAACTGGAACGTTTAACTGCAATATTAGGCGACACAGACGCTGACATTCAAAATGCCACACTCCAAATCAATTATCTGAAAGAAGATGAAGCAGATCATTAAAGGGAAAGAACCAAAAACATTAATGGAACACCGGGCTGCCGGAGGGAATTACAAAGGATTAGACACTGGTGAATTAAGAGAACAGTTGCTTCATGAACAGGGTCACATTTGTTGTTATTGCATGAAGCGAATACCTCAAACATTATCTGAAGAGCAAATTGCCAGGCATTATCCAAAGTGTAAGATTGAGCATGTTTTGTCACAGGAGAATCATCCGGATCAAGAGCTTAATTATCAAAATCTTTTAATCGCCTGTAACGGAAATCATGGTCAACCTAAGAAAATGCAAACTTGTGACACATTTAAAGGAGACAGGGATTTAAGTTTTAATCCAGCTGATCGCTATCGGAATATTGAGCAAATTTTAAAATATCTCCCAAATGGGGAAATTCGCTCTGATGATCGAACGATTGACCGTGAACTTGATGAAATTCTCAATTTAAATACATTGGATTTGAAAAAAGTCAGGGCTGAGTATTATAAAAATATTCAGCAAAGAATAAGTACCGAGGGAAAACAAAGAGCAGGTAAAGAAATACAAAGGAGATTCTATGAAGCGAAAAAAAGGAAACTTCTGGAAATGGTGGATAACAAGTTTTCCGAATATTGTATGATTGGAGTTTATTTGATCAATAAGAAGCTTCGAAAGTTCTAATTTTCAACCCGCTTCGGGGTTGGTTGGCTGGCCCGTTTGTTTTCCCCCGGTAAAACCGGGGGTGATGAACGTTGAACTCCTTCGGAGTTTTGGAAAACGAACTACCGGGTTGAAACAGATTCCCTGTCTGCTGACAAGCAGGCGCCCTGCATCGGAATGACGCTGGAAGACGGGTGCGGCGATTTCCAATCGCCGGTTAAAAACCGCGCCACCCGGAGGCGGATCCGGGTTGGCCTTAACCCTGTCAGGTTTTTGGAAACCTGATAGGGTTAAAAACAAAAGGAATCTTCAGGATGATGAAGTTGATGGCAAAGGCTGCCACGATCACCCAGTTTCCCCAGCTCATCCCCAGGTTCGAGACCAGGATTTTCCCGAGAAGGGCTACGGCGCCGCCGATAATCATGGCCGGGATACTTAGCTTTTTATTGATTTTCATATCCGTTAGCGCTGCAATCAGCGGGACGATAAATGCCCCGGAGTAAAAGGCCAGCGCCAGCAACAGGGTACCAATGATTGAGGTTACTTTCAGCGCGATCACCACGCTGGCCAGGCCGACAAGCACGATGAACAGGCGGGTTTCGTTCAGCGATTTCCGGTTGTCGATGTCGGGGTTGAACAGTTCGCTCAACATCATGGAGGCCGTCAGCAGGGTGGTATCGGCCGACGAAAGTACGGCTGAAAGCAGGGCTGCCGCCATCAGTCCCACCACCCATTCGGGCAGGTAAAAGTCAATCAGTTCCATTAAGGCAACCGAGCTGTGAAGTTGTTCATACGGCAGGTTTTCGGTGGCAAACACGCCGAGGTAAGTCAGCAAAAAAGCAAACGGGACGAGGATGGAAGCCACGATCAGGATGCTTTTTCGGGCCGTGTTTTCATCCCGCGCACAAAACACGCGCGAATAAATATCGGGGCCTACCACAAAGGTGCTCGAAAAGGTGAGGAACAGGATGAACAGGTCAACCGGGCTAAATTGGACATTGAACGGGAAAGCCGATGCAATGGGGGTGGTGTGTGTGCCGTGCTCGAAATACAAAAAAACACCCGAGAAAAGCACCCCCAACAGGATGATAATGGCCTGGAGGAAGTCGGTTTTCAGGATCGACACCTGTCCGCCAATCAACGTGTAGGCAATAAACACCGCGCCCGACAGCCAAACGCCGTTTTCGTAGGAAAGCCCGAAAATGCTGACCAGTATTTTTGAGGCGGCTATCACCTGTGCGGCCACAATGCCGGTCCAGGCCAGCGGAATGATCACGGAGGCGGATTTGCGGGCCGTTTCGCCGTAAAAGCGGCCAATCATGTCGGTGAGGGTGAATTTGCCCAGTTGGTTTACTTTCTTTACCAACGGAAGCAGCAGCCACAGCCCGGCCGAGGCGGCCAAAAGGTACCAGGCAGCCGCCCAGCTTTGTGTCATGGCGAGGTTGGCCGTTCCTAAAATGGCCGATCCCCCCAGAATGGAGGCCAGCAAACTGCCCGAAATCTGTAGGATTCCGTTCCGCTTTCCGGCAACGAAATAATCCACCGGCGATTTGATCCGAAAGGCGGAATATACCCCAATCAGCAATAGTACTAGTCCGTATGTGGCGAGAATGGCAATTTTCATAATCCACGCAAAAATAGAAAAAAGAATACGGTTGAGGCTGACAATTTATATTGTTTCTAAGTGGCAGGATGCTAATTTTGGGTGCGCAAAAACAAACCAATAAATTATTCCATGCAAAAGAATTTATTACTGGGCGTTGAAGCAATCGGGCAGGGAGCTATTGATGGCGGCATGTCGGGCGTGTATGCCTATCCCGGGACACCTTCAACCGAAATCACCGAATACATACAGGAAAACCCGTTGGCGGAAGAGCGAAACATTCACCGTAAATGGTCGGCCAATGAAAAGACGGCATACGAAACTGCCCTGGGCATGAGCTATGCCGGGAAACGAACGATGGCTTGCATGAAACACGTCGGGCTGAACGTGGCTGCCGATGCTTTCATCAATTCCTCTATTACCGGGGTGAACGGCGGACTGATTCTGACCGTGGCAGACGACCCGTCGATGCATTCGTCACAGAATGAACAGGATTCGCGTTTTTACGGGCAGTTTGCCATGATACCTGTGCTGGAACCCTCCAACCAGCAGGAGGCTTACGACATGGCGCGCGAAGGTTTTGCCCTTTCGGAAGAAACCGGTGTGCCCGTAATGCTGCGGATTACGACCCGTCTGGCCCACTCGCGGTCGGGAGTCGTGCGAAAAGAGGTGTTGCCCGAAAACGAACTGGTCCTGCCAACTGATCCGCTTCAGTTTGTGTTGCTGCCAGGCATTGCCCGCCGCCGCTACAAAGGGTTGCTGGGAAAACAACAACTGCTGAACGAATTGTCTGATTCGTCCAAATACAATCAATATCTCGACGGGAAAGACAAAAGCCTGGGCATTGTGTGCTGTGGCATTGCCTACAATTACCTGCTCGAAAATTATAAAGACAGCGTGTGTCCATACCCGGTAATTAAAATTTCGCAATATCCCATCCCCGAAAAAATGTTGAAAAGGATGGATGCCGAGTGCGACGAAATTTTAGTACTGGAAGAAGGCTACCCGTTGGTGGAAGAGCACCTGAAAGGTTTCTTTGCTAAAGGAACACCGATTAAGGGGCGTCTTGACGGCACCTTGCCCCGCGATGGCGAACTGAACCCCGATCATGTGGCCAAAGCGCTTGGACGCGAAGTCTTTGAAGGTATTCAGGTTCCGTCGATTGTGGCCAATCGTCCGCCTGCCCTTTGCCAGGGCTGCGGTCACATGGACGCCTATAATGCCATGAACGAAGTACTCGCCGAATTTGGCCGTGGCCGCGTGTTCTCGGATATTGGCTGTTATACGCTGGGGGCGCTTCCGCCATTCGAAACCATTAACTCGTGCGTGGACATGGGGGCATCGATCACGATGGCCAAGGGCGCTGCCGATGCCGGTCTGATTCCTGCTGTTGCCGTTATCGGCGACTCCACTTTTGCCCATTCAGGCATTACCGGTTTGCTGGATGCGGTGAACGAAAATGCCAACATCACGATTGTGATTTCGGATAACGAATCGGTGTCGATGACCGGTGGGCAGGATTCGTCGGCTTACGGCAAAATTGAAAGTATTTGCGCTGGCGTCGGGGTCGATCCGGCCCATATCCGGGTGATTGTCCCCTTGAAGAAGAACCACGAAGAAATGGTGAAAATGTTCCGCGAAGAGCTGGCATACGAAGGCGTTTCGGTTATCATCCCGCGCAGGGAATGCATCCAACGCGCCAGTCGCCGCAAACGAAACATCAGCCGTCAAGCAAATCATTAAAATCGAGAAAACATGAAGTCAGATATCATATTGGCCGGTGTTGGCGGCCAGGGAATTTTATCCATCGCAGCCGTGTTGGGAATGGCTGCCCTGAAAGAGAATTTACACTTGAAACAGGCCGAAACGCATGGGATGAGCCAGCGGGGCGGGGCCGTGGTGTCGCACCTGCGCATTTCGGACCAGCCCATTGCCTCGGATTTGATTCAGCTTGGCACCGCCGATCTGATCCTGTCGGTTGAGCCGATGGAGTCGTTGCGCTACTTGCCGTTTCTTTCCGGAAAAGGATATTTGGTCACTAATACCAATCCATTCATTAATATTCCGAATTACCCGGATGTGGAACAGGTATTGGCCGAAGTTCGCAAGCTACCCCGCTTTGTGGCCATCGATGCCGACCAGATTGCCAAAGAAGTTGGTAACGTGCGCGCATCGAATATGGTGATGCTGGGCGCAGCTTCACCCTTTATCGATTTGGAATTTTCGAAACTGGAAGATGGCATCCGTACTATTTTTGAACGGAAAGGCGAAGCCATTGTTGAATTGAATTTATCGGCATTAAGGGCTGGTCGCAGCTTTGCTGAAGAAAATATGTAAGACTGGTTTTTTTTTTTTTTTTTTTTGTTAATCAGAACGGGAGCGAGAGAACGTTCCCGTTTTTATTTGGTATTAAATTACCGAAAAAGGTAATTTTTCGATAATAACAGATGGCAGGAAAAATAGAATATCCGTGTTTTTTTGTAGTTTCACCTTCCGATAACTCTATGCAAACTCCTTATGGCCTTAAATTACATCTGGGTATTTTTCTTTCTGATTGCTTTTGTGGTGGGGCTAGTCAAGTTGATCTTTCTGGGAGATACCCAAATTTTCCCTGACATGGTCAGTTCGACCTTCGACATGGCAAAAACCGGCTTCGAAATTTCGTTGGGCCTCACCGGTGTGCTCACCTTGTGGATGGGTATCATGAAAATTGGTGAGGACGGGGGAGTGGTGAAGGTTTTTTCCCGGTTGGTTGGCCCGTTCTTTCGGAAACTTTTCCCGGAACTTGGTGAAAATCACCCGGCACACGCATCTATTATGATGAACATTGCCGCTAACATGCTGAACCTGGACAATGCGGCCACGCCTATGGGATTGAAAGCCATGCAGGAAATGCAGGAAACCAATGTCAACAAGAAGGTGGCCTCCAATGCGCAAATCATGTTTTTGGTGCTGAACACTTCCGGGCTGACCTTGCTGCCCATCAGTATCATGGTTTACCGGGCGCAGTTGGGGGCAGTCAACCCAAGCGATATTTTCATCCCGATTATGCTGGCTACCTATTTTTCAACGTTAGCCGGATTAATGGCTGTATCGTGGCACCAGAAAATTAACCTGCTGGATAAAACCATTCTTTCGTATTTGGGAGGAATTACGGCGGTGATTGTTGGCATCATCTGGTATTTCTCGGTGTTGGACAAGGATCAGATTACGACAATCTCCAACGTGGCCAGCAACCTGATTTTGTTTTCGGTGATTGTTTTGTTCATTCTGCTGGGCCTTCGTAAAAAGATCAATATCTACGAAGCCTTTATTGATGGGGCGAAAGACGGGTTTAAAACGGCAGTAAAAATCATCCCTTACCTGATTGCTATTTTGGTAGCCATTGGCGTTTTTCGGGCTTCGGGCGCGATGGACTGGTTTATCGACGGTGTTGCCTGGAGCTTGCAACAGTTGGGGGTGAATACCGATTTTATCGGTGCGCTCCCCACAGCTTTGATGAAGCCACTTAGCGGCAGTGGCGCACGCGGAATGATGGTGGATGCCATGAACACGTATGGCGCCGATTCGTTTGTGGGGCGGGTGGCCAGTACCGTGCAGGGCGCCACGGATACTACATTTTACATTCTGGCCGTCTATTTTGGTTCGGTGGGAATAAAGAAAACCCGCCATGCGCTGGCATGCGGGCTAATTGCTGATTTTGTGGGTATTGTTGCGGCCATCCTGATGGCTTACCTGTTTTTTCACTAATGCGAAAGGCTTAGTTCATCGCATCGTACACGATCACTTTTTCCCACAAATCGCTATATTCTTCCACAAACTTCAAATGTGTGGGATGAACCTGATAGCTGTCCTGGTCGGCCTCATTCTCGAAAATAGCCATGTAAGAATAGGTAAACGAATCATCCACTACCTCGCGTGGCGATTGGACAGGTTTGCCAACATGGCTCAATTTTATTTCCGGGATGGTTAGCAACAAGTTGATGCCTTCTTCAAAGCGTTTGCAGTCGGCTTCGCTGTCCGGGTTTTTCAGCCAGAAAAAAACATGGTGTACAAAGCCTTTACCAATCGTGATTTTCAGCTCGGAAGCTTCGGCCTTTTTTGCGAAGACTGAAAGGCCCAGAAAGCCGGCACCGGCCAGGGCTTGTTTTACGAAGTTGCGTCGGTTTTTCATCGTGTTGGGTTTTATGGGTTATAATGAATCGACCGTTTTTTTCAGCTTGACGAGTTTGGTGAGCAAGTCCTCCAGCAAATCCAGGCGCAGCATGTTGGCACCATCCGATTTGGCAATGGCCGGGTTGGGATGGGTTTCAATAAAAATACCATCCGCGCCGACAGCAATGCCTGCTTTGGCGATTGTTTCAATTAGTTCGGGTTTGCCCCCGGTAACGCCGCTGCTTTGGTTTGGTTGCTGCAACGAGTGGGTAATGTCGAGAATGACCGGGCAGTTGTTCTTTTTCATTTCCGGGATGCCGCGGTAGTCAACCACCAGGTCTTGGTAGCCAAACGTTGTTCCGCGCTCGGTGAGCATCACGCGCTCGTTGCCGCTTTCGCGAACCTTGTCAACGGCAAATTGCATGGATTCGGGTGCCAGAAACTGGCCTTTTTTGATGTTGATCACTTTGCCGGTTTCGGCAGCCGCAACCAGTAAATCGGTTTGTCGGCACAGAAAGGCCGGAATCTGAAGCACATCAACATATTTTGCTGCCAGGCTTGCTTCGGCTGCCGAGTGAATGTCGGTAACCGTGGGAATGTCAAATTTCTCACCTACCGCTTTCAAAATGCCCAGCGCTTTTTCATCCCCAATTCCGGTAAACGAATCCAATCGGGAACGGTTTGCTTTTCGGTACGATCCTTTAAAAACAAAGGGAATATGTAATTTCTGGCTGATAGCATTTATCTTCTCAGCAATCTCAAATGCCATTTCTTCTCCCTCAATCACACATGGGCCTGCCAGTAATATGAAGTTTTCGCCTGAATATTTTATTTTAGGAATCATCGTTGTTTTTTTGACGAAGATACGAATTGAAAAAATATTTCTTTTATATCGGTGGAAATTGATATGTAAATTAATCTGCCGTCAGGTTAAACAAGGGGCCTGTGGTTTTAGTTAAAAACGTGAATCGTCTATTTGCATTTATGGAAACCGCAGCCAGCTTTACCAGTACTGTTTTCGCGAAAAATTGCATTAAAAATGGAATGCATTTCCATTTTAAGGATTGACACACAATGTAACCATTCAATGATTGAAGGGAAACAAATGGAGCATTTTTTAGGAACCTAATCAACAGGAGGCGTTGTGCGGGTTTCAACAAGAAATATTATACTACGCATAAAATTTTTATTCAAACAGTAGGAATATTTCACGAAATGGCCTTAATTTTAGCTCAGTAATTGCGATTAATTAAATATGACCGAGGAACCCAAAGAAACGTTTTCATTGGCTCAAAATCCCCCTGATAACGGTTTAGAGTTCGAATCAAGCAAGCAAATTATCAGCTCAATTTCTCATGAGTTGCGTACTCCGCTTGCTATAATCAGCTCAAACATTCAGTTGCTGAAGAAGTTTAGCTACGGGCTCGACAGTAAGATCGTGCGGGAAACATTCTCTTTGTGCGAAGAGGCTGTTGGGTCTATGACCAGTTTTATAGAGGACATCCATTTTTTGAATGTTTCAAACAAAGGTCAACTTAAACCGGTTTTTCAAAACGTTGAACTGGAGCCATTTTTAAAGGAATTTGTTGACCGTATTTCGGATTCGGATTTTAACCGGAAGCGAATACATGTGGAAACTACGTTGGAAGTTCCGTATATTTGTTGCGATAAACACCTGCTATTTAAAGTTTTGGCTAAATTAATGGATAATGCATTGAAATTTTCTGGTGAACGGGTAGATTTTACCGTATCTTCCAGCCAAAATGGATTGATTGCTGAGGTGGCTGACCAGGGAGTAGGAATCCCACCGGAGGAAATATCAGCTATCTATGAGCCCTTTAAAAGGTGTGAAAATGTTAGGATGATTACCGGTTGTGGATTAGGTCTTGCCATTGCGAAAAAATGTACCGATGCATTGAACGGGGAAATTGAAGTGGCAAGTGAGCTGGGGAAGGGTACAAGGTTTAAAATTAAAATTCCGGACCATGAGTGTTAAAAGAATATTGGTTATTGAAGATGATATCTTGCTGGCAAAAACACTTCGAAATGTGTTGATGGCAGACGGATATAAAGCTTATGTGGCAAATTCGGGAGCTGAGGGGATTCAGAAGGCCTATGAACTTGCGCCCGATTTGATTTTGTGCGATATCAATATGACCCCAATTGATGGTTATCAGGTTTTTAATATTCTCAACGACAGTTCGATAACCAATAAAATACCGTTCATTTTTATTACCGGAAAATCGGATATCGAAGATATCCGGTTGGGGATGGAATTGGGTGTGGATGATTATATTGTGAAACCTTTCAGTAATGATGAGCTGTTGAAATCCATAAAGGTTCGCCTTGCCAAATATGAGAAACTCGTCAATATGGGCAAGAGTGATTACAACGCTCTGGTTGAACTTTCGCCCAATGGCATTTTCCTTTTCGATGGCGAAACAATATACGAAATCAACCAGGCCTTTTCGGTGATGACTGGTCTCAGTGCCGATGATTTGAAAAAAGTGACTTTTAAAAACCTGGTTGATGAAAAAACGTACAGCGCCATTCAGCCCCGTATCCAAAAATGCACCAGCGGATTACTGAAAAGTTTTGATGACCAGATTAACCTGATTACTCCAAACCGCTCCTTCAACGAATGTAAATTGTACATCACGACCAGCCATAAATACAACGGTTTTACCTTGCTGATTGGCTTACTTGCACCGGTAGAAACCAGCAAGCCGGTTGATCATTCCGAGTACGACCGGTTGGTAAGTATTCTCTCCGAAGAAAAGGTCGATATCAGCGGAGATTTGGCACTGAAACTTCAAACGGTTTTTCATTTTCCGTCGGTTAAGCCGGTTGGGGAAAGCAAGCCATTGATTGAAAATATTTTTTCGAAACGGGAACAGGAAGTGTTGAAATTATCTTGCAAAGGCCTCCCGATTAAGATTATAGCCGACGAACTGTGTATTTCGGACCGGACCGTGGAAAAACACCGGGCCAGTTTGATGGAAAAAACCGGTTCCAAAAACATCGTTGAGGTAATCATTTATGCCCTGAAAAATGATTTGATTGACCTGTAATTGATATGATGAAGATTTGACACCGGTTCCCCATTCCGACGGATTAATGACTTATGCTCAACAACTGTTGGGCTTTTTTTTTGAAATTCCGAAAGCAAATAATTTACTGTGAAAATAGTCAGCTGCCAATAAATATTTCAAAATGTATTTATGACATTAATTCCGATATTAAAAGAAAAAAATGGAATTTTAGGCTATTTTTTTGAGGACGTTTGTGTATCATTGCAGAGCATCAAGGCAAACACGGCATGGATCGAACTGATGAGCGACTTTTTCAACAGATCAGGGATGATGATTATTTTAGCTATAATCAATTGTTTATGCGCTACTACGGTAGGTTGTGCGCTTTTGTGTACGAATATCTCCAGGATGAAGCGGTTGCCGAAGATCTGATTCAAGATCTTTTCCTGAAATTATGGGATGAACGCAAACGGATTGAAATCCGTGAGCGGGTGATCTCCTATCTGTATAAAGCATCGCGGAATGCTGCCCTAAATTATCTCCGGTCTGAAAAAAACAAACAGAAAGCATTTAACAAGTTGGCAATGGCTGAAAGCCAACCGGAAGATGAATTTCCCGATTTCGACGAATTTGTGGTCCAGTTGCAGGCTTGTATTGATGAATTGCCTGACAGGAGCAAGCAAGTTTTTGTGATGAGCCGAATGGATGGCCTTAAGCTTGCCGAAATCTCGGAGAAACTGGGCATATCCGTAAAAACTATTAAAAACCAGATATGGAAATCGATGCAATATTTGCGTTCCTGCCTGAACCATAAAAATGTTCTGTAATTAGCTGCAATTCTTTTTTTTAAGCTTTTATAGTTTCAGTTCGCAGAGATTCCTCCCTTTTATTTTATAAAAAAAATCAATTTTCGGATAGGACTTTTTACGGGGTGTTGTGTCATACCTGTAAAAAGCCAAAATAATGGACGAAGAAAAAAATAGGGGAGAACAATTGATTGATCACTTCATCTCAACTGAGGGAGGAGCAGGCAACGTCAATCAGGAGTTAGACGAATGGATACAATCGTCGCCCGGGAACAAAAAAACATTTCGGGATATGCTCCGCATTTGGCGGGGAGCAAACTACCTGGCCAAAATGCGTGGGTTCGACGCGCAAAGCGCCTGGCAAAAAGTTGATGGGCAAATCAGTGGGCGGCAACGGAAAAAGCAACAGGTTTACAGCTTGGTTTTTGCCCTTTCAGGCATGGCTGCCACCTTGTTGATTGTTATCGCGCTCCAGTTTTATTTCTCAATTTTCTCCGGCAATTCGGTTTCATTAGCTGCTTCCACTTCTTACGGCAGTCGTACCGAAATCACCCTTCCCGACGGGACAGCCGTTCACCTGAACGCGGGTTCCTCCATTTCCTATCAACGAAACGCCACGAACAGGGAGCGGCAGGTTTCGTTTTCGGGTGAAGGGTTTTTTGACGTGGCCAAAAGCAATCAGCCATTTGTGATTACCACCGGCGATGGCATGAAATTAAAAGTACTGGGAACAAAATTTAACCTGCAGGCCTACCCGGGTGACGCCATCAACCAAACCGCATTGATAGAAGGGAAAGTTGAATTGCAAGTTGAAGGTGGCCGTACGCTCATGCTGTTGCCAGGGCAAACAGCCAGCTTCGAAAAAAATGGGAAGACGCTGAGCCTGGTTCAGGGCGAAATGGCACAAGTGCTGAGTTGGATGGAAAATAAACTGTACATGGATAATATGCCCCTGGGTGAAGTTTGCAAACGCTTGGAACGCTGGTATGATGTGCGAATCGAAATCCAGGATAAAATACTCGCAGGTTCAATTCATTACAGCGGTGTGCTGAGCGAAGAAACCATTACCGACGTGTTGGATGCGCTTTGTGCATTGAGCGAAATCCAATATACGATGAAAGGAAAAAACATTGTTATCACTAAAAAATAACTGCCTATGAGTAACTGAAAAAACGGGAAATGTTCCCGCATTCCCCGTTTTGTAATCTTCCAACCTAATGCGCTAACATTAGCTTGATTTATTAACTAATTACACAACAAACTTATGAAAAAAAATTATGAATCCGGGAGAGGTTTACACCTTATTCCACTAAAGCTTTGGCGAATTATGAAGCTTACCGTTTTTTTCCTGATTGTCTTTGCCGTGCATGTTTCGGCAACAGTCTATTCTCAAAACACACGCTTGTCGCTATCCATGCAAAATAGCACCATAAAGGATGTCCTGCACCAAATCGAATTGCAAAGTGAGTATCGATTTATCTATACAAACGAAACCATCAACATGGATCGAAAAGTTGATCTGCAAATTCAGAATAAGCAGGTGGAAACAGTTTTGGATGAATTGTTTAAAAATGAAGGCATCAAATATCGGATTACCGACAACAATCTGATCATTATCAATCCGTTGAACCGGGAAGAACAGGCAGAGTTTAGGCGCCAAACCTTGATGCAGCAGCAAATCTCGGTTAAAGGACAAGTGACAGATGGGATAGGGCAACCGCTTCCGGGAGTTACAGTGGTATTAAAAGGCGAAACTGTCGGGACCATTACGGATGTAAACGGGAATTATTTTTTGGATAAAGTGCCCGGTAATGCTGTGCTGGTTTTCTCTTTTGTTGGTATGAAATCCCAAGAAGTTGAAGTGATGGGAAGGCAGGAAATCAGCCTGACGCTTGAAGAGGAAACCATTGGTTTGGAGGAGGTTGTGGCGATTGGGTATGGTGTTCAGCGAAAAAGCGATCTCACCGGTGCCATCTCGCAGGTGAAAGCCACCGACATGGAAAACCGCACCATTACCCGGCCGGAGCAAGCACTTCAGGGGAAAACGGCTGGTGTGCAGATCATTCAAACTTCGGGCGCGCCCGGGGCAAGCGCTACCGTGCGCATTCGTGGATATAGTACCAATGCTTCATCCGATCCGCTTTATGTGGTTGACGGACTGCGTACGACAGACATTGGCTCCATCGACCCGAATAATATTGAGTCTATGGAGGTATTAAAAGATGCTGCCTCGGCTGCCATTTACGGTGCACAGGCCGGCAACGGGGTGGTGCTGATTACTACAAAGAAAGGTAAAAAAGGGGCAGGCAAAATTTCGTATGACTTTCAATATGTATCCAACCAACTCAACCGCATACCGGAGGTGATGAATGCCAATGAGTACATTAATTATATGACAGAAGGTAACCACATTACACCCGGGGAAATCAACTCGGTTTGGGATGGGACGACGAATACGGATTGGGTAGATGTTGCTTTCGAAAACTCGCTGATGCAAAAACATAACCTGAGTTTTCAGGGTGGAAACGAGCGCGGCTCGTATAACTTGTCACTTTCATATCTTGACCAAAACGGTATTGTGCGTGGTGATAAAGATGTGTATTCGCGCATGACAGCCATGATTAACGGTGAGTACAACATCAACAATTGGTTAAAAGTGGGAACAACCAACGTGGTTGAACGCTGGAAAAGTAAATCGGTTTCCGAAAACTCTGAGTACGGTAGTTTGCTGGCTGCGGTATTGACCATGGACCCGCTTACGCCTGCCTATTTTACAGAAAATAACTTGCCTGATTATATGCAAGGCTACCTGAACTCGGGAAAAGTGCTTTTGCAAGATGAAACAGGCCGATACTACGGATTGTCCGAAATTTACAAAGCAGAGCAGGTACATCCGCTACTCATGCGAGACCGCACGGATGCTGAATATCAGGGAGCTAATGTGATCGGAACCATTTATGCCGATTTTAAGCCATTCAAAAACTTCACCGTTACGTCAAAGTTGGGGTACCGTGGCTCATTCTATGGCAGTTATAACTTCAGTTATATCTATTATGCCAACGATGTTAATAAAAATGATGACATTGGTGTGGGCCGGACCAACTCCAACAGTATTTATTATCAATGGGAAAATTTTGCCAATTATATGTACGATGCCGGCGATCATCATTTGACGGCCATGTTGGGGATATCTTATTCCGAGCCCTATTCGACTACCGTTACAGCCAGCGGAAATGCAATTACCAAAGATGATCCGATGTTCCGCGACCTGGATTATCTTTCGCCAACTGCCGCCAAGAGTATTTCCGGAGGATATTCCGACACAGGACGCCAGTTCTCTTATTTTGGCCGTTTGAGTTATAATTTTGCCGATAAGTATCTTATTCAGGCTTCGCTACGGCGCGATGCCAGCGATTTGTCCATCCTTCCGGCCGAAAATCGTTGGGGAACTTTTCCGGCTGTTTCAACCGGCTATGTCATTTCCAACGAAGACTTTTTCCCAAAATCAACCCCGGTAAGTTTCATGAAATTACGGGCCAGCTGGGGCCAAAATGGTAGTATTGGCCCATTGGGCGGTTTCCGCTACAGGGCTTCAATCGGATCTGGTGGTAGTTATCCGTATTCGGACAACATTGCTTACCAGGTTGCTTCCTTCCCCAGCACCCTGAGCAATCCCGAGTTGAAGTGGGAAACGTCGGAGCAGCTCGACCTTGGTTTTGACTTGCGCGCATTCAACGACAGGTTGAACTTCTCATTCGACTATTTCGACAAAAAAACAAAGGATTTGCTGGTGAACACAACGCCGCCTTTTGAAACCGGTGTGAGCTCGGTTACGGTAAATGCGGGGAATGTGTCGAACAAAGGCCTTGAGTTTGAATTGGGCTGGAGCGAACGGATCAACAATTTCAGTTACAGCATCCGGGGAAACCTGGCCACCCTCAAAAATAAAGTAACATATCTCGATCCAACGATTTCACGCATCAATGGTGCCTCGTTCCACACGCAATCCGGCATTACTGTGTTTGAGCAGGGATTTCCGGTTTGGTATATGCGGGGTTTCGAACTGGCAGATATTGATAATTCTACAGGCGATCCTGTTTTTGTGGATCAATTAACAGTAGATACAGATGGCGACGGTAAACCCGATACAGCCGACGGAAGCATCACTGACGACGATAAAGTGATGCTCGGAAGCGGGATCCCTGATTTTACCTACGGCATTACTATCAGCGCCAGCTACAAAGGTTTTGACCTTGTTGTGTTTGGAACCGGATCGGAAGGGAACGATATTTATAATGCCCTCACGCGTATTGATCGCCCGCGTGGAAATAAGTTGAAAATCTTTTACGACGACCGTTGGACCACCTCCAATACTGATGCCTCTAAGCCAAGACCAAACGCTAATGGTGAAGATAAATACTGGATTAGCAGCGATGCTGTAATGGATGGTTCTTTTTTCAAGGTAAAACAAATTCAATTGGGTTACACCTTGCCGAAGAAT
>JBFXGM010000036.1:0-43307 GCA_050178015.1 Mangrovibacterium sp.
GTCGATGGCGAGATCCTGAACCACATCACACAAAAAATAGTAACCGTCAAAGCCCAACCAACTTCGAAAATGAAGGAGCTTATCGCAAAACTGGAGTCACCGCACTAAAAGGGACAAGTCAGGAAAAGAATAATCAGCATGATGCCACGTACCATCGAATTGCCGTTGGAATTGATTGAGCTGGAGGAGCAAAACTTTCATCTGGTACTTAAAAGTGAGCTCGATGACGGGAAACCTGCCTGTTGGATTGTGGATACCGGCGCGTCCAAGACGGTGTTCGACAGTAACCTGGAAGATTATTACGAATTGATAGAGGCAAAAAACGACGAAGAATATCAAAGTGCCGGCATCAGTGTCGGCATGGTAGAGACCCGCGTTGGCCGGATTCGAAGGCTGAAATTTGGCCGGGTGAAAGTTAAAGATCTGAAAGTTGCGCTGATCGACCTGACTCATGTCAATGAAATTTACCGGAAGTACCGCGATATTCGAATTGCGGGCCTGCTGGGCAGCGATGTGCTCAAGACCTATGGTTGCTGCATCGACTATCAACACGAAAAAATCACTTTCTTGCGGAAACCACCAAAAATTGTCAAATAAAATCGGATGTCCTTTTTCTGAACAAGTCATTCCGGAAAAAATTAAAAAAATCACGAATGAAACTGCTTTAAAATAGTTTGCCTGCCTGTCAGGTTCTTCCAAAAAAAGATATATTTGCGAGCTGTTGTAAAAATGAACCGAAGAAAACACATATCGAAGAAATTGGTCTGCCGCCTGCTGCTGTTTGTGGCAGTGGCCCTTTCTGCCGTATTGTTCGATGCTTTTCACGAAGGTTCCGTTCAGTTGGAGGCAGAGCACCAAACCCGTTCCGAATCGCACAACCTGGAAGCTGGGCACATGTTCTTCTTCAATCCGGTAAACAGCTTTAAACTGCGCACCGGGGTTGACAAACTTCTTACTGGCTTCATCTTTGCTGCCAGTCAAAATCAATTTTTGTCGCAGTATCACAATTACCGGGCTTTTCATTTATTTCAGGCCGAATCGCTGAACGAGCGCAAACCATTCCTGTTGACGGCCCATTTCATGAAATTTAACTTCTGCCACCATTCCTGCCCGGATGACCATTCTCTAGCTGCTTAATTTTTTTTCGGTTGCCTCCGAAGAGGTAACTGGCGTTTTCCCAACGGGGAAAATCTATCTTTTTAGTTGATTCAACTTTAACAAACACAATAAATTTTTAACAAATGCAAAACAAAGGATTAATCAGAGCTTTTGCCATTTTGCTGGCATTGGTTTGTGTTTATCAGTTAGCCTTTACATACGTGGCGCGTAAAGTAGAACGAGACGCGCGTGAGTATGCCCAGGGCGATAAAATGAAAGAGTTGTTCTACCTGGATTCAATTTCGGGTGAGACCGTTTACAACTTTTTGGGGATGAAGAAATATACCTACAAGGATGTGAAAGCCCTGGAGATGAACCTGGGTCTTGACCTGAAAGGTGGGATGAACGTTACCATGGAAGTGTCGGTGGTTGACCTGATCAAATCACTGTCCAATTACAGCACCGATACCACCTTTAATGCTGCCATCGCCCGCGCTACCCAGTTGCAACGCAACAGTCAGGATGATTTTGTGACACTTTTTGGACGTGCCTTCAACGAAATTGACCCGAATGCTCGTCTGGCAGCCATCTTCAATACACTGGAGCTGAAGGAAAAAGTGAAATACAACTCGACCAACAGCGATGTGTTGCAGGTGATCCGCGAAGAAACCGACGCGGCAATCGACAACTCGTTCAATATTATCCGCACCCGTATCGACCGTTTTGGCGTGGCCCAGCCGAATGTGCAGCCACTACAAACCCGCGGTCGTATTTTGGTGGAGTTGCCCGGTGTTGATAACCCCGAACGTGTCCGCAAACTTCTGCAGGGAACGGCTACCCTCGAATTCTGGGAAACCTATGAAAATAATGAGGTTTATCCGGTGTTGATGCAAATCAATCAAAAAGTGAAAGAAGTGCAGTCGTTAACAGCTCAGGAACCCGCTGAAATTTCGGCTGAAGCTACCGATACAACTGCTACTGATGAAGATAGTTTGTTAGGGGAATTGCAAAGTGGTGAAGCCGATTCAACCGCTGTTGACAACCTGGCCGATATGAAAAAGGAATTTCCCTTGTTTTCGGTGTTGACTCCAAGTACCACTCCCGACGGGCAATTATATCCCGGGCCAGTAGTGGGTACGGCCCATTTTAAAGACACTGCTATCGTGAACAGCTATTTGTCTCTGCCTCAGGTGAAAGCTGTTGTTCCGCGCAACCTGGCTTTTAAATGGACATCGAAAGCAATTGATGAGGGTGAAAATTTCTATCGGTTGATTGCCATTAAAGTGACCAGCCGCGACGGGCGTGCTCCGCTCGACGGCGACGCGATCGTGGATGCCCGTCAGGATTATGAGCAATTTGGAAGCCGTCCGGAAGTTTCAATGACCATGAACTCGGAAGGCGCCAAAACCTGGGCACGTTTGACCAAGGAAAATATTGGAAAATCTGTGGCCATTGTGCTTGATGGCTATGTGCGTTCTTATCCGACTGTAAACAGTGAAATTACCGGCGGGCGTTCAAGCATCACCGGACTGGAATCAGTGGAAGAGGCCAAGGACTTGGCCAACATCCTGAAATCGGGTAAAATGCCTGCCCCTGCACACATCATTCAGGAAGAAGTGGTTGGGCCTTCACTCGGTAAGGAAGCTATCAACAGCGGGATGTGGTCGTTCGCCATTGCCTTTTTGCTGGTGTTGGGCTATATGTTGTTTTTCTACAGCAAAAATGCCGGTTTGGCAGCCAACATGGCCCTGCTTGCCAACTTGTTCTTCGTAATTGGGGTGTTGGCCTCAATTGGCGCCGTTTTGACTTTGCCCGGTATTGCCGGTATCGTGTTGACCATCGGTATGTCGGTTGATGCCAATGTGCTGATTTATGAACGTATCCAGGAAGAAATTAAAGCCGGTAAGGGCTTGAAGCTCGCGATTGCAGATGGTTACAAAAATGCCTATTCCGCCATCATCGACGGACAGGTAACCACTTTGTTAACTGGTATCGTTCTGTACTTGTTCGGTTCAGGCCCGATCAAAGGTTTCGCCACGACCCTGATCATCGGTATCTTCACCTCGTTGTTCTCGGCAATCTTCCTGACTCGGTTGATTTTTGAGCGGAAACTGGATAAAAATAAATCGATCACCTTCACTTCAAAAATGACAGACGGCTGGTTGCGAAATACCAATATCAAGTTCCTGGAAAAACGGAAAATAGCTTACATCGTTTCAGGAGCGTTGATTATCATTTCGCTGTTGTCGATCTTCACCCGCGGATTTAACTATGGCATCGATTTTAAAGGGGGCCGCACGTATGTGGTCCGTTTTGACCAGGATGTGAAAGTGGCCGAAGTGGGAGATGCCTTGGCTGCTGTTTATGGCGGAGCTCCGGAAGTGAAAACATTTGGTGGAAACAACCAGGTGAAAATAACTACATTATATAAGATTGATGAGCTGACCGACGATGTGGATGATGAAGTAGAACAACTGTTGCTGGACGGTCTGAAAAACGGCGGTTACATCGGAAAAGAAGTTAGCATGCTCGACTTTGATACCAACTACCGGATGAGTTCGCAAAAAGTGGGGCCAACCATTTCGGACGATATCAAGAAGGATGCGATGATCGCCATTACTTTCGCGCTCATCATTATCTTCCTTTACATCTTACTGCGTTTCCGTAACTGGCAATATGGTCTGGGGGCTGTAGGGGCTTTGGCACACGACTCCGTTATTGTGCTTGGCATTTTCTCCTTGTTCCATGGCTTGCTGCCGTTCTCGCTCGAAATCGACCAGGCCTTTATCGCGGCCATCCTGACAGTGGTGGGTTACTCCATTAACGACACGGTGGTAGTTTACGACCGTATCCGCGAATACCTGCATATCCACCCAAAACGAAACCGCGAACTGAATATTGATGAAGCCATGAACTCGACATTGCGCCGTACCTTCAGTACCTCGCTTTCTACCTTTGTGGTGTTGTTGGCCATCTTCCTGTTTGGCGGTACTTCTATTCAGGGCTTTACCTTTGCGTTGTTGGTGGGTATTCTGGTAGGTACCTATTCGTCTATCTTCATTGCAACCCCGATTGTTTATGATACACAACGTCAGGTTAGCAAAGTGGCGGAAAAGAAAAAATAACCAGTGTTTGATGATAAACTGCAAGCCCCGGCTAAATTGGCCGGGGCTTTTTTCATAAAATCCAGCTAAAAACCTGATTGAAAGCATGGCCTTTTTGTTTGACTTCCTGTTGGTCTGGCGAAGGAACAAGAAAAGTTGTTTGTATATTTGCTGAAAATTAAAATGAAATGGCTCAGACTTTACTATTTATAAGTGGCGGCGAAATTGTGATGGTGATGTTGATTGCCCTGCTCTTTTTCGGATCGAAATCAATTCCCGATATTGCCCGGACCCTTGGAAAGGGTGTCAGGGAGTTTAAAAAGGCCACCAACGAAATTAAACGTGAACTGAACGAAAACACCGGCGAGTTTAAAAAGGATATCGACAATATCTCTTCTTCGGTAAAAGAAAGCACCCACAAGTTAACGAAGGATATTAACGATGGCCTGTCTGATTAAGGCCGGGATATCCTCTTTTGATACAGAAACACGTTGATTAAAGCAAAAAATATAACCAAATCGTTCGGTTCCTTGCAGGTTCTGAAGGGTATCGACCTGGAAATCCCACAGGGAAAACTGTATTCAATTGTTGGACCCAGTGGCGCCGGGAAAACTACCTTATTGCAAATTCTGGGTACGCTGAGCCAGCCCGATACCGGTTCGGTGCAAATAAAGGACAGGCAGGTTTTCTCGTTGAGCGAACGCCAGCTGGCCGCTTTCCGGAACCAAGAGATTGGTTTTGTGTTTCAGTTCCACTATCTGCTACCCGAGTTTAACGCGCTGGAGAATGTCTGCATTCCGGCTTTTATTGCCAAAAAATCGAAAAAGGAAGCAGAAGAAAAGGCCAAAGAGCTGCTCAACTTTTTGGGGCTGGGACACCGGCTCACCCATAAACCTGCCGAATTGTCGGGCGGCGAGCGGCAGCGTGTGGCTGTTGCACGGGCGCTGATCAACGACCCGGCTGTGATTATGGCCGACGAACCTTCGGGTAACCTCGACACTAAAAACCGCGAAGACCTGCACGATTTGTTTTTTGGACTGCGTGACCGTTTCAACCAAACGCTGGTGATTGTTACCCACGACGAAAACTTTGCCCGCCAGTCCGACAAAATCATCCGCATGAAGGACGGAAGGATTGAGGAATAGTCCGATCGCCTGAAAAATTTGATTCCCATGTTTACCCATCGCGAGCTTTTTGAACTGCTGGAGGAAAAATCCAAACAGTACAATCGGCCTTCCTTTATCGAAACTGATCCCATTCAGGTTCCGAAGCAATTTTCGCAAAAGGAGAACATTGAGATTTCCGGTTTCCTGGCTGCCAGCATTGCCTGGGGTCAACGACCAACCATCATTAAAAATGCATTCCGCCTTATGCAGCTGATGGACAACGATCCGTATGAGTTTCTGCTTCATACCGAAGAACGAGATTGGGAACAGTTTCTGGCGTTTAAACACCGCACCTTCAATGGCGTCGATTGCCTTTTCTTCCTGCGCTCCTTACAGCATATTTATCGTAACTGCGGCGGACTCGAAGCGGTTTTCACAAAAGGCTTTCAAACGGATGAAACCGTGGCTTCCGCCTTGCAATATTTTCGCCGGGTGTTTTTTGAAGTTGATCACGAAGCGCGTTCCCAAAAACATGTGTCGAATATCGACAAAGGGGCCTCGGCCAAACGCCTGAACATGTTCCTGAGGTGGATGGCCAGAAAAGACGAGGCTGGTGTTGATTTTGGCCTGTGGCGCGGAATTCCCGCGTCGGCGCTGATGCTCCCGCTGGATGTGCATACTGGTACCCAGGCACGTCAGTTGGGCTTGCTTGCCCGCAGGCAGGACGACTGGAAAGCTGTGCTGGAAGTGACTGAAATGCTCCGCACATTCGACCCGGATGACCCAATCAAATACGATTTCGCCTTGTTTGGAATGGGCGCTTTTGAGTGAACCGATAATTTCTTCCGCGGTAGCGGACAGGAACAAAGCTTTTTGTATCTTCAACAATTAAACCGAATAGACCAATTACCATGAAACGACGAAACTTCATCAAAGGCTCGGCCCTGGTTGCCGGAGCAGCCGTTGCAGGGCAGGCAGCCGCCAGTGTGCATTCAGCCAATATCGAAAAGCAGATTTATGAATGGCGCGTGTGTCATTTCAAAAATAGCGGTCAGAAAAACAAAGTGGACCAGTTTTACCGTGAGGCCTTGATTCCGGCGTTGAATACAATGGGCGTGAAAGTGGGCGCCTTTGGCGAATACAGCCAAGCTGAGCCGCCAACGGTTTATTTTTTGCTGGTGTATCCCTCGCTCGCCGACTATCACCGGGTTAAAAAAGCCATTTGGCAGGATGAAACGTTTGTGCAAAAAGCCAGTTCCTATTTTGATGAATCGGCTGAAAAAGGCGCTTATACCCGTTTTGAAACCTATCTGCTCGAAGCCTTCGATGCTATTCCTCAATTTCGGCAACCCGGCAAATCGCGGGGCGTTTTCGAGTTGCGCACCTACGAAAGCAGTAACGAGGAGGCCGGCCAGCGGAAGATCGCCATGTTTAATCGCGAAGAACTCGCGCTGTTCGACAAAGTGGGACTTCATGCGGTTTTCTTTGGTGAAATCCTTGCCGGTCCGCAAATGCCAGCGCTCATGTACATGCTCTGGTTTAATGATTTGGCCGAGCGGGAGCAAAACTGGAAGAAGTTCGGCAGTAGCCCTGAATGGGATGAAATGAAAGTCAGGCCCGAATACGCCAACACGGTGAGCGTGGTGAATAAAATATTCCTCGTTCCGCTGGACTATTCACAACTGTAGTTGTCGCGAATAATCAGCCGGTAAATGAAAACCAGTAACGTGTATTGTTTTTAGTAGTAGGGGAGCGGAAATTGGCCGCTCCCTTCTTTTTTGTTTCCGGTCAAGCTGTAACTGACGGAGATGCTTAATTTTAACCGACCGCTTTCTGTTGGGTGTCTTTTTAATGCATTCAAAATGAATAAAATAACTTGATGGTGGAGAGTTAAAATAATAACCCATAAAGCGTTTTTATCGTATCTGATATCATTGCTGAATTCGAGCCTGAACTTTTTAACCACAGCCGCGATGAATGAAAAGTTCATAAATAAACTAACCGAGATTGTTGAAAAGAACCTGGCAAACGAGAACCTCAATGTGTCCGATCTCGCACGGGAAATGGATATGAGTCATTCCAACTTGCATCGCAAGCTGAAGTCAAGCCTAAACAAAACGAGCAGTCAGTTTATCCGCGAAGTTCGGCTAAATAAAGCCAAAGAATTGTTAATGACTGACGACTGTACTGTTTCCGAAATATCATATCGTGTAGGATTCGGTAGTCCAAGCTACTTCAATAAATGTTTTCACAAACATTTTGGATATGCGCCCGGCAAATTTAAAAGCCTATCCGAAAATGAATCAGCGGGCAGCTTCCGTTCAACCAAATTTTGGGGCCGAAATAGTACACTAATAATATGGGCACTCATTTTTGCCGTTCTCACCATCCTTGCTGCCGGGATTTATTTTCTGATCGGTGTTTGATTTCCTCTGCATTAACTCATCAGGTCTTTTTCATTGCTATTCCTTGACCAGCTCCCTGGCCGTTTTCTAATGAATGCGTTTGCGAAAGCCATTCATTGTGAAAGGACCTCAGAAGGTGGCATATATTTTCAATTATTGGTCTGTTTTTACACTGATCGTGTTAATCTGTACTAAGTCATCCCAATTCATGCCTTGTAACTTTACCGTGCAAAAAAGCGGCGATTGATTTGATTGACGTAGATCTATGTTTGATTGAGTTATGTTTTGAACTCGTGTTTGGAAAACTAAAAATTTCATGGCCATGAAAAGAACAATGATTTCCATGTTGTGCATTTTACTCTCCGTATTCGCCTTCGGGCAGGTGAACCAGCGAATAATGGTGGGGGAGATTGAGGTAACTCCCCCGAAATTCGCAGGAACTGAGAAGTTGGTTGAAAGAATGCAGATGCAGAATTTCAGCACAATCGAAAATTATCTGATTTCGCAGATTGAGTATCGTCAAAATACCAGAAAATGGTATGATGAAGGAACCGAAGTGGTAAAATTTATTGTAACGGCTGATGGCAAGGTTACCGACTTTGAGATCATCAACAGTGTGTCGCCGGACATTGACGAGGAAATAATCCATGTGCTTAAAAGTACAGAAGGACTTTGGCTGCCGGGATTCAATAACGGTTTACCGGTAGATATGGAAAAAGAAGTTTCGGTCAGTTTTTGTGCCAATCCCAAGAGTGCGTTGGAGAACAGTACCTATTTTTTGGATCAGGCCAAGCATTATTTTCACAGAGCCAACCGGAAATTGTACGATAAACACCAGAACCGTCGTGCTCTGCGTAATTACGACCGTGCTATTTGCTATATGCCAAATGATAAATGCTTATTGGCAACCAGAGGCATGTGTCGCTACAGCGTGGGGGATAAAGATGGTGCTTGCCGGGATTGGAACCGTCTGAAATCGCTTGGTGGAACAGACAGCGATTACTACCTGAACAATTTTTGTGAAATGGAAGGCTATGCACAACTGCTGAGTTTGCTGAAAGATGAATAAACGGAGATGTGATTTTGGTTAAAAAAGAAAAAGAGGAACACTTTTGTAAAGTATTCCTCTTTTCGTGGGCAGTGAGGAATTCGAACCTTGCCGTGTAAATCGTTGTTTATTAGTAAACTATCCTGTCAATATCGAAAGAACTCACCGGATTGTTCATCAAAGAAATCCGGATACAAGCCATTTTGAAAAATATCACATACAAAGGTATTAAAAAGATTAACCTCCTATAGTTGAGCTTATTATTAGGTTACCACTTAAGTCTCATAAACAATGGCAAATAAAAAAGGATAGCAATCACTGAAAAGATTAGTCAATTTTACAGGAAGACAGAAAAAGTTGTCTCTAATACCCGGCAGAGTCTATCAGTCACATTATCTAAAGCATTTTTACCTTTCAGTCGATCAACAATATTTGAATCCTGACTTTCTTGATTATTTGGATGAAATAAATCCTTAATCAACTGCTTATCTGGAACTGGGTTCATCGGCTTCAACCATTCATCGGCCTATTTCCAGGAAAGGATAAGAGGCATGTGAGGGCCTTCTATCCTGTTATCGTGATGGAACTTTGCCTTCTCTGAAGTAATTCACCAATTAATTTGGAGTGGTGTTTCGATAGATACATTAAAGAATAATGGTTTTTTGAATCGTACCCTCCTGCTCCATTGTGTAACATACGTTGCATCCTCGTAACATAGGCTAAAATACAGGTCCAATGCCCTGAAAATGTAACATCTATATCAGCATTTGCATCATGAATGGAAGCCAGAGCTTATTGGTTGAAATAACTTTGATTCAGGATAAACCAATAATTCTGAATCGAAATGAAACAGCAAGACGTCTTAACAATTGCACTAATCATTGCCTTAGGTGGATTTCTTTTTGGTTACGACATCGCGATGATGTCCGGAACCACTGCACAATTAGAAACCTTATATAATTTAAACAGCTTCTGGTTGGGTTTTACGGTATCAATTGCCATCATCGGCACCATTATAGGGACCATTATAATAGGTAAACCTGCTGAGAAATTCGGACGAAAAAAATCACTGATTTTTCTATCCGGGCTATTTGCTCTTTCAACACTGGGAAGTGCTTTGGCTGTAAACTGGACAATGCTGTTAGTTTTCCGATGCATCACAGGTGTTCTTCTTGGTTCCATCACCGTAGTTACTCCCATGTTTATTGCTGAAATTTCACCGGCAAAAAAACGGGGTCAGCTCGTTTTACTCAATCAATTCTTTGTTGTAACTGCGATATTTCTGGCATTCGCTGTGAATTACCTCTTGGCACAACTAGTTGAAAATTCCTCCTGGCGCTGGATGATTGGTGTGGAGATTGTGCCTGCAGCCCTGTTCTTCTTATTGCTGCGATTGGTTCCCGAAAGCCCGAGATGGTTGATCAACCAAGGACGGAATGATGAAGCACTTTCTGTTTTTCAACGCATTAGAGCTGAAAATCCGGAAGAAGAAGTACGCATTGTTCAGGTATCGGTTGAACAGGAAGAAGCGCTTGAACATGGAAAACTATTTGTCCGGGAGAATCGCTTTCCCATTTTGATTGCTATCCTGATCGCAGCGTTCAATCAGTTGGCCGGTATAAATGCGCTCATGATTTACGCCCCTCGTGTATTTGAAATGGCGGGCTTTGGTACAGATGCTTCCTTGCTGCAATCCATTTCGGTTGGAGCAACAAACCTCATTTTCACTTTTGTTGCACTTTTCCTGATTGATAAATATGGTCGCCGCACGTTGCTGATGACCGGATCGGTCGGGATGGTTTTCTTTCTCGGAATGCTGTCAAAATCATTCTTCACCGAAAATTTCAGCGATCTGGGTGGCTATGGTGTCATGATCTATCTGATGGGATTCATCGCTTTCTTCGCTTTTTCTCAAGGCGCTGTGCTTTGGGTTGTGATCTCAGAAATCTTTCCGAATAAGGTTCGCTCAAAAGGTCAGGCACTGGGAGCATTCACGCACTGGATCATGGCAGCAGCCATTATATGGGGATTTCCGGTAATTAATAGCGCTGTTGGAGGCGGAATTTCATTTGGCTTTTTTGCTGTAATGATGGTGCTCCACTTCTTTTTTGCCTGGAAAGTTCTCCCGGAAACCAAGGGAAAATCACTTGAGGAAATCCAACATGAAATGAAAAAAAAGCAGGTCGGTAACCATTTAAGTGCAATAATAACGGATTGAATAATAAATCATGAAAATAAAAAACAAAGAGATATTGTGTATCGGTGAGGTACTTTGGGACCGCCTGCCTTCGGGAGCAAAACCGGGAGGAGCACCCATGAATGTTGCGCTTCATTTAAATGCAATAGGCCTGGATGTGGATATCGCCAGCAGTATCGGAAACGATGAGGAAGGTAATGAACTGAAAGCTTTTCTGGAAAACTCAGGACTTAGTACTGAGTATATTCAGACAGATGACTATTTACCCACCAGTGAGGTTCTTGTTCATTTGGATGAGAACAACAATGCAACATACGAAATTTGTGAACCTGTGGCGTGGGATAACATCCGATTGACCAAAGAACTAATGGATAAAGCACATAAATCAGGATTACTAATCTATGGATCACTTGCTTCACGAAATCCGTTATCACGCGAAACCATTATGTTTTTACTGGAACACGACGGAATTAAACTTATTGATGTCAATTTCCGGAAGCCATATGATTCACAACAAGTCGTTGAGGCGCTTTTGAGAAAAGCAGATGTCGTAAAACTAAATGATGATGAATTGGTGGTATTTGCTCAGTGGAACAACAAGCACAGATACGACGAGAAAAGCCTGATCAAGTGGTTTGTATCGCATTACAACGTGCAGATGGTCTGTGTTACAAAAGGTGAAAATGGAGCACTTCTTTATTGTGATAACGAGTTTTACGAACATCCCGGATTTAAAGTCAAAGCCGTGGATACCGTCGGAGCAGGCGATGCATTTTTAGCAGGGCTGGTGTCTTCACTGGTGAATGGTAAAACACCGGAAGAATCTTTGGCTTTTGCCTGTGCAACAGGTGCTTTTGTAGCGACAAAAGCCGGCGCCACTCCGAAGTATGATATGGATGAAATCAATGGGATTTTATCGGGAGCCGAGGAATTGATGTAACACAAATTTGAAATTAAGAACGTTAACGCCTAACGCATACTGTAAAATGAAACTAGTTAACACAATTTTTCTAGCACTTATTATTGCTACTTTGAGTTTATCTTGTGGCAAAAATAATGATGAGTCTGGTCCTCCTGTAATTCCTCCCGTCGAAAACATCAATGAAGTCGTAGCCTTTAATTTTAGTGAGACTACCGGAGCTACCACACTTGAATCCAATACGAACACCAGTTACGAAATATTGGGTAACAGTGTGAACAGAATGCCCGGTGTGAAAAGCAATGCCTTATTTTTTGATGGATTATCAAACCAAGTAGCTGGAACCTTGCCAAGCAATATACTTTCCGGCAGTCAATTTTGCCTTTCCTTATGGGCTTCACCAAAATCATACCCGGTAGGCACAGCTGCCATGTTGGCCTTGACCTCCGAAGGCTTCAATACAGGAGTAATGGTCGGTATAAACAAGTTTGGTCAAATTGTCGTGCAATACTTCCTGGGTGGCACTTTCTATGAGCAAGTCACATCACAAAGTTTACCAAGAGATACCTGGAGTTTTATCATGGTAGGCATTAGCCCCAAGAGCAGATTAATAAAGATTTTTCTGAATAGCGAGGTTATTACAAATACCACCATCCCAAACAGTAATATTTCATGGCCAGCTACCAACACACCCTTTAGTATTGGGAAAAACACGAGTGGTGAGAAGATTGGCATTTATGATGTTGATTATTTTTCAGGAGCTTTGGATGAGTTGATGATTTATTCGGGCCAGTTAACCCAGGAGATTGTCAATTCAGAATACAGCAGGTATAGCCCACCCTCAACAGTAGCTTATGAAATCGATATCGATTATTCCGCTGATACCAATCGTCCGGCCTACCATGCGATTCCTGATTATGGATGGGCCAATGAATCTTACGGACTAATCTATCATCAAAATAAATACCATATGTTCTACCAAAAAAATGATGTTTTTCTGGGTATTGCTCAGCAAAACTGGGGTCACTTTACAAGCTCTGACTTAGTGAATTGGGAAGAACAAAATGCCGTTTTATGGCCCGACGAGGGATGGGATCATTATGGAATATGGTCGGGCTGTGCCATTATATTGAACGACGGTACTCCAGCTGTAGCCTACACAGGTGTTGACGGAGTAAAAGCAGGCATTGGCACGGCAAGGTCCACGAACAATTATCAGACACTTCAAAAAGATTCGTATAACCCGGTAATTTCTCAGGCACCTTACAGTGTGAATATGGATTTTAGAGATCCTTATGTATGGGAGAAAGATGGCAACTACCATATGATAATCGGTAGCGGGATCTCATCGGTAGGTGGCAACGTGGTCTATTATAAAAGTGCGGATTTCAAAAACTGGAATTACGAAGGGATTGCCTATCAAGGTCAAAAAAATGAAGGCGAAGGACAATTCTGGGAAATGCCTGTTTTGTATGAGTTTCCTAACGGAAAAGAAATGCTGTTAGTTCAAAAAACGCCTGATGCAACACCTGCAATCACAACTTACTGGATTGGACAGTTTGAAAATGGTGTTTTCACGCCTGATTTTGAACAGGCTAAAAAGTTGGAGGTCGTGAATGGCTTTTTATCTCCAACCGTTACAACGGATGCACAAGGCCGGATAACTGCCATCGGTATTATTCCTGATGAGGTAGATGCAGCATTCCAAATGGAGCAAGGGTGGGCTAATTTATTTAGTGTGCCTCAGGTCTGGGAACTGGATGCCAACAATACAATTTTAATTAAACCTCACCCGAACCTGGAGAATCTCAGAGGAACTCAAAATACATTCAACAACCTGACATTACAAAGTGGGGGGACTAATTATTTAAATAGTTACAGTGGCCGCCATTTTGAAATGGAAGCAACAATGAATACCGGGAATGCCAATCAGCTTGGTTTTATTTTCGGGAAATCTCCTGATGGCCAGGAAGAATATAAAGTGTACTACGATTTTTCTACCCAACAGTGGGTTTTAGACGCATCAAAATCATCACTTAGCCCATTGGTTCGGAAAGATATCAGAAAAGGAAATTATGCGATCAATCAGGGGGCTACAGTTCATGTACGTGTTTTTGTTGATGGGTCGGTTTTAGAAATATTCATTGATGACAAAGCACATTTTACCGGACGTTTTTTCCCAACACTTGCCAACGCAACCGGGGTCGATCTGTTTGCCAACGGCGGAACTGCAACAGCAGACGTTACTATTTATGAACTAACTAATGATAATTAATATGAAAAATGCAATGAAAAGCTTTTATTTTATTTTAATGGTCTTTAGTTCGCTTTTATCTTTTGCACAACAACGCACCATTTCCGGATCGGTAAGGTCCGGTAGCGGGGAATCATTGCCCGGTGCGACTATTTTAGTAAAAGGTACGACGAACGGGACAATTACGGATTTTGATGGTAAATATCAAATCCAGGCCAATCAGGGGGATATGTTGATTGTTTCTTTTATTGGCTTCAATGAAGCATCACAAGTGGTTGGTGCAGAAAGTGTTTATGACTTTATTTTAGAAGAAGACACCGAACAACTGGAAGAAGTGGTTGTCACGGGGTATGCCGTTGAGAAGAAAGCAGACATCACCGGGGCTATCTCCATTGTCAAAACCGAAGATTTAGGCCAGGTATCGACTCCTAACGTCGTATCAAAGCTACAGTCCAAGGTGCCCGGCTTAACGCTGACTTCTTCCGGAGTACCCGGCGGTAATGACACCCAGATTTCGATACGTGGTTTAACATCCGTATTTGGCGGAACAGGTCCGCTTTGGGTCATCGATGGTGTTCAAACAACATCACCGGCAGGTTTAAACCCGAATGATATTGAAAGCATTCAGGTACTTAAAGATGCGGCTTCAGCGGGTATTTACGGTACCGAAGCAGCAAGAGGGGTTATTATTGTTACAACAAAACAAGCTAAAAGCGGAACGCAAAAAATTACGTTGGACAGTCGGGTAACATTGAATACTGTACGTGACAATTTTAGCGTATTAAATGCTCAGGATTGGTTGGATGTAAGATATACTGCCCAAGGCAACGTTCCTGTCACGGCAGGTAACTTTACCTATACGCCCGGAACACCTTTACCCGAATTTCTGGATGCGGACAATAACCTGAGATTATCCAATACCAAGTGGATCGATGTTATTCTGAAGAACTCCATCTCCACGACGACCGATTTAGGCTATTCATACGGTAATAAAAAATGGAAAGTATTCATGGGCTTGGGTTATACCAAAGATGACGGATTAGTTGAGTATACCTATTATGAACGCAAAAACTTCAGATTAAACAGCAGCGTTAATTTGTTTGGCGATAAGCTGACGATCGGTGAGAATCTTACCGTGGCAAATTTTCAGGAGGTAAAAGGCAATTCAATGGAAGATGCCTTACTGCAAAACCCACTGATTCCGTTATATGCTGAAGATGGAACCTGGGGCGGCCCCGTTGGAGCAGGGCTTCAGGATAAATGGAATCCTTTGGCGATTTTATATATAAACAGGAACAACACGCAAAAAACATGGCGAACTTTTGGGAATGTTTATGCAGATCTGAAAATCATTGGCGAGTTGAAGTTCAGCACCAAGTTCAATTTCGACAATAATCGCTTTAAGTTCAATGAGCAAACCGAAGCTTTTAATCAAAACGGAAGTATCCTGGGAAACCTGGTTTACCTGTCGAATGGTGATGAAGTTGCACGGTATGGCCGAAACAGAAACAACACGGACACCTACATCTTCACGAACCTGCTAACCTACAACCGCGAATTTGGGGTACATTCATTAAACGCGTTTGTTGGCCACGAAGTATACTGGAAAAATCAGGACAACAGCTTTTACCGAATTCAAGCTCCCTATGGTGCCGAGGTTGACTTTGAAAACGTTGAAGCCTACGATATTCTGGCCGACAACAGTAATCTGGATGCCTACGGCATAGGCGCTGACAGCCGGAGAGAGTCAATGTTTGCAAAAGCAGCATACGACTATCAAGACAAATATTACCTGGCTGCCAGTATTCGAAGGGATGGATCGTCACGTTTCGGGCGCAATAACAGATATGCGGTATTCCCAACGGCTTCAATTGGCTGGACCATTAGTAATGAAGATTTCCTGAAGAATAATGACAAAGTAAATAACTTAAAGCTCAGAGCTTCATGGGGTGCCAACGGAAATGCTGACATTCTTGAATACGCGCAATATTCGATCTACCAGCAAGCAATTGAAAACAGTAATTATGATTTGAACGGTGGCGGAAATGGTGAGATTGACTTAGGTGTATCGCCAAACCAGGTCGGTAATCCGGATTTGAAATGGGAGCAATCTTATCAAACCAACTTGGGCTTGGATGCCAGTTTATTCGACAATAAGGTCAGCTTAGTCATTGATTTGTATGAAAAGAAAACATCCGATTTATTATTGCAGATTATACAACCATCGGTATTAGGCGAGGCCGGTAAAACCCTGTTCTTCAATGCCGGTGATATGACCAATAAAGGTATTGATGTGGTATTAAGCTACAAATCTTCTCCGCGAAATAAATTTACCTATGGGGCAGACCTTACTTTTTCTGCCTACGAAAACGAAGTAACAAAGCTTAACAACTCAGACAACTTCATCCTGAATGGGGTGTCTTACACAGGTGTTGGTCACCCAATCGGATCTTACTTTGGATATGTTGCTGACGGTCTTTTCAGGACCCCGGAAGAAGTAGCCGTACATGCAGCACAGCCAGGAAAAGCATTAGGTAATATCAGATACAGGGATCTGAATGGAGATGGACTAATTAATCAGGATGACAGAACCATTATCGGAAATCCGCATCCCGATTTTATGTATGGCATAAGTTTATACGCCGGATATAAAAATTGGGATTTCAATGTGTTCTTCGATGGAAGACAGGGTAATGATATGTATAATGCCCAACGCGAAATGCTCGATTTCCCCTATTTTGGGTTTAACCACGGAAAAAACACCTTGGATGCCTGGGCGGTGAATAACGCAAATTCAATGATCCCAGCATTAAGTACTTCTGATGTTAACGATCAAAAACGCGCTTCTACCTATTTCATTGAAGACGGTTCATACTTCAGACTGAAGAGTGTGAATATTGGGTACAACTTCACCGCCAAAGCCGACAGCTTTTTTAAGCGAATTGGATTGAAATCGGGTAAAGTCTATATCCAGGCTGAAAACCTGCTGACCATAACTTCTTTTACCGGATTTGACTACGAAGTACCCGGGCTTAGCCGGACCGGTATTGGTATTGCAGGTATGGGCGTGTATCCACATACTAAAACCTATAGTTTCGGACTTAACTTACAATTTTAACGAGATGAAAAAAATACTAATCATATCAATTGCAGCATTACTGCTTGCTGCTTGCCAATCAGACTTTTTGGATCTTGCTCCGGAAAATGTAGTTTCTGAAGATAATCTGGACCCGGAACAACTTGTTGTGAGCGCCTACAGTGGATTAGACTACCGGTTTAACACCGGAGAGTTTAGGGATAACTGGCCTTTTGACCATGCACCTTCCAATTGGTGTTTCTCAGATATTCGAAGTGGAGATGCCTATAAAGGCGGTGGAGGTGTTGGTGATAACCCCGGTGGCGGAATGCATGCACTGGAAATACACCAGGTTTTTCCTTCATCCGAGAATGCTTACAATTTATGGCGTGCACTGTACTTTGCGATATTCAGGGTAAATAGTACGATCGTTGTCCTGAACAACACGTCCGATTTTTCTCAAAAAGATTTGAGAATTGCCGAATTGAAAGTGCTGAGAGCTCATTTCTATTTCGAATTGATGAAGAATTTTGGGTCATTCGCCTACATCGATGAAAACACACCGGTTGAAAGCGTTGCCAGTGTGGAAAACTCTTTTGATACTGCCTTGTTGTGGGGAAAAATTGAAGCCGATTTAAATGCAGCGATTCCGGTATTGCCCGAAACCCAGGCTGATTTAGGACGGGTAAACAAGCTGGTTGCTTATGCCTTCCTGGCAAAGGCGAAACTATTTCAGGGACAATGGAGTGAGGTGATTGCCAATGCAGACAAAGTAATAGCCGGGCCTTATGATTTGGTTGATGACCTCGAAAAACTCTATTCAACACCAGGATATGGTAATGCTGAAAATGTATTTGCCATCCAGTATTCTGTCAATGACGGATCGGAGTACGGAAATTTAAATTTTGGAGATCTGATAAATTCTCCTGATTCTCCATCTGATGATACAAATCACCCTTATTTAAATGGCGACGATTTTCACAAACCTTCACAAAATATTGTAAACACATTTAAAGTTGATTCGGATGGATTGCCACTATTGGATTCATATAATAGCTCTGATTTGGCATTCGACGATACGACAACACCTGTAGACCCAAGATTGGACCACTCAATCGGCAGACCGGGTATAACCTGGAAACATTGGCAAAACATGCCCATGCAGGTTAACTGGAATAGGGACGTACCAACCTACGGATACTATGTCGTAAAGAAATATCAAATTGATCCTTATTCCGATTTAAGAGCTTCAGGTGGTTTCCCCTGGGCTAAAGGGGCGCTGGATTTTCCGATCATTAAATTTAGCGATGTCCTCTTATGGAAAGCTGAAGCTGCAATAGAATCAGGCGATGTTGCTACCGGAATGGCTATCGTTAATCAAATTCGCAGCAGGGCAAAAAATTCGCCCCGGGTTTATGATTTCAACACCCCTTCTTTGGACGCAGCTAATTACACCATTGCCCTGTATCCAACAAATGTAACCCAAGACTATGCCAGAAAAGCATTACGGATGGAACGCCGTTTAGAGCTTCATAATGAAGGACATACTTTTTATGATTTGGTTCGGTGGGGCATTGCTGCGAATTGGTTAAATGACTACATGTTTAAAGAAAGTGCCAAACGGGGTTATTACGCAGGAGCATCATTCACCTCCGGAAGAGATGAATATTTACCGATACCACAAATTGAAATTGATGCGTCAGGCGGTGTTTATAAACAAAGATCAGGCTATTAACCACTGATTATAAAGAATTAACCTATTTAAGAACATTGAAAAAATCGATAAAATGAAAAATACAATTAAAAAGATAAGTAGATGGATTCCTGTCCTGTTCTTCGGAATCGCTGTGACATTATTCACGAACTGCGAAAATGACATCAAATTTGATGACATGGTACCGGATTACACCTATTCAATTATGCGGTCTTTCGAGGCGAATGGCCAAAGTGCAACCATCGACCAGACTAACGGCGCCGTGAATTTAACTTTGCCCGCGGGAACTGATATTAGTTCCGTAGTCGTTAATATCACACTTCCGGAAGGGGCTACCGTAGATCCTGCTTCAGGAAGCACAGCCGATTTTTCTGCCGGCCCTGTCGTATTTAAGGTTACGAATAATGGAATAACCAGGGAATATACCGTTACGATAGCCGCTTACGGAGATCCAATGATCATGACTTTTTCAATCGGTGATAATGAAGGTGTTATTGACCAGGTAAATGGTACAATTGCCGTTACAGTCGGCAGCCAGGAGAATATAAAAGCATTAACACCTTCATATACCATACCGGGAGGTACAACATCGTCTCCGCAATCAGGGGTAGCGCAAGATTTTACCAATCCGGTCAAATTTACAGTTCTATCGAATGACGGATTTACCGGCAAATCCTATCTGGTAACTGTATCACAACTGGCAGCTCCGGTAATTGATGTTTTTGCAACCTCGGAGGATGTTTGCGCCGTGACCGGTGTTATCGATAATGATGCTGCAACAATTACAGTTATTCTTCCTGCAGGATCGGATTTAACTTCTGTTTCTCCGGTAATTACATTAAATGATGAACTAACAGTATCCCCGGTTTCGGGTGTAGCTCAGGATTTCAGCCAGGGAGCCGTAACTTATACTGTTACCAATCTGGAAGGTTTAACTACAGAATACCAGGTAACTATATCGGCAAAGGAATCTACCCAAAAAGTAGTCTTTTTAGGAGAAGCTGATTGTATCAATACCCTTGAAGATGATGATGCGAAAGCAGCAGCGCAATATTTGAAAGCGCAATATCCTGATGACTTTGCTTATATTAAAATTGCAAATGTTACTGAAGAAGTTCTGGCGAATACGAATGTTGCTATGCTCTATTATCTAACCCCACTTACTTCCGGTACGCAATATTTTGCAACAAATGATAATGTAATGACATTGTTGCCAGCCGAATTACAAGCTGGGGCATCTCAGGCTACTGCATTAACAAATTGGGCTAGAGGAGGTGGAAACTTATTCCTGGCAGGAGATCCGACTTCATTCATTCATGTTTTAGGTCGTATGCCTGCTGATTATAGCGCTCCAAGGGGATTAGGAAACTATATGTATACTGAATTTGGCTGTGCTGGTGTTGGCGGTTGTGTCGATCACGATAAACCGGCAGATGATATTTGGGGATTAGGCGTTAGAGATGCAAACAATTCCGGTGACAGAAGAGGGCATCCCATCTTCAACGGATTGACATTTGCAGGCGATGGGGAACTTTATTTAAACAACGCCGGTACCCGGGAGGCAAGATTGATCTGGTGGCAACACATGGATGGTATTCTGTCACCCGGATGTTGTGGGCAAGATGCAGCTCTCCTGTTCGAACAAGCAGTAAACGCGGTAAAACTTGGAACATTACGTCATATCGGCGATGCTTTCGGATATGGAGCCGTAGAGTTTTTACCAACAACCGGATCTTTGGATTCAAACTATGATACCAATATTCCAACAGATTTTGCCGGGCGCGTAATTACGCTTGAAAATACCATTATTGGATATGAATTTGATTCAAATGATGGAAGAGTTAACGATTATCAAGGTAATATAGAATTACTTACTTCAAATATTATTGACTATCTAAATAATTAAAAATCAGTAAGATGAAGAGAATAATCTGTATAAATATATTAACGATTGTAGCCCTTGTTATAGGGCTGCAATCCTGCGATGAACGGGAAAACTATATGGACGGACCCAAGGTTCTTGATATCGTGGAAGCTGTTACGATCAATAGCAAAAACGCTGAAATTGATCATTTATCCGGTTCAATAAATATCAGTCTGCCAGGTGGTACTGACTTAAGTTCTGTGGCATTTGAAGCTTCTGCTCCTGAGGGAGTTACGGTAACGCCTTCAAGCGGATCGAGTCTTGATTTGACGACGCCTGTTCAGGTGGTTGTGAGTAATGTTGTCTCAGAAAGAACTTATACAATCTATGCGACTTTATTGCCTTCAAAAGTCGCGTTTTTGGGAGATGGGGCAACCATTGCAGAAATCGCGGATGATGATGTGAAGGCTGCAGCCGAATGGACTCAATCAACTTATGGAAGTGATTTTGTTTACATTTCCTACAATGATTTATCGGATGAAGCATTGGATGGAGTTAATGTAATCCTGTATGTTTATGATAATGTAGGTTCATCGGCCCAACCTGCCGCCTTGCTGGAAAAATTAAATGTGCTTTCTAAATTTTATGTCCAAGGTGGCAAAATTGTCGCTGGCTTATTGGGAACCGGGCTCGTTGAAGAATTGGGTCGCGATATCTCTGGGCTAAGAACTATTATCGGAACCGGGGCAGGAGGAAGCAACCCTGATACCTGGGGGGTTGGTTTTACCGGTTCGCCTGTTTCCAATATCATCTCGGCCGGTTTAGACTTCTATGCCCCCAATATGGCCTATGTCATCAATGCGGGATACAAAGAAGACCATAATGCGTTATGGAATTTGGGTTCTATTACCACTTCACCTTATAATACGTTCAATTCACGTTACGATGCCGAACCAATTGCCGCCTGGGATTGGGCAGTAGGCGGTCAGGGTTTTGCAGGTATTATTGTTTGGAATCCATCCGGCAGGTTCGAAGGCTATATTATCACAATTGGAATCGGTGGTATGGAATGGGGTATGAATGACGGGCGAGATAACCCGTATCTAAGTAATGTGCAAAGGATATACAAAAACAGTATTGATTATTTATTAGCAAAATAAATTTCAAGTTTGAGTAGGTAGAAAAGAGGCTGTCTGAAAAGTAAAATTGGCCAGCCTCTTTTTGCTCTCGTGCACTTCTTTGCATGTAACCTCTTTCCTGAGATGGAATACCTCCTGACTTTAGAATCAACGGTTCCTGCTAAAACCTGACAAAATGGAATTTAAAATCAGATCAATATTAATCGTATCTTCTTTCTTCCTTTTTTGCGCATGTGCAAGCAAGGAACAACCCGTCGCCAGCTGGTCTTTCGAAGAGAATTTGCAGGCTGAAACCCTGGAGGCTGTTTCCAATCAATTCACAGCCGTTCAGTCATTAAAAGCAAACGCAGAATTTGCTACAGGTGTAAGTGGAGAAGGCCTTCGTACCGATGGGTACTCTACTTTCATGGATGCTAAATTCCCGGAACAAATTTCGTCTCCTTTTTCTGTAGGCGGATGGTTTGCCCTGGAAACCTACCCAACCGACACTGCCGGATTTTTCTCTATAGAACAGGATTCGGCAAACTGGATTTCAGCTTGCATCAATCAGTTTGGCGAACCCCTGATTTCTGTTTGTAACCAGGGGAAAATATCCTGGTACCCTTCCAACATCAAAACAGAAAAATTTAAGTGGCTAAATGTTATTTTAAGTGTCTCAGATAATCAGGTAGTCCTTTTTCTGAATGGAGAAAGACTCGTATTGGCGGGTGGCGAGTCATTTAAAAAGCCAGATTCATTCATAAGCATGCTGATTGGTCGCGATGCCCGCGAAAAGAAAATTCATATTTTCCCAACAACTTATGTCAATGGGATTATTGATGAGGTAAAGGTTTGGAATAGGGCACTTTCGGAAAGTGATCTGAACAAGAAAGAAATTGAGCGGTTAGCCGGAATTACACCAAATCTGGCGATACCGGAGGCCCGGTTTAAAAATGATTTTAACCGTCCGGAATATCATATTTTACCTGCTGCGAACTGGACAAACGAAACCCATGGCCTGATTTATTACAAGGGTAAATACCATATTTTCAATCAGAAAAACGGCTCGAATGTTTACTTAGGACAAATAAACTGGGGGCATTTCAGCAGCCCCGATTTGGTACAGTGGACGGAGCACCGCCCGGCATTGACGCCTGAAGAAGGCTACGATCAGCTTGGGATCTGGTCGGGACACGCGGTGATTGATGACTCCGGAAAACCTGCTATTATGTACACGGGGGGCAACGGGCGCGAGAATGGCATGTGCCTGGCATCGCCTGAAGATGACGATTTAATCCAATGGAAAAAATATGACGGGAACCCTGTTGTTGCCGGGCATCCGCAGGGTATGCCGCGCGTGGATATGCGTGACCCGTATTTGTGGAAGGAAGGGGACCATTGGTATATGATTATCGGTTACGGTCTGGAGGAAAAAGGTGAAGAAAAGGGAACCGTGTTGCTTTACAAGTCTTCGGATATGAAAAATTGGGAATACCTTCATCCTTTGTTTATTGGTGGACGGGAAAAAGATGGCTCCGGGATTTTTTGGGAAATGCCTGTTTTCCGGAAAATGAACGACAAATACATTTTATTGGTTAATCCGGTTCCCTATGATCGTAAGCCTGCTATCGCGATTTACTGGGTTGGTGATTTTGTGAACGAACGATTCGTTCCCGATCAAAAAATGCCCCAAAAACTGGAGGTCATTAACCGCTTGCTTTCGCCTTCGGTCGCACTGGATGAAAACGGTTTAACCACAGCAATTGCAATTATACCTGATTTAATTCCGGCAAAAATGCAAATGAAGCAGGGCTGGACACATTTATACAGCATCCCGCGTACCTGGGATTTGGTGAACGGAAAGATTTACCAAAAACCGCATCCGGCGATCCAAAAATTGAGGAACGATCAAACTTCCTTCCCCGAACAGGAAATCGTCCAGGGACAAAACCTGCTTGTTTCAACCGGAAAACATCAACTGGAAATTATAGCCAAAATAGTCCCTCTGAACTGCGAACGTTTTGGGTTTATTATCGGCAAGAGCAATGAAAACGGGGAAACCACTCCGATCTGTTTCGACCTTAAAAATGACAAGTTGTTGGTTGATCTGACACATTCATGCAAAAACGAACGGATACATAAAAAAATAGAATCGGGCGACTACAAGCTCAACAGGAATGAACCGGTCGAATTGCACCTGTTTATCGATGGTTCTGTGGTGGAAGGGTTTATAAACTGTGAAGATGCGTTTACGACACGTATTTTTCCGGAATTTGAGAACAGTAATGAAGTAGAGCTCTTTTCTGAAGGTGGGAATATTCTCTTGAAGGAACTAATGCTTTGGGAGCTTAAAAACAGTAATAATCAGACTGACTTTTAAATGGTGAACCCAATTAACCTCAAGCTGAATTTGAAATGAACGATAATAGAATATCCATGTATAAACAATTTAAGAAATAATCTATGAGAATACTACTAACTCTAATTTTGGCAATTGTGGCAATTAGCTGCACAAGCAAAGAGCAGAAGGAAATCAACAACCAGCGGCAAAAATCCTATGCTGAAGAATACCGTCCTCAATTCCACTTTTCTCCGGAAAAAATGTGGATGAACGACCCCAACGGGATGGTCTATTATGAAGGTGAATACCATTTATTCTACCAGCATTATCCTGATGACAATGTTTGGGGACCCATGCACTGGGGACATGCTATAAGTACAGACCTGGTTCACTGGCAGCATCAGCCTGTTGCATTATATCCGGATTCTTTGGGTATGATCTTTTCGGGAAGTGCAGTTGTCGATTGGAACAATACGTCTGGATTAGGATCCACGAATAACCCGCCTTTAGTGTCCATCTACACGATCCATAGCAGAGAAGGCGAAGAATCCGGGCGAAGTGATTTTCAGACACAAGGAATTGCGTATAGTCTGGATAAAGGAAGAACCTGGATTAAATATGCGAATAACCCGGTTTTGAAAAATCCGGGAATCCGGGATTTCAGAGATCCCAAAGTGACCTGGTTTGACAATTCAAAAAAATGGATCATGACATTGGCGGTGCAGGATCATCTTGAATTTTATTCTTCGCCAAATTTGATCGATTGGACAAAGGAAAGCGAATTTGGAAGTAATCTTGGTGCACATGGTGGCGTTTGGGAGTGTCCGGACTTGTTTGAAGTGAAAGTTCAGGGAACAGACGAAAGCAAGTGGGTATTACTGGTAAGCATTAATCCCGGAGGGCCGAATGGTGGGTCAGCAACCCAATATTTTGTGGGTGACTTTGACGGCCGCAATTTTACGACTGAGCAAACTGAAACAAAATGGCTGGATTACGGCCGCGACAACTATGCCGGCGTAACCTGGAGCGATATCCCTAAAGAAGACGGGCGCCGCCTGTTTATTGGCTGGATGAGCAATTGGAGTTATGCGACCGTTGTACCGACCGAAAAATGGCGTAGTGCTACAACCATCCCTCGTGAGTTGGTATTGGAGAACGTGAATGACGAGTATATTGTTACTTCAGCTCCAGTAATCGAGCTCGAAACAATCAGAAATGAAAAGATCGAAATACCATCCCAGGTTGTTTCCGGACTGGTTCAACTTGAAACAGAGAATATTGAGCCCATGCGGTCCGAGATGAAATTCAGTTTTCAGCTAAAAAGCGATTTACAAAACAATAGCCCTGAAGAGTTTGGTATTGTGTTAAAAAACGAGCGGGGTGAGGACTTTAAAATTGGATATTTGCCTGCTGAACGTCTGTTTTACACAGATCGTTCAAAGGGTGGTGTTGATTCATTTTCCGATAATTTTGCAGGAAAGCACACCGCAGAATATAAGGCTGGTGAAACAATGGAGATCCATTTATTCGTTGACGAAGCATCGGTGGAAGTATTTGTTGACGGCGGATTGCTCGTATTTACCGATATTGTTTTTCCCACCGAATCTTATAATAAAGTTGAATTGTTTTCAAAGAATGGAAGTATAAAACTTCAAAAGTGCGACGTTTGGAGTTTAAATTCCATTTGGGAGCCATAGTTTTTTGGTTTTAGCCAGACTGTAGCCCGATTCTTAGATCGGGCTATTTTTTTGCGTAATCGGATGGCGAAATACCAAACTGTTTTTTAAAACACTGTGCGAAGTAAGAAGGAGACGAGAATCCAACTTCGTAAGCGATTTCAGACATCGTTTTGCCACTCGTTTTAATCAATTCAAGAGATGCTTTGAGTTTCACCATACGAACGTATTCACTTACCGACATCCCGGTAAGTTTCTTAATCTTCCGGTAAATTTGCACCCTCGATAAACCCACCAAATCACTGAGTTCTTCTACCGTAAATTCGTCTTTTTGAAGATTATCTTCTACAATCTTTGATACTTTGTTAAGAAATTTTTTATCGAGTCTTGAAATATCCGTTGGCTCCTCTTCAATAAAGTGCTGGCTTTTATACCGTTCGTGAATTTTTACACGAAGCTCAAGCAATTTCCGAATCCTGATTTGTAAATGATCTTTGCTAAATGGTTTGGGAATGTAAGAATCTGCTCCTTCCTCAAGCCCTTCTAATCTTTGTTCGAGCGATGACTTTGCCGTTAACAGGATGACTGGAATGTGGCAGGTTTTCAGATCATTTTTAATCTTGTGGGTTAGTTCGAGACCATCCATCTCAGGCATCATGATATCGCTCACAATTAAATCAGGTTCTTCCTCTTCAATCATTTTCAAGGCTACTTTCCCATTTGGGGCTTCCAAAATTTCGTATGCTTCCTGTAAGCATTCTTTAATATACGAACGTACTTCTTTGTCATCTTCAACAAGCAAAACTACCGGTCTTTCTGAAGAACCCGATTCTTTGCCTGTTTCCCTATCGGTAATTTCCGGATTTAAGTAAATTTTATTATAAACCAGTTGTTCGTGCATTAATGGTCTCTGAACTTCTTCCGATATTTTCTCGTCTCGGTTTAAATGAGCATCTCCCAGTGGAAGTCTTACTGTAAAAGTTGTTTTTTCTCCTTCAACACTTTCAACATTTATTCTTCCATGGTGCAGCTCAACGAATTCTTTCGACAAAGCCAGTCCAAGACCTGTTCCTTTCAGATTGTCAGATTTTTCAACCTGGTAAAAACGGTCGAAAATATGATTGATATGTTTGGGAGAAATTCCTTTCCCGTTATCGGTTATTTTGATAACCAGTTCTTCCTCCCATAGTGATTTTACTATCGGTTTCTCTTTTCTGAGTTTTATTTGAATTGTACCTTTCTCAGGAGTGAATTTGAATGCGTTGGAAAGAAGATTGAATACAACCTTATCCAATTTGTCCCAGTCAAACCATGCAATAAGTTCTTGCAAATCGGTATCAAAAATCAAATTGATCTGTTTATTCTCAGCAAGTGGCAAAAATGATTCATGGATTTCGCTAAGAAATTCAACCAAATCATAATTACCAGCCTGAAGCCTCATTTTTGCATTTTCTATTTTTCGGAAGTCCATGAGTTGGTTGATCATTTGCAGCAATCGAAGTGAGTTCTTATGCATCAGACGAACTCGTTTTTGAATATCTTCCGGTAATTCTGATGTTTTAAGAAGATCCTCGAGAGGTCCAACAATCAGTGTAAGAGGGGTTCTGAACTCATGCGATATATTCGTAAAAAATCGGAGTTTTTCCTGCGTCACTTTCTCCAGTTTATCTGAGAGGTCCTTTAATTCTTCCTTTTGCTTCTCAAGGTTGTGATTAGCATCTTTCAATTTATTAAATGAACGAAAGAGCAGGAACATCAACAGGATTACAAGCAGAAAGGTCCCGGTAATAAGATACAACAAGAACTGTTGGACTTTATACCTTTCTCCAAGGTTGAGCAGCATATTCTGAGATTTGGAAATGTCAGATTGCAGGGAATTGATTTTGTCAAACTGTTTTCTGATTATATCAACATTGGTTGGATCAACAAGGGTGGTGGCTAATAGATTTTCTTTTTCATAAGGTTCTCCATGCAGAATTTTTGATGCTATTTCAATGGCTTCTTTTCCGCCTGTTGGATAAATTAAGGTTGCTGAAAGTAGCCCTTCTTCAACCATTTCTATTCCACCTCCTTCGTTTGGTAACCCATCAACTCCTACAATCAATATGTCTTTTCCCAAGGATGATTTTGAAATAACCGTACTCGCAATCTTCGCAAAATCATCATTAAAGGCGAAGATGGCTTTAATAGTACTGTCTTTCTTAATTATCTCTGGTAGTTTTTCAGAAATAACCTCAAGAGATTCATTCGTATTTATTTTATCTATGTTGTGTATCTCAGGATAATTCTCAAGGGTTTGATTAAATCCCAATGTTCTTTCTATTGCCGGCGACGAATTTAAACCACCCATTATCTCAACAATTTTTCCCCTGTTTGCCAGTCTGTTGGCAATGTAATTGGCGGCCACTTCACCAATCTCGTAATTATTTCCGCCGACATAAGCGCTATAAAGATCTGAATCAATTTTCCGGTCAACGAAAACCACAGGTATCCCTTTCTTATACACTTCTTCAATAACCGGTTGTACCGGGCTAATTTGGTAGGGAGATACGATTAGCAGATCGATTCCCATTGCCATCAGTTCATTAATTTGTTGCACCTGAAGGTTGGCATCATCGTATGCCTGTTTAATAACCAGTGAAAGGTCATCATGAAACATGATTTCACGTTCCATTTCTGCTTCCATGTTTTGTCGCCAGTCTGCATGCTGTGCGCATTGAGAAAAACCGATCAAGTATTTCTCTTTTGAAAAGCCGTTCTGAAAGGAAAATATTAATAAAAAAACGGTAAGTATTTTATTGATTTCTTTTGTCATTTTTTTATCCTGAATACGAGAATGTAAAAACTAAAGTAGCAATAAATTTCGTGTTTAAATAGGAAACCTGATCATATAATTGAGATGAGAAATCGAGGTTCAATATGATCGAAACAAATTTAATCTCATGCATCACTTACATTTGATATTTAGAGAAATGGAAGTGTGAAGAAGCCTCAGGCTCATTATGCAGTTTCGTCATCGGGATGGCGGATAAATAGTTAGCTCGCCGTATTGCTTACTGAAGTTTTGATACTGGTTGGATTATTTTTTATCGTAAGCAAAAAAGAGGAACACTTTTTCAAGTATTCCTCTTTTCGTGGGCGGTGAGGGATTCGAACCCCCGACCCTCCCGATTTAATCGGGATGCCCTGAACCTTTCCTGATCAGTTCTTCCAGGAATAGGCGGTTCTTCCAGGCTTTGAGCTGCATTTCCCTTTTTAACGCGAGTTCTTTGGTTTCGAACTTCTCCAGATATTTTAATGTCCAGGGTTTTCCTGTTGCAGTGAAACCTTTTTTCGATGAGTTGTGACGCTGCAACCTTCCGGTTGGATCGCCTGTTGACCCAATGTAGTATTTGTCAAGCTTTTCGGAGTATAGGATATAGCAGAAGTGCATAATATAAGAAACACAAAAGCCACCCGGATTCCGAATGGCTTTTCGTGGGCGGTGAGGGATTCGAACCCCCGACCCTCTGGGTGTAAACCAGATGCTCTGAACCAGCTGAGCTAACCGCCCGATTTCTTTTGAACGTTGCCTGTTTTTCAGAAAGGCGTTGCAAATATAGGCGCTTTTTTTTACGGTGCAAAAGAATCGTAAAAATATTTCAGGAAAAATAATCGGCCACCACGAAGGTGCTGCCACCGATAAAGATCAGGTCGTGCACACCGGCATTCCGACGGGCTTCATTCACAGCTTCTTTCACCGACGGGATTACTTTCCCGGATAAACCGGCAGCCTCGGCCTTTTCTTTTAAAATTTTTGCATCGAGTGCCCGCGGAATACTCGCCTGGGTGAAATAATAGCTCGCTTCGGGTGGTAGCAGGGCCAAAACCCCGTCAATATTTTTGTCGTTCACCATGCCGACTACCATGTGCAGCTTTTTCCAAGCCATATTTCGCAACTGTTCTGTCACCAGTTTTATGCCTGCTTCATTATGTCCGGTATCGCAAACCATCAGCGGATTGTTCCCCACAATTTCCCAACGGCCCCGAAGCCCTGTGTTTTTCTTTACGCTGGCCAATCCGCGGTAGATATCGTCCCGGCTGATTTGCCAGCCTTTTCCCTGAAGGATTTCCAGTGATTTCAATACTCCAGAGATGTTTTTGCGTTGGTAGCTGCCGAGCAAATCCGTTTTCAGTTCGGGGAAAGCCATTCTTCCGTTTTTACTGAAATTGAAGAGTTGCAGTCCTTCCGGCAACAGCATGGAATAGGCTGCCGAATATTCCTGGTCGGCAAAAAAGATTGGGCTTTTCGTTTCGTTCGCTTTGTTTTCAAAAACGTCTTTGTAGTTTTCATCAGTTTCGGAAATCACCACAGGCACCCCGGGTTTGATAATGCCAGCCTTTTCGCTGGCAATGGCCGGAAGGGTTTCGCCGAGCAGGTTGGTGTGGTCCAGGCTGATGTTGGTGATCAGCGAAACTTCGGGGGTGATGATATTGGTCGAGTCCAGCCGGCCACCCAGCCCCACTTCTATAACAGCTACATCCACCCGGCATTTCTTGAAATACTCAAAGGCCATGGCCACGGTCAGTTCAAAAAAGGAGGGTTCAAGGCGGGCTGTCTCGTTTACTTGCTGAAACCGCTCCACGAAGGTCACTACTTCCTCTTCGGGAATCATTTCTCCGTTTACCCGGATACGCTCCCGGAAGTCGATCAGGTGGGGCGAGGTGTAAAGCCCGACCCGGTAGCCGGCTTCCTGCAAAACGGAAGCGATCATGTGCGAAGCCGATCCTTTCCCGTTGGTGCCGGCAATGTGGATGGACTTAAAGTTGCGGTGCGGGTACCGGTACATTTCGTCCAGCGCAAGCGTGTTTTCCAGCGTATTCTTATAGGCAGCAGCTCCTGTCCGTTGAAACATGGGCAACTGGCTGTATAAATAATTCAAAATTTCCTGATAGCTATTCATTCTCATTCAAATAGTTATGACAACCGCAACGGATTGTCAACAAAACAGTAACATCTTTTAACAGTACATGCAGGATTGATTTCTTATTTTTTTCTACATTTAAAAAAGTCTAAAAAATACTACTATGGCAGGCCGAAAACTCACTAAAACGTTCGTGTTGGATACCAATGTTATTCTGCACGACCACAACTGCATTTACCAGTTCAAAGATAATGATATCGTGATTCCTTTGACTGTTTTGGAGGAACTCGATAAATTCAAAAAGGGAAACGACCCAATCAACTTTCAGGCCCGCGAGTTTGTGCGCATCCTGGATGATATTGTTGGTGAGAAATTGTTTAACGGGGGTATCCAATTGGGAACCGAGCTGGGCAAATTGATCATTGCCACCGGGAAACCTTTTTCCGAAACGATGAAGCAATCCTTCAAGGAAGATATTCCGGATCACCGGATTTTGGCTATAGCCGAACACATTACCAAAGAGAATCCGAAACGTCCGACTATTTTGGTCTCGAAAGATATCAACTTGCGGATGAAGGCAAAATCGTTGGGCATCCTGGCTGAGGATTATGAGAATGATAAGATAAAGGATCCCCAGGTTTTCGAGAAGTCGATCATGGAGATGGAAAACTTCAATGATCAGCTGATCGATACCCTTTACAACGAAGGGGCATTTCCCTATGCCGATTCGGGCTTGAAAGAGCAGCCCATTCCAAATGAATTTTTCATTCTGAAAGGGAACAAATCCAGCGTTTTGGGCCGTTACGACAGTGCCACCCAACGCATGGTACGGGTGGAAAAGAAGGTGGCATACGGCATTAAGCCACGCAATGCCGAGCAAACCTTCAGCCTGAACGCGCTGCTGAATCCCGATCTCAAGCTGGTGTCGCTCACCGGGAAGGCCGGCACGGGGAAAACCTTGCTGGCACTGGCCGCTGCCCTGGAACAACACAAGCTATACGAGCAAATTTTGTTGGCCCGTCCGATTGTGGCTCTCAGCAACCGCGACCTGGGTTACCTGCCCGGCGATGCCACCGAAAAAATCAGCCCCTACATGCAGCCGCTGTTCGACAACCTGAGTGTGATCAAGCACGCTTTCAACCCGCGCAGTCAGGAATATCAGAAAATTGATGAACTGCTGAAGGAAGAACGGCTGATAATTACCCCGTTGGCTTATATTCGGGGGCGGAGCCTGTCGAACTCGTATTTTATTGTGGATGAGGCCCAGAACCTGACACCGCACGAAATTAAAACCATTATCACCCGGGCCGGCGAAGGTACCAAGATGGTATTTACCGGCGACTTGCAGCAAATCGACTCGCCCTACCTCGATATGAAATCGAACGGGCTGGCCTACATGACCGACAAAATGCGCAAACAGGAATTGTTCTCGCACGTCAATCTGGTGAAAGGCGAGCGAAGCTATCTGGCTGAACTGGCCAGCGACCTGTTGTAGCCGGAACTCATTATCAGATACTTTTTGGGGACTTCAACTTAATGTAGTTGAGGTCCTTTCTTTTTAGCGGTCAATTTTTTGTACTTTTGCAGCGCCAAAAACAAAGGGAACAAACAGATGGATTATAAAGGCAAAAAAGCTGCTTTTTTTACATTGGGTTGCAAACTCAATTTTTCGGAAACTTCAACCATTGCCCGCCATTTCGAGGTGATGGGATTCGAGCGGGTCGATTTTAAGGAACAGGCAGATGTGTATGTGGTCAACTCGTGTTCGGTAACCGCCGAAAGCGACAAGAAAAGCCGCAACATCATCCGGCAGGCGATCCGGCGCAATCCAACGGCCGTGGTCGTGGTTACCGGATGTTATGCGCAATTGCAAGCTGATGCGATCAAGGAAATAGAAGGCGTAGATTATATTCTGTGCACCAATGCCAAGTTTCGCATGACCGATTTTATGAACGGTCTGCAAAAGCGCGACGAAACTTTCGTGTTACTGCAATCGCAACAAAAGAACAAGGATTTTTTTCATGCCGTTTCGTGGGGCGACCGCACCCGCAGTTTCCTGAAAGTGCAGGATGGCTGCGATTATTTTTGTACCTATTGCACGATCCCGTTTGCGCGCGGGCGCAGTCGTAACGACAAAATCAGCAACACGGTGGCCGAGGCCCGCGAAACCGTTGCGCAAGGCATCAAAGAAATCATCCTGACCGGCGTGAATATTGGCGATTTCGGAAAAAGTACCAACGAGAAGTTCATAGACTTGCTGCGCGGCCTGGATGAAGTGGACGGCCTGGAACGCATCCGTATTTCGTCGGTGGAGCCCAATTTGCTGAACGATGAAATAATCGATTTTGTAGCTACTTCCAAGAGGATTATGCCTCATTTCCACCTGCCACTGCAGTCGGGTTCCAACGATGTACTGCAATTAATGCAACGGAAGTACAACCGCGAACTGTTTGCCGAGAGGGTGTACAAAATCAAATCGGTATTGCCCAATGCTTTCATTGGTGTTGACATCATTGCCGGTACCAATGGCGAAACCGAAGCATTCTTTCTGGACAGTTACAATTTTGTGAAAAGTCTGGATGTCTCACAATTACATGCTTTCCCGTATTCCGAAAGGCCAGGCACCAAGGCCTTGGAGATAAAACCTGTCGTTCCGGTGGATGAACGTAAACGGCGCACGCACAGGCTGATTGTGCTTTCGGAGAAGAAGTTGCGGGCGTTTTACGAACAACATGCCGGGCAGGCTCGCCGGGTGTTGTTTGAAGACGAACATGATAATGGACGACTCAAGGGGTTCACTGACAATTATATCCGGGTAGAAACGGAATATCGCCCCGAACTGGTCAACCAAGTGCGGTTGGTTAAACTTTCAGAAATAAATAACGACGGAAATTTTGAAGTCACCCTGCTTTAACCGAATTTCGAACAAAAAAGAAAGATGGATTTACAAGATATTTGCAGACAGATTGGGGGAATTGCTAAAAATGCCGGACAGTTTATTCGCGAGGAACGGTCGAAAATTACCAGCGAAGATATTGAACTAAAAGGCAAAGCTAGCCTGGTTACCTATGTGGACAAAACAGCCGAGCAGATGATTGTGGCCGAGCTTCGGAAAATTTTGCCGGAGGCCGGTTATATTACCGAAGAAGGTACAGCTGGCGAGCAGGGAGAAAAGTACAAGTGGGTAATCGACCCGCTGGATGGCACCACCAATTTCATTCATGGCATTTTCCCGCATTCGGTTTCCATTGGTTTGCTGGAAGATAATATCCCGGTTGCCGGTGCAGTTTACGAGGTTGGCCAGGACGAGCTGTTTCTGGCCTGGAAGGGCGGCGGCGCCTGGCTGAACGGACAGCGAATTTCGGTGTCCAGGTCGTCAAAGCACGAGGACGTGTTGCTGGCCACCGGATTTCCCTACTACAATTTCGAGATGTTGGGCGACTATCTGCGCCTGCTTGAGTTTTTCATGATCGAAACGCGAGGTATGCGCCGCATGGGATCTGCCGCCGTTGATCTGGCTTACGTGGCTTGCGGACGTTTCGACGGTTTCTTCGAACATGCCCTTCATCCCTGGGATGTGGCGGCGGGCATTGTTTTGGTGCAGGAGGCGGGCGGTAAATTGTCCGATTTTAAGGGAGGCGACGACTTCCTGTTCGGAAAAGAGCTGGTGGCCGCCAATGCCAATTATTTTCCGTTATTTTTTGAGAAGGTAAACGAGCACCTCGGATAGTTTTTCAGCATACCCGTTGTTCAACCACGGCCAATGCTTTAACTTGCATGAAAAAGTACGACATGGCTGAAAAAGAAATTGCGCTACTCAACAAACAGGTCGAAAAATTGGCAGACAAAAGTTTCGATCTGGAGGCCTGGAAAAAACAGACCCTGCTTTTCCTGACCCGGATTTTTGGGCCTGACCACCCGGTTGTAAAGATGATTTCGGACTTGAAATACGACTATTCGAGCTGGCATTTGCGCGATGCCACAGGTAATGAAAAAACCGACGACCCCGTGAAGATGCAGGCCCGCGAAATTCTCGATGCCGCGGTTCTCGAACTTGAAACATTGGGGATCCCCGGAAAGACAGAGCATACATCGGCTATTTGGGATATTCTGGAAGATGAACTCACCGGAAAGCAGATCAAAGAGCTGAAAGAAATTATGTCAGAAAATATTTCAGACCGTGCGCAGAAAATCAGTGAAAAATTAAATGCTTTGAATAAGGAAAACCTCATCAATATCCTATCAAGGATTATGATTTCCTGACTATCTTTGCGCGGATGAAGCCATTGAAAACTGCTATTGTTATACTCAACTGGAATGGGGAGAAACTCCTTCCCCGGTTTTTGCCATCCGTCATTGAAAACAGTCAGCAAGAAGGTGTCGGGATCATTGTAGCCGATAATGGTTCCACCGACCAGTCTGTTTCACTTCTCCAGGAACAATTTCCGCAAGTTCAGTTGCTTCAGCTTGACCACAATTATGGTTTTGCACGTGGCTACAACGAGGCGCTCAAACAAGTTGAGGCCGAATATTACATTTTGCTCAATTCGGATGTGGAAGTGACCCCGGGATGGATCGATCCTCTGATCCAGCTGATGGAAGATGACCCGGAAGTCGCTGCCGTTCAGCCCAAGATCCTCAGTTGGCACAACAAGGACAAGTTTGAATATGCCGGGGCGGCCGGTGGTTTTATCGATAAGCTGGGTTTCCCGTTTTGCCGTGGCCGTATTCTTAATATCAATGAGAAAGATACAGGTCAATACGATCAGATTACGTCTATCTTCTGGGCTACCGGCGCTTGCATGGCTATCCGGGCAGACCTGTTCCGCAAAGCCGGCGGATTTGATGCCGACTTTTGGGCTCACATGGAAGAAATCGATCTGTGCTGGCGGCTGAAAAACATGGGCTACACAATCTTTTTCACTCCTTTTAGCCGGGTGTATCATTTGGGCGGTGGTAGTTTGCCTTACGACAACCCGCACAAGCTTTTCCTGAATTTCCGCAACTCGTTGTGGCTTATGTACAAAAACCTGCCGCGCAGGAAATTCTACAAAGTGTTGGCGGGGCGTATGTTGCTCGACGGGGCTGCTGCTTTTAAGCTGCTCAGCGAAGGTAACCCGAATGGGTTTGCCAGCGTTTTGAGGGCACATGTGGCTTTTTACCGTTCGTTGCCGGTGCTGTTAAAAAAGCGGCAAGAACTGAAACATCTTTCCTCGCAAAAGTGGCATGACGAAATCCTTTGCAAAAGTGTGATCTGGAAATTTTACATAGAAAAGAAAAAGACCTTTCAGGATATGTGACCCCCTCTCCGGAAGACGAGAAAAATTTCATTCCGGATTAATCATACGAACAAAAGGGGAGGTGCTTAATTTCTTGATAGATAAAATATTGGGTGTAAATGAATAGGATTTTAATGTTCTTGGTTTTGATTTGTTTGCTGTCATCTTGTGCCGTGCAGCACAAAAGTCTATCCGGCCTTCGGGAGTGGACCTATCCGCAATCGCAGTTTGATCATCAGGTGAATTTTGGATTTGTTGATCATGTGAACTTTCAACTGGCCTCTCAAAAGTTGATGTCCGGAAAACCCGTTTATGGGTTAATTGGCATACGCAGCAAACAGGATCTGACAGATATGAAGGTCATTGTTAATGAGATCGATTATCAGGTTGTTCAATAAAAAAAGCCCCGCCAACCGGCAGGGCCCAAAACTAAACTAAAACCAATTATGAAAATCGTTTGTGCACAGGATGCCGTGCTTACGAAATTTCGATCATTCGTGGTGCATGACCTTTAAATTCCTCCCGTTTGGGAAGAACCACTTTCAGCACGCCATTTTTGTGCGAAGCGTTAATTTTATTGATATCCACACCGTCGGGCAATTGGAACGAACGGCTGAATGACGAGTAATTAAACTCGCAGAATACCACTTTGCTGCCTTCTTTTTCCTGCTTTTCTTCTTTCCTTTCCGACGAAACCGTCAGGACGTTTTCTTTCAGATCGATATGGAAATCTTTTTTATCCAGGCCCGGAGCGGCAACTTCAATCTCGTAGTTTTCTTTGTTTTCGTAAACATTCACACTGGGACTTGAGTTCCATCCGGATTTTTCAAAAAAATCATTCCACAAATTTTTTCCGAAAAATTCATCAAATAAATTCGGAACGTTTCTGTTGTTTCGGATTAATGGTAACATAACTTGTCCTCCTATTCGTTAGTTAAACACTGTTTTTATTGTCATTCACCTACCAAAAGGCAAAGTGTAGGCCAATCCGTTTGTTGGGTGCTTTACAGGTTTTTTTACGTATTTTGCTTGTCAAAATGTCGCTTTAAAAGTCAATATTTCAGGTTGTAACCATTTCAGTATGAAATAATTTCAGTTTTCGGTCAAATTTTAAGAATAAAAGACGTTGAAGTTTTCTAATTTTTTGCGTTACCTTTGCTACCGATTTTACGCAATGGGGTGTCCTAAAGAATCGGACTGAGATCATACCCAATGAACCTGATCCGGGTAATGCCGGCGTAGGGAGGGCGAAAGGAAATGCTATTTCCTACCTCATTGGTTAGTTATTAACCAAATTTTCAAAAAAAATGAAACGATTATTCATGCTGTTGCTGTTGCAAGGAGCTGTTGTATGTGCATTGGCGCAACTTTCGGTAAACGGGGTTGTGAAAAGTGCGGATGGAGAAATTTTACCTGGGGCAACCGTCATTCTGAACGGTACTTACCGGGGAACTGCTACCAGTGAGCAGGGACAATTCGAGTTTGGGCAATTGAAGCCCGGGAATTACGAACTTCAGATTTCGTTTATCGGTTACGAGAAAAAGACCGTGCCGGTTAAACTTCAGAAATCGCTTACGCTGCAAATTGAGTTGAAGCAATCCGGCGTGTTGACCGACGAGGTGCTGGTTGCTGCCACACGGGCAGGCGATAAAGCGCCTGTGGCCAAAACCTCGGTTGACAAGGCCACCATTGACAACCGGAACATGGGGCAGGACATTCCGTACCTGTTGAGCATGACCCCCTCGTATGTGGCCACATCGGATGCCGGGGCAGGAGTGGGCTACACCAATTTCCGCATCCGGGGCACTGATTTGAACCGCATTAATGTCACCATCAACGGTGTGCCGATGAACGATGCCGAGTCGCACGGCACTTGGTTTGTGGACATTCCCGACCTGGCCGGTTCAATCGACAACATTCAGGTGCAGCGCGGGGTGGGTACTTCTACCAACGGGGCTGCCGCTTTCGGGGCCACCATCAACCTGCAAACCACTACGCTCAACAAGGAGGCGTATGCCGAGTACAAAACCTCAGCCGGTTCGTTCCATACCGTGAAAAATTCGGTGGCTGCCGGTACCGGACTGATCAACGGCAAGTTTACTGTGGATGCCCGCCTCTCGAAAGTAACATCCGACGGTTTTATCGACCGCGCCTCGTCCGACCTGAAATCGTTCTTTGTTTCGGCGGCCTACTACTCGGGCAATACCCTTTTGAAAGCCAACATTTTTTCGGGTTTCGAGGAAACTTACCAGGCATGGAATGGAGTTCCTTCTGTTCGGCTAAACAACGACCTGGAAGGGATGAGACGTTACGAAGAGCACTGGCTGTACACACCGAAGCAAACTGACGAGATGATCAATTCAGACAGCCGCACGTACAACATTTACACCTACGAAAATGAGGTGGACAACTATCAGCAGGACCATTATCAACTGCATTTTTCGCATAAGTTTACGGATGCGCTGAACCTGAATGCTGCCCTGCATTATACGTACGGTCGGGGGTACTACGAGGGCTACAAGGAAGACAAGAAATACAGTAAATTTCAAATGATTGCCCCAGAGGGACGGGAAACTACCGATTTGGTAACCCGCAAGTGGCTGGATAACGATTTTTACGGGGCCACTTTCTCGTTGAATTACGAACAGGATAAATCGGCCTTTACCTTTGGGGGTGGTTACAACGTGTACGATGGCGATCATTTTGGACAGGTGATTTGGGCACAGTACATGGGCGAAAACGAGAAAGACCACGAATGGTACCGGGGTACCGGACTGAAAAAGGACTTCAACATCTTTGGAAAATACAACTACCAGTTGACCGAAGCGCTAAGTTTGTATGCGGATTTGCAATATCGCCACATCAACTACGATATTGACGGCATCGATGACGACCTGCGCGATTTGACGCAGTCGCACGATTTTAACTTTCTCAATCCCAAATTTGGGCTGTATTACCGGCCAAACAATGCACAGGAAGCTTACCTGAGCTATGCCCGCGCCAACCGCGAGCCCTACCGCAGCAACTTTGTGGATGTGGATGAGGGTGATCCAACGCCAAAATCGGAAACGCTGAATGATTTCGAAGCCGGCTACACCTGGAAAACATCGCGTTTTCTGTTAGGGGCTAATCTGTATTACATGGATTATAAGGACCAACTGGTTCAAACCGGCGAAGTAAACGATGTTGGTACACCGCTTCTGGTGAATGTGGACGATAGCTATCGCGCCGGGATTGAACTTTCGGGCGGTTTGAAAATCAGCAGCCGGTTGAATTGGGACGCCAATGCCACCTTCAGCCAAAACAAGATTAAAAGCTTTGTTGAGTATATTGACAACTGGGATACCTGGGGCCAAGAGTCTTTTGAACTGGGAAAGACCGATCTGGCTTTTTCTCCAAACGTGATCGTTAACAGTCAGTTAAGCTATAAACCGGTGCAGGCGCTTAGTATCAGCCTGCTTTCCAGCTATGTTGGCGACCAGTATATCGACAATACATCGAGCAGCGAGCGCAAGCTGGACGCCTGGTTTGTGAACAACCTGAAAATAGATTATGCCATGAAGTGCAGACTATTTGACGAGGTGAAGTTGCACCTGTTGGTGAATAACCTGTTCGATACCGAATACGAAAGCAATGCCTGGGTTTACTCGTATCTTTTCACCCCTGAAGGAGAAAATGAGCCTAAACGTTTTAAAATGGATGGCTATTTCCCGCAGGCAGGAATTCATTTCTTTGCCGGAATTGATTTCAAGTTTTGATTCCAACAATCCCCGGGGCTTTGGCTTCGGGGATTGTTTTTGGGCTATGCTTGTATCTGGGCAATTTTGCCGGTATCCACATTAAAATACAGCGGGGCTACTTTTACGTTGGGATAGCGTTTTCGCAGACGGTTTGCCTCGGCCACCAAAAACTCGATGGCATCGCCAATTTCAAAAAAAGGCGAGAGGTTTTCAAAATGATTTTCGGCGCTTTCTTCTTTCCAGCCTGCATTTTTCACCAGTCCGCTGATGAATTCCCTTTTTCGTTCATCCAGTCCAACCATGCCACATTTGTTGTGCCCGATGAGGGCGATGTAACGAAGGTCGCCCACCGCGATGGCATACGAAACCTGAAATTCATGATAAAACAGGTTGGCCCCCCCCGAACGGATGATAAAGGCAAAATTTTCCGGGATCCACAAGTTTTTCCGGTTGTCCATACACATCCCGATCAGCAGTTGTGCCTGATCGTATTTGCAGAAGGTTTTATTCAAGTTGTGATATTCCAGCATAAGTCCGATGGGGGTGTTCCTGTATTCCGGCAAAATATCGCTGGTGGCATGTACTTCGATCAATTTAGTCATTTCGCTTAGATGTTTCCCTTTCTTTCAAACCGGGAAGCAGAACGAAAAGTTCACCCGCATCGGGATAAAACAGGCTTGCTTTGAGCCTGAGTTTTGTGTGGAGTTGCTTAAGTGTTTGGGATAGAGGAATTAAGTGGATCCCTTGTAGCAGGGGCAGTCGTCGTGTTTGTAGCTGTTACGTTGGCGGGTGAAGTATTTTTAGGATATCGGCACTTCATACACTACCGTTTTTCTGCTACTTTTGGAGCTAAAATGAGCGATATGGCAAAAGACTGGAAAGATAGGCTGGGGGTGGTTTATTCAACCAATCCTGATTTTCAATTTGAAGGCGGACAGGAGGAAGGCCACGATACCCTTCCGCCAGCAAAGCAAAATCTGAAAGTGATGCTTGATAAGCGAAACCGGAAAGGCAAAGCTGTAACACTCATTACCGGTTTTGTGGGCACAGAAGATGATTTAAAAGAATTGGGCAAAACCCTGAAAACTAAATGTGGGGTAGGAGGTTCGGCAAAGGATGGCGAGATACTGATCCAGGGGGACTTTCGCGATAAAATTATGCAAATCCTTCAGAGCGAAGGGTACAAGGTAAAACGCGTGGGAGGTTAGGTCGGTAAATGATTCAGGGCTTCACATGATGTGAAACCCTGAATAGGAATTAGCCGGATATCCCGGGAGACACCCTGCTTTCAATCAACTTAGTATTAACCTGTTATTTTTTCAGCACGGTTTTCAGCACCGTTTCTTTGTCCAGTTTTTTGGTGCAGAAGAACCAGTCTTTGCATTCCAGGCCTTCTTCTTTCCCATCCATACGGTCTTTGGCTGTGCCGCACGATCCGGCAGGCGAAATGATCACGTCGTCGCCCGGAGTCCAATCGGCTGGCGTAGCAATAGAGAAAGCATCGGCAGTTTGCATGGCAATCAGCGCACGGTAAAGCTCATCGAAATTACGGCCAAGGCTAAGCGGATAATAAATGATGGCGCGGATAATCCCTTTGGGATCGACAAAAAAGACGGCACGCACCGCTTTGGTGTTGCTTTCGCCTGGCATCATCATCCCGTATTTTTTGGCTACTTCCATGGTGATGTCCTCGATGAGCGGGAACTTAACTTCCACATCCTTCATGCCTTTGTACTCGATCTTTTCCTTAATGGTGCGCAACCAGGCAATGTGGCTGTACAATCCATCAACCGACAGGCCAATAAGTTTACAATTTGCTTCGGCAAATTTATCTTCCAGGGTGGCGAAGGTCATAAACTCGGATGTGCAAACCGGTGTAAAGTCGGCCGGATGGCTAAACAGGATGGCCCAACTTCCTTTATAATCGGAAGGGAAGTTGATTTCGCCCTGGGTAGTTACGGCTTTAAATTCGGGAGCGGCCTCGCCAATGCGCGGCATGCCAACAGCTTGTTGTTCTTGGACTTGTTCCATTTTCTTTTTAATTTTTTGGTTAATTATTAAAGTTAAGTCTTGAAGATTAAAAAAATGTCATAAATCGGTAAATGATAACCGCAATAATCAAACACCAAATAGCGCACGAATGTTCATGTTTCTTCCGCGAAAATTTGCCGGTTGGATGATAAAGAAACAGCTCCTGAATAGTAATCCATTAATTTATAGTACGATCGTTTTTGTCTGAAAGGGCATTTCAACCCCGGCATAACCCTACATTTGCCAAGTCTGTAAGGCAGACGAATCAGGTTCTATCATCGAATGGATTCTGTCATATCAACTACAGACTATAAGCTCGTTTTTTCTAAGGTTTCTGTAAGCTTACTACTAGATCAGTAAGAAAAACCTTAGATATAATTAAGGAAAAGTAAGGGTTAAATTCGATTCGGATCCGGTCATGATATTTTGGTGCTAATCCAGAGTTTCGTTCCACCCGCTTCGGGGTTGAGAGAGGTTGTTCCCGGGTGCTGCGATTTCCGAATCGCAGATTAATAATTACAGATTTGCGATCAATCACCCCCAATCGGATTGGGGGTGATGAATGGTTCGATCACTTCGTGATCGGGGGCTTCGAATGAGCTTGGCTTTTCTAGTCGTCTTGATTATTCCGAAGGAGTTGAATGTTCATCACCGCCAGTTGCACTGGCGGTAAGCGGTAGATTTTCTCCGGAACTCTGGAGGAGTTCAAGGTTTTCTGAGTTAGTTCAACCCGCTTTGGGGTTGAGGAGTGGTGGTTGGTTGTCGTATTCCCCCAATTGGATTGGGGGTGATGAATGGTTGGATCACTTCGTGATCGGGGGCTTCGGATGAGGTTGGCTTTTCTAACCTTCCAGACTACTCCAAAGGAGTTGAATGTTCATCACCGCCAGTTGCACTGGCGGTAAGCGGTAGATTTTCTCCGGAACTCTGGAGGAGTTCAAGGTTTTCTGAGTTAGTTCAACGCGCTTCGGGGTTGGGGGCGTGGTGGTTGGTTGTCGTATTCCCCCAATTGGATTGGGGGTGATGAATAGTTGGATCACTTCGCGATCGAGGGCTTCGGATGAGGTTGGCTTTTCTAGCCGTCCCGATTACTCCGAAGGAGTTGAATAGGATTTTGGGGCTAAAAGTTTCTTTCGTTTTGCAGTAACGTGTATGGTCACGACCTGTCGTGACCGTCCGGGTGGAAAAGAACAGGTGCGTCCGTTTGTTTGGGATTTGGGTCCACATTTCATCATTTGTTTTTTGACGGAAAGCTTTCCGGGTGTCGCGATTTCGCAGTCTGAGGCCTGACAGGCAATCGCGGATTAAAAATTACAGATTTGTGACTGACGATATCCGTTTCGTTCAACCCGCTTTGGGGTTGAGGAGTGGTGGTTGGTTGTCGTATTCCCCCAATTGGATTGGGGGTGATGAATGGTTCGATCACTTTGTGA
>JBFXGM010000037.1:0-39891 GCA_050178015.1 Mangrovibacterium sp.
AAGTGTTTCTGATTGGCGACTCAACCGTAGCCGATTACACCCTGGAGGACGATTATCAATCCCGGCGCTTTCCGATTGCCGGGTGGGGACAGGTATTACAGCCGTTTATGTGCAAAGACAGTCTTGCCCGGTTGGCTGGTTTAATTCAGGCCGACAGTGTGATTGTGGACGATCGTGCCAAAGGTGGACGCAGTACCCGAACTTTTTTTCAGGAAGGGCGATGGCGGGCTGTGGTTGACGAGATGCAACCAGGCGATTTGGTGCTGATGCAGTTTGGTCACAACGATGCTGCCGAAAATAAACCCGAACGCTATGTCAATCTTCAAGGGTACAAAGAACTTTTACGTCTGTTTGTTTCGCAAACGCGCGAAAAAGGCGGAATTCCAATTCTGTTAACACCTGTAAACCGCAATTACCCGTGGGAAAATGGAGTGTTGACCAACGTGCATGGCGAGTATCCGCAGGCAGTAAAAGACGTTGCCGCCGAAATGGAGGTACTGCTGATCGATCTCACCCACGCTTCGTGTATGCATTTTACCAAAATGGGAAAGGAGTATGTTACCGAAAAATATTTCATGAACCTGCCGACCGGTGTCTATGAAGCTTATCCTGAAGGGCAATCCGACAATACCCATTTTCAACCCGAAGGAGCCAAAGCTGTGGCCCAACTGGTGTTTAACGGGTTGAAAACATTGAAAAAAACAAACAAATAGAATTAAGCACATGACTTCACTAAAATCTTTTACCCTGCTCGGGCTGTTCCTGCTTTTATTTGCAGGAATGACAGCTGCCCAGGACCGCTACGAAATGGTGGTGGCTGCCGATGGATCGGGCGATTTCACCACCATCCAGGCCGCTATTGATGCCACCAAAGCTTTTCCCGACAAGCGGATTACCATCAACATTAGAAATGGCGTGTACCGCGAAAAGGTGCGCGTTTATTCGTGGAACACGTTACTGACCTTGAGGGGCGAAAGCGCCGAAAAAACCATCATTACCTGGGACGACCATTTCGAGAAAATAAACCTCGGGCGAAACAGCACCTTCCATACCTATACCTTAAAGGTGGAGGCCAACGATTTTGTGGCTGAAAACCTGACCATTGAAAATACTGCCGGCCCGGTTGGCCAGGCTGTTGCTCTGCATGTGGAGGGCGATCGCTGCCAGTTTCGCAACTGCCGGATGACGGGGCACCAGGATACGCTCTACACGGCAGGCGAGGGGAGACGCCAGTATTTCAAAGACTGTTTTATTGAGGGCACCACCGACTTTATTTTTGGCGAAGCAACCGTGCTGTTCGAGAGCTGCACCATCAACAGCAAAAGCAACTCGTATGTTACCGCTGCCAGTACCCCTCAGGGAATGCCTTTCGGTTATGTTTTTATGAATTGCCGACTGACTGCCGATGAGGGGGTGGACAAAGCATATTTGGGGCGTCCGTGGCGCGATTTTGCCAACGTGGTGTTTCTGCATTGCGAAATCAGCCCGCACATCCTGCCGCAAGGCTGGGCCAACTGGTCGAAAACCGACCGCGATAAAACGGCCTTCTATGCCGAGTACGAAAACACCGGGGCGGGGGCTCAACCTGCACAGCGCGTGGGTTGGAGCCACCAGCTGAGCAAAAAGGAAGCGAAAAGATATACGGCTGAAACTATTTTTAAAGCCGGACAAAACACAGTTTCAACGAACGACAATTGGTGGAATAAATAATTTTAAATCAAGATGAATATGAAGCGAATTCAACATTTACTACTACTCAGTTACGTGCTGGCCTTTTTTGTGGCCTGCCAGCCTGCGCCGCAGGAAAAGGCCGTGGCAACACAGCAGTTGCCTTTCGACATGCCCGAGGTGATCATCCCGACTTTCCGGGCCGATACCTTTAATTTGGCTGACTATGGCGCTGTTGGCGACGGCAGTGTGCTGAGTACCGGGGCTTTTGCCAGCGCTATTAAGGCTTGCTCGGCTGCCGGTGGAGGCGTGGTGCTGGTGCCTTCCGGCCTTTGGCTCACGGGCCCCATCACCCTGAAAAGCAACGTGAATCTGCACCTCCAAAACGGCGCCCTCATTCAGTTTACAGCCGATCTCGACCAGTTCCCCTTGGTTGAATCTTTTTTTGAAGGGCTGAGCGAAGTACGTTGTCAATCTCCTATCAATGGGAACGATCTTGAAAACGTGGCCATCACCGGTAAAGGGATTATCGACGGAAACGGCGGTCACTGGCGCCAGGTGAAAAAGGAAAAGCTGACCGAAGGCCAGTGGAACAAGCTGGTGGCTTCAGGCGGCGTGGTGGTTCGCGGAAATCGCTGGTATCCTTCTGAGGCGTCGATGATTGGCAACGAGAAGAAAGAGCTGTTGCCCAAAGAACGCACCCTGGAAAATATGGAGCCGTTCAAACATTACCTGCGCCCGGTGATGGTGAGCCTGGTGAATTGCACAAAGGTATTGCTGGAAGGTGTGACTTTCCAGAATTCGCCGGCCTGGAACGTCAATCCGCTGATGTGCGAGCACATCACTTTGCGCGACCTGAACATCCGCAATCCTTGGTTCTCGCAAAACGGCGACGGGCTCGATCTGGAATCCTGTCGCATCGGCCAGGTGATCAACTGTAACTTCGATGTGGGCGACGATGCTATTTGCATCAAATCGGGCAAGGACGAGGAAGGCCGCAAGCGCGGCAAGCCAACCGAGCTGATTGTCATCCGCGATTGCACGGTATATCACGGACATGGCGGTTTTGTGGTGGGCAGCGAAATGTCGGGCGGCGTGCGCAAGATGTTCGTTTCCAACTGCACGTTTATTGGCACTGATTGCGGCCTTCGCTTTAAAAGTTTGCGCGGTCGCGGCGGCGCCGTTGAGGACATTTATATGGAAAACATCCGCATGACCAATATCCCAACCGAAGCCATTCGTTTTAACCTGTTTTACGGCGGCAAGTCGCCCGAAGAAGATCCGATGACAGGCGATGTGGTGATTGACGAAATTCCGGTTGATGAAAAAACCCCGGCCTTCCGCAACATGCACTTCAGAAACATTGTGTGCGATGGCGCCGAGAAAGCAATCATGATGCAGGGAATCCCCGAAATGCCGGTTGAAAACCTTCTTTTTGAGAACATGAAAATCCGTTCAAAAGAAGGGATCACGATCAACTACGCCCGGGGCCTGAGCTTTAAGAATGTGGAATTGCAAGTTGAACGTGGTAATGCGGCCCGGATTACCAACAGCCAGCGAATTTCGTTTGACGGTTTTTCGGCCAGTGGGCACGACAAACTGTTCCGCATTTCGGGCGACCGCACCAGCGATGTTCAGATTAAAGCCGCCGAAGGGCAAGCCATCAGTTTTAACGATATTGAATACCTGGAAGAGCTGAAAGAACAAATTAAGCTGGCAGAATAAGTTTTTTCAACCGTCGTTTGGCGGAATAAGCAATACGTTCGTAATTTTTTCAAAGCCGAAATCCTGTTAATGGGTTTCGGCTTTTTTTCTGAAATGCAGGATTTTTGCCTTTTGCCTTTTTACTTTTGCCTTTTCCTCATTCTTCCCGCTTCATTTTCCCCCGGTTGAAGGAAAAATAGATCCCGAAAATGCTGAGTGTTGAAAAGCTGATGAAGCTCCACTTCATCGCTTTCAGGAATAAATCGTCGGATACTGTTTCAATGGCCTGGTTGCCCAACAGGCTGGCAAAGAAAAGCGTCGCAATGGTCATGCTGGTAATTTGGCCGATCACCCGCATGGTGGCTGCCGTGCCCGAGGCCAGTCCGTAGCGGCTTTTGTCCACCGAGCTCATGATGGTATTCATGTTGGGCGATGAGAAAAAGGCAAATCCCAAGCCTACCCAAATAAGCAAGGCCACCAATAGTCCAACAGATGTTGTGGCCGATACAAAAGCAAAGGTAGCCAGTCCTACAGTGCACATGCTCATGCCCAGGGTGGTGAGCCAGCGTGGCTGAACATGGTCCGAAAGCCGGCCTGCCACCGGCGAAAACAGCGCCATCATGATAGGTTGGGCCACCAGAATGGCCCCCGCATCGCGCGGCGACAAGCCTTGTATTTTCTGGAGGTACAAGCTCAGCAAAAAAACAATAGCGAAAGTGGCGCTGTAGTTTATCAGCGCCGCGAGGTTCGAATAGGCAAACAATCGGTTGCGGGTAAACAAGCGGGTGTCGATTACCGGCAAGGGCGATCGGCTTTCCAGTATCCAGAAAACGACCAGCGCCAGCACCCCGACAGCCATGAGCAGCCAGCCCAACAGGGAAGGGATACGGGCCGAACCATACACCAGCATCACCAGCCCCGTCATGTAGAAGGCCGTTCCTTTCAGGTCGATCGATTTGTTGGCGTTATCAGGCTTGTCGTCTTTCCCCAAAAACAAAAAGGCCACCAGGGTAGTGAGTGTTCCCAGCAGGGTGGCGATGTAAAAGATTGACCGCCATCCCAGGTATTGGGTGAGCAGCCCTCCGGCAAAGGGGCCAAAGGCAAGTCCCAGGTAAACTGCCGACACGGATATGCCCAGTACCCGTCCGCGGTATTGCGGCAAAAAGGCCGAAACCAAAATGGCCGGGCCGGTGGTGCTGGTAAAAGCCGCGCCAATGCCCTGCACAAAGCGGAACAAAATGAGCCAAAAACCGGACGGGGCGAATCCGGACAACAGCGATGAAAGGGTGAAAATGGCCACCCCCAGCTTAAACAGGCGCCGGATGCCCGTTAGGTCGCCCCAACGGCCAACGGGCAATAAAAACATGGCTGTGGACAGTAAAAACGAAGTGACCACCCAACTCAGGGTGACGGCATCCAGCCCAAAGCTTTTTTCGATGGCGGGCAAGGCGATATTTACCGATGATATCAGGAACGTCCCCATAAATGAGGTAATAGCTACAATCGCCAGGATGGAAATTTGCTTGTTGGTCCAGTGCATCGGCTCGTTTGGGTGATTACAAATTCTCCAAAATATTCATATCAGCTATTCCACTTGGCAATGGCTTTCAGGTTACGTTCGTTGACGATGTTTTTTGCCTCGGCGGTATAAACAAAGGCGAGTTCCTCGGCAAAATATTCCGTGATTTTTCCGCGTACCATTTTCATGGTCGAGTTCAGCAGGTGGTTTTGTTCGGTAAAAGCTTCGGGCAATACGGCAATGGTGGCCGGGAGCCAGCGTTCGGGGAAGGTATTCTCAAATTCACCCCCAGCTTTATATTTGTCGATTTCAGCCTGGATCAGTTTCAGGCTTTCCGTGTTCCCTTCTTCGCTTCCGGGTTTGGTCCCCTTGGCTGTTAAAATCCGGTTGATGGCCTGGATGTTGGGAACAATCATGCCCGAGGTGTAGGCGTTTTGATTATTGTAGAGCATGCACTGTTCAATCAGGTGTGACTGTTCAACAATGGCCTCTTCAATGCCTTCGGGGCTGTATTTTTCGCCGTCGTTGCCAATCAGCAAACTTTTGAAACGGCCCAAAACATAAAGGAAACCGTCTTTGTCGAGGTAGCCCATGTCGCCCGTGTGCAGCCAGCCGTTTTTGATCGTGTCGGCTGTGGCTGTGGGATTGTTCCAGTAGCCCAGCATCACGTTGTCGCCTTTTACAATGATTTCGCCCTTCTGGCCGGTGGGCATTTCGTTGCCTTCGTCGTCCACAATTTTCAACTCCATGTATTTCACCAGCCTGCCAGACGAGCCAAACTTAATGGCATGGAGCGCGTTGGACGAGATGACCGGTGCCGCTTCCGACAGTCCGTAGCCCTGGCACATGGGAATGCCGATAGCATAAAAGAAACGTTGCAGCTCTATGTCGAGCAGGGCGCCACCGCCAACAAAGAGACGCAGCTCGCCGCCAAAGCTTTCGCGGATTTTCGAGAACAGGATTTTGTCGTATAAGGCCAGCAGGGGTTTGTAAACAAAGCGCAGGCCTTTTCCTTTGTCGTGCCCGTTGCCATTGTATTTATAGGCGATTTTTAGCGCGTGGTTGAACAGGTTCTCTGCGGTTTTTCCTTTTTGGCGGATGCCGGATTCAATTCCCTTGCGGAAATTTTTGGCAATGGCCGGAACGCTCATCAATACGTTTGGCTTAATTTCTTTGATATTCTTCGGAATGTTTTTCAGTGTTTCCATGGGGCTGTTGCCCATTTCGAGCGATGCCACGCTGGCGCCGTTGTACATGAAGCAATACAGGCAGGCCGTGTGGGCAAAGGCATGGTCCCACGGCAAAAAGGCCAACGTTTTCCAGTCGGGGGTAATTTCCATCAGCGTGTTGGCCTGCACCACGTTGGCGGCATAATTCAGGTGCGACAGCATGATGCCTTTCGGGTCGGCCGTGGTTCCCGATGTGTAGGAAATGTTGGCCAGGTCGTTGGGGCCAACCGATTTCCACACGCTTTCCACCAGGCTTTTATTTTCGCGAAGAAAGGTTTTTCCGGTTTGGACCACATCGCAAAAGAAAAGATCGTTTTCACCTGCATCGTCCTTCTCATCCAAATAAATCACCTTTTCCAGTTCGGGCAGTTCGTTGCGGATTTCCTCAATTTTCGGGGCCTGCCCTTTGGAAACGACCACCATGCGGCAACCGGAATGGGCCAGCCGGAACTTCATTTCGGTTTTGGCGTCCAGCTTAACGGAAAGGGGCACATTGATCGCCCCGGCGTACAAAATTCCCAGTTCGCTGATGATCCATTGGTTCCTGCCTTCCGAAACCAAGCCGATCCGGTCGCCTTTCCGGATTCCAAGCGCCAGCAGACCGGCTGCAAACTGCAACACTTTTTCGCGGGTTTCCCGGTACGTGGTCCCTTTGAATTCGCCGTTCAGTTTTTCCCAGAGGTAAATGTTGTCGGGATAGTTGCTTACACTGGTTTCAAAAAGCTCAACAATGGTCTTCATAAGTCACAGGTTTTTTGAAATGACAGTCTCAAAAGTAACAAAATTCGCCAAAATCAAAACCGAAGGAAGAAGTCTCCAGGGTGCCTTTAAAATATTGTTCATCCACTCAATGCGCGCATGCCCCAAAGAACGCTTAATGTCTGAGGCGTTTCCGGCAGATGCAGGATGAGTTAATATGAGCTTTCCACGATGTTATGGCATGTTGGTCCCGACGTGTCTTGACCGTACTTGGTTTTCCCGTTTTGGGGCGTTTCGGATTTTATCCGGCGTGTAAGGCCACAGTATGCCGTGGCCGGACGGATGGTGACGACCGTAAAAGAGCCGTTTAACATCTTATATGAGAAAGGCTGGCATTTTAATTCCTAAAGCGATTTCCCTGTAGAAGGCACAAAAAAAAGAGGCCTTTCAGCCTCTTTTCGTTATTTTGTCCCGAATTGGTAGATGGTGGTTTGCAGGTATTTTTCGCCGGGACGCAGCACGGTAGATGGGAAATTGTCGTGGTTGGGCGAATCGGGGTAATGCTGCGTTTCGAGCGCCACGCCCGAGTAGCTGCCGAACTTTTTCTGTCCGTCAATTTCCAGCTCCGGGATCCAGTATCCGGTATAAAGTTGAATCCCCGGCTGGGTGGTGAACACCTTCACCTGACGCCCGCTTTTTTCTTCGGACAGACAGCCGGCATAAATCAAATTGCCCACTTCATTGTCCAGCACATAGTTCAGGTCGTAGCCATCAGCCAGGCCGGCAATGTCTTTGCCCAGGCTTTTGGTTGCGGTGAAGTCGAAAACAGTGCCTTCTACCGGAACAATGTTGCCGGTCGGGATCATTTCGTTGGCCTCGGTCATCTTTTTTGCGGTCAGTTCCAGATTGTGCCCCAGGATATTTTCCGCGCCGCCTGTCAGGTTAAAATAGCTGTGGTTGGTCAGGTTCAGGATGGTTGCCTGGTCGGTTTCGGCTTCATATACAATTGAAAGCTTGTTCTCGTTGTCGAGCGTATAGGTGCAGCTAACCTTCAGGTTGCCGGGATAACCTTCCTCGCCATCGGGGCTCAGGTACGACATTTTCACACCTACCTTGCCGGTTTCTTCCAGCATTTCTGCCGACCAAACGCGGCGGTCAAAACCAACCAGCCCGCCATGTAAATGATTGGGTCCGTTGTTGATGGCGCCGGTGTATTCCACGCTATCAATGGTGTATTTCCCCTTGGCAATGCGGTTGCCAAAGCGACCAATGATGCAGCCAAAATACGGATAGCTTCCCAAGTAGCCATCGCTCAGGTAATCCTCCAGTTTGTCGAACCCGCACACAATATTGTCCAGGTTCCCGGCTTTGTCGGGGGCGACAACCGAGGTAATAATGGCGCCATAGTTCGTAATATTTACGGTTACCTGCTGATCGTTTGTCAGGGTGAAAAGTTCTACCGTCTGACCGTCTTGGGCCGTTCCAAAAGTTTTACTGGTTATTTTCATTTTATTGTTGGTTAAATTGAACTTGATTTACAGTTGAGAACGTTTTTTGAGTTATTGACCTCTGGTCGGAAATGTGGCATTTCTCCTGGTCAGGGATACAAATATATTTAAATCTTTCTTACTGGTAGGTACTGGTTGCTATCAGCTCCTTATTTTTTGTATTTTTGTTTTTTTCGATACCTGACAAAATTCAATTTTGTGGAAAATATTCAAATAGACGATACGCTGGGCGTACCCAAATACCGGCAGATTATCAACTCAATCTATCAGGCCATCTCGAATGGCGATTTGAAGGTGGGCGATAAAATACCATCGCTGAACCAGATCTGTAGTGAGTTCGACCTTTCGCGCGATACGGTGATGGTGGCCTTTAACGAACTGAAAGCGAAGGGCGTTATCAATTCCATTCCCGGGAAGGGTTACTATATAAACAGTACTGATATTAACCTGGATGAACGGATCTTTTTGCTTTTTGACGAGCTGAACGCTTTCAAGGAAGATTTATACACCGCCTTGCTGAATAGCCTGGATATCAAGTCGAACGTGGATATTTACTTTCACCACTTCAACTTTCAGCTGTTCAAAGATTTAATTCAGCAGAGTGTTGGCAAGTACACGTCTTATGTCATTATGCCGGCCACCTTTGATCATACTGCCGATATTATTGCCGCCTTGCCGGAAGATAAGGTGTATATTCTCGACCGGTTGAAGGACGACTTGAACGCTTTTCCGGTTGTATATCAGGATTTTGAAGCCGATGTTTACCGGGCCCTTCAGGATGGAGAAGATTTACTCGCCAAGTACGACAAGCTGGTCATGGTTTTTCCGGGCGGAAAAGAGCCCGAAGGCCGAATGATCGGTTTTCAGAAGTTTTGCGAAGAGCGAAACATTTCGTTCGAAATCCTGCGCAGCTTGCTGAGCCGTAAAATCTGCAAGGGCGAAGCTTATTTTGTCCCTTCCGACCGGAACCTTGTGCGCCTGGTGAAAATGGCTGCCGAACAAAACCTGGCATTGGGGAGCGATCTGGGCATTGTTTCGTTTAACGATACCGTTTTAAAGGAAGTTGTGGCCGGCGGCATCACTACTATATCAACCGATTTCAAACTGATGGGCGAAACCCTGGCTGGGATGATCGTTGATAAGCGCCGGGAAAAGCTGGCCAACCCGGCAGCGCTGATCCGGCGAAATTCGTTGTAGCATTCATGCGTTTTATCGTGTCCAAACAATAGACTGCCCTGAAGTATAAGCGACGGCTTCTCACTTTTTCCTTTTTCCTTTTCACTTTTGCCTTGTCCGGGTATGTTTGAAAACATAAATAGTACGCACGCCCCACATTGGAATTTATGTAAATTTACCCACCAGTACCTACCAGTTGGAAAGATAGAAAATATGAGCAATTTTAACATTGAAGATCATCCGCACCGGCGGTTGAACCCGCTGACAAATGATTGGATCCTGGTTTCGCCCCACCGCGCCAAAAGGCCTTGGCAAGGGCAAGTGGAAAAGCCTGCTTTGGACGAACGGCCCAAGTACGACCCGACTTGCTATTTGTGCGCGGGCAACGAACGTGCCGGGGGAAAGGTGAACCCGGATTATAAAGGAACCTTCGTGTTCACGAATGATTTCAGCGCGTTACTGACCGATACGCCCCACGGCGAAGTGAATGAAGGGAGCCTGTTTCAGGCGAGAAGTGAGAGCGGTATTTGCAAAGTGATCTGCTTCAGCGAGGACCACAGCCTGACCATTCCTGAGATGGAAGTAGCCGATATCCGCAAAGTGGTGGACGTCTGGTGTGAGCAATTTGAAGAACTTGGCAACACCGATGGCATCAATTACGTTCAGATTTTTGAAAACAAAGGTGCCATCATGGGCTGCTCAAACCCGCACCCGCACGGGCAAATCTGGTCGTCATCGTCGGTCCCGGCCGAACCTGCCAAAGAATCGCAAACCCAAAAAGTATATTTCGACAAGCACGGACGGACGCTGTTGGGCGATTACCTGAAAGCGGAGCTGGATAAAAAAGAACGGTTGCTTGCCGAAAACGAGCACTTCGTTGCGTTGGTCCCGTATTGGGCCGTTTGGCCGTTCGAAACCATGATCATCAGCAAGCGGGCTGTTCAAAACATTCTTCAGCTTACCGATGCTGAAAAAACCGCACTGGCCGATATTTACAAGCAACTGACCGTGAAATACGACAACCTGTTTGAAGTGTCGTTTGCGTATTCGGCCGGCTTGCACCAGGCGCCAACCGATGGCAACGACTACCCGGAATGGCACCTGCACATGCATTTTTATCCGCCGCTGTTGCGCTCGGCTTCGGTTAAGAAATTCATGGTCGGTTACGAAATGTTGGCCACACCACAGCGCGACATTACTGCCGAGCAGGCCGCTCAGCGCTTGCGCGACCTTCCTGATGTACATTATAAAACTCAAATCAATAAATTATAAAACTCAACCAGTAAAATTGTTATGGCAAAAATTAGTGCGTTAATTGAAAAAATAAACGGCGGGAATAATCCGCTGTTCCACGAGTTGTATGGCGTTGATGCGACTGTCTTGAGCGAACAGGCGGCCCGCTATGCCGGACTGATGAGCGAATTTCAGAAGATCTACGGAACGGATGAGGTGGCCCTGTTCAGCTCGCCCGGGCGTACCGAAATTGGCGGAAACCACACCGACCACAACCACGGGCGCGTATTGGCGGGTGCTGTAAATCTTGACAATATTGCCGTTGTTGCTCCAAATGGCACCAATACCATCCGGGTGACCTCGGCTGGTTATCCTGAATTTCAGGTTGACCTGAGTGATCTGGCCATTGATGAGTCCCAGTTTTATACTTCTTCGGCTCTGGTGAAGGGAATTTGCGCCCGCATGAAAGAAAAGGGATACGAAATTGGTGGTTTTGATGCCTGCATTGAAGGCCGTGTGCCGAAAGGTTCCGGCCTGAGTTCTTCGGCTTCTTTCGAGGTGTTGATTGGCGCTATTGTCAACCAGCTGTTCAACGATGGAAAAATGAGCGCGGTGGAAAATGCCATCATCGGTCAATGGTCTGAGAACAACTATTTCGGAAAACCATGTGGTTTGATGGACCAGACAGCCTGCTCGGTGGGCGGATTGATCACCATCGATTTTGAAATCCCGGCGAAACCCATTGTTAAAGAAGTCGATTTCGACTTTGTTTCCACCGGATTTGCCCTGGTAATTACTGATGTGGGCGGCGGCCACCACGACCCGGCTTCGCAAGCTGAGTACGCTTCGTTGCCTACCGAAATGAAATCGGTTGCCAACGCGCTTGGAGCACAGGTATTGCGAGAAGTTACGCTGGAACAAATTGTTGAAAAAATTCCGGAGATCCGTGAGAAAACCGGTGACCGGGCAATCCTTCGCGCGTACCACTTCCAGGGCGATAACCAACGTGTCGTGGATCAGGTTGCTGCGTTGGAAAACAACGATTTCCAGTCCTTCCTGAAAATGGTGGTAGAATCGGGCTATAGCTCGTACATGTACAATCAAAACATTTTTGACGTCGTTCATAAGGACGATCAGGTGGTTTCGCTGGCTTTAGCCTTGAGTGAAATGGTGCTGAAAGGAACAGGTGCCTGGCGGGTTCATGGCGGCGGTTTCGGCGGTACCATCCAGGCCTTCGTTCCGCAGGATAAATTGGATGAATACGTGAAAACGCTGGAGCATGTTTACGGCGAAGGCACATGCCACAAATTGTTCATCCGTGCCAAAGGCGCCATCAAATTAGATTTTTAATCTTTCATAACTAAACTTTTAAACTTTCAGACATGAGTGCGAAAAACAAGTATTTGTTCCCGTTGATTGTGATGGCTTCGTTGTTCTTCCTTTTCGGATTTATCACAACGATGAACAATTCAACAATTGAATTTCTGAAAGGCGCCTTTGGCCTGAACGATGTTCAAAAGCAATTACCGAATACGTTCTTTTATGGGGCCTATGTGCTTTCAGTTCCTGTAGGGTTTCTGATTAAGCGCATCGGATACCGTTTTTCGATTTTTACCGGCCTGGGATTGATCGCGTTAGGTTTTTTTGCGAGTATCCCCGGAGTGGGCTTCGGATATTATGGCTTTTTAAGTGCGGTTTCAATTTTTGCCATTGGTGTGGTTGTGCTTCAGGTGGCGGCTGCCCCTTATGTGGTTGCCTTAGGTCCTGCTGAAAGCTCTGCAAGCCGTCTGACCCTGACCAACGCACTGAACTCGGTGGCAACCGTTATTGCACCGATTTTTGTATCCGTTTTATTGGTCACTCCTGAACTTGCCCCGGGTGAAATTTTGGAAAATTCAGCGATAAAGGATATTGTAAAAAATCCTTTTATCGGAATTGGTGTGGTTACTGTTGTTATCCTTGTCATCATGTTTTTCCTCCATTTGCCCGATATTAAAGGCGAACAAAAAGCAGCCGAAGAAGCAAGTAAAACAAAACACAAATCAAGCGCCTTTAAATATCCGCACGTATGGTTGGGATCATTGGCCATTTTCGTGTATATGGGGATTGAAATCGGTATTCCCAGCTTCTTTGCCGACTTTGCAAACAAAACCGGTGCGGTAATCGGCACATCTACGACCGATATGTTGAAGTTTTACTGGGGCGGATTAATGGTCGGCCGTTTGATTGGCATCTTCGTCCTTCAGAAAGCTAAACCGTCATTGATCCTGTCGATTTGCGCCATTGGTGGCGCCGCCATGTTGACCGGGGCGATTGTGTTAACCGGTAATGTAAGCATGTGGTTATTCCTGGGAACAGGTTTATTCCATTCCATCATGTGGCCGGTAATTTATAGTTTGGCGCTGGAAGATTTGGGGCCTCATTCGGATGTCGCATCCGGTATTATTGCAACGTCGGTTATTGGTGCGGCCATTTTAATGCCTATTATGGGCGCCATTCAAACTATCACCGGTTCGGTAATTATTGCCGTTAGTTGTTTGTTCGTTTACTACCTGTATCTGATATTCTTTGCCACAAAGGGTTCCAAAATAAGAACATAACAGCATCTGTTCGTATTTTCATGATTTAGCCACCTGGATTTGTCCGGGTGGCTTTTTTCGTTCTTTAATGTTATAAAACACAATCACTAAAAAATCAGACAAGAATCAATAAGAGTACAATATACTTTTATAATTTTGAGCCGCATGGAAGAGATCAAGAGAAATTTGCAGGAATTATACGGACAACACCCCAGGGTTTATGTTGCCGTTGACTGTGTCATTTTCGGGTATATGGATGGCGAACTGAAACTTTTGTTGTACCCGCGCAGTTTTGAGCCTGCCAAGGGGAATTGGTCGTTGTTGGGTGGGTTCGTTCAAGAAAATGAATCAGCCGATCAGGCTGCCGCCCGCATCCTGAAACGCACCACGGGACTGGACCAGATTTACATGGAGCAGGTGGCCGCTTTTTCCGAGCCCAACCGGGAAACTACGGCCCGCGTGATCAGTATTGCTTATTACGCGTTGATTCGCTTGGATAAGCACGATGAAGAAATCGTAAGCCAGTACGGCGCCGATTGGTTTCCGCTGGAGAAGAGGCCCGATCTGATTTTCGACCACAATGAAATTGTTGAAAAAGCGCTGGCGAAATTGCAGCAAAAGGCAGGCTATCAGTTGGTAGGTCCTGAGCTGCTGCCCGAAATGTTTACCCTCACCCAACTGCGCCGCTTGTACGAAGCGATCTTCCAGCGGACATTCGACCCGGGTAACTTCCGGAAAAAGGTGTTGTCGCTCGACCTGCTGACCCGTTTGAACAAAAAAGATTCGACTGAATCGAAAAAAGGGGCATTTTATTACCGCTATAATAACCAGGAGGCCCGGGAAAAGGAAATCGGGCGGATCATTAAAATATAATAACCTTAAAAGCATACGGAGATGGAAAAAATGGATTTTAAAAATTTGGAGGTTTGGTTTGTTACCGGGAGCCAGCATTTGTATGGCCCAAAAACATTAAAACAAGTTGATCAGGATTCGGAAACCATTGCCAAGGCATTGGATGCATCGTCTGAAATCCCTGTAAAAATCGTCTTTAAGCCGGTAGTAACCACGCCCGACGAAATCTATCAACTGTGTTTGGCTGCCAACACCGCCCCCAACTGTATCGGGCTTATCACCTGGATGCATACTTTCTCGCCTGCTAAAATGTGGATTCAGGGCCTGAATGTATTGAGCAAACCGTTTGCACACCTTCATACCCAGTTTAACCGCGACATCCCATGGGACGACATCGACATGGATTTCATGAACCTGAACCAGTCGGCCCACGGCGACCGCGAGTTTGGTTTCATTTGTACCCGCATGCGCCTGAACCGCAAAGTAGTGGTCGGTTTCTGGCAGGATCCGAATGTTCAGAAGAAATTGGGCGCCTGGTCGCGTGCGGCGATCGGTTACCACGAATCGAAATCGTTGAAAATTTGCCGCTTTGGCGATAACATGCGCCATGTGGCCGTTACCGAGGGCGACAAAGTAGAGGCTCAGAAAGTACTGGGCTGGCAGGTAAATTACCACGGTGTGGGCGAATTGGTGGCCAGCATGGAAACCATTTCTGAAACAGAGATTGACGAATTGATGGATGTTTATGCCGCCGAATATCAGCTGGTCGACAAAACAAATGAAAACGTTCGGTACCAAGCCAAAATTGAGCTTGGGATGAAGAAGTTTCTCGACAAGCACGGCTACAAAGCCTTTACCACCAACTTTGAAGACCTGACCGGCTTGAAACAGCTTCCCGGCCTGGCAAGCCAGCACCTGATGGCGCAAGGCTACGGTTTTGGAGCCGAAGGCGACTGGAAACAGTCGGCACTGGTACGCATCATGAAAGTCATGGGCGCCGGCTTGAACGGCGGTTGCTCGTTCATGGAAGATTATACCTATCACATGGATCCGGCCCAACCTGCTGTGTTGAGCGCCCACATGCTTGAAATTTGTCCTTCAATTGCCGAAGGAAAAGCATCCATTGAAGTGCATCCGCTGGGAATTGGCGGTAAAGATGCACCGGCCCGTTTGGTGTTCAACGTTCCCGAAGGCGATGGCATCAATGCTACGTTGGTTGACATGGGCGGACGTATGCGCATGATCCTCAACCCTGTGAAATCGATCAAGGCCCAACCGCTTCCTAAATTGCCGGTTGCCCGCGCCCTGTGGATCCCGATGCCAAACCTGGAAATTGGTGCAGCTGCCTGGATTTACGCCGGTGGAGCCCACCATACCAGTTTCTCCATGGCCCTGGATCGCGAAAGCCTGGAAGATTTTGCCGAAATGGTGAACCTGGAATTGGTAGTGATTGATGAACGTACAACCATCCCCGAATTCAAGAAAGAACTGAGATGGAATGATTTGTATTACCACCTTTCAAAAGGTTTATAAAGCACTTGACTAATAAACAAACTAAAACTGTAACTAAATGGCTTCATTAGACTGGATTGTTATTGGAATCTTCGGACTGGCATTGATCGCGATCATTGTCTGGGTGTTTAAGCAGAAAGAAGAAACCTCGGGCGACTACTTCCTGGCCGGGCGCGATGCCTCCTGGATTGCGATTGGCGCTTCTATTTTTGCATCAAATATCGGATCGGAACACCTGATCGGCTTGGCCGGTGCGGGTGCTTCGAGCGGGATGGCCATGGCCCACTGGGAAATTCAGGGATGGATGATCCTGATCCTGGGCTGGGTGTTTGTGCCCTTCTACTCGCGAAGCATGGTGTCAACCATGCCCGAATTCCTGGAAAAACGATATAATAAGGAATCGAGAACCATTCTTTCGCTTATATCGCTGATCAGTTACGTGTTAACGAAAGTTGCTGTTACTGTTTATGCTGGTGGTTTGGTTTTTCAGCAGGTTTTCGGTATCGAAACCATGTGGGGAATCGATTTCTTCTGGATTTCAGCAATCGGACTTGTTTTACTCACCGCTATCTACACCGTAATTGGTGGTATGAAATCGGTGCTTTACACGTCGGTTTTGCAAACACCAATCCTCTTGTTGGGATCAATTATTATTGTTGTACTGGGTTTGAAAGCTGTTGGTGGTTGGGACGAAATGTTACGCATCACCAGCGCTGTACCAGTGAACGACTATGGTGATACCATGACAAACCTGATACGCAGTAACCGTGACTCCGACTTCCCCTGGCTGGGTGTATTTATTGGCTCCGCAGTAATTGGTTTCTGGTATTGGTGTACCGACCAGTTTATTGTTCAGCGGGTACTTTCCGGTAAAAACGAAAAAGAGTCGCGCCGCGGTACCATTTTTGGCGCCTACCTGAAACTGACGCCGGTATTTCTGTTTATGATTCCGGGGATGATTGCTTTTGCACTTCACCAAAAAGGCCTGGAGTCTGGCGGCTTTTTGCCCCTGTTGGAAAACGGACAGCCAAATGCTGATGCAGCTTTCCCAACCTTGGTGGCCAAATTGCTTCCTGCGGGTGTAAAAGGTCTGGTGGTTTGCGGTATTCTCGCTGCCTTGATGAGTTCGCTGGCCTCCTTGTTTAACTCATCGGCCATGTTGTTCACGATTGACTTCTACAAAAAATACAAGCCCAGCACCAGCGAAGCAAAGCTGCTCCGTGTTGGACGCACAGCTACTGTTGTTGTGGTTATCCTTGGTATTCTGTGGATTCCGATTATGCGCAGTATTGGTGATGTGCTTTACACCTATTTGCAGGATGTTCAATCGGTTTTGGCGCCGGGTATTGCGGCTGCCTTCCTGTTGGGTATTCTTTCCAGCAAGCCTACGCCCAAAGGTGGTATGTGGGGGATGATCGCCGGTTTCATTATCGGTATTATGCGATTGGGAGCCAAAGTTCTTTACTCCACTCTTGCCGGAAATGCCGGATATGCCGATGTGAAACTCTGGGCTGCCGAAAATGGCGTGAATAACTTCTTCTATGTCTTGTTCTACGACGTAAACTGGTTGTTCTTCAGTGGTGGTATGCTGGTCTTCAGTATTATTGTGGTAATAGTTGTCAGTATGTTTACCAAACCGGCACCTGCTGCCCAAATCGAAGGGCTTACTTATTCATCGGCCACCGCAGCCCAAAAAGCGGCCACACGTGCCAGCTGGGACAAGTGGGATGTTCTTCATTCCGCGATTATTGTAGGACTGACGGTTGCCTTTTATATTTACTTCTGGTAACTAGTGTTTTTGGAGAAATCATGAGTAACTTTTAAAATAAGAGAGGAACCCGGTGCTTCGTAAGAAATGGCCGGTTCCTTTCTTCTCCTGTGGCACAACACTGCTTCTGAGGAAGGTGCCGGTGCTGTGAATGTCAAGTAAACCGGTTGTATGTGCCGGATTAATTCAGTAATAAGAAGAAACATGTTAGAAGAATTAAAAGAACAGGTGTGCCGCGCCAATTTGGAATTGGTGGAGCATGGACTGGTTATTTTTACGTGGGGAAACGTGAGTGGCATCGACCGCAGTAAAGGCTTGGTTGTTATTAAACCCAGCGGCGTTTCGTACGATGGGATGAAACCGGAAGATATGGTGGTGGTGGACCTGGAGGGCAATATCGTGGAAGGAAAATACAAACCTTCGTCGGACACGGCAACTCATTTGGTGCTGTACAAAAATTTCAAAAATATTGGTGGCATTGTGCATACCCATTCCGAGTGGGCAACCACCTGGGCACAGGCCGGACGTTCCATTCCGGCAGTGGGAACAACGCATGCCGATTATTTCTACGGAGAGATTCCCTGCACCCGGAAAATGACCGACGAGGAAATCAAAGGCGCCTATGAACTGGAAACCGGAAATGTGATTGTGGAATGTTTCAATAATCTGAACCCGGATTATGTGCCGGGCGTGTTGGTCAATAACCATGCACCCTTCTCGTGGGGAACCGATGCGCATAATGCTGTGCATAATGCCGTAGTACTGGAAGAAGTTGCTAAAATGACCTTCCGCTCGCTACACCTGAATCCCAATACGGAAATGTCGCAAACCCTGCTCGACAAGCATTTTCTGCGCAAGCACGGGAAAGATGCTTATTATGGACAATAATCAATTAAAAAAATAATTAGAAATGGCTCAAGCAAAATATACGATTGGATTGGACTATGGCTCGGATTCCGTGCGCTCACTGATTGTGAACGTGGAAACCGGCGAAGAAGTGGCCAGTGTGGTGTTCGAATACCCGCGCTGGAAAAAAGGAATGTATTGCGATCCGGCCCAAAACCAATTTCGCCAGCACCCGCTGGATTATTTGGAAGGACTGGAATACACCATCGTGGAAGCCCTGAAACAGGCCCCGGCCGGCGTGGCAGAAAATGTAGTTGGCATTTCTGTTGATACGACCGGTTCAACTCCGGTAGCTGTTGACGAAAAAGGTACGCCGCTGGCGCTAACTTCTGGTTTCGAGGAAAACCCTAATGCCATGTTTGTGCTTTGGAAAGACCACACGGCCGTGAAAGAAGCTGATGAAATCAACGAATTGGCGGGCAAATGGGACATCGATTTTACCAAGTTTGAAGGTGGCATTTACTCGTCGGAATGGTTTTGGGCAAAACTACTGCATGTGTCTCGCGAAGATGCCGGGGTATTGCGGGCTGCCCACTCTTGGGTTGAACATTGCGACTGGATACCGGCTGTATTGACCGGCACCACTCGTCCGCAAATTCTGAAGCGCAGCCGTTGCGCTGCCGGCCACAAAGCGATGTGGCACGAAGCTTTTGGCGGCCTTCCTTCTGAAGAGTTCCTGACGGCGCTCGACCCGTTGCTGAGTGGCCTGCGCGACCGTTTGTTTAAAGAGACTTACACTTGCGATGTGGCTGTTGGTCACCTGACAAAAGAATGGGCTGAAAAATTAGGCCTTTCGCAGGATGTGGTGGTTGGCGTTGGCGCGTTCGATGCTCACCTCGGCGCTGTGGGAGCACAAATCGAACCTTATTATTTGAGCAAGGTGATGGGGACATCTACTTGCGATATGCTGGTGGCCCCCATGGAAGAAATGGGTGACAAACTGGTAGCCGGTATTTGCGGACAGGTGGACGGTTCCGTTGTTCCCGGTATGCTGGGCATGGAAGCTGGTCAGTCGGCTTTCGGTGATATTTATGCCTGGTTTAAACGGGTGTTGATGTGGCCTGCCGAACAAATCCTGGTAAAAACCACCTTGGTTGATGAAGCCAAACGGCAGCAACTGCTGGATGAAATATCTGACAATATGATTGCCGAACTGTCGAAAGCGGCAGCCGAACTCCCGATCAACGAAACCGGTGTGTTGGCCATCGATTGGATGAACGGACGCCGCACACCCGATGCCAACCAAAACCTGAAAGGGGCTATTGCCGGGCTGAGCCTGGGAACCGATGCCCCGCGTATTTTCCGCGCCCTGGTTGAAGCGACGGCTTTCGGCTCCAAAGCAATTGTTGACCGGTTTATCCAGGAAGGTGTGCGCATTGATGGCGTGATTGCCCTGGGTGGTGTGGCTAAAAAGTCGCCGCTGGTGATGCAAATTGTTTGCGATGTGCTGAACATGCCCATTAAAGTGGCCCGCTCGGAACAAGCCTGTGCCTTGGGTTCGGCCATGGCCGCTGCCGTTGTGGCCGGAGTGTATGCTACCACTACCGAAGCCCAGCAAAAAATGGGTGGCGGGTTCGAAACCGAGTATCACCCGATTCCGGAGAATGTTGAGAAGTACAAAGTGATCTACGATCGCTATTTCAAACTGGGTAAGTTCATTGAAAATGAATTAACTAAATAATCTCAGTCATTGATTGCTTTTTAAAAGTCAATTCTCATAAAAAAATAATAAATTGCCCGGATAAAACCGGGCTTTTTTTATGTATGATATTATAGGTGATATACATGGACAGGCTGACATGCTGAAAGCGTTGCTGGAAGAAATGGGGTATTCCTTGGCCGACAATGTTTATTCCCATCCAACCCGAAAGGCCGTGTTTGTTGGCGACTTCATCAACCGCGGCCCAAAAATCAGGGAAACCATCCGCATCATCCGTGCCATGGTAGAGAAGGGACATGCCCTGGCCATTTTAGGAAACCATGAAATTAACGCGATCTACTACAGCTTGCTCGATAAAGAGGGACAACACCTGAGCAAACGCTGGAGCCGCCTGCGCATGGACCTGAACCCAACTCTGAGTGAATTTGTGGGCGACATGGATGAATGGAAGAACCACATTAAATGGATGCGTACGCTGCCCCTGTTTCTGGAACTGGATGGCATACGTGTGGTGCATGCCTGTTGGCAGGACGAAAATATCCGTCTTTTAAAGGAAAGCTTGCCGCCGCAAAAACTTAGAAAATCCTTTCTGAAGAAAATCGGGAAAAACGGTTCTCCTGTGTCGAAGGCTTTCTGGGAAACGTGCAAGGGAATCGATTTTCAGCTTCCCAAAGACTTGCTGGTATTTGACCGTGATGGAAGGGCACACCGATCATTTCGCTCCAGATGGTGGCTCGATCCCTGGGGGATGACCTTTAAAGAGCTATCCTTTGAAAGTCGCTTTGACCTGCCATTTTATACCATTCCCGAAGAAATCGTCGAATCGCGGAAACCATATCCCGCCAAGGCGCCAATTGTTTTTTTTGGACACTATTGCATGAAAAACGGGAATAACTTCCTTGCACCCAACCTTTGTTGCCTGGATTCGTGTGTGAGCCGGAAAGGATCGCTGACAGCTTACCGGTGGCATGGAGAGAAGATATTAGTGGCTGAACACCTGATAAAATAAGGGAATTTGTTTTCGTGTTGAGAATAAGAAGGTTATTTGAGGGGCACATTTTTGTTCGCAATTTTTTAGTTTTCGCTATTGCAGGAAAAAAAAGAAAGTATATATTTGCAAAGCCTTTTGAGAAACGGATTTCAGAAGGTTCGTTCTTTAAAAATAGTACGTTAAGTATCGTTTAAAACAACATTTTTGGTGCGGTAGTTCAGTTGGTTAGAATATCGGCCTGTCACGCCGAGGGTCGCGGGTTCGAGTCCCGTCCGCACCGCTGAAAATGATCTTAACAGTATTACCTGGTGCGGTAGTTCAGTTGGTTAGAATATCGGCCTGTCACGCCGAGGGTCGCGGGTTCGAGTCCCGTCCGCACCGCAAAAAGCTGCTCTTTGGGCAGCTTTTTTGTTTTTCGGGAAACGCTGTTTTCAGATTTGGTCAACAGGTTTCGCACCGAACTGGTTTTCTAAAAAAAAAACAGGCATCCCCTTATACCTGTTTTTACCATGTTTGTCTATCTGTCAAGCTCCGTCGGGTGGAGGTCACCCTTGGCTGGTGCTTCTCTTTCAACCACTCGAAAGCTAGTGTCAATTATCTTTTTTATTCTCCGGCCGCAGCTACCAATGCAATATTTACGGTTGTTGTATCATTCGCATTCACAATCACACCGGGTTGTACGAATGGGCTGTAGCCTTCGGCCTGGCATTTTACAATGTAGGTTGCCGGAGCCAGCCCTTCCACCAAATAGCTGCCATTTTCATCCGATACGGCTGTTGCCAGTGGTGTTTCTGCAGGTTCTTCGCCTTCGGCAGGAGTGGCAAATACGCTTACTGTGATGTCTTTCAACAGCGTTTCGCCAGTGCTGACTACACCACCAATGTTTCCAGGGGAGATGAAGTAAATGTTCACCGTTGTCCCCAATCCTACGGCCACAGCAGCTTCCTGTTCAAATTTTTCAAATCCGGCAATTTCGCAATTCACTTTGTATGTGCCGGCTGGCAATCCCATTACTTTATAATATCCGTCTTCGCCGGTTTTTGCGGTCAGGGTATCGTCCCCGTGAATGATGTTCACCAGGCTGTCAACCAAAGCTTCACCGTCAGCCATCACCTGGCCTTCAATCCAACCGGTGTTATCGGTAACCGAAGCACGGATAACCGGTTTGAAAATAAAACCTTTAATTCCGGCAGGGGTGTTTGCATTTCCCTGCATCACAAACGAACGGCTCACGTCGAAATCGATCAATACAGTGGCAAAGCCACCGAAAGTGACGTTCAGGTCTCCTTCAATTTTAATTTTCAGACCACTGCTCGAACCGCTGGGTATTTTCAAATCCATAAGGGTGCCATCCGTGAGTTTTATGTTGGCACTAACCACATGGAGCCTGATTTCGTCATAACTCCCTGCTTCAAGTTCCATCTCGCCCATTTCGGCGGTCACCCCATTTTGCAAGTCAAGCAGGTTGAAGGTCGTTTCGCCTTCCAGGTCGAAGCCCGTAAATGGCGATCCGTCATCTTCACCATCACCAGCCCGTCGGATCTCAACCCGGTCGATCGTTACATTGGCTTCCTCCACCCATTCGAACGGGAAGGGGGCATCGGTTAGTAAAAAGCGGACAGTGGTTTTCCCATTGTTTTGTGAGTTGTCTTCGTCGTTGTTGCAGGCTGTAAAGGCCAAGGCCAGCAGGCCCAGGAACAGCATGGAAATTGTTTTCATTTTTGCTTTCATCATCTTCCTCTTTTTTCATGAATAATTATTACTTCGTCGGTTTGGAAAGAGTAGGTAAGATCAAGTGAACGACAAATGATTTGTACGGCGGTTTTTACATCCGGGGTTTCCAGTTTGCCGGTGAAATGTTTCGGTTGCGATGTTTTAATCAGGATATCGATCTGAAAAAAATCTTCCAGTGAATTCGTAACGGTTGAAAGCTCGTCATGCGAAAAAGATTTTCGAAACCAAGCTGTTGCCGGATAATCCATGGATTCGGAAGTTTCCGAAACCTTTCCATTGTCATCAAGTCTCAGCGATTGGCCGGCATGAACGATCAACTGATGTTCCTGGCTGGTCAGCAATACTTTTCCCTCATAGCAATTTACCAGCAGGTCGCGATCGGTTTCGGCCACCTGAAACCTCGTTCCCAGGACACTTACGTCCCCTCTTCTTGTTCTAACAATGAACTTTTTCCCTTTTTGAACCTCGAAGTAGGCTGAGCCCTGAAGCTTGATTTCCCGTTTCCACCAATAGGCAGGATAACGGACGGTGCTGTTTGCGTTAATCACAACACGCGAATGATCAGGGAGCCTGAGTGCGTTAGCTTGCAGTGTTTTATTCTCAATGATTTCTGCTGAAAAGAAAAAATGAAGAAGGAAAATCAGGACCAGGAAAGCAGCGGTTGAAATTGCGATTCGATAAACAGGACTTAGTAAAATTGCTTTTGCCCCGGAACGATTGTAACTTCCTTCTTCAATCTTTTTCAGAATATCATGAAATACGACCTCTTTGTCAGTGTGCCCCGGGACCCGGTATGACCGGATCACTTTTTCAACCTTGTCTTCTATCCGAAAGATAGCCAGCAGGGTTGGCAGCAGACTGATTTTACAGGTTGTGAACATTTCATATAACAGTTTTTACGCCTTATATATCCTTTGCTCCGGAAATACCCTACCGGGAAAGTTGATTTTTTTTCAAAAAAAATAAAACGAATTGTTTTAGAGCGTTTTAATGTTGATGAAAAAGACGGGTGTGAATTTCATGGCGGTGACATCGGTGCGCAGGGAGTAAGTGCCGGTTGCATCGGAAATGTTGAAATAATCCACTTCCACCACATTTTGCCGGTTGAACAGGTTGAGCAAGGAAAGCCCGGCGCTTACGGAGATGTATTTACTTGTGAAACGTTTCATCACTGAGAAGTCGGTTTGGGCAAAGTAAGGCAGGCGACTAAATTCGGTGTTTCCGGTTTCGGGTGACTGCACCAGATACGGACTTCCCGAGCGCAAGGTAAGGTTGGTGGCCAGCACCCAGCCCCGGTGGCGGAACATTTCTGTCCAGCGCAGGCGCAGACGTTGGTCGTCAAAGGAGGGATAGCTTTCGTCGTTGTTGAAGTCGCTGAACTGTTCGGTGGTTTTCGAAACCGAAGTGGCCAGCATGTGGGTCAGCGAACCTTGTTTGTAATGCAGCAGGGCATCCAACCCGAAGCTTTCCGATTGGCCTTCGTGAAGAATATACTCAATGGTTTTTTCCTTTTTGCCGCTCATTTCGGCATACAGGTTTACTTTACCTGTTGTCTTTTTATAATACGCTTCCAGGTTTATCACCAGCCCGTTTTTTTCGAAGCCGGCACCTGCGACGTGCTGGATGGCTTTTAGCGTTCCCAACCCAATGGAGTCGGGAAGGTACCACACTAGGTCGCTGTTGCCGCTGCTGTCAATTTTTCGGATACGGGATAAAAACTGGTTGTAAACGCCACCGGAATAGAAAAGCTGAATGCCAGACTGGAGGTCCAGGTAAATGCCTGCGCGTGGCTGAAGGTACAGTTTCCCGGTAGTGCTTTCGTGATTGCCCCGGATGCCTGCCCGCAGCTGAAGCTGATTGCCCAGTTGTATTTTCTCCTGCCAGTATCCATGTAGAATAGTCGTTTGGGTGTTGTTGTTTATTGAATCGATTTGAATGTTGCCGACAGTCCGCTCGGCCCGGTAGTCGTACGAAACTTGGTCCTTGTGCAGGCCGAAGCCTGCCTGGTGCGTGAACTTCCCGGTTTTCAGTTCGCCCGACCAGCTTGCCATAAGTTCTTCCAGGTAATTGTTGTCGGAATCAAGTTCTTCCTTGCCTCCTTTTCCCTGGCTGTTGGGGCCCATGCCCGCATACGACCAGGCAGAGCGGGTCAGCTCGTTGTAGCCCACATTCAGGTGATGGTGCCAGTTCCCGGATTGATACCGCCAGTTTGCACTGATGCCCCGGTTTTTACTGTCCGAATTTTCTTCCCTGAAAAAGCGGGAGGTTTCTTTAAACTGAAAGTCCCTGTTTTGCAGGTCGTTGCTTTCCAGGAAGTTGACAGATATTTCCTGCTTCTCGTCCGGTTTAACGCTGATTTTTAGGTTCAAATCATCAAACACAACAGACGGCTCCACTGTTGCTCCATCTTCGGAATCGTTGCTTTGCTGTCTGAGTATCTGTTCGTACAAATAATTCTCCCATTGGTCGATGTACGATTTCCGGTAGGCTCCGCTCACCGATATTTTTTGGCTGATTGGTAGGTTAGCTGCTGCACTTACGTTGAGCAGGTTGGCCGAAAGATCCAGGCCGGGTTTCAGGTAGCTGCTCCTCCCTGTCAGCTCAACAATACCGGAGGTGCGTTCGCCGTAAGTGGCATCAAAAGCCCCGCGCGACACGAATGCCTGTGTGATAAACTTGGCATTCAGCACACTCAGGTTTCCGAACAAATGGCTGGTTTCCAGCACGGGAATGCCGTCCAGCAAAATCAGGTTTTCGGAGGGGGAACTGCCCCGGATGGAAATGCCCGAGCTTTGCCCACCTAAAAAATTAACTCCCGGAATCAGGCTGAGGGCTGTAAGCAGGTCGCTGTCGTCAACCCGCGGCAGGTGAGCCGATTGTTTGGGATTGAAGGCCAACCGACCGGTTTTATCGCCCATTTCAATTACTTCCTTTTCTTGCTGATACACCTGGATGGCTTCGAGATGGACAGAGAAAGGGGTGAGCCGGATGGTATGAAACGCGGTTTCACTTAAGTTGATGACCGTATCCAGCCGGTGATAACCGAGATGGCTGATGCTGAGTGTGATTTGTTCTTCTTTCTCTGTTTTTTCGTTGAAAATTCCCAACTCATTGGTCGTGGTCCCTTTATTTTCGCCTAACCCAATGTTGCAGAACAAAAGTGGCTCGCCCGATTCGCGATCGATCACCTGCCCGCGCAATTGAATATATTCGGGTGGCGGGACAGGAGTCGGCGCAGGATTGGCATAAATCACAAAGGTGGCGCCGATTTTTTCGTACAGCAGGTGGTGCTTTTTGCAAAGTTCATCCAGAAAATGGGTGAGTGAAACTTCGCGGTAAACGAAGGTGGCTTCAATTTTTGAAAAATAATCGGCATCAAAAGCAATTGAAACATCGTAAGTAGCCGAAACTTGTTCCAGTACCTCACTTAATGGCTGTTTCCGGGCTTCGGCGGAAATGGTTTTCTCCTGTGCCATCCCGGCAAACGAAATTGCCAGAAGCAAGATGAGTATTATATGTACCTTACTGTTTTTCAACGATGATGAGTTGGTGGTTTTCGATTTTATAGCCGATGTTCATGGCCCGCGAAATGATTTGCAACGCCTGGTTGCAGTCGGTGAGTTGCAGGCTGCCCGTAAACCGCTGCTGCAACAACGTCTCGGGAGCAACCAATTGGTAACCTTCCCGCTGACTGATCAACATCAGAACCTCCTTCAGCGGCCGGTTGGCCCAATGGTAGGTATTGTCGGGCAAGGCCGATATCCCTTCAGCATCGAATGAAAACGGGCCGTCAGTAGATTGGGGATCAAATGTGAGCGATTGTCCCTTTTCCAGGATGAATTCGGATTGGTAAATTTCCACTTTCACCGAGCCTTCAAAGCAATCTACCCGTCCCGACTTGGGGCTGTAGGCCTGGATGTTGAATTTGGTGCCAAGCACTTCGAGTTGGCCCCCCGGAAAACTAACCATAAATGCCTGGCCTTTTCTGACATCGAAAAAGGCCTCTCCCCGGAGCCGCAGCGCCCTCTTGCCACTGATTTTCCGGTAATTGTAAGATAGTTCTGATCGGGCTTTGAGTGTTACCAGGCTGCTGTCGGGCAACCAAACCTGATGTTGCGTCAGTTGGGTGTTTTGCACCCGTGGGGCAAAAAGGACCGTTCCGGGCACCACGAAAAACGCAACCAGTATGGCCGCAGCGGCAGCCGTTGCCCATTGCAGTTTCTTTATTTTCGATGTGTTGGAATTCTGTTTCCCTTTCAGTTTTTGTTGCAGCTGCCCCCAGGCTTCTCCCCGGCTTGCGGTGGCAGGGACTTTAAAGCCCGAAACATGCTGATCGATATCTAATTGCTGTTGTTTCATGGTCTTTAAAGTTTACGTTCCAGCTTTTCTTTCAGTAAATTGAGCGCCTTGTTCATGTGCTTTTCCACTCCTTTATTGCTGATGTTCAGGCTTTCGGCAATCTCGGTGTATGTCATTTTATCGACACGGCTCATCAAAAAGACGACCCTGGTTTTTTCGGGGATGCTGGCCAAGGCTTGTTGTACTTTTTTGTCGAACTCTTTCATCTCCATAATAAACTCGGGCGATTCCCGGTCGTGTTCCTGATCAAGCGTACTGGCAAAGTTGAACCGGATGTTTTGTCGGCGGTGGTGCTTGAAGTACTGGTTTTTGGCCACCGTGAACAGAAAGGCCCGAACGGTAGTCTGCCTGATCTTCCGCTGTTCTTCCCATAAGGTGACAAAAACATCCTGGGTGAGGTCTTCGGCAAGGGCAATGTCTCCCGACAGATAATACAAATAGTTTCGAATGTGTCCGTAATGTTCATCAAAAACATCTTTAAACCAGCCAACGTCTGTATCTTCTTGCCTCATTCAGCCGAAATTTATTGAATATAATGCCTACAAATATAATTATCCTGTCCAGATTCCACTGCTTTTTAAAAAACGTTGATTGCGGAATTTATTGCACTTTTGCGCTATGAAACAAAAAGGGTTTTTCTCCGGTACGACTTTTTTGGCCATCGTGGCCTGCTTGCTTTGGTCGTCGGCATTTGTGGGTGTAAAAATTGGGTTGAAGTACCACACGCCTTTTCAGTTTGCCGGAGTGCGGTTTGTGATTTCCGGGCTGATGCTGATTGTGTATTTCAACAATATGCGGAATTATTGGAAGGAGGTAAGGCGTAACTGGCGTTTTATCGCGCTGATTTCGGGTTTGCAAACGGTACTTCAATATTCGTTATTTTATTCGGGAATTAATTTGTTGCCGGCTTCCATATCGGCCATGATCATTGGCTCGTCGCCGCTGTTTATTTCGGTAGTGTCGCACTTTAGTTTTCACAACGACAAGATGGATTGGATGAAAAGCCTAAGCATTTTGTTGGGTGTGGCGGGTGTTGCCATCATCAGTTTGAGCCGGAACGAATTGTCAACCGGGTTACAGATCAGTTTGCTGGGAGTGGCTTTACTGCTGATGAACAACCTGGTCAGCGGACTATCGAATGTGCTGGTGGCCAAAAAACCAACCGTGATTTCGCCAGTGGTGCTTAGCTCCTCGTCGCTGCTATTTGGCGGGATTGGTTTACTGCTGATTTCAGTACCGGTAGAAGGCTTTGGACTGAGGGCTGTTTCAATCGAATATTTTGTTTCTCTGGCTTGGTTGAGTTTTTTGTCGGCTGCGGCCTTTGCGATTTGGTTTACCTTGTTGCACCGCCCGGGGGTGAAGGTTTCGGAATTAAATACCTGGAAGTTTTTGATTCCGGTTTCCGGGGCGGCCCTGAGCTGGATCATTTTACCCAACGAAAATCCCGACTGGGTTTCGGTGAGCGGCATGCTGGTGATTGCTTCATCGCTGTTGATTATGAACTACTCCAATCGGAGAGTGATTGTACGGGATGTAAAATGAAAGATGTTTTTTAATATAATTTGTATTTTGCGATCGAAAAAATCAAGTTAATTCGTACTTTTAACAGAAGTAAAACTATCACCTTCTGTTATGATTTTATCTATCTTTCCTGAATGGCAATCTCTCAATTTGCTTGAACAAATTTATTGGGTTGTTACCGTGCCCTCCACGGTATTTTTTCTGATTTTACTGGTCACCACCATCATTGGTGCGGAAGTAGAGGCCGGGGTTGAAACTGGTATTGATGCTTCTCTTGCCGATGGCGACAGCATTCCGTTCCAGTTCCTTTCGTTAAAGAATATCGTGGCTTTTTTTGTCATGTTTGGCTGGTCGGGCCTGGGCTTTTCCAGTATCGGGATGGCTAATTGGCTCACGATCCTACTGTCAGTATTGTGTGGCTTTTTGATGATGCTGGCTATGGCTTCATTGTTTTATTTTATGTCGAAGCTGGCAGAGACGGGAACCTTGAAAATGAAAAATGCCATCGGCCGCTTGGGCGAAGTTTATCTGACCATCCCCCAAAAAAGGGCCGGTATGGGTAAAGTCCAGCTGACGGTTCAGGGATCACTACGCACTCTGGATGCTATCACCGACGACGAAGAACCCATTGTCACCTCTGCCATTATTCAGGTGGTTGATGTGATTGACGACCAAATCCTTCTGGTAAAAAGAAACTCCAACTAAAAAAAATCAATATTAACTACTATGGACAATTACTTTGTTATCATGGTCAGCATTGCTGTCCTGTTCTTGTTTATCATTATTGTAGCGATGACAAAACGCTACAAACGTTGCCCTTCCGACCGCATTTTGGTAGTGTACGGGAAGGTCGGAAAGGGAATTAACAGCGAATCCCGTTCGGCAAAATGTATCCACGGGGGTGCCGCTTTTATTTGGCCAATCATTCACGCGTATGAATTTCTGGATCTGACTCCCATATCCATCGAAATTAACTTGCGGAGTGCATTGAGCAAACAGAACATCCGGGTGGATGTGCCTTCCCGCTTTACCGTTGGGATTTCTACCGAGCCGAGCATTATGAACAATGCTGCAGAACGTTTGCTGGGCTTGTCTCAGGAATCAATCAGTAACCTGGCCAAGGACATTATTTTTGGTCAGTTGCGTTTGGTGGTAGCCACGATGGAAATAGAGGAAATCAACAGTAACCGCGATAAATTTTTGGCAGCCGTTTCATCCAATGTGGAGGCCGAACTCAAAAAGATCGGTTTAAAGCTGATCAACGTGAACGTGACCGATATCAACGACGAGTCGGGCTATATTGAAGCGCTTGGTAAGGAAGCGGCGGCAAAAGCGATCAACGATGCCAAGAAAAGTGTGGCAGAAAAAAACCGCGACGGTGAAATCGGGCAGGCTGATGCCCATCAGGAACAGCGCGTGCAGGTAGCGGCTGCCGATGCGACTGCTGTTGAAGGTGAAAACGTGGCCCGTGTAACCATTGCCAACTCGGATGCAGAACGGCGCGAAAAAGAAGCCGAAGCGATGCGCAAAGCGGTGGCCGCCGAGAAAGTAAAACAGGCCAAAGCCCTTGAAGAAGCCTATGCAGCTGAAAGAGAGGCCGAGATGGTGCGTGCCGCTCGTGATAAGGCTACGCAAACCGCGAATATTGTGGTGCCTGCCGAAATCGATAAACAGAAAGTTGAAATTGATGCTGAAGCGTTGGCCGAGCAAATCCGCCGTCATGCAAAAGGGGAGGCCGATGCTATTTATATGAAAATGGAAGCTCAGGCAAAAGGTATTTATGAAATTTTGAGTAAGCAGGCCGAGGGTTTCGACATGCTGGTGAAAGCTGCCGGCAATAACTCGAAAGATGCCGTGATGATGATGATTGCCGACAAATTGCCCGAGTTGGTTAAAACCCAGGTGGAAGCCATCAAAAATATCAAAATTGACAAAGTTACTGTTTGGGAAACCGGAAACGGGAAGGATGGTAAAACATCGACAGCGAATTTTATGCAGGGCATGTTGGGCGCCATTCCTCCGTTGGATGATATTTTCAAAACTGCGGGGATGGAACTTCCCGATTATTTGAAAGGAAAGACAATCGCTCCGGAAAAGACAATTGAATCTGAAGAATCTCAGATAAACAAAACAGATGCGTAATCTGTCTTACAGGATTTGAGTTTAAAAGGGTAGTCGATTGGCTGCCCTTTTTTCATATTCGTTCGGCCTCAGTTTTCAGCTCCAGCAGGTTTTTCTTCATGCCTTTGGCCAGCGTTTTTTGCATCAGTCCGGCCAAAAAGCCTTCAAGTGACTCGTTTACCACTACTCTGGTTTGGTTTCCTTCCGGGTAGAAGGTCCAGTTGTGCACTGCCTTTAGCCAGAGCATGTTGCCTGTCCAGCCAAATTCGAGAGGAGCAGCAGCCGTGTGGATTACAGATCGGATGGAAAAACCGCCGGCTTTCCAGTCGAAGCTGGTACCCGGGGCTATCTTCCCGTGTACCTTGGTTTTGCTGACCCCGCTTTGCCATAGTGCCCAATGGCGGATATCTGCGAGAGTAGCATAAACCCGCTCTGCCGGGGCTTCAATTAGCAAATGTTCTTCGTGCCAAGCCGGAGCGTTTTTATTGGTCTCAATTTTCATGATGTGTCGGTATTTCTCTTGAATTAACACGCAACATACCGACATGTTTAGTCAAAGTATTCCTTTTTAAGGAAATGAGAGTCATGTAATAGATTGAAAAACAGGTTATAAATTCAGAATTAACCGAATGGTTAAATATTTTGGTCAAATTATTTTGTCATCTGAATCGATCTCCATACTTTTGTCCACGTGATTTAACCAGTTAGTTAAACCTTCAAGTCAAAATGGATACGAAGAAAGACAATACCGAAGAAAAAATCCTAAATGCAGCCACCACCGTGTTTGTGCGAAAGGGCATGGATGGCGCCAGAATGCAGGAAATTGCCGACGAGGCCGGCATCAACAAAGCCTTGTTGCACTACTATTTCAGGAGCAAGGACAAACTATTCGATGCCATTTTCAGCAAGATCATTGGTTTTGCCTTCCCGAAAATCGGGCAGATCCTCCAATCGGATATGGATTTTAAGTCCAAGGTTGAGCAAGCAATCGACACGTACATCGATTTGCTGCTGAAATATCCCTACTTACCGGGGTTCATTTTGAAGGAAATCAATCGTGATCCTTCCGTCTTTTTTAAACTGATCATGAAGCACGGATTTAATCTCAAGCCTATGCTTAATGTAATTTCCGATGCGATGGATCGCGGCGAAATCGTTTGCATGAAACCGGAACACCTCGTGGTGAATGTAATCGGGCTGTGTGTTTTCCCTTTTGCCGCCAAACCGGTCGTTAGTTTTGTGGCTTTCAATGAAGACAAGGTTGCCACGCAAGCCTTTTTGGAAGAACGGAAACAAGAAGTGAAACAATTTGTCCTCAGGGCCATTGAACCCAAATAAAAAGAAAACAATGATCAGAAAACAAGTATTGCTATGGCTGCTGTTGCCGGTTCAGCTGGTAATGGCGCAAGGACCGGTAAGCCTCGATGATTGCCAGCAGTGGGCGCGCGAACAACATCCGCTGCTGAAGCAGGAAGAACTTTACCGGCAAATGAGTGAAATGAAACGGAAGAACCTGGAGAACAATTACCTGCCGCAAATCAACCTGAATGCCCAGGCCACCTATCAGTCGGATGTTACCCAGATAGGCATTTCCATGCCGGGGATCGATTTTCCGGGGGTGTCGAAAGACCAGTACAAAGCCTACCTGGATGTACGCCAAAACATTTGGGACGGCGGCATCACCAACGCGTCTGAAATGCTCGAAAAGGCGCAGGATGAAGCCAACCGGCAAAGCGTGGAAGTGGCGCTTTACCAGGTGAAAGAACAAGTAAACAGCTTGTTTTTTACCAGTTTTTTCATCCAGCAAAACCTGGATATCCTGGCCACAAAACAGGAAACCCTCGAGACCCGCAGAAAGCAAGTTGAATCGGGCGTGAAGCATGGGGTGGTGCTGGCTTCCGACCTGGATATGTTGCTGGCCGAACTGATTAAAGTGAAACAGCAGCAAACCGAACTGCAATCGGGTCGCGAAACGGTGCTGGCAGCCCTGGCCATCCTGACCGGGAAACAGCCTGCCGATCTTGACCAACTGGTGATTGATGCACCGGATTTTATCCAGGATAACGATCTCGACAGGCCTGAACTGGGCTTCTTCGACAAGCAAACCGAGCTGCTTTCTGCCTCGTCGGATTTGCTGCAAAAGAAGCGAAACCCCAAATTGTTTGGTTTTGGCCAGGCTGGTTACGGACGTCCGGGGCTGAACATGCTGAACGATGATTTTGACACCTTCTACCTGGTTGGCGTGGGTTTAAACTGGACGGTTTTCGACTGGAAAAACACCAAACGCGAACAGGAAGTGGTCCGCTTGCAGCAGGAGATGGTGCAAACGCAACAGCAACAGTTTGAGCGAAACATCAACATTGCCCTCGACGGCGAAACCAGAAAGATCAAACAATTGCAGGATTTGCTGGAAAGCGACCGGGAGCTGATTGCCGTACAGGAACGCATCACCCAGAGTTCGGCCTCGAAACTGGAAAACGGCGCCATCACCATGGCCGACTACCTGCAGGATTTAAACGCCGAGGTAACAGCCCGAATCACCCTCGAAACCCGCAAAATACAATTGGAGGCTGCAAAAATCAATTATCAAACGATCCAGGGAAAATAACTTTTAAAAACGATAAAAATGAAATTTCAATACGTTTTGGCGCTCGCCCTTTTGGTGCTGTCAGCCTGTAATGGAAATGATGAAAAGTCGGATGCCTACGGCAACTTCGAAACCGACGAAACCATTGTATCAGCCGAAATGGCCGGGAAACTGGTGCAGTTTCAGTCCGAAGACGGCGACCTGGTGGAACCAGGACAACTGCTGGGGCTGGTGGACACCACCCAGCTCAGTTTGCAGCTGAGGCAGCTGGAAGCGCAGCAACAGGCCGTGGCCGCCAAGAAAGTGAACGTGCGCGCCCAGGTGGAAGTGCTGAAAGAGCAAATCCGGACGCTGGAAACCAATCAGCAACGTGTTCACAAGCTGTTTGCCGACCAAGCCGCCACCCAACAGCAGGTGGACGATGTGGACGGACAAATGCGCGTGCTGGAAAAGCAGGTGGAAAGCCTGAACGCTCAGTTCGTTTCCATCAATAGCGAGCTGGATGTGCTGGCCGCACAAATGAATGTCATCAAAGACCAGTTTGCGAAGTGTTTTATCTACAGCCCCATGAAAGGCATTGTGCTGGAAAAATATGTGGAGCAGGGAGAGCTGGCCGCCCCCGGGAAAGCGGTGGTCAAGCTGGGCGACCTCTCGGAACTCGACTTGCGAGTATATGTGAGTGGCGCACAGTTGCCCCACATCAAACTGGGTCAGCAGGTAGAAGTGCTGATCGACCAGGACAAAACCGAAAACCAATCCTTGCAGGGAACGGTAAGCTGGATTTCGTCCGAAGCCGAGTTCACGCCCAAAATCATTCAAACCAAAGAAGAACGGGTGAAACTGGTGTACGCCGTGAAAGTGACCGTGAAAAACGATGGCCGCCTGAAAATCGGCATGCCGGGAGAAGTGAATTTTTAACTGTCGAAAGACAAACAAGCTTATGATGGCAGCTGGTGGCTAGCAGCTAGCTGCCAGTCACCAGCTGAAGGCTATACGAAATGTGAAACTTGAAATCTGTACCGTACCATGATCAACGTTGAAAACCTCTCGAAATCCTATAAGGACGTAAAAGCGCTTGACGACATCTCGTTCTCGGTGAACAAAGGCGAACTGTTCGGGCTGATCGGGCCCGACGGTGCCGGCAAAACCACGCTGATGCGCATCCTGATGACCCTGTTGGTGCCCGATAGCGGCAAGGCCAAAATGGCTGGCTTGGACGTGATTACGGAATATAAACGAATCCGCCAACTGGTGGGCTACATGCCGGGGCGCTTTTCGCTCTACCAGGATCTGAGCGTGGAGGAGAACCTGGAGTTTTTTGCCACCGTGTTCGGGACTACCGTTGCCGAAAATTACGAGCTGATCAAGGACATTTACGTGCAGATAGAACCCTTCAAAACCCGGTTGGCCGGAAGGCTGTCGGGCGGGATGAAGCAAAAGCTGGCCCTCTCGTGCGCCCTCATTCACAAACCCGAAATTTTGGTGCTCGACGAGCCTACCACCGGCGTGGACGCCGTATCGCGCAAAGAGTTTTGGGAGATGCTGAAAAAGCTGCAACAGCAGGGCATCACCATCCTGGTTTCAACCCCCTACATGGACGAAGCCAGCCTGTGCGACCGCGTGGCCCTGATGCAAAAGGGCCGCATCCTGAGCATCGATTCGCCGGGCCGCATTGTTGAAAACTACACCCGTCCCCTGCTGGCTGTCCGTTCCGACGAAATGCACCGGCTGATCACCGATTTGCGGGAATATTCGCAGGTGGAAACGGCATATGCCTTCGGGCAGTTTGTCCACGTCACCCCCAAAGATGATGACTTGGAAGCCGTGGAGCTGGAACGCTACCTGATGGAAAAGAAACATCGCAACCTGCAGGTATTCGAAACTAATCCGGGCATCGAGGATGTGTTTATGGGGATGATGACGGGGAAAGATGAGAGACGAGTAGCGAGTAATGAGTGATTAACCACAGAGTTTCACGGAGTTTGACACAGAAGAACACGGAGTTTTTTAATTCAGTATGAATGAAAATCAAACAGAATTATTGCTCTTACAATTACTCTGTGAAACTCTGTGCTTCACTTGGTGTCCTCCGTGGTTGATAATAATTTTTTAAATCGAATTGAAATGAATCAAAATACTCCCGTTATAACCGTCAAAAATCTGGTCAAAAAGTTCGGCTCTTTCACGGCCAACGACCACCTGAATTTCGAAGTGTACAAGGGCGAAATCTTTGGCTTCCTGGGAGCCAACGGAGCCGGCAAAACCACGGCCATGCGCATTCTTTGCGGATTGTTGGCGCCAACTTCGGGCGAGTTGACGGTTAGCGGGTTCGATGTGTCCAGGCAAACCGAGCAGATCAAACGGAACATTGGCTACATGAGCCAGAAGTTCTCGCTGTACGAGGATCTGACCATTGCCGAAAACATCCGCTTTTACGGGGGCATTTACGGCATCCCGGTGAAACAGCGAAAGGAAAAAGAACACCTGCTGTTGAGAAAATTGCAGCTGGAAACTGAGCGCAACAAGCTGATTTCGTCGCTGCCGCTGGGTTGGAAACAGAAGCTGGCTTTCTCCATTGCCCTGCTACACGACCCGCAGATTGTTTTCCTCGACGAGCCCACCGGGGGTGTTGACCCGATTACCCGGCGCCAGTTTTGGGACTTCATTTACGAAGCGGCTGCCGAAGGAAAAACCATTTTCGTAACCACCCATTACATGGACGAGGCCGAATATTGCGACCGCGTTTCCATCATGGTGGATGGCCGCATTGCCGCCCTAGACACACCCGATGCGCTGAAAAAGCAATTCAACTCGGAAGATATGAACGGCGTCTTTCTCCAACTGGCGCGATCTGCCGTTCGAAATGACTAATTCATATTTAACCACAGAGTTACACAGAGTAAAGCACGGAGTAAAAAAGAGTTTTTAAAATACATCACTTATGGAAATCAATACAATAACTGAACAGATTCTTAGATGCGCATACCATGTTCATTCTGCCTTAGGTCCGGGTTTACTCGAAAGTGCCTATGAAGAATGTTTGTTTTACGAGTTAAACCAATCAGGTTTAATGGTTCAAAAACAAAAGGCTTTGCCCCTGGTGTACAAAGATGTAAAACTTGATGCTGGTTATCGGATTGATTTATTGGTAGAAAACAAAGTAGTTGTTGAGATTAAATCGGTAGAGGCATTCACGGATGTTCATGTTGCTCAAGTTCTGACATATTTAAAGCTCTCAGGATGCAAAATTGGTTTATTGCTCAATTTTAATGTTTCGTCCCTTAAAAATGGCATTAAACGGTTGGCGAACTAATATACTCCGTGAAACTCTGTGCCTGACTCTGTGTAACTCTGTGGTTCGGACATAAATAACACTCGACTATGAAACGTTTTTTCGGTTTTGTTAAAAAAGAATTCTTCCACATCTTCCGCGATGTGCGGACCATGATCATCCTGTTTGGCATTCCCATTGCCCAGCTGTTGCTGTTCGGGACGGTCATTACCAACGAAATCAAGGATGCGCACCTGGCCATTTACGACCAGTCGAAAGACGAAGTGACCCGCGAAATTACTGCCAAGCTGCTGTCGTCGGGTTATTTTGTGCTCGACCGCTACCTGGATAACGACGGCGACATTGAAGCCATCTTCAAAAAAGGAAAAGTAAAAGAAGTGCTGGTGTTTGGGCCCAACTTCGGGCAAACGCTGGAGCGCGAAGGCAAGGCCGACGTGCAGATTATTGCCGACGCTTCCGACCCCAACGTGGGTAAATTGCTGGCAAGCTATACCACGGGCATCATCAACGATTACATCCTGAAAGAGATGGGCGAACTGAAAATGCCCATGCAGATTACCCCCGAAGTACGCATGTTTTACAACGAAGAACTCGAATCGGTGTACATGTTTGTGCCGGGCATTATGGCTATGATCCTGATGCTCATTTCGGCTATGATGACCTCCATTTCCATCACCCGCGAAAAAGAGCTGGGCACCATGGAAATCCTGCTGGTTTCGCCATTGCGCCCGGTGCAGATTATCCTCGGGAAAGTGGCGCCCTACCTGGTTTTGTCGGTCGTCAACGCGGTGATGATACTGGGGATCGGGCACCTGGTTTTTGGTGTGCCCATACATGGCAGCTGGGTGTTGCTCATGGCCGAGAGCATCCTGTTTATCCTGATGGCGCTTTGTTTGGGCATCCTCATTTCGGCAGTGGCCAAAAACCAAATGGTGGCCATGTTTATCTCGCTGGTGGCGCTCATGCTGCCCACCATCCTGCTGTCGGGCTTCATGTTCCCGATCGAAAACATGCCCGTACCGCTGCAAATACTGTCGCACCTGATGCCCCCGCGTTGGTTCATCGTCATCCTGAAAAATATCATGCTGAAGGGCACCGGCTTTCTTTTCGTGTGGAAGGAAACGCTGATCCTGATTGGCATGGCTGCCGTGTTTACCGCCATCGCCGTGAAGAAGTTTAAAACGAGACTTGAGTAGTGAGTAGCGAGACATGAGTAGTGAGAATCTTAGCCCTGAAAGGGCGATACAGCACCAGCCCGGGGCAGCGCCCCGGGGAACAGAACGAGAGAATTATCAGGCGCATCCGGTAAGGATTTGAAAAGAGATCACCTTTCATGCGCCGCGAAACAAATGTGGAGTAATGAGTAATGCATAACTCGCGACCTCAAACCCGAAATTTTTAATAAAATGCGTACAATCCGATACATCCTTCAAAAAGAATTCATCCAGGTTTTCCGGAACAAAACCATGCTGCCCATGATTTTTGTGCTGCCGCTGATGCAGATGCTGGTGCTGGTTTTCGCGGCTACCTACGACCTGAAAAATGTCGATATTTATGTGGTTGACAACGATATTTCGGAGACCTCGCGCGAACTGACGGGCCGTTTTGAAGGCTCGCCGTTCTTCCGGCTCCACGATGCCTCGTTCGATCTGGAAGATGCCGAAAACAGTTTCAGGCGCGAAGAGGCCGATTTTGTGATGGTGATTCCGCAAGGCTTTGAACGTGCCCTGATCCGCGAGGACGAGGCCAGTGTGCAGCTGCTGATCAATGCCATCGACGGCAATAAAGCTTCCCTCATCCTTTCTTATGCGCAGGGCATCCTGTCGGGTTTCAACAAGTCGGTGATTGCCGAGTGGAAAGGCTTGCCCGAGTTCAACCCGCCACGCCGGATCGATTCGAAACAAAGCTACTGGTACAACCCGGAGCTGGATTACAAATGGTACATGGCGCCGGGCATTCTGGCCATTTTGGTCACCATCATCGGCATGTTCCTCTCGGGCATGAACCTGGTGCGCGAAAAAGAAATCGGCACCATTGAGCAGCTCAACGTAACGCCTATTAAAAAATATCAGTTCATCCTGGGCAAGTTGCTGCCGTTTTTGGTGATTGCCCTGTTCGACCTGGCCTTTGGATTGGTCATTGCCCGGCTCGTGTTCGACTTGCCCATCGTGGGAAGTTTGCCCTTGCTGTTTGGCTTTGCCGCCCTCTACCTGATCGGGGTGCTGGGCCTCGGCTTGTTCATCTCCACGGTTACCGAAACGCAGCAGCAGGTCATGTTCCTGACCTTCTTTTTTATGATGATTTTTGTGTTGATGGGCGGAATCTTCACCCCGGTGGAAAGCATGCCCCACTGGGCGCAACTGCTCGACCGTCTCAACCCGATTTACTATTTCATGCGCATCATGCGGATGGTGGTACTGAAAGGCTCCGGCTTCGCCGATTTGATCGACGAGTTTGTATCGCTCATCCTCATCGGCCTGTCGTTTCTTAGCCTGGCCATCTGGCGCTACCGGAAAACCAGTTAGGAACGGGAAATGCATGCTTGCGTGCTGTGAAAGCGCCTCCCCGTCGGTCTTTACTGGCGGGGTAGTCTATTTGATTGTGTATGGGGATTAGTCCTTTATCATCAATTTAATTTGTCCTTTTGTCTTATTTTCTGAATCGTTGGATTCTAAAACCTCAATACGTATAATATTTTCAGGATTTAATCGGGATAATCTCGACCAGGTTAAAGAATCCCATTTCTGGCTTTGTCCATTTATCTCAATCAATCCAAAAAAATTATCATGAATCCAAAAATCTGTTTCTTTTAAAATCTTTTTCAATCCAGCATTTATTGAATCTTTGCTGGAAATCAGAACAACTCCTTTGTATATGGGCACTCCCAGGTCGTCAAACAGAGTATCTCCTTTAATCGATATTGATTCAATTTGATCCGGAAAATCTAAAATCTTCTTATGATTTATCAATGTCATAGGAAATCCATCATAGATAATTAATGGCTCCAGTTGATTTAGATGAGGACCGGGACCTATCCGTATTTCTTTTTCCTGGCTATGGCCGTTTAATGATATCACGAAAATAAGACAGAGTATAAAAGAACATCTAATCAGTCTGTTGTCAAGACTTTTATGTGAACCGAATGTTTTTGTCATAGTTTGTTGTTTTTGTCTTTCTCCGAATTGTCAAATATCTGAATTTTTTCTTTTCTGTTTTTTCAGAATTCATATAACTTAGGATGTTTCTGTAATCGCATGAGATTGTACATTGTTA
>JBFXGM010000038.1:0-39169 GCA_050178015.1 Mangrovibacterium sp.
GCGGCAATTGTGAATTTCATTCAATTCCGAACTTTTGACGGATATGATATGAGTGAATTTGGATTTGTAGATGTAAATTTCATGCATGTTTCATTTGATTTGTGGCAAAACACCGTAGTTTTGTTGGGCAAATGATAACTATAAAAAAATAACCATACTTGCGGTATTGGCCGTATGAGGAATAAACTACCAATCAACAAAGAGCAATGAAACGAATTTTGGTTACCGGAGGTGCGGGTTTTATTGGTTCTCACCTGTGCGAAAGGTTGCTGGCCGAGGGCAACGAGGTGACTTGCCTGGATAATTTTTTTACAGGCGCTAAGTCAAAAATCATTCAGTTGATTGATCATCCCTATTTTGAGCTGGTGCGCCATGATGTAACTATGCCGTATTACATTGAGGTGGATGAGGTCTATAACCTGGCTTGTCCGGCTTCGCCTGTCCACTATCAGTACAATGCTATTAAAACGATAAAGACTTCAGTAATGGGGGCCATCAATATGCTTGGCTTGGCCAAACGGGTGAAGGCCAAGATTCTGCAGGCCTCTACCAGCGAAGTATATGGCGATCCCGAGTTGCACCCGCAGCCGGAAAGTTACTGGGGAAACGTAAACCCGATCGGCGTGCGTTCGTGTTACGACGAAGGCAAGCGCTGCGCCGAATCCTTGTTTGTAAACTACCATAACCAGAATGGTGTTCGTATTAAAATTGTGCGCATTTTTAATACCTATGGTCCTCGAATGGAGCCCGACGATGGTCGGGTTGTGTCTAATTTTATTGTGCAGGCGCTGCGGGGACAGGATATTACCGTGTTTGGCAACGGACAACAAACGCGCAGTTTTCAGTATGTTGATGATGTGGTTGAAGGCATGATCCGCATGATGGGCACCGACGATTCGTTTACCGGCCCGGTGAATATTGGCAATCCAAATGAATTTACCATTCTGGAATTGGCCCAAAAAATTATTGATCTCACCGGTTCAAAATCAAAAATTGTGTTTGAGCCGCTTCCGGTGGATGACCCTATTCAGCGGCAACCCGACATTAGCCTTGCCATGGAGCAACTGGCTGGCTGGCAGCCTTTAGTGCAACTTGACGAAGGGCTAAACAAAACAATCGCTTATTTTGACAACTTATTGAAATCATAAATACACACACATGAAAGGCATTATTTTGGCCGGTGGCTCCGGTACGCGTTTATACCCGATTACCAAATCCATTTCGAAGCAGATTATTCCGGTTTACGACAAACCCATGATCTATTACCCGCTTTCGGTGCTCATGTTGGCAGGTATCCGTGAAATCCTGATCATTTCCACCCCGCACGACATTCCCTTGTACCAAAACCTGTTGGAAGACGGTTCGCAACTTGGTATTCAGATCCAATACGCTGTGCAGCCTTCGCCCGACGGGTTGGCGCAGGCATTTATTATTGGCGAAGAATTTATTGGCGACGATTCGGTTTGTATGATTTTGGGCGACAATATTTTCTACGGGTATAACTTTCGGGCTATTTTGGAGGAGGCAGCCTCGTTAGAAGACGGCGCTTTGGTCTTTGGTTATTATGTGAATGACCCTGAGCGATATGGCGTGGCCGAATTCGATGAAAGCGGCAAAGTGCTTTCACTGGAAGAAAAACCGGACGAGCCGAAATCGAATTATGCAGTAACCGGTTTGTATTTTTATTCGAATGATGTGGTGCAGAAAGCCAAGTCGTTAAAGCCGTCGGCGCGCGGAGAGTTGGAGATTACCGACCTGAACCGCCTTTACCTGGAAGAAGGTCGCCTGAATGTGAAATTGCTTGGGCGTGGCTTTGCCTGGCTCGATACCGGAACGCACGACAGCCTGTTGCAGGCCTCAAACTTTATTGCCACCATTGAACAACGGCAGGGCTTGAAAGTGTCCTGCATCGAGGAAATTGCCTTTAAAAAAGGATATATTGACCGCGATCAACTCCTGGAGCTTGCCAAGCCCCTTCTGAAAAATCAATACGGTGAATACCTCCACAAGCTGGCAAACAAAAAAATATCATCCTTTTAACATTTTTTCAAAACGAATGAAAATTTACAAAACACCCATTGACGGATTAATTGTGTTTGAGCCATCGGTGTTTCAGGACGACCGGGGTTATTTTCTCGAAAGCTTTCATGCCGGGCGCTATAAAGAGTTGGGTATGGATGCCGGTTTCATACAGGATAATGAGTCGAAATCCGTTCGCGGGGTTATTCGCGGGTTGCATTATCAACTGGCGCCGCACGCACAGGCCAAGCTGGTACGGGTTATCGATGGGAGCGTGTTTGATGTGGCTGTCGATTTGCGGAAAGGTTCGCCCACGTTCGGGCAATGGTTTGGCGTGGAGCTGACCGGTGAAAACAAAAAGCAGTTGTTCATCCCGCGTGGTTTTGCCCACGGTTTTTCGGTGCTGAGCGAAACGGCCGTTTTTAGCTATAAGTGTGATAATTATTACCATCCGGAATCAGAACGCGGGATTATCTATAACGATCCTGACTTGAAGATCGACTGGAAAATACCGGAACCGGAAGCTATCATTTCTGCAAAAGATCAGAAAAATTCTTTTTTTCGTGAAGCTGACATCAACTTTTAAGAATGCTTATGAAAATTTTAGTGACAGGGGCAAATGGGCAATTGGGCTCAGAGATACGAAAACGGTCTGCCCGGTTTCCCGGCCTTGAATTTGTTTTTACCGACATCAACGAACTCGATATAACCAATTTTGAGGCAGTTGACACGTTTTGTCAACAGGAAAAGCCCGATTTTCTCGTCAATTGCGCAGCTTATACTGCTGTTGATGTAGCCGAAACGGATGAGGAGCTGGCCGAGCTTCTGAACACCAAAGTACCTGCTTATTTAGGGAAAATTGGTAAACAACAAAATTGCAAAGTCATCCATATTTCGACCGATTATGTATTTGACGGCGCCAATTGCCAGCCTTATGTCGAAACCGACTTGGTGGATCCCGATTCGGTGTACGGAAAAACCAAGCTGAATGGCGAAATCGCTTTGCTGAAAGAAGATGCCTCTGCGATTATTATCCGCACTTCCTGGTTATATTCGGCTTCTGGAAACAACTTTGTTAAAACCATGATCCGGCTCGGACTGGAGCGCGACGAGCTGAAAGTGGTGTACGACCAGGTAGGTACGCCAACCTATGCAGGCGACCTGGCCGACGCTATATTGGCCATCATTTCGAAAACGGCAGCCGATGAGCATTGCTGGAAAGCCGGTATTTACCACTATTCCAACGAGGGGGTTTGCAGTTGGTACGATTTTGCCAAGGCCATCCACGAAATGTATGGTATCAGTTGCAACGTTCACCCGATTGGTACCGACGAGTACCCAACCCCGGCCAAACGGCCGGCATACACGGTCCTGAACAAATCAAAAATTAAACGTATTTTTGGTATCGACATCCCTTATTGGCGCGGCAGTCTGAAAGGGTGCATTCAAGAATTGAAAAACCTTTAAATTGAAAGATATGGTGACGAATAATGATGTTTTAGATGCAGTTGTGAAGAAAGCCAAAACCTGGCTGAGTGACGTGTACGACCAGCAAACCCGTGAGGAGGTGAAGCGAATGTTGGAGGCTGAGGATAAAAGCGAGCTCATCGATTCATTTTACCGCGACCTTGAATTTGGAACAGGAGGTTTGCGCGGAATTATGGGCGTCGGTTCCAACCGCATGAACATTTACACGGTTGGTGCTGCCACGCAAGGGTTGAGCAACTACCTGAAAAAAGTGTTCGCCGGTTTGGATCAGATAAAAGTTGCCATTGCCTACGACTGCCGGAACAACAGCCGGTTATTCTCTGAGAAAAGCGCTGAAATATTTGCTGCCAACGCCATCAAAGTTTATTTGTTTGAAGATTTGCGCCCCACGCCCGAAATGTCGTTTGTGATCCGCGAACTGGGCTGCCAAAGCGGAATCATTTTAACGGCTTCGCACAACCCCAAAGAATATAACGGTTACAAAGCTTATTGGGAAGATGGTTCCCAAATTGTCGGGCCGCACGATGTGAACATTATCGACGAAGTTCAACGGGTAAAAGCAGAAGACATTCGCTTTGAAGGAAACCGGGAGCTGATTGAAATTATTGGCGACGAGATTGATCAAAAGTTTCTTGCAAAAGTGAAAACAGTTTCGCTGGCGCCCGAAATCGTGAAAAAGCACAAAGACCTGAAAATAGTTTACACGCCGATCCACGGGACCGGGGTGAAACTGATCCCGGCCGCATTGCGGGCTTTTGGCTTCGAAAATATTTTCAATGTGCCGGAGCAGGACGTTGTGAGCGGTGATTTCCCAACCGTGGTTTCGCCCAACCCCGAAGAGCCTGCCGCGATGGATATGGCCATGAAAAAAGGTTACGAAGTGGATGCGGATGTGGTTCTGGCTTCCGACCCGGATGGCGACCGGATTGGCGTGGCAGTAAAAAACGACAAAGGCGAATTTGTTATCATTAACGGTAACCAAACCGCTTTGCTTTTCATTTACTACATCATTATCCGGATGAAAGAAAGCAACGCGTTTAAAGGCAACGAATTCATTGTGAAAACCATCGTTACCACCGAGAAGATTGCCGAAATCGCCCAAAAGAACGGTATTGATTATTACGATGTTTATACCGGTTTCAAATACATCGCAGAGATTATCCGCGAGTTGGAGGGGCAGAAAAAATACATCGGCGGCGGCGAAGAAAGTTTCGGTTTTATGCCGGCCGATTTTGTGCGCGATAAAGACGCCGTTTCCGCTTGTGCCTTGATGGCCGAGATTGCAGCCTGGGCAAAGGACCAGGGAAAAACCCTGTTCGAATTACTGCAGGATATTTACCTGGAATATGGCTATTCGAAAGAAAAGATGAAATACATTGTTCGTCCGGGGAAAACCGGGGCCGACGAAATTCAGCAGATGATGGTGAATTTCCGCACCAACCCGCCAAAAACGCTGGGCGGCAGTCCGCTGAAAATTGTAAAAGACTATGCTGATCTTTCTGAGCGTAACTTGCTGACAGGCGAAACGAAAAAAATCAACCAAAAAATCACGTCCGATGTAATGCAGTTTTTTACCGAAGACGGAACCAAAATTTCAGTTCGCCCATCAGGCACCGAACCCAAAATCAAATTTTATTTTGAAGTGGCCGGAAAACTAACCAGCAGAAGTGAATTCGTGCAGGTTGAGCGTTTGGCGGAACAAAAAATTGACTCGATCATGCAAGAACTTGACTTATAACCAATCAATGTTAAACTAAATCTTTTTAAAACCATGAGAAAACCTGTTTTTGTAATGCTCACCGTAGTGAGCATGGGTGCTTACGCGCAGCACGAAATGCCCAAAATGGTCCCGGAGATGACCGAAATTTGGGACCCTGAAGTTGCCGTTGTTACACCCGGCGAAACCCCGATGAATGCCCCGTCTGATGCCATCGTACTGATTGGCGAGGGAATGGATTTGGGCTACGAATGGACAAACGAGGCTGGCGAAAAACCGGGTTGGGAATTCGAAAATGGCGTTGCAACTGTAAAAAGGGGGACCGGCATCATTCAAACCAAACGCCAGTTTAAAGATTTCCAGTTGCACGTGGAATGGCGCACACCCGCCGAAGTGGTTGGCGAAAGCCAGGGCCGTGGCAACAGTGGCGTTTTTTTGCAGGGAATTTACGAGGTGCAGGTGTTGGACAACTTCAACAACCGCACTTATCGTAACGGTCAGGCTGGCAGTATTTATAAACAGCATGCTCCGCTTGTAAATGCGTGCAAAGGCCCCGGTATTTGGCAAACCTACGACATCATTTACACGGCTCCGCGTTTCAATAATGATGGTACCTATTTTACCCATCCTCGGGTGACTGTTATCCACAATGGCGTTTTGGTGCAAAACAATGTGGTGGTTCGAGGCCCCACTGAATATATCGGAATTCCCGAGTATTCGGTGAAACCGCATGGCGACGGGCCAATCATCCTCCAGGATCATGGCAACCCGGTTAGTTTCCGAAATATCTGGATTCGCGAATTGTAAAATCATAAAAGGTCACAGCGTTTTTCTGTGGCCTTTTTTTTGGTTAAAACGTCATTCAGCAGGCTCTGGTCAGCAAATGTTAATTTCTGTCTTTTCTGTTTCTTAAACTGTCCGTTTCATTAGGTGGATTTTTCTATCTTTGCGCCATCAAAAAAAAACAGATTCATGCAAGAGAAAATCCTCATCCTTGACTTTGGTTCCCAATACACGCAATTGATCGGACGACGTGTACGAGAGCTGAACATCTATTGTGAAATTCACCCGTTTAACCATTTCCCAACCATCGATGAAAGTGTGAAAGGGGTCATTTTAAGTGGCAGCCCGTTCTCGGTTCGCGACGAAAATGCGCCGAAACCCGACCTTTCTGCCATAAAAGGGAAATTACCTTTGTTGGGCGTATGTTACGGTGCGCAATATTTGTCACACTATTTTGGCGGCGAAGTGTTGCCATCCAACTCGCGCGAGTATGGCCGGGCAAACCTGGGATACATCGATCAGGAAAATGAACTGTTCAAACACATGACCCTGAACACGCAGGTATGGATGTCGCACGGTGATACCATTGAGCGCCTGCCTGAAAGTTATAAAGTAATTGCCTCGACGGCCGATGTGAAAAATGCGGCCTATAAAATTGACGGCGAGACAACTTATGCCATTCAATTTCATCCCGAGGTTTACCACACCACCGAAGGAACGCAGTTGCTGAAAAACTTCGCGGTTGACATTTGCGGGTGCAAACAGGACTGGACGCCTGCCTCGTTTATTGAAAGCACCGTATCCCAACTGAAGGAAAAATTGGGTAACGATAAAGTGGTCCTTGGCCTTTCCGGCGGCGTTGACTCAACTGTGGCCGGGGTATTGCTGAACCGTGCCATCGGTAAAAACCTGACCTGTATTTTTGTGGATAATGGCCTGCTCCGGAAAAATGAATTCGAAAATGTGCTGGATTCCTACAAGGATATGGGACTGAACGTGATTGGCGTTGATGCCCGGGAAAAATTCTGGAATGATTTGGCCGGAATTACTGATCCGGAACAAAAACGCAAGGTTATTGGCCGCGACTTTATCGAAGTATTCGATGTGGAGGCGCACAAAATACAGGACGTCAAATGGTTGGCGCAAGGAACCATTTACCCCGATGTGATTGAGTCTGTTTCCGTAAACGGACCTTCAGCGACCATTAAATCGCACCACAACGTGGGCGGACTTCCCGAGAAAATGAAACTGAAAGTGGTTGAACCGCTAAATCTGCTGTTTAAAGATGAGGTTCGGCGGGTAGGAAAAGCGTTGGGCATCCGCGGTGAATTGCTGGGGCGTCATCCCTTTCCGGGACCAGGATTGGGTATCCGTATCCTGAGCGATGTTACCCCTGAAAAAGTCCGGATTCTCCAAGAAGCCGACGCAATCTTCATCAATGGACTGAAAGAATGGAAACTTTATGATCAGGTTTGGCAGGCCGGCGTGATGTTACTGCCGGTTCAATCGGTCGGAGTGATGGGCGACGAGCGTACTTACGAAAATGTGGTCGCCCTGCGTGCCGTCATGTCAACCGACGGGATGACGGCCGATTGGGTTCATCTTCCGTACGAATTCCTGGCAAAAATGTCGAACGAAATTATTAACAAAGTGCGTGGTATTAACCGCGTGGTTTATGATATCAGCTCAAAACCGCCCGCAACCATCGAGTGGGAATAAAAATAAACGAAGGGGGCTTAAAGCTCCCTTTGTTGTTAACATTTATTAGTGTTCGGGCTTTTTGCCGGAGGGGGATATTATTTTATCTTTATCGGTTATAATTAAAAGATACAAGAGGATGAGCAGCAAATTAAAAATAACAGGTTTCTGCCTGTTTTTCCTGTTCTCGTTCCTGGCGGCTACTCAGGTTGCCCAAGCCCAGGACGTTCAGGGAAATATGATGAAGTTTGGGCGGTTGTTGCGCCTGATTGAAAGTTACTATGTGGATACCACCAATATTGACAAGCTGACTGAAGGAGCCATTACGGATATGTTAAGCAAGCTGGATCCGCATTCGGTTTATATTTCCAAAGAAGAAGTTGAAAAGATGAACGAGCCACTTCAAGGTAGTTTCGAAGGGATTGGCATTTCCTTCAATATTTTGAAAGACACGCTGATGGTGGTAACGATCATCCCCGGTGGCCCCTCCGAAAAAGTGGGCTTGTTGCCCGGCGACCGGATTATGGTGATCGACGGAAAGACAGTGGCCGGTACCGGTTTGAAGAACAGCGATGTGATGAGTATGCTCCGGGGCGACAAAGGCACAAAAGTAAACCTGAAAGTGATGCGTAAAAGACACGCCGACTGGCTCGACTTTACCATCATCCGCGATAAAATCCCCATCAACAGCCTGGATGCTTCCTATATGCTCGATGACGAAACCGGCTACATCAAACTGAACCGCTTCTCAGCTACGACAACCGATGAGTTTTTGGCGGCTATCAAAGAATTGAAAACAAAGCCCGGTTTCCGAAACCTGGTGCTCGATTTGCGGGGAAATGGCGGCGGCTATTTGAAAGCAGCCATCGATCTGGCCGATCATTTTTTGGGCGCTTATCGCTTGGTTGTTTATACCGAGGGGGTCCACGACAAGCGAAAAGATTATATGGCCACAGCTTTGGGCGAATTTGAACAGGGAAAGCTGGTTGTTTTGATCGATGAAGGTTCGGCTTCGGCCAGCGAAATTGTTGCCGGGGCTGTGCAGGACTGGGACCGCGGCTTGGTTGTCGGCCGCCGCTCGTTCGGGAAAGGACTGGTACAGCAACCTTTCCCGCTGACAGATGGTTCGGTGGTGCGGCTTACCACGGCCCATTATTACACGCCCAGCGGACGGTGCATCCAAAAGCCGTACGAAAATGGCGTGGAAGAATACCGGAAGGATTATCTGACCCGTTTCGAAACCGGTGAGCTCTTCTCCGAAGACAGCATTCATTTTGATGAAACAAAACTGTACGAAACCCTGAAAAACAAACGTCCTGTTTATGGCGGCGGCGGGGTGATGCCCGATATTTTCGTTCCGATGGACACATCGGCCAATTATGCCTATTTCAACCAGCTCATCCGGAAAAATATACTGTATTCGAATGTTTTAACGTATATGGATGCCAACCGGGAAAAGCTTTCCAAAAAATATGCTGATTTCAACACGTTCAACCTCAAGTTTGACGTGGATGAGGTGATTATTGAAAAAATGATTGCTGAAGCTGATCAGGAAAAAATTGAAAAAGATGAGGCTAGTGTTGCGTTTGCCCGTCCGCTGATCAAAAAGCAGGTAAAAGCGCTGCTGGCCCGCGACCTGTTTGGTGCCGGATATTATTACCAGGTGATCAACCAGGAAGAAGAAATCATCCAAAAGGCATTGGAAGTGCTGAAAAACGCATCGCATTACGAAAAACTGCTGGTAGAAAAGTAATCGCATGACTAACTTGGTTTTCGATTGGCTCCATGCCAATTTTGTTGAAGTGCTCGGAGCAGTACTGGGACTGGTTTACATTTTTTTGTCCATCCGGCAAAATATATGGACCTGGCCGGTTGGGCTGCTCACATCCGCCCTTTACGTGTATGTTTTTTTAGTGTCGAAGTTTTATGCTGACATGGCCCTACAGGTTTATTACGTGGGCGTGAGCATCTACGGTTGGTATTATTGGTTAAAAGGAAAGCCGGACCGGAAAGATCATCTGCCCGTTAGCCACACCCCAAAAAAACTGTGGCTACTTTTGGCTGTTGTTTCTGTTGCCTTGTTTTTGATCATTGCTTTTGTGTTGAAAAATTATACCGATTCGCCGGTTCCGCTGGGCGATTCGCTTACAACAGCCCTTAGCCTGGTGGCTACCTGGATGCTGGCCCGAAAGTACCTTGAACATTGGCTGATTTGGGTGTTTGTGGATTTCTTTTCCGTGGTCCTTTATGCGTTTAAAAGCCTCTGGCCAACGGTTATCCTGTTTGTGGTTTATACCGTGATGGCAGTGTTGGGCTATTTGAGTTGGAAAAAATCGCTTGAGGCGGAACAATTACAAATTAAATCGTAAGATGAAGAAAATTATCGCGGTAACCGGGCCCGAATCCACAGCAAAAAGTACGTTGACCAAAGAATTGGCCAGCCATTTTCAGGCACTTTCGTTCCCGGAATATGCCCGTGAATATTTGGCTGAAAAGGGCCATCATTATGCCTATGAAGATGTGGAGGAAATTGCACGTGAGCAGGTTCGGCAATATGAATTGGCACGGCAATCCACGGCTGGAATGGTCATTTTTGACACTTGGTTGATTATCACTAAAGTTTGGTTTGAGTGGGTTTACCGAAGAACCCCGGAATGGCTGGAACAAGCTATTCGGGAAAATCCGGTTGACCTGTACCTGCTGTGCAAACCGGATATTCCCTGGGAGCCGGATCCGCTTCGGGAGCATGGAGGCGAAGAGCGAGAACATCTGTTTCAGTTATATAAGAATGAATTGATTTCGCGTGGCTTTAGCTTTGCCGAAATCGGTGGAATGGGAGAGGAGCGGGTCTTGCAGGCCATTGAGGCCATAAATGAAATTATTTGATGGTTTGCAGGCAAACAGGCTTGTAATTCAACCGGAAAAGAAGGAATTTTGTTTATCCATAGAAATTAGAAGGTCTGTGACCCCAAAATAAATTATTCGCATATGAAAATCGCATCGGATATCACACAATTGATTGGCGGAACGCCTTTGGTGCAGCTAAACCGTGTTGCCGAGGGATGTTGTGCCCGGGTTTATGCCAAGCTGGAATCACAGAATCCCGGAGGTTCGGTAAAGGACCGACTGGCCCTGGCGATGATTACGGCAGCCGAAGCCGAAAACCGGATCAATACCGAAACGGTGATTCTCGAGCCAACCAGTGGAAACACCGGTATCGGGCTGGCTATGGTTTGTGCGGTGCGCGGCTATCGCCTGATCATCGTGATGCCCGAAAGCGTTTCGGTGGAACGACGGATGATTTTAAAAGCGTATGGAGCCGAGCTGGTGCTCACTTCGGCTAAAGGCGGGATGAAGGAAGCCATTGCCAAAACAGAAGAACTGGCAGCTGCCCTTGGAAATGCTTTTGTACCTATGCAGTTTGAAAATCCGGCCAACCCTGCCATGCACCGGGCCACAACCGCGCAGGAAATCTGGAACGATACAGACGGGAAAGTTGATATTTTTGTGGCGGGGGCAGGCACCGGCGGAACCATTACCGGCGTTTCGGAGGCGCTGAAGCAACGCAAAGCTGACTTGTACAGTGTGGTGGTTGAACCGGAAACATCGTCCGTTCTTTCGGGAAATCCCCCAGGCCCGCACAAAATCCAGGGCATTGGCGCCGGGTTTATTCCCAAGGTGCTGAATGCAGCCATTTATGACGAAGTTTTTCGCGTGACGGACGAAGAGGCTTTTGAACAAGCACGGGCCCTGGCTAAAAAGGAAGGGATCTTTTGCGGAATTTCATCCGGGGCAAACGTGTATGCAGCCCTGCAAATTGCGCGCCGCGAAGAAAATAAAGACAAGCACCTGGTGGTCATGATTTGTGACACCGGTGAACGATATTTAAGTACAACCTTATTTAATGAAGATAAAAATGCAATCTGATCATACCATCCTCCAAAAGATAAATCAGACAGTTAAGCAACTGGCTGATCCGAAAACCTACGATATGGTTTGCCACGAACATCGGTTGGGCGAACCGTTACCTTCAACCGAAAAGCTTGCCCGAATTGTCAATATGGTGCGCGAAATTTTATTTCCCGGCTACTTTGGCAACACAAGTTTGCGTCCCGATACCATCCGCCATTACATGGGCGTTTATGTTGACGAGCTTTTTGAGCTGCTTTCGGAGCAAATTCTGGCCGGCTTGTGCTTTACATGCGATAAGCAACCGGAAGAAATCGATATGCCCGAGCGAAACCGGTTTGCCCAGGAGTTGGCAGCCGATTTTATTGCGTACTTGCCGGAAATCCGCCGGATATTGGTTACCGATGTGGAGGCAGCCTTTGTGGGCGATCCTGCCGCCAAAAGCCGCAGCGAGGTTATATATTGCTACCCGGCCATACGGGCCATATCCAATTACCGCATTGCCCATCGTTTGCTGGAGCTGGGTGTGCCGCTTATCCCGCGTATTATTGGTGAGATGGCCCATTCTGAAACCGGTATCGACATTCACCCCAAAGCCCAAATCGGCGAATCGTTTACTATCGACCACGGTACGGGCGTGGTGATCGGTTCGACCTGTATTATCGGTAACAATGTGAAGTTGTACCAGGGCGTTACCCTGGGGGCCAAAAGTTTCCCGCTTGACGAACATGGAAATCCGATCAAAGGAGTGCCGCGGCATCCGATCGTGGAGGACAATGTCATTATTTATGCCCAGGCAACGATTTTGGGGCGCATCACGGTTGGGAAAAATTCAGTGATTGGCGGTAACGTTTGGGTAACCAACAATGTTCCGCCCGACTCCAAAATTGTTCAGTCCAAAGCACGGGAAACTGCTTTCAGTGACGGCGGGGGCATCTGAGCGTTTTCAAGTCAAAAGTTAAAAGGGAAAAGTAATAAGTGAAAATTCGGGCTTACATCAGCAAAGCTGGTGTTTGGTCTGGCAGCATACTATTTGAACAATCATGATGAACAATAATCAATTGGTGGCAACCACCTATGCCGGACTGGAAGAGGTTCTGGCCGCCGAGTTGCTTGCATTGAATGCCGATGAAGTACAACCGGCACGCCGTGCGGTGTATTTTTCAGGAAACGTGGAGATGATTTACCGTGCCAATTTTTCGTTGCGCACAGCACTGAAGATATTGGTCCCACTGCGCACGTTTAAAATACTGAAGGCCGACGATCTTTACCATCAGGCCTTCAAAATCAAGTGGGAAGACTATTTCGATGCGGACAAAACCTTTGCGGTACAGAGTACCGTTTTCAGCGACCTGTTCAATAACTCGATGTTTGCATCTCTGAAACTAAAGGATGCCATCGTGGACCGTTTTCGTAAGGCGGGCAGCAAACGCCCCTCTGTTGATACCCGTAACCCGCAGGTACAGGTAAACTTGCATATTGCCAATAATAGTTGTACGATTTCGCTCGACAGCAGCGGTGAGTCGCTTCACAAGCGGGGTTACCGGGTGGGCAGCCACGAAGCGCCTATCAGCGAAGTACTGGCCGCCGGCATGTTGAAGTTAGCTGGCTGGAATGGTGGGCAATCACTGGCCGACCCGATGTGTGGCTCCGGCACCATCGTGATTGAAGCCGCCATGATGGCTAAAAATGTGTTGCCGGGCGAAATCGGCCGGAAATACGCTTTTCAGCATTGGAGAAATTATCAGTCCTCCCTGTTTGAAAAAATAAAATCGGAAACCAATCACCGTAAACCTGATTTTAAATTATACGGTTCCGACGTTTCGCGCGGCAGTGTGGATATGGCTTTCAAGAATGCCGAAAAGGCCAAGGTGAACGATCTGATCAAGCTGGAGGTTGCAGATTTTCGTACGTCGGAGAAAAAAACAGATTGTGGCTTCCTGATATTCAACCCGCCTTATGGCGAACGCATTGAGACCGGCGATGAGGCGTTTTACAGCATGATTGGCGAACGTCTTAAACATCATTATCCCGAAACAGAAGCTTGGATCATCAGCACCAACGACTGTCTGAAATCCATCGGCTTGAAACCAGCCCGAAAAATCCCGCTTTTCAACGGAGCGCTGGCGTGCAGCTTTCGGAAATACGAACTGTACAAAGGGTCGCGGAAAGAGTAGGGATGCCTGTACCGTTCCTGGATTTAAAGAAGTTGAGATGAACGTTATTTGTTTTGTGCCTTTCGTTTGAACAGTCGGAGAAACTTGTTCCACAGTTCATCAAAATTGTCATAGTTCTCACGATAACTGAGGCCGATGCCTTGAGTGTAGGGCGACGTTTCGTAAATAATATTGTTGTTGGAGTGGTTGTATGCTTTAAACTGTAACTTCCCGTTATTGGTGATCTTCACGTTTAAGTCGAAGTCGCCCACAATGTTGTTATTATTGGCCGTGGTGGCCTGTGTCCCGTTGTTGCCGATATTACCGTTCAACGTAACCCGGTCGTTAAAGATTTGTGTGCTTAGGGCAAGTTCAATTTCATCGTCACTAATTTGATCGCCGGGGCGGTAATTCACGCCAATGTCGAAATCGTTGCTGATTTGAGAAAGCCAGTTGCTGAGTTGGTTGGAAAACAGTTCGCTAGCCGTGGATCCCACTACATTGGGATTGGAAGCCTCGTAGTTGCCCCTTAGATATTCAGGAGTGTAAAAACGCCCCAGCACCAGTAGCGACAAAATTTGCTTGTTCATGTCTTCATCGGTACTGAAAAACTGCCGTACTTCATCCTTCATCCGGTTTTCGATAGTAGGAAAATCGATATCAAACCCGATTGTGGGGTTGTTCAAATTGTCGGAAAGCGATATTTTGCACTGTACTGGGATGCGCTGGTAGTATTGAGCATTGGTGGTGTTGATGGGGGCATCTTGATCATTATCCTTGTCAGGATTTAGTTCGTTCAATGAAGCTTTCAACCGGTAGATCGCGTTGAGGTTGATGCGGGCATTATACGGGTCGCCGTTCCAGTTGATGGTGCCGCCTTGTTCAATTTCAAATTTTTTGTTGATCACGTTTTGCAAGGTGAACAGGTAATCTCCACGGTCAAGCAGATATTCGCCATACAACGCGATATTGAAATCAGGATCAATTTCGAGCTTAAGGTTTCCGCTGCCCTGGGCCCGGATCATATCACCAATTTGAGAGTTGTAAATCAATTGAAACCGGGCATCGGGGGTCACATCGATGTCGAAATTCATGAATACCTGTGATTCCTGCTGCGGTAATTTCCGATCGAGAGTAATTGTTGCGGTTTCTTTTGGCGACAGAAATTGCAGAAAATCATACACTTGAGCTTCCTCTTCGTAGTCCAGCGAGATGTTGATACTGGTTCCGTTCATGGTGCGAACAGCCCCATCGAGGTAAAGCTGGCGGCCATGTCCGGAAATACGCAGGCTTCCATTGCCGTATGCTTTCCCGTAAAATCGTTCGTTGTCGCGGACGGTGGTGTTAATTGCCAATATTTTTTGTGTGCGCAGTAACATGTCGTAATCCATATTCGAGAAATTGTCATGGCGGATCGAGCCGTCGAAGATGCCCTGGTTACCGTCAAAATCATGGACGGTTATCTGGTCGAAAACGATGGAGTCGCCCCTGAATTTCACGGTGTCGCTAAAATGATAGCTCACTTGCAGGTATCCCAGCGATAAACCGGCATTATGGGCGTAAACATCGCCTCGCATGAATATCTTTTCCGGTTTTCCGTAAATCTTCACCTCTCCTGTTGCATCGCCGTGTACATTGTCGAAGGTATTTTCAAGCACAGGCTGAAGCAGTGTCAGCGACACATTTTCCACATTCAGGGTAAAGTCGAGGCTGTCGCGCGTGGGGGAATAGCTTCCGTAGCCGTAAACCGTTTGCCGGTTATTGTTGTTCACAATCAATTCTGACTGAACCGATTCGGATGGCCGATCCCATTTGCTGAGAACGCTCACATCTCCCACTTGCTGGCCGCTGTATCTTAGCCCGTCAATTTTCAGGTCCGACAGGAAAAGCGCTTTCTCGTACACATCAAAAACACTGGCAGTTCCGCTCAGCAATCCTTGCAGGTTGACATCCTGTCCAGTGATCAGGTTCAGGTTGTTCAGATTGAAATTGTTCACGGTCATATTCAACCGGGCCGTTTTATCCTTCGAAATATTTCCGTTGAACCGGAACTCCTGATGTTGATTTGAAATACGGAAATTATTTACCCCAATGGTTGTAGAATCGATCGATATGGTTGCCGGATGAATATTCCACAATGTATCGGCAATGTAGATACGCGTGGGCAAAATGTTCATCTCCGCATGCGGAACACCTTTCGGGGGCTTCGAAAACTGAATGTTCGTTTCCAGTTCGCCACTGTAAGTTTTTTCATCGTAATTGTTCCATAGAAGTTTGGCGGCCATATTATTCTTTTGGGCATCAGCCAAAACAGCGAGGTTGTAAAGCTTTTGGCCGTCACCAACCTCCAATTCTTCCAGCCGGCTTTTCAGTTCTAATTTGTCGCTACTGTGGATAGAAAGTGAATATCCCTTAAAAATGAGTTTGTTGTACTCAATTTGCGGAATTTCGGAATAGATGTCGAGCTTGTTTTTTGCTTCGTCAAAATAACCGAAAACCTGCGCCGGGCTCATGTACAGGTTGGGCAAAAACGTTTGGGTGATTGGTTCGGCATCCTTTATGTTCAGCTCAAGATTGAACTTGTTCAGACCGGGAGTTGCAGACTGCATAACTCCCGAGGCGGGCAGGTAGCGGTACAGCAGATTCTTCAGTCCCTGGCCGATCGTTCCAAATGAATAGGAGCCCCGGATGTTGGCATCGAGATAATCCGAACGCAGTTCCAGGTTTTTTACGCTGTCAACATAGGTGTTGATGGTCAGGCTGTTTAGGGTGAGAAAGTTATTTTCGTTGGAATACAGACCTTCTTCAAACCAAATGTTCCCATTCAGGTTGTCGATACTATTTCCGCTGAAATTTGCCTTCAGGTCAACGGCCAGGTCCGATTCGCGGTGAATTTTATCGATATTCAGTGCAACCAGGTTGGCCCGGTCAAGCAGCAATTCAAAGTCGAAAACTGGTATCTGAGGGTTCAGGTCCACCTTTCCCGCAAACCGTCCTTTTAGGTTTTGATCGTCAATGCTCAGATCGCCCTCAAATTTCTGTTCCTGAATTTGGCCGTCGAGCACAATGTTCTTATAGCGGTAACCGCGGAAAAATACACTGTCAACCACGCCGTCAACATCGGCGGTCAAAATTTTCCGGTTGCGCTGGTAGTTTCCATTGATCTGACCGTTGAAAGTGATGTCTCCCAGGTTATTGATTTGGGAGAACTTGCCCAAGCGAAAGTTGACGGTTTTCAGGTGACCTTTAATTTCAAGCGAATTGTTTGCCGATGGGATAAACGAAAGGTCGGTTTCCATTCGTCCAAAGTTGGAACGTAAGGTACCATACGCCACAAAATCGCTCAGGAATCCGGTAAAATTTCCTTTATAATGAATGATGCCGGCATCGTAGAGCATAGACGGTATCTCCGGGTATCTTTTCGCTGAACTGTCGGGCAGTCTTACCTTGGCAATGTCCCTGAAATCGGTGGACAAATTTTTCAGGTCGAGATACAAATAAGCTTCATCCAGGTTGGGTAGACCGTTGATGTAAAAATCGCAGGTCAGTTGGGTGTGGTCGCCAAAGCCCACCGAGAGTTCTTTGGCTTTCAAATCGGCAATGGTGCCATAAATGTGGCCGGAGAGGTTCATTTGCAGGTCCATTCCGTTCAGTTCCGGCACCAGTTGCCCCACATCGCGGAAATCGATCATGGATTCTCGGATGTTCAGATCAATTTGTGATAGCGAAAAATCGGTGCCTGTTTCCAGCCCGGTTTGATCGATGATGAAGTTGGCATTGGCAATTTGCGACCGCGGCGTACTGAATTTCAGATCATTCAGTTTAATGATGTGTTTGTAGGATACGAAATTAGTGCTCAGTTTATTCAACGTGAATGATTTGTGGTCGTCGAAACTAAGCTGGTTAATCCGGAACGACACGGAATCGGGGTGCAGCACTATATCGGTAACATCCAGGTTGATATTGTGCAGGTCGATCAAATGGGTGCCCTCTTTCTGATAATAGGAATAACCCAGCCGGGTGTCGTTAAAAATGAAGTTACGGCAGGAAACGTTCCAGCCGGGGAGTTCTGTTTTTCTCTCCGGACTTCGGAGGGCATCCATTAAAAAGGTGTAGTTGGGCAGGTGGTTCTCGTCGAGCGATACGTAAATCTTGGTGTCGAGCAAGGCCAGCGACGACAGGTTCACCTCTTTTTGCTTGATGCGAAAATGATCGATCGATGCTACCAGATTCCCGATAAAAAAGAGCGTATCGGCCTGCTGGTCTTCAATTAAAACTTCATTCAGGATAACTTTGTTAAAAAAGGCGATGTCCACGCTCTTTACGCTCAAGCGTGTGCCCAGCTTTTCAGAATAGTGTTTGGCAATTTGCCGTGCCACAAAGGTTTGTACGGCACTGGTTTGAAAAGCCAGATAGGCCGTCAGCAGGAATGCCAGCAGGATCCCCGTCAACCAAAGTGCTATTTTGAATGTTTTTTTAATAATTTTGCCCTCGTTTTTACCCGGCAAAATAAACTAAAATCGGCAGATTTAGCTTGATTTGCCGGTAATTTAATTTTGAAAATACAACGCAATCCAATGGAACAAACGCGAAATATTACCATCCTGGGGATCGAATCGTCTTGCGATGACACTTCGGCAGCTGTTATTCAGAACGGGTATCTGTTGTCGAATATTATTGCCAGCCAAAAAGTACATGAAGCGTATGGTGGTGTGGTTCCGGAGCTGGCCTCGCGGGCACACCAGCAGAACATTGTCCCGGTGGTCGATCAGGCCATCAAGCAGGCTGGCATCAGTTGCCGCGAAATTACAGCTGTGGCTTTTACCCGCGGCCCGGGTTTGCTGGGCTCGTTGCTGGTGGGAACCTCGTTTGCCAAAGGTTTTTCACTTTCCGCGGGCATCCCGATGATCGACATCAACCATTTGCAAGGCCACGTGCTGGCCCATTTCATTAAAGAAAAGGAGGTCGAATTTCGCGCGCCCCGTTTCCCTCATTTGTGTTTGCTGGTGAGTGGCGGTAATTCGCAAATCATTTTGGTGAAGGACCACCTGGAGATGGAGGTGATCGGTCAAACCATTGACGATGCTGCCGGCGAGGCTTTCGATAAATGCGCCAAAATAATGGGCATGCCTTACCCGGGCGGGCCGTACATCGACCGGTTGGCCAAGGAAGGAAACCCGCTGGCCTATCAGTTTGCAAAGCCCCGCATCAAAAATCTCGATTATAGTTTTAGTGGTTTAAAAACCAGTTTCCTGTATTTTTTGCGCGACCAGCTGAAAGAAAATGAAAACTTCATTGAGGAAAATAAAGCCGATTTGTGTGCCTCGCTGCAAAAGACGATTATCGACATTTTGATGAACAAACTGGTGAAGGCAGCCAAACAAACCGGCATTCGCGAAGTTACCGTGGCCGGAGGGGTGTCGGCCAACTCGGGTTTGCAACATGCGCTGCGTGCCGAAGCCGAAAAACGCCATTGGGAGCTGTTTATCCCCAAGTTTGCTTTTACCATGGACAATGCTGCCATGATTGCCATCACCGGTTATTATAAATTTTTAAAGGGCGAATTTATAGGCCAGGATGCAGTGCCTTTTGCCCGCATGAATATTAATGAATAAAGAGTTGGACATTGGTCATTAGTCATTAGTAAAAGCATTCCCTCGAACTTGGACCTGGAACTTGAAACTTGATATTTGGAACTTTTTAGGTGAAGGAAGATGTAAAAATACCCGTTGTGTTGGTCACCGGATTTCTGGGGGCGGGGAAAACCACGTTTATCAACGAAATCATAAAATCGCACCGGCACCTGAAACTGGCTTTGGTCGAAAATGAATTTGGCGCCACTTCCGTTGATCAGGACTTGATTGTGGGGATGCGAAGTGAAAACATTTTCGATCTGAGCAATGGCTGTATTTGCTGTAGTATTTCCAATGAATTTTCGTTGACCCTGCTCGATTTGGCCAACAAAGCCGGAGAGATTGATTATTTGCTGATCGAAACCACGGGGGTAGCCAATTTGTCGAACGTGGTTAGTCCGTTTTACAGCGATGAAGACCTAAAAGCCCGCTTCAACTTATTGGGCAGCATTTGTTTGGTGGATGCCCTGAACGCGGAGCAGCAATTGCAGGGCGCCGAACAGCAAATGCAGGTTATTCTGAGCGATCTTCTATTAATAAACAAAACTGCGGAGGTGGATGAAAAAACGCTTGCTGACCTTGAGCGTCGTCTGCTGGCTTTCAATTCTCATGCTACGATCCTGCAAACCAATTTCTCCCGTTTGATTGATTTTCAACTGGAAACCTTCGCCGAAACCCTGCAAAGCCGGTTGGAGCAAAAGCTTGTTCAGCCCGTGATGTTCCGTGTGGTTGAAACGAAAAAATACACCACATTCACCCACCAGTTCCGGGGTGAAATTAACTTGGCGCGCTTTCAGTATTGGTTCAATTATTTTGCGGCAATCAACCAGTTGCACATTTATCGGGTGAAGGGAATTCTTTATCCGAAAGGTTTGCCCGAAAAGGTGATTGTCCAATCGGTTGGCGGAGCTGTTTCGTATGAGGCAGGTTCCTTCATCAGCCCGATGGAAGAAAAAATGAATACGCTTGTGTTTATCGGAAACGGTATTGACAACGAACGGATAGCGAGTGAATTGGACCGCTACCTGAACCATAATTCGTGAGCTGAAGAAACTTTCAACAGCACTGGGATATAGCTTATTTTTCAGCCTTAATACCAATTCAGGTACTGGAACAGGATGACCACGCCCACGGTGGTTAACGCGGCCACACCGATGGCCAGACTGCTCATGGCACCTTCGGTTTCGCCCATTTCAATGGCTTTTGTCGTGCCCAGTGCGTGGGCGGCTGTTCCCAGTCCGATACCCCGGGCAACCGGATGAACAATTTTCAGCAAGCGATATGTGAAAGGCGCCAGGGCTGCCCCGGTAATGCCGGTAATGATGATCGACAAAATGACAATTCCCTCGGTTGCGCCAAGCAGATCGCTCAACCCAATGCCAATGGGGGTGGTTACGCTGTGGGGCAGCAGCGAACGTTCCAGTAGTTCATTCAATCCAAACAGGCGACAAAGCACAATAACTGATGCCAGCGCAGAAACAACCCCGGACAGAATTCCTCCCAGGATGGCGTATTTATGGGCGATGAGCAACCGGCGCTGCCGGTATAGCGGGAGGGCCAGCACCACGGTTACCGGTCCCAGAAACGCGTGAATGACACTTCCTCCTTTCATGTAATTGTCAAAAGGGATGGCTGTCAGGCTCAGCACGATAATAATTGCAGCAATGGATAGCAACAACGGATTAACCCAGCTTTGGCGTGAGCGGAAACGGAGGTACGAGAATCCGTAAAAACAGGCTACCGATAGTAGGATGCCAAACAGGTGGGTGTCAGTCAACTTTTCGATCATGCTTTTTCCCTGATTTGATAAGTAACTGGGTAACCAGGCTGGTGATGGCCAACACCAACAGTGTGGATAAGATAATTACTGAAATCGCCTCGAAATAATTTCCTTTCAGACTTTGGTACGAAACCAGAATACCCACACCTGCAGGGATGAAGAAAAAGCCCATGTTTCCCAACAGGAAATCCGCCGTTTCCGCGATGTGCCTTTCCTTGATCACGCCCATCAACAGCAATATCAGCAGCAGGATCATGCCAGTGATACTTCCCGGAATGGGCAGGTTGAATAAATTGCTGAGCAGCTCGCCCCCAAAACTCAGTCCCAGAATTACGAATAGTTGCTTAAATATTTTCATCGCAGGCTATTGTATTTCGAAATTTCAAACCGTGGGATGGTGTCAACCACTATTGATAGGTAAACGGACGAACGTCGATCAGGTACATGCCGGCTGTTTTCGCAGCCTCCATGCCCAGGACGCCATCTTCCAGTACCTGGCATTTTTCAGGTTTCACCTTAATCAGTTCGGCGCATTTCAGAAAGGTTTCCGGTTCGGGTTTGTGGCGCGAAACATCATCGGCAGTAACAATGGCATCGAAGTAAGAAGCCAGGTTGAGGGTTTCGAGCTGCACCATGGCGCTGCGACGGCTGGCACCGGTCCCAACGGCAAGCGGAATCTTGCCGTGATATTTCATCACTAGGTCAACTACCGGCAAATGCGGGCGCAACAGGTTGGCGCTTTCCCAAAAGGTTTCCTGCTTCATGCGGACCATTTCTTCGGGATCAACGCCTTGCAGGTTATTGTCGGCAATTACGCGTTCGGCAAAACGAATGGTGGGCATACCGGTCATTTCTTCAATAATCCCTTCGTTGAACGTGCAATTGTAGTGGGCACATACCTTGTGCCAGGTGGCGATGTGTACCGGAAGCGAATCCGACAAGGTTCCGTCCAAATCAAATATCAAGGCTTCGGCCTCCGGGTGTTTTTCCAATTTCATTTTTCTGATTTTGTGTGGCAAAATTAGCAAACAAATCCGGAGTGACGGATGATTTCATCGTTGGGAACAGGGATTCAGCAAAATCTTAAACTTGATTTAATTATGGGCATTTCGTTGAAAAATAAATCTTAAGCCCCGAAAGGCTTTGTATAAAACAGAAATATTCCTAATTTTGCGCGACCTAAAATATAGGTGTAATTTTTTAATGTTTAATAAATTAGATGTTTTATGAAAAACCAGTATGAAACCGTTTTCATTGCAACTCCCGTTTTATCTGACGTTCAGATAAAGGAAGCGGTACAGAAATTCAGAGACATCATCACCGAGAACGGTGGCGAAATTGTCAATGAAGAGCACTGGGGATTGCGCAAGCTAGCTTATCCCATTCAGAAAAAGAGTACAGGCTTCTATCAGTTGTTCGAGTTCAAAGCCGAACCGGAAATGATTGAAAAATTGGAAATTCAGTACCGTCGCGACGAGCGTGTTATTCGCTTCCTGACTTTCAAGCAGGACAAATACGCTGTTGAGTACAGTGAAAAAAGAAGAAACAAAACTAAAGCTGAAAAGGAGAACTAAGCTATGGCAAACAACCAAGGTGAAATCCGTTACCTGACCCCGCCGTCAGTCGAAATCAAAAAGAAAAAGTACTGCCGCTTTAAAAAGAACAAGATCAAGTTCGTGGATTATAAAGATCCCGAGTTCCTGAAGAAATTTCTGAACGAACAAGGTCGTATTCTGCCACGTCGTATTACCGGTACTTCGTTGAAATACCAACGTAAAGTGGCCAAAGCAGTAAAAAGAGCCCGTCATTTAGCCCTGCTGCCCTTCGTAACTGATATGTTGAAATAAGTAAAAGAAAAGAAAAATGGAAATTATTTTATTACAAGATATTCAAAATTTGGGGAGCAAAGATGACATCATCAAAGTGAAAGATGGTTACGGACGTAATTATCTGATTCCTCAGAAAATGGCCATTGTTGCCAATTCATCGACCAAAAAGATTTTGGCTGAAAATATCCGTCAACGTGCCCACAAAGAAGCCAAACTGAAAGATCAGGCTTTGGCGCTTGCTTCTCAACTGGAAGGCAAAGAAGTGGTGATTGGCGCCAAAACCAGCTCGTCGGGCAAAATTTTCGGTTCGGTCAATACCATTCAGTTAGCGGAAGCTATCAACAAACTTGGTTTTGAAATCGACCGCAAACAAATCCGCATTGCCGAAGACAGCATCAAGGAAGTTGGTAAATACACCGCTAAAATCAAACTTCACAAAGAAGTGATCGTTGATTTTAACTTTGAAGTAGTTTCGGAGTAAATTAATTTTTTCAAACACACACACAGATTCAAACGTTTTTTCAAACAAATAAAAGCCGGCAGCTTCACACACTGCCGGCTTTCTTGTATCAAAATCAATCGATTCTGATCAATCATCAATTACTTAGTTGTCTTCTTCCTCGGCAAAGAAACGCTTGTTTTTGATGACGTTCACAATAGCATCCACAATGTGATCGTCCTGCAAGGTTGAGTAGTTAAAAATAATGTCGTAGTCATTGTTGTTCAGCTTTCTTCCGGCCACATGTTCTACAAAAAGTTCGCGCTCCTTGTCAATTTGCAGTACATATTGCTGGGCATCGGCGTGCGACAGGTTGCTGATTTGCATGATCCGGTTGATGCGCCAGTCAAGCGGGGCCATCAGCTTGATGCTGAGCTTGCGCGACACGTCCTGGGCAATTACCCCGGCAGCGCGCCCTACAATGATGTAATTTCCTTCTTCGGCCAGTCGGTGGATTACTTCTCGTACCGTGTCAATTACTTGCTGGTCTTCGGCATCGTAAACTTTTTCAGTAGAAAAGGCCGAGCTCACTTCCTCCAGGCTAACTTTGGCCTCGCCCAGAAAAACGTTCCTGACTTTCGCGGTATCCATGTTCAGCTCATTGGCCGCAGCTTCAATGATTTCTTTGCTGACCCACTTCCATTCCACATCTGTTTTTGTTTCAGAATGAAAGCTGTACCCGGTCAGGATTTTCGAAAGCTTGGTGGCAATGCGCTTGGCCGAGCAACCACACTCCCTCGAAATCATGATAACCGGGCCGGGAAAGGTGCTTTTTACAGGCTTGTTGGCCTCATTTTCAAAATAATTGCTCAGGAAATTTTTCATATCGCTGTTTTTTTGTTGATGCAGTTAAACAAATCTACAATTCAAGCCAGTACAACACCATATAAAATGTTCTACAATACGCATTCTGGCCAATGTTTAAAAACAAGCTTACAAAACATGCCCTAATTTTTTATCTTAGCCTGAAAAAGAGAAAAATGAAACGAAAAATCAATACGGCATTGGCATCGTTTGGCATGTCGGGCATGGTGTTTCACGGGCCTTCGCTGAGGGTGAACTCCAATTTCAGGATTTGCAAAATTCTGGAGCGTTCGAAGAACCTGTCTGCCGAAAACTACCCCAATGCTACGATTGTGCGAAGCTATGATGAGATCCTGAATGACCCGGGCATTGACCTGGTAGTTGTAAATACCCCGGATCACCTGCACTTCGAAATGACCAAACAGGCCTTGGAGGCGGGGAAGCATGTGGTGGCCGAGAAACCCTTTGCGCAAACAGTTGACGAAGCCAATGAGCTGATTACCCTGGCCAAAGCGAAAGGCGTAGTGCTTACGGTCTATCAAAACCGGCGGTGGGACGGCGATTTCCTCACCGTAAAAAAGTTATTGGAAGAAGGCCAGCTGGGACGCCTGGTGGAGTTTGAGTCGCATTTCGACCGCTACCGCAACTTTATTCAGCCCGGAACCTGGAAAGAAACCGGAAACGAACGGGCGGGGGTACTGTACAACCTGGGTTCGCACATGGTTGACCAGGCGCTCGTGTTGTTTGGCATGCCCAAGGCGGTGACGGCCCATCTGGCTGTTGTGCGCGAAGGCGGGGCTGTGAACGATTATTACGACATTCGTCTGCATTACGAAGGCTTTGCCGCCTTGCTGAAATGTTCGTACCTGGTACGGCGTCCGGGGCCCCGGTATAGTGTCCATGGCAGTTTGGGCTCATTTCACAAGTGGGGGATCGATCCGCAGGAGGATGCGTTGAAAGCAGGTCGTTTGCCCAACGAACCCGACTGGGGGAGCGAACCTCCTGCCGACTGGGGTGAACTGGATACCGAATTAAAAGGCCTGCACCATATCGGCAAGGTGGAAACCATCCCGGGCAATTACAATCTTTTTTATGAAAATGTGTACGAGGTGTTGGCGAATGGCGCTGAATTGGCGGTAAAACCTGAAGAAAGCCGCGATGGGCTTGTGATCCTGGAAGCCTGCCTGAAAAGCCATCACGAAAAGCGAACGGTATTCCTGTAATGGTAACTCGTTTCCTTCTCAACACAAAGGCTGCTTTTTACCGGGCAGCCTTTGTAATGTTTTTGATCACCCTTTTCTCGTTGATTTTTCCCGTGTACAACACCAGCGTGTAGCTCAGTTTGAGGGGAACGCCCCGTTTCAGTTCCACCGGTTCGCGCCCTGGGAAGACGGCGTTTTGCATACTGGCTTTTTGACGTAGGATCCAGGTCTGGGGCCCCGATTGGTTTTCCGGTGACGCGTAGATCAAAATGCCGCCGGGGTTGCCGTTTTTTGCCATCGAACCGGAAATGTTTACATACTGACCGGCATCAACAGCCATGTTTTGCGGTTCAATATTTCCGCCTTCGCCGCCGAATTTTACATCGTCGGGCAACTTCATCCTGACCGAAAAGCCGCCATAGCCTTTTTCATCGTCCGAGCCGCCCAGCTTTACCTCGTCAACCAAGGCAGTCAATGCCAGATCGAAGCGGATGATCCGGTAATTTCCGTTTTGCATGTAGAAAGTGTACTGGCAATCTTCTTTCAGGAATGCTTTTCCGCCGTTTTCATACACCGGCGATCTCCAAAAGGCCGTGGTGCGAAAACTGCCGTCCCCTTCGTTGATGCGCTTGTATTCAACGTCTTTTACATCGATGTTGAAATTTTTCAGCTCCCAGGGATCGCCAACGGGTTGGTCGCCGATCAGGATTTGATGCCAGGCCCAAAAGATGCCCCGGTGGTGCGGGTGATCGTCGGGGGCATTTTCGGTGATTTCGGTGCCGTCGGGCAGAAAAACCGGGTGCCAGAAGTTGTTGCGGCCTTGTTCCATGTTTTTGCTGGTTTCATCTTTCTGAAAGAAGGCGACATTTTTTTCGCCATCGAGGATCATAAAACCACCAGCTTGTTTTTTCATGCCAATTTGGGCGAAGAGGCTTTGGATGCCAAAAAATAGCAAGCTGCCGCAGATAAGGATTGATTTTTTCATGTTCAGGTTTTCAGGTTTGTGCGGTGTAAAACACCCGTCTAAGATACAAAAAATGAAGCGAACGCTGCTTGTTGAAACTTCATTCTGCTTATGTTATTGCAATCCTTTCTTAAAATTGAAGATCGTTGACGGTTGCACCGGTTCCCCTGCCCGGTACTTCAACAGCAGCCGTTTAATCAGGTTTTTCGAAGGTTGTTCGTGTTTCAGGTCGATCATGAAATTCCGGAAACCCTCCCGGAGCAGCTGTTCCTTGTATTGAAACAGGTTGACCGGCCTGTCGGGTATTACCAGGGTGATACCGTCCCGGGTGAGCTTGCTGTAGGTTTTGTTGAAGTTGTCCTTGAAATGATTTCCGGCGTCGTCCAGGCTAACCGGCATGCGCGAGTAAAACAACTCGGGCAGGGTGTGCAATAGCACAAAACCGTCTTTGTTTTGCATGGTTTTCAGGTTCTCAAAATCATTTTCTACCGGGTAGCAAAAGCCCTTCATTTTTTGTGTTGAAAGGAACCGGGCTGCTGCATCATTGTAAACATATACCTGCTCGTTGCAGTAAACCTGACTGTCTTTCGAAAAGAATAATTTTTGCGACAAATGGCTGATGAAAAATTGCCGAATACCAGCGTCCTCCGCATTTTTTACAAGCTTTTCCCAGGCAGGCAGTTGCCCTTCGGCAATAAACTTGGGCAGCTCCAGGTGTATTTTATGCCTGTTTTGCTGAATGACCGGCAAGCTGAAATCAAACTTCTCCAGCTCGTGGCGCCCGAATGATAAAATCAATCCGTCAACATCTTCCATCCGGATCGTGTTGAGCCAGTCAGGCGAATCGATGCGCACGAACAAGCTTGGTTTAGCCGCTTGGCTGCCGATGCTTAGTTTTTGCTTGATGGCCTTTTTATGGTGCAGCGGCAAGCGGGCGGTTGGCGCCGGGACATTGGGCAAACGCGAGGGAAACGATTGCTCGCGGCGGCCAATCCAAAACACCTCGTCGCCAGCCGACAGTTTTTCTTTCCCTTCGTGGGTAAACGAGTAGCGGCCACTTTCTTCCCAAACATCTTCCAGTTTTACATTGCAGGTTTCCTGTGTTTTTGCCTGCAAAATCCGCAGCCGGTCTCCGTTTTTCAGTTCATGGTCCGAAACAAAGGTGATTTCATCCCGGTTTACGCGGATGATTGTGCCAACCGGTATGCCGGTATTCGATGTGTCCGCGATGGCCTTTTTGACATCTTTCCCCAGGAAATAATTTGTTTTTGCCCGCCCAAAATCCAGTTGCAGCATTTCTTCAGCTTCACCGGTTCGTTCGGGATGATCGACTGCCAGCCGGTAGGCGCTGGCTACCCGGAACACGTAATCGGCCGATTTCATCCGGCCTTCCACTTTCAGCGAATGAATGCCCAGCTCTGCCATGCGGGCCAGATGGGGCAATTGCTGGTTGTCTTTCAGGTTGAACAGGTATTTTTGCTGCGATGCATCGGTGTAAACCATGCGGCAGGGTTGGCTGCACAGTCCGCGGTTGGCGCCCCGTCCGCCGATGTAGCTGCTGAAAAAACACTGCCCCGAAAACGAGTAGCACAAGGCCCCGTGGATGAACACTTCCAGCTCGCAGGCCGGTTGTCGGGCTATCTTTTCCAGTTCGGGCAAGGTGAGCTCGCGGGCCAGCACCACCCGCGAAAGACCCAGCCGTGCGGCAAAAGTTACTCCCTGCGAATTATGTGTGCCCATCTGAGTGCTTGCGTGGATAGCCAGTTTGGGGAAATACTGCCGTGCCAAGTCGTAAACGCCCCAGTCCTGAACAATAATCGCATCCACACCCACTTTTTCGAGGTAAAACAGGAAATCGAGCAACTTGTCAATTTCCGGATTCTTGATTACTGTGTTCAGGGTGACGTACACCTTCACCTTGTTCCTGTGCGCTTCCTGTAATATGGCAGGTAGCTGGTTTTCGGTGAAGTTGTTAGCGCGCACCCGGGCGTTAAACTGTTTTAAGCCCAGGTAAACGGCGTTTGCCCCGCCGCGAATAGCTGCCCGGAACGATTCGACATTGCCCGCGGGCAGCAGTAATTCAGGTTTGTTTTGCCCCATTATCCGTTAATGTTTCTGCAAAAATAGGATTAAAATTTAGTGTACCGATGCTGCCAAAATTTCTTTTTTCTGTATTTATCATCATTACGGAAACTGCGTTCATGTGCTGAGAGGTGCAGTTCGTGGCTCAAAATGGCTCATTCATGAAGTTTTTTCGATTCTGCTTTTTTGTTTAGTTGTAATAATCTAACTTGTCGGGTAAATTATTGGTTTAGCATATTCATTTTTAAGCGAAGCCATTTTCTTGAATATTCTGACAAGTACCAGCGGAAGATTTAATACTACAGATAATACTTGCCGGTATATACCAAGCCTGCAAACAAAATGAGGAGAAAATAAAAACTCCCACCGAAGCGGGAGTATAGGTTTTAACACCTTCGGCATATAGCCTTATTGTGATAAGACGTAAAATGATTTCTTGTTTGTGATGGCTAAAGTAGGGAATTGATTCATACGACGCAACAGATAAACGAAAATAAAACTAAAATACCAAACAATATGGCACGAATACTTGGATTAGACTTGGGCACCAACAGCATTGGCTGGGCCGTGATAGATGCAACAATGAATGATCGTAAAATAGAATGTTACAATTCGGTTGTAGATTCCGGGGTGCGAATTTTCCCGGAAGGAGTGGAACCAACCACTATCGGACAGGGCGATAAGGAACAATCGAAAAATGCCACCCGCCGGGAGCACCGGCAAATGCGCCGCCAGTTTTATAGGAAAAAATTGAGAAAAATAAAGCTATTGGAAGCGTTGATCCAGTTGAAGATGTGTCCCTTGACTGTGTGGGGATTACATCAATGGAGCAAATGGGATAAAGCTCAGAAAACCGATGGAAAGCAATTTCCAACGGAACCTGACTTTGTGGCTTGGCTCAAATTAAATCCCTATGAGTTGAGGGCAAAAGCATTGAGCGAACCGATTAGTTTAGCTGAATTAGGTCGCATTTTTTATCATTTCATTCAGCGTCGCGGATTTTTAAGTAGCCGTAAAGGGAGCGATGATGGTGCCATCTTTAAAGGGAAAGAGAATATGTCGGGGATTGATGCTACCAGAGTCCTGATGAATGGAGAAACCTTAGGAAAATCCTTGTACCTAATTTCATATAAAAATGAAGAAAAATACAACAATAAAACAGGTGCGGAAGGAAAAACATTACGGGTACGGGCCCGGTACACCCAGCGGGATATGTACATTGACGAGTTTTTGAGAATTTGGAAACAACAAGCCACGCACTTGGGCTTAAACCGACAAACAATGCCTGTCCGGAAAGTGCGTTTTCTGAAAGGTAGTTTGGAAAGTCCCCGTAACCGGAAAAAGCTGGCAAGATACAACGAACAATATGGCAAGGATAAGCTGGTGATAGAAGGCAATAAAGTGATAAGTATTTCCGAAGTTCCTTTGGACGAATACTTTGCCGGTGAGATTAAAGAAATAGACGGGCAACTAAAATTTAAAAGCAACGAAAGTTTATTGTTTTGGCAACGTCCGCTTCGATCTCAAAAGAATTTGCTGGACAACTGCCGTTTCGAAAACAAATTGCCGGTATTGATGGCTAACGGACATATTCGTATGAAAGATGGAAAAGTTGTTCTTCGTAGTAAAAAACCTTGTCCGTTATCTCATCCTGAATTTGAACTGTTCCGGGCTTATCAATTCATCAATAACATCAAATACGGAAAAGGACAGAAGTTGACTGAGGAACAGCGGCAGTTGGCATTAGATGTGATGAATACGAAAGGTGGCAGTTTCAATTTTGAAGAGATACCCAAAGCATTAGGTCTAACCTATGAAAAATTCAATTATGAAATCGACCAAAAAATCGCTGGAAATAATACAATTAAGAACATGAACCCGCTTTTCCCTGACGAAGTATGGAACAAGCATAGTGAAGAAATTTGGCATTGTTTTTACTTTTTTGAAGATAATGAAAAGTTGTTCGCCAAATTGAAAAGAGATTTTCTGCTCAAAACAAACGATTTAGAAAAAATCGCTAAAATCAGGCTAAAAGATGGTTACTCGAATGTTTCGCTGAAGGCAATCCGAAATATAAATCCGTTTCTGGAGAAAGGATATTTGTATGCCGATGCTGTGGTCTTGGGTGGCGTGAAAAATGCTTTTGGCAACCGTTGGGAAAATTTCAAAATTTATCATGATGAAATTGAACAGGCTATCTGTCAAATTCTAAAAGAGGACAATAAGGAAGGCGAAGCTATTGGGAAGATTAAAGACTATTTATCGTCACCGGTGAATAGCTACGGATTTACGAAGGACGATCCGGCTTTTTCGCAACTTTACCACCATAGTCAGGAAGTTTCCACGGACGAAAAGTTGGAATTCGTGCCCGAACTGGAAAACCTTCGCAACCCGATAGTACAGCAAGCCTTGCAGGAAATGCGTCGTTTGGTGAATTCGTTATTGAAAAAATACCGCGAAACGGACCCTGATTTTTCTTTTGACCGCATCCATGTTGAAATGGGGCGTGATCTGAAGAACAACAAAACCAAGCGTAGGGAGCTCACCATTAAAATTCGTGAAAATGAAGATAAGAACGATAATGCACGCAAGCGGTTGGCTGAATTTGGTTTGCGGCCTACAAGAGATAACCTGCTGCGTTATTTGTTGTACGACGAAATTCAGAGCCATGTGTCTGGGCCGGTTCTTTGCCCATATACCGGCAAGGTTATCAGTATGGCCGACCTCATTGGTGGTGGCAATACGGTGCAAATTGAGCATATGATTCCGTACAGTGTATCGCTTGATGACAGTTTTGGTAACAAAACCCTTTGCGAAGCCAACTTCAACCGTATGAAAGGGGAGAAGACTCCTTACGAATTTTACCTGGAGAATCCCGATTACAGGCTTTGGGGCATAAATAAATACAAAGAACCTGAAGATGGATGGAAGGAAATATCCGAACGTGTTTTCAAGTTGCTGCCTTATCCGAAAGCTAAGCGTTTCGTGTCGAAACGGGAATTCAAAACAGGTGATTTTATTGAGCGGCAACTTAACGACAGCCGCTATATCAGCCGGAAAGCTGTTGAATTACTATCAGCTATTTGTGACGATGTTCGTATGCTGCCAGGGCAAGTAACGGCTGAACTTCGCCACTTGTGGGGGATTAACAATATTTTGAACCCGGTGTTTGGCATGGAGAACCTCAATGTGGAAGTGCGGGAGAAAGAACGGATGGCTTATTATGTGCTTACCGACGAAGATAATAAGGTTGTGAGTATGCAGCGGAAAACAAATGACCGTCCGCATGTGGCTCCGGAACAACTGGTATTGGCAGGAGACATAAGCAAGGGTAAATTTATATCGAAAAACCTGCACCTGAAAGTGGATGCGCCCAACCTAAAAGACGGTGGATATTGGGTTATTGTGACGGTTGCGGAGCCGCATAGTTTTCAGCCAGTATATGCCGAAAAACCTTCGGGCGACGAGCAGCACCTTGTATTAAAAGGCCGGATTGAAAAGCAATTTTTCGCGAATGATACGATCGGGAAGAAGATTCGGATTGATGGGAAGGAAGATGGCGCCTATTGGGCCAGCTTCAGCGTTAAGGGTAAAGAATTTAAGCTGGCTGAAGGGAAGGGGAAACTGAAAGCCGCTGGTTCTAAAGTCGCTTTATTCGGCGAAATTCTCAACGGCCAGTTTGCCTGCCACATCTACCAATGCGAAACCAACCTGCCCGACGGTAAATACTGGGTTTTGCTCGAACTCGATTTTGAACAGGCTGAATATGTGCGGGCTGTAAACCCCAAACCGGAAGCTACAGAACAGCAATTGATGAGTTATGCCACGGTAGATGAAGAAGGTTGGCTGGCAGCCGACCCCGATCCGGGCTACCGGCGAAAAGTTGCTGAACCGAAAGGTCGTTACTATTGCCTGTTCAACATTGAATCGGTGGAACCGGAATTATATCCGGTGGATAACGAAGCACCCACACCGTCGAAAGGGCAACGGCTGACCGAAGCCGTAGTTTGGGTGGACGAAGCAACCGGCGAAATAAGATATGATCCTAAAAAGAACCGCGACGACCATCGCCACCATGCCATTGATGCCATTACGGTTGCTTTAACCGAACAGGGCTTTTTGCAACGATTGAGTACTTACCATGCACAGGAGGAAAATGAAAAACGGGGAATTGACAGTACCGAAAAGTTTCCGGAACCGTGGTTGGGATTTACCGATGATGTGAAAAAAGCCGCCGAAACCATGTTTATTTCGCACAAGCAAAACAACAAAGTGCTGACCCGAATTTCGAAAACAGTTATGAAAAACGGAGAGAATCATAGGAGTGTGGGTTTAGCAGTTCGTGGAGAACTACACGAGATGACATTGTATGGAAAAAAAGACTACTCTGGTGATAACGAATTTACGACTCGCGTTCCGATTGCGAAACTAAAATTTGCAAGAACCAAAGGACAAGCTGTTTATTTGGATGATGTTATTGACGAGGCGATAAAAAAAACGATATCTCAAGTAATTAAAGGGAATCTGCCAGGCAGGTCGAAATTGATTTTTTTGGAAATAGAAGATAGAAAAGGACGTATTGATAAATTTCAGAAACAAAAAGATAGAGACCTTGAATCGAAGGCAATAAATAAGCTCAGGCAAAAAATTAATGCAGAAGTCGAAGAAATTCTGCAACAGAGCCAATTCTTTTTAGAAAATGTAGGCAAACGCTCTAAAAAGCTTGGTATATATCAAGAAATGGATAGACGAGATCCTGTGCCAATTAAGAAAGTTAAGGTGAAAAAGGTCTTTAATAATGCGTTCAAGCTAAAGGAGCTTCAAGCTTACTCGCCTAAAAAACAAAAGAATGTGATTGGCTCTCAGTTCATAAATCCAGGTAACAATCACCATGTACTGATTTATGAAGATTTTGAGGGTAGCCTGAAAGAGCAGGTTGTATCATTTATTGAAGTGGTAGAACGCCAGCGACAAAATGAACCGGTTTACAAGCTTCCCGAAGACGGCAAGCGAATAATTGCCACCCTCGAAATAAACGATATGTTCTTGCTGGGAGTGGACGATACGATTGAGATAAGTAATACAAATGCTGTCTTGCTGAATAAACATTTGTACCGGGTTCAGAAAGTGTCAAGTTCGTATTATACATTTAGGCACCACCTGGCCTCATCTTTAGATGATTCTAAAACGGAATTTAGTATTCGAAGTATGAAAGGATGGAAAGAGGCTAACCCGATTAAAGTAACCATCGACCCGCTGGGGCAAATCCGGCGGGTGTAATCAATAGAACAACCTAACCCTTATTTCCCCGGGTAGGTAGGGGAAAGCCAATTAACAATCAAAAAAAATAACTTTTATGGGTATGAATGAATCCAAAAAACGCGATTTCATCGGACAAATGATTGGTGTTATCGAGAGTAATCAAACAAGTTTAACCGGGGCCGGTTTCGATCCCGCCACAAAATTAGCCGACTTGAAAACCAAATACACCAGCGCCCAGGCCGCCGAGGTGGGCCAGCAAGAAGCAAAGGCTGCCCTGAAGAATGCCACGGCCGCTGCTGTCGAAACGCTGGATACCGCTTACAAGCAGGCATCGAATTTTGCCGATCTCATTTCGGGTATCTATGGTAAAGACGATGCCATTGTGAAGGAAATCCGAAAAATGAGAAAATGATCCGTACGTTGGCAGCCGAATGTTTCTGCCATGTTGCCGATTCGATCTGCACGGTTGCAGCACGCTCCGGCAATATCGCATATTTGTTTGGCAGCGTTGCAGATTAAATCTGCGGCGCTGCCGAACTCTTCGGCAGCCATGCCGCGTCGATCGGCAACACAGCAGGACCAGTATTCCGTCTTGCCGATTTAATCTGCACCATGGCAGATCGAATCGGCACTAACGCTGGCCAACGGTTCGGCGTTGCCGATCGGTTATTCTCACAAGTTGAAAAGGTGAAATTGGCTTCAATCTGCAAATAACTGATACTTGATGAAAACCGAACCCCTTCAATACGGGAAATATTACCACATCTATAACCGCGGGATAAACAGTTGTCGATTGTTCGGAGAGAGTTCAAACTACGAGCATTTCCTGGGTTTGTATGATAAGTATATTTCGCCGGTGGCCGACACGTATTCGTGGGTACTCATGGGAAATCATTTTCATTTTTTGGTGCGGATAAAAACAGAACAGCAAGTTTTAGACCTTGAAGGTTTGAGAAACCTTCAAGGTCTAAAGAACCGCGACCGTGTAAACCAACAGTTTGCCAACCTTTTCAATGCCTACACAAAAGCTTACAATAAGCGTTACAACCGTACCGGCAGCCTGTTTGAGCATCCGTTCCGTCGGGTTCGCGTTGATTCGTTGGCCCGGCTCAAGTACCTGGTCTATTACATTCACCATAATCCAATTCATCACGGTTTTTGTGAACATTATCTGGATTATCCGTGGAGTTCGTACCTGACCATCTTATCGCCCAAACAAACCCGGTTGAAGCGCTTTGAAGTGCTGCGTTGGTACCGGGAGGCCGATTTGTTTAAGAAATATCACAGCCAGCAATCGATTGAGCGCTTTCAGGAACTTCAACTTGATTTTGTTCATCATAGACCTTGAAGGTTTTTAAACCTTCAAGGTCAGAAAAAGAAAAGCTTATGCTAAAACGAACCTTATTTTTTTCGAATCCCTATCATTTAAGTTTGAAGGACTGCCAGCTGGTCATTCAGTCGAAAGATGAGTTGGTGACCAAAACTGTTCCTGTCGAGGACGTGGGGTTTTTGGTGCTCGACCACCCGCAAATCAGTTTTAGTATGAAGCTGGTGGAGCAGTTGAATGCCAATAACGTGGCGATGGTATTTTGCGACAGTTCGCACATGCCCTCGTCGATGTTGCTGAACCTGGAAAGCCACAGCCTGCAAAGCGAATTGTTCCGGGCACAGATCAGCGCATCAGAACCGTTGAAAAAAAACTTGTGGAAGCAAACCATCGAGGCTAAAATTACCAATCAGGCACAGCATCTCGAAAAGCAGGGGCAGAAGGCACACGAGCTTCGGGCCTATGCCAGGAGCGTGAAGAGCGGTGATATTGAAAACCGCGAAGGGCTTGCCGCCCGCGTGTATTGGTCGCGCCTGGTGGGCAATGGTTTCATCCGCGACCGGTATGGCGATCCGCCCAACCACCTGCTGAACTATGGGTACATTCTGTTGCGGTCGGCAGTGGCCCGCGCGTTGGTGGGATCGGGCTTGTTGCCTACGCTGGGGATCCACCATCACAACAAATACAACGCTTTTTGCCTGGCCGACGATATTATGGAGCCTTACCGGCCGTTTGTCGATCAGTTGGCCATGCGGGTTTACGGCGATTATCCCGACGAGCCGTTCCTGACCAAGGAGATGAAAGCCGAAATGCTGGGCCTGATGGCAGGTGATGTTTGGATTGACGGAAACAAACGCCCGCTGATGGTGGCCTTGTCGCAGACTACGGCTTCGCTAAGTCGCTGTTTTAGCGGCGAAGGCCGGAAAATTGTATATCCCGAATTTAACTAGACGTTCAAGGTTTTTAAAACCTTGAACGTCTAACAGAAAAAGACGATGGAACAAACCCGTTTAAATGCCTATCATATTATGTGGTTGTTTGTCTTCTTCGATTTGCCTGTTACAACAAAAAAGGAGAGGAGACAGGCCAGCCGTTTTCGCAAGGATTTGATGAAAGACGGGTTTTCCATGATGCAGTTTTCGGTGTATATTCGCCATTGTGCCAGTAAGGAAAGTGCCGAAGTGCATGTTAAGCGGGTGAACGATTTTATACCGGAGAAAGGGCAGGTGAGCATCCTTTCGGTTACCGATAAGCAGTACGGGAACATTACCAACTACTGGGGCAAAAAAGATGACCCTTTGCCCGAAGGCCCCCGGCAGCTGGAAATGTTTTAAAATTAAGTAGGATGTAAATGGATTTTTTTCAACCTTTAAACGTTGGGAAAATGATAACAGACAATAACTGTATTGTGTTATCCTGAACTTGTTTCAGGATCCTCAAAGAATATAACGGTCGTTCCTTGACATTTTGGCTATTCTTATTATTTTCGTTGGCGATAGGATTAAAAAAATCGTGCATCATTCCGCTTCTTTGGAGTTGTGAGGGTCTTTTCTTAACTGTAAAATGCTCCGTAAAGCCCGTAAAACAAAGGCTAAGAAGCCCAAGGTTGTGGTTTGATGTAAAATGATAAAGACTTTCAACTGCCAACGAACACAACCTGCCGGGCTTGGGGTTGTGGTTTGATGTAAAATGATAAAGACTTTCAACCTTCACCAACATTCGGAACTAAGCAATACTGTTGTGGTTTGATGTAAAATGATAAAGACTTTCAACTCCAATACCCTCATATTCTTCTTCGGCCATGTTGTGGTTTGATGTAAAATGATAAAGACTTTCAACTGTGTGAAATTTGAATATACCGGAATTACTGTTGTGGTTTGATGTAAAATGATAAAGACTTTCAACTCATCCGATTTCATGTACTCTGATTGTTGTGTTGTGGTTTGATGTAAAATGATAAAGACTTTCAACCGTTAATCGATTTTAGCGTATCGCTTTGCGTTGTGGTTTGATGTAAAATGATAAAGACTTTCAACATGATCAGGGAGGTAATTGAACGGAATGAAGTTGTGGTTTGATGTAAAATGATAAAGACTTTCAACATGATGTATTTCATAGGGACTTCCAAGTTTGTTGTGGTTTGATGTAAAATGATAAAGACTTTCAACAAGATAAAAATGCAGTTTATTATGCTTCTGGTTGTGGTTTGATGTAAAATGATAAAGACTTTCAACGAGCGAGTTTTTGTGAATGAGGTTATTATTGTTGTGGTTTGATGTAAAATGATAAAGACTTTCAACCAATTAACCGCTCAGGACGTAAAAACTCTGGTTGTGGTTTGATGTAAAATGATAAAGACTTTCAACAGCCCGACATACGCGCAAAGCTCGAACGATGTTGTGGTTTGATGTAAAATGATAAAGACTTTCAACCAGGTAAACGGACTGGCCTTCCTGAATTTCGTTGTGGTTTGATGTAAAATGATAAAGACTTTCAACAAAACATCGACCAACGACCGCCGGGGCGTGTTGTGGTTTGATGTAAAATGATAAAGACTTTCAACTCCATTTATGGGCTGGGCAAAAAAAAGACCGTTGTGGTTTGATGTAAAATGATAAAGACTTTCAACGATTAAATCTTTTGAATCATGATTGACCCTGTTGTGGTTTGATGTAAAATGATAAAGACTTTCAACATGGTTAGTATAGTTAGCGTGCTGCGTACTGTTGTGGTTTGATGTAAAATGATAAAGACTTTCAACTAAATATAATAGCACAAGACAAAGAGTCTGGTTGTGGTTTGATGTAAAATGATAAAGACTTTCAACTATTTTGATTGCAATATTGTTTGGTTGCACGTTGTGGTTTGATGTAAAATGATAAAGACTTTCAACTATTCGCATAGCTGAACATCAAGACGAATAGTTGTGGTTTGATGTAAAATGATAAAGACTTTCAACACCAGCATGTTTTCTTTCGTGGTGATTTGCGTTGTGGTTTGATGTAAAATGATAAAGACTTTCAACATGAAGATTGAAATCGACTTCCCGTTTCATGTTGTGGTTTGATGTAAAATGATAAAGACTTTCAACTCAAAGAAAGGGAACAACTTTGCAGCTGTTGTTGTGGTTTGATGTAAAATGATAAAGACTTTCAACTGCAAACCCTGCCGGAACCCTGCCGGAACCGTTGTGGTTTGATGTAAAATGATAAAGACTTTCAACAGGTTTTTCTGGTTGGGCGAAGTGGGCACCGTTGTGGTTTGATGTAAAATGATAAAGACTTTCAACATGGCAGGGAAGGGGGATTAGTTCCGTAGCGTTGTGGTTTGATGTAAAATGATAAAGACTTTCAACGCGGTATGCGGTTTTGGCTTCGCCGCCCATGTTGTGGTTTGATGTAAAATGATAAAGACTTTCAACGGCTTTGAATCCTGGCCTCAATGCGTTTCAGTTGTGGTTTGATGTAAAATGATAAAGACTTTCAACAATTAATTTTCTTCAAATGGCTACAATATTGTTGTGGTTTGATGTAAAATGATAAAGACTTTCAACTGATGCTTTCAATGCAATCAATGAATCGATGTTGTGGTTTGATGTAAAATGATAAAGACTTTCAACGGTCATGAAAGGAACCATTTCAGGAAAGGTGTTGTGGTTTGATGTAAAATGATAAAGACTTTCAACTGGAAACGACAACTCGAACAGCTCGGCAGCGTTGTGGTTTGATGTAAAATGATAAAGACTTTCAACATGAAGATTGAAATCGACTTCCCGTTTCATGTTGTGGTTTGATGTAAAATGATAAAGACTTTCAACATCGCCTGCCTGTATAAACAGTCGATTGGCGTTGTGGTTTGATGTAAAATGATAAAGACTTTCAACGATACGATCTCAAATGAGCAGATAGCCGATGTTGTGGTTTGATGTAAAATGATAAATACTTTCAACCAGTATGGTTACGTAACCGGGAGGCTAGGGGTTGTGGTTTGATGTAAAATGATAAAGACTTTCAACCG
>JBFXGM010000039.1:0-38497 GCA_050178015.1 Mangrovibacterium sp.
AGCATAGGAAAGCTCTACCGCCTTTCGTTTAAATTCTTTGTCAAACTTCTTTCTCATTGGTGTCATTTTGTAGGTAAATAAAATAATACTTAACCTACCGTCCAATCAAATGTAGCAACTCCAGCTGAGAGTTGTCTGAAGTGGAAAAGCTACTGTTTTTATCATCACATGTACCTATCGCGATGGTCAGGACTATAAATGAAACAACCAGCCATGCACCCAGAATATCCCATCTGTGACGTTTCTTTTGTCCTTCTGTGTTGTTTCTCCTGTTTTTGGAAAACTTTTTCATAGTCGGTTTTATACCCGCTGTTTCATGAGACCTATAATCCTCCAAATCAAATTCTTTTTTTATATCCCATTCCTTTATTCGATTACCGATGGGGTAACCGCAATTAGGACAACTTTGGGCCTGGTCACTAATTTGCTTGTTGCATTCGGGGCAATGTATAAGCGCCATTTTCAGCAGATTTTGGTTACACGTTTTATATACGAACCATCAGTTAAAGAATTTACATACTCCGGATAGAAAATGGCACAAAAAATTATGGATACGATCTCAAGAGACAAATCCCTGCAGGACATCCCTATGATCCATTAATTTTTGAGTGAACGTTTTTACTGGGCAAAAAGGCCGTAGTTTGGTAACTGGATAAAAATCCATAAAAGACCTTTCATGAGTTGTGCTAATTTCTTGACGATAAATTAACGGGCGACTATATGGTTATTCACTAAAACTTCCTGCTTAACACTAAATGGATGAATTAATTTCCGGCATAAGAGGTGTTTCTTTTTAAATAGAAAATTTTTCACCAATCTTTAATAAATAAGGATCAATGACAGATGAGTTTTCAGATACCATTCCATTATGGAGGTAATGGCCAATTTTTAAAAACTCCTTCAATGGTAATAGATTTGACCGCTATTTCTGGGAGATTATAACGTTTTGCTATGACATTATATGCGCCAAAGATATCACCTGTTTCATTTTGATACTTAATTAGCTCATAAAATATTGCTCTTTTCTCATCAATAGGAATATTAGTTACTTCATTATAATTCCAACCATACAACTCTTTTTGTGAATATTCTATTTCACGGGTATTTAAATAGGTATAACCAGATGGTTTGTTTCTATGTAGAGGAACATCTAGACTCGTATTTCCTACTTTGATCCTGACTGTATAGTATTTTATATCTTCAAATCCCTTATGTGAATAATAGAGTCCGCAATATGGTTGTTTATCTATTTTCATTTCTTTCAAATAAACATATATATATAATTTTTTCCAATGCTTGTTCCCTTGCTCCCATATAGTATCACAGATAGTTTTTATTGAAGCCTCGTTCGGTACAGATTCAGAATCAATTTGAATTTTATATTTCGCTCCTTCGAAATCATCTGAAGCAATGTCTTCTTTAGAGATAATGTTATAGTCGAGGAGTTTTGACTCATTCAAGTTAGGTGATTGTTTATCCTTTCCAAGTTCTTCTTTTGTCAATGGGTTGTCTTGCAGATAATTGCTAGCACACCAGCCATTGAAAGATTGATCTCCGGAACCGACGACTTGCGAAAAGCCATTTTTAACGATCCCATTCGTTGTTACTTTTTGGTTTGGGTTTAGGGTGGTGATAATTTTACTGTTACTGTCCGGCTTCTCCCGTACATTTAAATAGGCCTTGGTGTATTTTATATTGAAAACCGGTACTGTATAATTCGAGGCAGGCTTCGGCTGAGAGTTATCTGAAGTGGAATAGCTACTGTTCTTATCATCACATGTACCTATCGCGATAATCACGACTATAAATGAACCCACCAGCCATGCACCCAAAATATCCCATCTGTGACGTTTCTTTTGTCCTTCGGTATTGGATTGCCTGTTTTTGGGAAACTTTTTCTTCGCAGGTTTTAAATCCTCAGTTTCATGAAGTCTATAATCCTCCAGATCAAATTCTTTTTCTATGTCCCATTCCTTTATTCGATTACCGATGGGGTAACCGCAATTAGGACAACTTTGGGCCTGGTCACTAATTTGCTTGTTGCATTCGGGGCAATGTATAAGCGCCATTTTCAGCCGATTTTGGTTACACGTTTTATATACGAACCATCAGTTAAAGAATTTACATACTCCGGATAGAAATGATGCAAAAAATTATGGATACGGTCTCAGAGTTGAATCGTTATTATGGTTGTCCCCGGAAGGCTTTAGTTTCCTAAAAATAATAACCGATGTTAATGTTCAGCCGTTTGTTCCAGTCGGCCTTCGGGTCTCCCATGCCCAATCCTTTTCCGAAGGTATCGGTCAGCCAGGGTTGGTTTTTGCCCATGGCGTAGTCGATGTACATATAAATGTTTCCGGCGGCGATCATGCAGCCCGGGATGAGGTGGTGCGTGTCGGCAAAATCGTCGTGTACTTTATCAATCAGTGTATAATCGAGGTAAGCTTGCAGGCTGGTCACCGGCCCAAAATCAACCGGAATGGAATACGCCAAACCGGCCACATACATGTTGGCTTTGGCCGCCACATCGTAAGGCGACCCGTATGCGCCCATCTGCACGATATCAAGTTTCAGTCCCGAATTGTCCATTGCCTGGTAATTGTAGCTTACAAATTCGCCCTTAAAGTTCCAGCGTCCTTCGGTGGCATCAATATGAGCGCCAAAAGCGGTAGCTGCTTTTGATTTGTTGAGCGAGCTGTTATAGATGCTTCCCAGTTGCGCCGAAGCGCCCACTTCAATTCCGGGTTTCAGTTGATAGGCTGCGCGGAAATTGAAGTGATCCAGTTCGCGAATGTCGGCATCAACCGTTTCGATGGTTCCTGTTGAAGGCTGGTAATGTCCGCCGCTTCCGGGAATAATGTCATACGAATAACGACCGGGGCCGGAGTTGCCGTAGGTCACATTTCCGCCGGCAAACGGGCCTTCGGGTTCGGCCTGCCGGAAGTAGGCAAAGGATAGTTTGAGCTTGTCAGTAGCTTGATAGTCAAACTTTATGCCCATGTCGTAGTCATCTTCCAGCCCTACATAATACGGTCCTTGAAACCACCACGAATGTGACGCAAATGGCTGAATGCCAAAAGGGACTTGCGAAACGCCCAGCGACATGTACAGCTTATCGGAAAAACCATATCCCATATACCCGTGATGAATAAAATGAGTGCCGAAAGTGGGGTAGAAGCGGTACTCAAAGCTAAGGTCGATACCCGACTTCCGGGCATCTATATTCAGACGCCAAGTGTCCCAGGTCATGGCCGTATTCAGTTGGGTCGGTTCGCTTTCGTACCAGGTTTGTATGATGTTGAACCTTACGGCTCCGCCTATTTTCAGATAATCGTCAGTGTCGGTTTGACCAAAGGTCGCCAAGCTGAATACTGAAATAATTGCAGCCAGGCAAAAACGGAAGGTAAGGGTAACTTTTTTCATACACGGAATTTTTCTGGTTTTCGGTGATGTATTTTACTGCAACAAAAATAAAAGGTTTGCAGGCAGTGAACAATTTTGTTTATCATTTAATTAAATGTGTGTAATTTGTTGTTTGAAAGATGTTAAGGTGGGCAGATTGCTGTGTGTGCAGGTTTTCTTACAGTCGATTTTGCCTGAAAATGGCCGATGGTGCCGGTAAAGATTTGTAACTTTGGCAGAGAAATAGGGCGTTTTTAGCCTCTTCATTGTTTAATTAATTGCCGAAAAAGGGAATAAAATATCTTACAAAAGAAACTTCCGATTTGGTTCTGCAGTAATCAGTTTTAAATAAAGCATAAACGTATGAAAGACGAAAAAAAAGACCATGAGGTCGTCGATTATCATGTGAGTACTAAGAAGTATTTTGATGTTGACGGCCCTGTGTTTTGGCCTTCGGCCATATTGATTGTGTTTTTTATAGCCGTCACGTTGATTGTGGGAAAGCCGATGGACCAGGTTTTTTCCGCTATCCAAAGCGCTATTTCCGACAATGCCGGTTGGTTTTTCATTTTGGCAGTTAACTTTTTTCTTTTCTTTTGTTTTGCCATGGCCTTTACAAAATACGGCAAAATAAGAATTGGTGGTGAGGGGGCACGCCCGGAGTTTTCGCGGGGTTCGTGGTTTGCCATGTTGTTCAGCGCCGGGATGGGAATCGGCATTTTGTTCTGGAGCGTGGGCGAACCGATCAGCCATTTTGTTTCGCCACCGATAGGTGAAGGGAAAACGTTAGAGTCGGCCAAGCTGGCCATGGACCTTACCTTCTTACACTGGGGGCTCCATGCCTGGGGTATTTATGCTTTGGTGGGCATGTCGTTGGCCTTTTTTGCTTTCAACAAAAAATTGCCCCTCACCATCAGCTCGGTTTTTTATCCGGTTTTAGGAAAAAAAATTCACGGGCCTATTGGGAAAGTAATCAATGTGATGGCGGTGGTGGCCACGCTTTTTGGGTTGGCTACTTCACTGGGGCTTGGTGTACAGCAGGTCAGCGCCGGATTGAACCACCTCTTTGGTTTGGCCGACACGGTTACCACTCAGGTGTTACTGATTGCCGGGATCACGCTGGCGGCCACGGCTTCGGTGGTGGCCGGACTGGATGCAGGTGTTCGGCGTTTAAGCGAACTCAATATTATTATCGGCGCACTGTTTCTGCTATTTATGATCCTGATCGGGCCAACGATGTTTATCTTCGATTCGTTCACACAAAACGTGGGCAGTTACGTTCAACATTTCTTCTCGCAAAGTTTCTGGACCGAATCGTACCAGCAAACGAGTTGGCAAAACGGGTGGACTGTATTCTATTGGGCATGGTGGATCAGCTGGTCGCCCTTTGTGGGGATGTTTATCGCCCGTATCTCCCGCGGGCGCACCCTCAAAGAGTTCATCCTGGGGGTACTCATTGTTCCCACCATTCTTACTTTTTTGTGGCTTACGGCTTTTGGCGGTTCAGCTATCTTTTTGGAAATAAACGGTCTCGCTGACATTTCTACAGCGGTGAAGGAAAATGTGGCCACTTCACTGTTCGTGTTTTTGTCAAACTTCCCGTTACGAACGGTGAGCAGTATTGTTGGGGTCATCCTGGTCATCAGTTTCTTTGTGACTTCATCCGACTCCGGTTCACTGGTGGTTGACAGCCTGACAGCTGGCGGGAAGCTGGATGCCCCCGTTGCCCAGCGTATTTTCTGGGCCGTCACTGAAGGGGCTGTCGCGGCGGTCCTTTTGCTTGGGGGTGGGCTTGGCGCATTGCAAACTGCTTCTATCATTACCGGTCTTCCGTTTGCCGTTATCCTTATTTTGATGGCACATAGCTTGCTGAAAGGACTAAAAACCGAATACGGTAACCTGATGGATGTGAAGGATGCCAAAAAGAAAAAATCGTACCAGGACACCATTTCCGAACTAATCAAGAAGCGGGAACTCACCCATCCAAAGGTCGCCAAGCAATCACCACATAATCATTCATCCGAAAACAAATAAATCAGATTATCATGTATCGATTTGACCATATATTAGTTTGCCTCGATTTTACCCAGATGGACGACGCGCTGATGCGTTATTCCAATTTTATCACCGAAACCTTACAGCCTAAACGTGTTTCCTTCTTACATGTGATGCAGGAGCACGGCATTCCTCGAAAAATTTTAACCAAGTTGCCATCGCTGGACCAGCCATTGCCTGTACTGGTAAAGGAAGAGATCGACCGGAAGTTTGAGCAGTTGGTGGACCAAAAGAAGGGCGTGGAGTACGAAGTATTGGTGAAGGAGGGTTATACTACGCCCACCATCCTGGAGTTTACCCGCGACGAAGAAGTGCGCCTGACCTTGATGGGGAAGAAAATCGGTTACAAAGGCGAAGGGAATATCGTGCGTAAAATTGCCAGTTTGACGCCATCGTCGGTATTGTTGGTAACGGAGAAAACCGTTCCCGAGCTGAAAAAGATCCATGTGCGGATGAATTTTAACCGCAGTTCGGAAATTGCCTTGAAAACGGCTGTCAGGCTTTCCGAATATACCGGCGCTCGTGTAGCCTGTCACAACGTGTTTCGTTTTCCGATCAAGTATTTTGCCCAGCCCGAGTTTGTATCGGCCGGCAAGTTTGCCGAAATTGAGCATGAATTGAAGCAGCACAACAGTAAGGAGTATCAGCATCTGATTAAGCACTTGAAACTGGAGGCGCAGAACATTCCTTGCCAATATACCTTCGACAAAGAAAATGATGAAGCCCAGGAGTTATTCAATTTTGCGGTAAAAGATGATGCCGACCTGATTGTTATTGGTTCAAAAATCAAATCTGAACTTAACGAAATCATTCTGGACCGAACATCGGAAAAACTGGTTGGCGTTGGAAAAGACATTCCGGTGCTGATTGTGAAAGACCGCAAGCCCGTGCTGGGTTTTCTGGAAACCCTCTTTGGTTAAGCGTGTTAGAACCTGGTCTGGCTGGTGTCAATCACATTCAACCGACCGGGTTCCATCCTGATTTTTACCGGTGAATCGATTTGAACCGGTTCACCTTCAATCTGGAAACTAGTGAATGGTGTTGACAAGGTGATTTCTGTGTCGCAGGAAATATACCGGACGTAAGGCGATGTTTGCAGCTTTCCGGCCAAAAGTTGAAGTGTAAAAAAGGGGAAATACCAACGCGGAAAAGCAGAAACCAACACCAGGTCAAACCGCCCGTCAGCGGGATTAGCCGTCGGGGCAATGCGGATATTGTAGCCAAACTGTCCGGTATTTGCGGTGTTGATCATGAAAAACTTTCCGCTGATGGTTTCATTTTCCAATTGGATCGTCGCTTCAATGGGACGGTAGTTGAGCGCTACGTTCAGGATGCTGATGGCATAATTCAAAAATCCGTGCCGTTTTAATGTTTCAAATTCGGTAGTCACCGCGCTGTCGAAACCGGTACCTGCAATATGGACACACGGTCGGTTGTTGATCCGGATGACGTCTGTTTGGATGATTTGGCCGCGCCGGATGGCAGCCATTAACCGGTCGATGCTTTTCCCAAAGCCAAATTCGTGGGCAAAACCATTTCCTGAGCCGGAAGGATAAACCGCCAGTTTTTTGTTCGTCCCGGCCAATTCCGAAGCCACCTCGTTCACGGTGCCATCGCCGCCGGCAGCCACAAAAATGTCGTAAGAGTCCATTTCTTCCCGAACAATCCGGGTGGCATGGCCAGGGAATTCGGAAAACCGAATGTCAACCACTGTTTGGTATGGCTTTAGTTGGCGCAGAAACCGCCGGGTATTTCGTTTACCAGCCTGTGGGTTGAGGATGAAAAGGATGCGCGGAACAGAGGTCTTTGTCATAATTGGTCGGAAAGGGGCAAATTCATAATTCCTGAAAAAAAAATGACAAGGTTACAAAAATCCGGGTGCGATTGCGGTTTTCCAGATCAGATTAACCGAAATGTATTCGTTTTGAAATCAAAACCGGCCTGTTTTGGCGGATTCTTGTTTTTTTAATCTGTCTTTTTCGAGTTCTGGTAAAATAATCTCTGCGATCTGAAATCCACGCAATGGCTGTATGCTGTCCATCTTTTCTTCACTGAACGGGCGCAACGAAAATTGTTTGAACCATTCATACAGGCGGTCATCATCATACAGGCGGTGAATGTCATGGCCTTTGTCGGGCAGGCGGCTATATACCACCAGCGATTCGTGGTCTTTCAGGGCTTTTACCATTCGATCCGACCGGAAAACCGAAACCTGGTTATCTTTCACCCCGTGAAATACCCAAATGGGGATGTGTACCAGGTTTTCCACCCATTCGGTTTTACCACCCCCGCAAAGCGGGGCAATGGCTGCAAAGCGATGTGGGTACCGGTTGGCCAGTTCCCAGGTACCAAAACCACCCAGGCTCATGCCTGTAAGATAAACCCGCGACGGGTCGATACGATATTTCGCACTGATCTCGGCATAAATGGTGTCGAGCCAGTTTTCGCTGGCCCAGTTTTTCCCCCAGGGGCACTGCGGCGCCACCACCAAAAAATCGAGCTTTTTCCCCCTGTCGAGGAAAAACGGCAGGCCATATCGTCTGACGCGGTTCAGATCCGTACCCGATGCCGAGCGCCCGTGCAGGTAAATGATGACCGGCAACAGCTCGTTTTTTAAGCTGTCGTAGTTTTCGGGAAGATAAGTCAGGTAATTGTACCTCACTTTTTTTTCCGGGCTTGGCGTTTCAGCTGCAATTTGGCGTCCCGCAAAAATCAACAAAAACAGAAATACAGCGATAATCCGTTGCATATTCGTTTCAAATTAGGTGGCGAAGATACGGAAAAGTTTTACTTATGCCTTTTTTTCAGTTCGCGCACCAAATCTTCGATGCGGTAGCCTTTGTGGGCCAGCAGGACGATGAGGTGATAAATCAGGTCGGCGCCTTCGTACAGAAAGTTTTCATCGTCATCGGCCATCGCGCCAATGATCGTTTCTACGGCTTCTTCGCCGACCTTTTGGGCAATTTTGCGCGTTCCTTTCTGAAACAGTGAAGTGGTGTACGAACCTTCGGGCATTTCCTGTTTGCGCTGGTCGATGAAATCCTGCAGGTATTCGAGGAACATCAGGTCGCTTTCTTCGTTTTCCTCGTTCCAGCAAGTGTCCGCCCCTGTGTGGCAGGTTGGGCCAACAGGGTTGACCTTGATCAGGAGCGTGTCGTCGTCGCAATCGCTCATAATTTCGACCACGTTCAGGAAATTACCACTTTCTTCACCTTTGGTCCACAGGCGGTTTTTTGTGCGGCTGAAAAAAGTCACCTTGCCGGTTTCTTCGGTTTTTCTTACGGCTTCTTCGTTCATGAAACCGAGCATCAATACTTTTTGTGTGGTGTTGTCCTGAATAATGGCCGGAATGAGGCCGTTGAGTTTTGAAAAATCAAGTGTTTTAATCATGATTGGTGTTGTATTTTTTTGAATGATATTTTACAAATTCTTCCTGCAAGCGGTTTTCAATATGGATCCGGTCGCGTTCTATTTCATTTTTTAATTCGTCTTCTGTTGGGAGATAGAGTTTATATTTTGATGAGAAAAGTTGCTTGTTTTCAGCAAGAACTGAATATTTAATAACGGATTCGTTTTGCTGCGAACAGAGAATAATTCCTATGGTAGGGTTATCATCGGCTTGTTTCACCTTTTCTTCAAAAAGTCGCACATACATATCCATCTGCCCAACATCCTGATGGGTAAGCTTCCCGACTTTCAGGTCAATCAGCACGAAACATTTCAGGATGTAATTATAGAAAACCAAGTCAATGTAATAATGTTCGGAATCGACATTCAGGTGATATTGTCTGGATATAAATGCAAATCCACGTCCCAGTTCCAGAATGAAAGAATGAAGGTTTTCAATCAACAAGTTTTCAAGTGTTTTTTCGAGATAGGAGCTGGCTGGATTCAGTTTGAGAAACTCCAGAATGTAAGGGTCTTTAATAAAATCACGGGGAGAATCAGCAAGTTTTAGGGCATGCTCTTCGGCTTCTTTTTGAACTACCTTTTTATCTTGACTTGATATAATCCGTTCGTAATACAATGTGCTGATTTGACGGTCTAAAGCTCTTACACTCCAATTTTGGCTGACTGTTTCCTGGATGTAGAAGTTTCGTGCATCAGGATTTTCAACCCGCATAATCAGTCGAAAATGGGACCAGCTCAATTCGCTACACAGTGTGTAGCGTTTTTGAAAACCGGAAGCAGATATTCCTGCTTCATTACAAATTTCAGGGAACGTAAGGTAAAATTGGCGGAAGTTACGAAGGTTGGCTTCTGTAAATCCTTTGCCAAATTCTGCTGTTAATTTTTCAGACAGTTCCTTCAAAACCATTTTCCCGTAACTGGCACGGCTCGCCCCGTTTTGTTCTTCTTCCACAATCAACCGGCCAATTTGCCAATAGGCAGTCACCATACTGGCATTGGCAGCCCGGTAAACATTTTTCCAGGCGCTGTTGAGTACCTGTTTTACCGATTCATACAATTGGTGGTTTGTTGCCGGTGTCATTTAAAATAATTGGTGGTCAAATATAAATACTCTTTTAGCGAACCACAATTCCTTTTTCTCTCAGATACGCTTTCAGGTCGGGGATGGCAATTTCTTTGAAGTGGAAGATGCTGGCTGCCAGCCCGGCATCGGCTTTCCCGTTGGTAAACACATCTACAAAGTGGTCCATGTTTCCGGCGCCGCCCGAGGCAATGATCGGGATGGACAGGTTGTCGGCGAGCCGGGCCAGCTCGTGGCAGGCAAAGCCGTTTTTGGTGCCGTCGTGGTTCATGGAGGTGAACAGGATTTCGCCGGCCCCGCGGCTTTCGCCTTCTTTGGCCCAGGAGAAAAGTTCCTTGTCGGTGGGGATGCGTCCGCCGTTCACCGTCACGGTCCAATGGCCTGTTTCGTCGCCGCGGGCATCGATGGCCAGCACCACAAACTGGCTGCCGAAGTTCAGCGCCAGCTCGTCGATCAGTTTGGGGTTGCGCACGGCCGACGAGTTGATGCTGATTTTGTCGGCTCCGGCGCTCAGCAGCGCATCGGCATCCTTCAGCTCACTGATGCCGCCGCCTACTGTAAACGGAATGTTTATTTCGCGGGCAATGCGTTTCACCAGGTCCACAAAGGTTTTGCGGCCTTCGTGCGTGGCGGTGATGTCGAGGAAGACCAGCTCGTCGGCCCCTTGTTCGGCATACAAAGCGCCCAGCTCAACCGGGTCGCCCACGTTTTTAATATTGACAAAGTTCACGCCTTTCACGGTCTGACCGTCTTTGATATCCAGGCATGGTATGATTCTTTTTGCTAACATGTCGTTGTTCCAAGTTTCAAATTCCAAGTTTCGGGTTGAAGTTCATAAGTTCCATGTCCATGAGTACATAGGTTGAATTTATTCGGACTTATGTACCCAGTACTTATGCACTTATGTACTTCTCAATTTCTTCCAAACTAATTTTATTTTCGTAAATCGCTTTTCCGGTTATTACGCCGGGAACGCCCATTTCGTTCAGTTCACGGATGTCGTTCATGGAGGCGATGCCGCCGCTGGCAATCAGTTCCAGGCCGGGGAATTGCTCCATGATTTCTTTGTACAGGTCGATGCTGGGCCCGGTGAGCATGCCGTCGCGAGCAATGTCGGTCGAGATGACTTTCCGGATGCCACGGCTGGTATAGCTTTCAATGAAATCAAAAATGGGCAGTTCCGAAACTTCCTGCCAGCCGCTCACGGCAATTTTTTTGTCTTTGGCATCGGCGCCCAGGATGATTTTGTCGGGCCCGTATGTTTCAATCCAACTCAAAAAGGTTTCGCGGTCTTTCACCGCAATGCTGCCTCCTGTCACCATTTGGGCGCCACTTTCAAAGGCAACGCGCAGGTCGTCGTCGCTTTTCAATCCGCCGCCAAAGTCAATCACCAGGCTGGTTTTACTGGCGATGGTTTCCAGTACCTTGTAGTTGACAATATGCTTGGCTTTGGCGCCATCCAGGTCAACCAGGTGCAAGCGGGTGATGCCGGCATCCTCAAACATTTTGGCCACTTCCAGCGGGTTTTCGTTGTAAATGGTTTTCTGGTTGTAATCGCCCTGCGACAAGCGAACGCATTTGGCGTCAATCAGGTCGATGGCGGGGATGATAGTAATTCGTCTGTTCATATGTACAAAGTTCATAAGTTCATGAGTGCTGTTGTTGTACTTATGTACTCATGCACTCATGTACTTTTCAGATTTTTAAAAAGTTTTCCAAAATCCTCGCGCCAACCGGTCCGCTTTTTTCGGGGTGGAACTGGGTGGCGTAAAAGTTGTCCTTTTGCAGGGCCGCGCTGAACGGGTTGATGTAGTTGCAAACGGCTGCCGTGTGCTCGCCAACGGCTGCATAAAACGAGTGTACGAAATAGACATACTGCCCTTCGAGCGACGGATCAAAAATGCCGCTTTTCAGTTGGCTGATGCTGTTCCATCCCATGTGCGGCACTTTGGTAATGTATTCCATGCCCGGTGAGGGGATGAAACGTTTCACTTTTTCTTCGAAAATGCCCAGGCAGGGCGTGTCGCCTTCTTCTGAATGGCTGCACATAAGTTGCAGACCCAGGCAGATGCCCAGCACCGGTTGGGTGAGCGACGGGATCAGCTTGTCGAGCCCTTCTTTTTTCAGGAAGGCCATGGTGGTGCTGGCTTCTCCCACACCCGGAAAAATAACCTTATCGGCAGCCCGGATTTTGTCATGTTCTCCCGTTATTTCGGCCTGTACACCCAGCCGCAGCAAGGCATTGCTGACCGACTCGATGTTTCCCGCGTTGTATTTGATGATGACGATGTTCATTGTTTCCAGTTAAAAAGTGCATAGGTACATAAGTTCATGAGTACTGATGTTCCTAAATGTTTATATTTCTAATTTCTTTTCAAGACCTCTCAGTAAGGCCTCAATTTCTTTGCTTTTGTTGTAAAAAGAATCAAATTGTTTCTGATCTATATATTCAATGTTACATGCGATTTCAAGTTGCGTTTGACATTCGTATAATGATCCGATTGCAATCAGAATGAACCGGACAAATTCATTATTCCCTTTTCTGCCAAAACCTTCTGCAAAATTACTCGGAATTGATATCGCCGACCGTCTGATTTGTGACGTTAATCCAAATATCTCTTCTTTCGGGAAGGAGTGTGTTGTTTTGTATGTCAGGGTAACAAAGGACATAGCTTTCTGCCATGCGATAAATTCACGATAAGTTTTCATAATGAATTAATTTGCTGTATTCGGCTGTCTATTGAATTTGTACTAATGAACTAATGTACTTATGCACTTGAATACTATTTGAAGAGGCTTTTTTTAATCACCTCCTTCATCTCCTCAAATTCTTCTTCTTTGAAAAGACGGGTCATAAAAACGATCTTTCCGTTTTTGTCGATAATGACGTTTCGGGTTACCCCGGCGCCTTTTTCGGCATAGCTGTAAAAGATGTTTCCTTTCGGATCGAGCAGCATCGGATAAGTGACCGGAATTTGTTTTGTATATTTTTCCACCGTTTCCCTGGGTTCGTCCAGATCAATTCCATACAGGGCAAAATCGGGGTTGTTTTTGTGTTTTTGCCAGATTTCTTTTTCGATGTGGGGCATTTCCCGGCGGCACACCGAACACCAGCTGGCAGTGAATTGCAGCATGACGATTTTCCCTTTCAGATCGGACAGCCGGACGGTTTTGCCATCAAGCGTTTGAGCTGAAAAATCCGGCGCTTGCTGTCCGATTTTTACGATATAACCGTAATCGGCAGGAACCGGTTTGGCCGGGACTTGTGCCTGTGCGGCAAAAGCCACAAGAGCTAGGATGAGAGACAGATACTTCATAAGAAATAATCAATAACGAATAATCAATGACCAATAACTAATTAAACACCACCGTGCGGTTTTTATATACGAGCACTTTTCGCTGCAAGTGTTTGAAAACCGCATTGGAAAGGACGATTTTCTCCAGGTCGCGGCCTTTGCGGATGAGGCTTTTCACCGTGTCCACATGGCTGCACTGGCTGACGCCCTGCTCAATGATTGGCCCGGCATCCAGATCGCTGGTAACGTAGTGGCTGGTGGCGCCGATCAGTTTTACGCCTCGTTCGTGGGCGGCGTGGTAGGGTTTGGCACCCGCAAATGCCGGCAGAAACGAATGGTGGATGTTGATGATCTTGTTCGGGTAATGCTGCACGAATCCTTTCGACAGGATTTGCATGTAGCGGGCCAGCACGATGAAATCGATCTTGTGCTGTTTGAGGAGTTCCAGTTCGGCGGCTTCCTGTTCCTCTTTGTTTTCGTTGGTCACCGGAAAATAGTGGAACTCGATCCCGAAGCGTTCGGCCACCGGGCGCATGTCTTCGTGGTTGCTGACGATGACCGGGATATCTACATCCCACTCGCCGGCGGTGTAACGCGACAGTATGTCGAACAGGCAGTGTGACATTTTCGATACGAAAATGGCCATTCGCGGAATATCTTCCGAGAAATACAGCTTCCAGTTCATCTCCAGCTTGGAGGCAATGAGTGTTTCGAAATACTCACCGATTTTTTCGGCAGGGATGGCAAATCCTTCCAGCTCCCATTCCGCACGCATGTAAAATACTTTTTGAGCGCGGTCAACGTACTGGTCAAGGTAGATGATATTTCCGTTGTTTTTGTTCAGAAACTCGGTAACCGTAGCCAGGATTCCCTGCCGGTCGGGGCAGTGGATCAGCAAAATGGCTGTATTCTTCTTTTCGCGTAAGGGTTTGATGCTTTTCATATATCTTGGTTTAACCACAAAGAACACAAAGTATTGAATCACAAAGTACTCTACGGGTTTGTAAGTTTATAATATGACTCTTTTAATGCCGGTTTTTAAATATTTTACATTGAAATTTACCAACAATCCAAGCTTGCATTTGGAAAGTCTCAGGTAGGTTAATATTTGTGCCAGATGTACGTCTGTTAAGTCTTCAACCGATTTCAACTCAATAATGATGCTGTTTTCAACCAATAGGTCAACACGATACCCTGTGTCAAGTTTTACTTCTTTATAAATTAGTGGCAATGGTTTTTGTCTTTCAACCTTCAATCCTGACTGTATAAGTTCATACATTAAACACTCTTCATACGCATTTTCAAGGAGTCCCGGTCCCAAGGAAGTATGTACCTGAAACGCACAATCCAAAATCAGTTTAAAGATATCTTCTCTATCCATATTTTTTGTGTTCTTTGTGACAGCAGCTTTGTGTTCTTAGTGGTTAAAGCGCTCCTTTCGTTGACGGCAGTTCAAAGTTAAACACATCTTTGCGGATGGCCATTTTCATCGCGCGTGCCAGAGCTTTAAAGATACCTTCAATTTTGTGATGTTCGTTCTGTCCTTCGGCTTTGATGTTCAGGTTCGACAGCGAGGTGTCGGAGAACGATTTAAAGAAGTGGAAGAACATCTCGGTGGGCATGTCACCCACTTTTTCGCGGTTGAATTCGGCATCCCAAACCAGCCAGGGACGCCCGCCGAAGTCGATGACGGCCTGGCAGAGGCAATCGTCCATCGGCAGGCAGTAGCCGTAGCGTTCCACGCCTCTTTTGTTGCCCAGCGCTAGCTTGAAGGCTTCACCCAGCGCCAATCCGGTATCTTCGATGGTGTGGTGCTCGTCCACTTCCAAATCGCCGTTTACACGGATGGTGAGATCAACGCCTGCGTGGCGGGCAATCTGATCGAGCATGTGATCGAAAAAGCCCAAGCCGGTGCTGATATCACCTTTTCCGGTCCCGTCCAGGTTCAGTTCAATACGGATTTGCGTTTCGCGGGTGTTCCGCTCTACGGTGGCCGTGCGTTCCGGAGCAGCTACTTTGGCGTAGATTTCGTCCCAGTTGGAGGTGATCAATACGCAAAATGGCTCCAGTTCCTTTTCTTTCAGCTGATCCGCCAGCGAGCCGTCATTGAGAAGTATGCCTTTGGCGCCCAGGTTCTTGGCTAGCTCAATATCCGTCAGACGATCGCCGATCACGAAGCTGTTGGCCAAGTCGTAGCTGCCGTCCATGTATTTGCCCATCAAGCCGGTCCGAGGTTTGCGGGTGGGGGCATTTTCGTGCGGAAAGCTGCGGTCAATCAGGATGTCATTGAAAACAACACCTTCGTTTTCCAGCGCATTCAACATCTTGTTGTGGGCCGGCCAAAACGTGTCCTCTGGAAATGAGTCGGTTCCCAGCCCGTCCTGGTTGGTCACCATTACCAACTCGTAATCCAGGTTTTTGGCGATAAAGTGCATGTTGCGGAAAACCTTGGGCAGAAACTCCAGTTTTTCCAAAGAGTCGATTTGTTCGTCGGCGGGTTCTACGATGAGTGTTCCGTCGCGGTCTATGAATAGGGCTTTCTTCATCTTGTTATTAAATTTCCAACGATGAATAAACAATATTGAATATCCATTTTATTGGGGTAGTTTAGATTTTGCTGTTTTTACGCTTTTAGCAAATATGGCAATAAGTTCCTCGTTTTCTTTTAAAACAGGAAATACAATTTTTTCTTTTAGTAACGGTCTTCGAAGAATTATTTTCAGACAAATCCTGGTTTCCCTCAGCTCTTTAAGAATAATCTGCATTTTGTGGATGAAATCCTTCTGAGACTCCGCTGATTGTGCTTCCCCGTAATTTAGTGCAGGAGCTGTTCCGCTTCTGATTATTTGACCAGCAAGATGGTTTGCCAACCTTGTGTTTGGCAATTGCTCTATGATTTCATCGATTTTAAGTACAAAATCGATCAACCTTTCCTCTAAATCATAAATTCGGGGTTCACCATTCATTGCTTGGATATTTTGTTATTGATTATTCTTTATTGGATATTTTCCCATTAAATCAAATCGTTCAATTTCTCAATTAAAATTTCGTTTTCCTCCGGCGATCCAATGGTGACGCGCAGGCTGTCCTCGCACAAAACCACTTTGGAGCGGTCGCGCACGATGATGCCGTTTTCAACCAGGTATTCATAAATGCCGCGTGCGTCGTGCATTTTTACCAGTAAAAAGTTTGCATCCGAAGGGAAAACTTTCACCACGAAAGGAAATCTTTTTAAATCGTCTGCCAGTTTTTGCCGCTCCTCAATCAGCAACTTCACCCAATTGTTTTTATCTTCTTCCAGTTCCAGCAATTCCAGCGCTTTTTGCTGCGTGAGGATGTTGATGTTGTACGGGTATTTAATTTTGTTGAGGATGCGGATGATTTCCGGCGACGCAAAGGCCATCCCCAACCGGATGCCAGCCATTCCCCAGGCTTTTGAGAAGGTTTGCAGGATGACCAGGTTTTCGTGTTGGCCGAGTTCGGGCAGCAGGCTTGCTCCCGGCGCGAAGTCGATGTAGGCTTCGTCAACTACTACCAGCCCGCCGAACCCGTTGATCAGTTTCAGCATTTCGGCTTTGTCGAGCAGGTTGGCCGTGGGGTTGTTGGGCGAGCACACAAAAATAAGCTTGGTGCGCTCATCTGCCCGGGCCAGCAAATCGTCGGCAGCAAAGCTGTAATCTTCTTTCAGTTTTACTTTGCGGATTTCGATGTTGTTGATGTCAGCGGCCACCTGGTACATGCCGTAAGTGGGGTCAATGGTCACCATATTATCCTGTCCGGGTTCGCAGAAGGCACGGAAAAGCAGGTCGATAGGTTCGTCGCTGCCGTTTCCCAGAAAAATCTGCTCGGCCCGACATCCTTTCAGACACGTAATCTTTTCTTTCAGCTCGCGCTGCAACGGATCGGGGTAGCGATTGTATGGCTGGTTGAACGGGTTCTCGTTGGCATCGAGAAAAACCATTGCTTCACCCGAAAACTCATCCCTGGCGGATGAATAGGGTTTCAGGTTTTTAATATTGTTGCGTAAAAGTTTGTCCAAGTTCATAATTTCGTTTTCCACTGTATTCTATCGTTTTCCACTTTCTTCAATCGCCTTCAACCTTAATGTCACCGCGTTTTTGTGCGCATCCAGTTCTTCGGCGGCTGCCATGATTTCGATGGCCGGGCCGAGGTTTTGCAAGCCTTCGCGGCTGATTTCCTGGAAGGTGATCTTCTTCATGAAGCTATCGAGGTTAACGCCGCTGAACGAACGCGCCCATCCGTGCGTTGGCAGCGTATGGTTGGTTCCCGAAGCGTAGTCGCCGGCGCTTTCGGGGGTGTAGTTTCCCAGGAATACCGAACCGGCATTGATAATCTTTTCTGCCACTTCAGCATAATTCTTCATCGAAATGATCAGATGCTCCGGCGCATATTCATTGATCAGCCGAACCATGTCTGTTTCGGTGTCCAAAACGATGGCGATGCTGTTTTCGAGGGCACGGCGGGCAATAGCGGCGCGACTAAGTTGGCTGAGTTGTTCTTCCAGGGCCAGTTTCACTTCTTCCACCAGTTTCGAAGAATTTGTAACTAAAACCACCTGGCTGTCCGGGCCGTGCTCGGCTTGCGACAGCAGATCGGAAGCAATGAACGCAGGCACGGCGCTTACGTCGGCCATCACAGCTACCTCCGAAGGGCCTGCAGGCATGTCGATGGCCACGTGGTTGAGGCTTACCAATTGTTTGGCTGCCATGACATACTGGTTGCCGGGGCCGAATATTTTGTCCACCTTCGGTACCGGCCCAACACCGTAGGCCATGGCGCCGATGGCCTGAACGCCGCCGGCTTTGAAAATTTTGGTGACTCCAACCAACTGCGCTGCATACAAAATGGCCGGGTGGATTTTCCCGTTTTTGTCGGGCGGGGTGCAGAGCACAATTTCGCGGCATCCGGCTAGCTGGGCCGGGATAGCCAGCATCAGCACGGTTGAAAACAGTGGGGCTGAACCTCCCGGAATATACAAGCCAACCTTTTCGATGGCCACTGGTTTTTGCCAGCAAACCACCCCTGGAGTCGTTTCCGTTTTACGGATTTCGGGGAGCTGGATGCTGTGAAATGTACGGATGTTGTCAGCCGCCTGCTGAATGGCTTCTTTTAACCGGCTGTCGATTTGCAAAGCGGAGTCGTCAATTTCTGCCTGGCTGACAAGTAGTTCCGGGACCACAACGCCATCGAACTTTTCGGTATAATGACGGATCGCTTCCTCTCCGTTTTCACGAATGTCATCCAGTATGGCACCCACTTTCCGGTTTAGTTCCTGTAGGTTGAATTGCGGGCGCTCCAGCAATTGCGGCCAGCTGCTTTCTTCCGGGTTGATGTATGTTTTCATGCTCGTTTCTTTATTTTGTTGAAGGCAGAACGGCACACCGTTCATGACCGTCAATTCTTGCCAATCACAGTAATTAGAAAATCATTTTTTCGATTGGGACTACCAGAATGCCTTGCGCCCCGGCGGCTTTCAGTTTTCCGATGATTTCCCAAAAATCATTCTCGGCAATGACCGAATGCAGTGAACTCCAGCCGGATTCGGCCAGAGGCGTTACGGTCGGGCTTTTCATGCCGGGCAGAATGGCCGAAATTTCTTCAATTTTATCGTTGGGAGCGTTCAGTAGGATGTATTTCTTTCCTTCGGCACGCTGTACCGATTCCATGCGGAAAATGAGTTCCTCCATGACCGCTTTTTTGGCGTCGCTCAGGTTGGGGTTGGCAACCAGCACAGCCTCTGAAGCCGTAACCACTTCCACTTCTTTCAGGCGGTTGCTTACCAGTGTGGACCCGGAGCTGACAATGTCGAAAATGGCATCGGCCAGTCCAATTCCGGGGGCAATTTCCACCGATCCGGTAATGACGTGGATATCAGCTTTGATGTTGTGTTTGTCCAGAAAATCCTGTAAAATAACAGGATAGGAAGTGGCGATTTTTTTTCCGTTGAACCATTCTACGCCAGCATATTCTTCCGACTTGGGGATAGCCAGCGACAGGCGGCACTTGCTGAATCCCAACCGTTTGGCAATGATCACGTTTTCTTTTTTCTCCAGCATTTCGTTTTCGCCCACAATGCCGATGTCGGCCACACCGTCGGCTACGGTTTGCGGAATGTCATCGTCGCGCAGGAAAAGCGCATCCATAGGGAAGTTTTTGGCCGATGCCAGCAATACCCGGCTGCTGCCCAGCGAAAATTTAATACCCGCTTCTTTGATCAATTCCATGGAGTCTTCGTAAAGTCGACCTTTGTTTTGGATAGCAATCTTCAATTGTGTCATATTTTTGATAAATAAAAAAAGGCCTACCTCTCGGTAAGCCTTCTTTGGGTTAATATTTTCAGAACAAAACAAAAGAATTACGGCCTACCGGTATATAGGATGTTGCAATGATGGCCGTAATGTCCGAATTTGTTATACATGTCATTTCTTTTTCGAGCTGCAAGTATAGCGATAAAATAAAAGTGAAGCAAACTATTTTCTGTTAATTTATAATTAAGTGATGGCTTTTGGTTTATTTTATTCTGAAATCCACGGAACCCGTTTCGATGGGTAATAATTGATTCCGAGTGCATCAAACCGTTTGCCATGTTGGGCCAGTCGGTTTTTATATTCGTCCCAGTTACGCACAGCGGCAGGCGACCAGCCAATTTCAGCGTATCCCGGGAGGCGTGGGAAAACCATGTATTCCAGTTCAGACCGGTTGGTGACGGTTTCGGTCCACAGCGGGGCTTCGATGCCCAGGATGTGTTCGCGACCAATGCCTTCTTCCAGGGTTGCCGGGTCCCAGTTGTAGCCGGTGTCCACTTCAATGTAACCGGCCCAGTGCAAGCCAAGCGGGGTGACGGAGTCGTACTGCATGTCGAGATAAGCTTTTTTTGCCGGCGACATGATCAGCTTCATCTGTTGGGCTACGGCATTTTTGGCATTTTCGGCGTTGGCCCAATATTGAGCCACCGAGCGGCTGTCGAGTTTGGCCAGGGTAATTTCGTCCCACCCAATCATGGTTTTGTTGTGCGACAGGACAATTTCCTGAACGCGTTCGATAAACGGAATGTAATCTTCTTTTTTGGTGACGTGCGACTCATCGCCGCCGATGTGGATGTAGGGGCCGGGGGTTAGCCGGGCTAGTTCGCGGACCACGTCGTCAACAAACTGGTAGGTAATTTCCTTGCCAGTACACAAAGTGCTGAAACCGACATCAGTGCCGGTGTACAGATCGCGGGCCTTGCCGTCGCAGTTCAATTCGGCATACGAAGCCAAGGCAGCATTGGTGTGCCCGGGCATGTCAATTTCGGGGATGATGGTGATGAACCGATCAGCTGCGTAATTCACAATGTCGGTATATTCGTCCTGCGTGTAAAAACCACCTTCGCCACCGCCAACTTCGGTGCTGCCGCCAATGGTCGTCAGGTTGGGCCACGACTTAATTTCGATGCGCCAGCCCTGGTCGTCGGACAGGTGCAGGTGCAACACGTTCAGCTTGTAGGCAGCCATCAGGTCGAGGTAATGTTTCACGTCGTCCACGCTGAAAAAATGGCGCGACACATCGAGCATTGTCCCGCGGTAGGCATATTCGGGATAATCGCGAATGGTGCCCCCGGCGATGATCAGTGATCCTGTTGGACCGGAGGCAGCGGCCGGTGTCGCGGGCAAAAGCTGGCGGATAGTCTGAGCGCCCCTGAAAAGTCCTTGCGGTGAGTTGGCCGTCAGTGTCATCTTTTTTTTGTCGATGGTGAGCTGGTAGCCTTCTTCGCCCAGTTCGCTGTCAGCCGCCAGTGTGAGGTAAATGCCTTTTGCCGGTGTATCAGTAGTTGGCTCAACCTGGATGCTGAAGCCGGTGCACTGAGTGATGTTTTCAGCCAAATAACGGCCAACCTGTGCAATGGGTTCGGAGTCCTCAGGAACGTAAAGTACCGTTTTGTCTGATAGTTCGAAGGCCGATCCATCGGCAGTCACCGAAACGGGTTGGGGAATAATAGCCACCTTGGTCAGGTCGGTGGGGTCGGAAGTTGAACAGGAAAACAGGCCAACAAGTGCGAGGGCCAGGATCAGGACGTTGTAATCAGCAGGTTTTTTCTTCATGATTTGGTTGGTTTAAAATAGAAACACAAGGTATAAAAATCGGACTGATTATTTTATGAGCTTTACAACATTCATGTTGAGTTTAATGAAACAATATATGGTGGGGATAGTTAACTGATCATTCGCCTGATCTCCGGTAATGGTAGAGTGTTCCCCAGTCAAACGGGGTCCACAGTGATGCGCGCAGCCCGGCTTCTTTCAGGCAGCTATTGGTCCAGGTGTTGCAGGTGAAAAACAGGTTGTACGATCCGTTTGCTTCATAAAACGAGTCGAATTCGCCATATTGAAAGCCTTCCATCCGCATGGGGTTCCCTTGAATATCCCGGGCGAAACTGTTTTCAATATAAGCAACAATGTCCTTGTATTGTGCCGAAGTGACCACGACTTTTTTGCATCGGTCATTCTCCTGCAAATTGCTGTAATAATTCAGATGAATGGCTGCGGGGCTTTGGCAGAACAAAGCCTTGACCGACGTGGAAATCGTTAAGTCGGACCACTCAGGTGTGTTTAAATAGAAACCTTTATCGCCCCAACCGAAGCTGATCCATCGGGCCCGGTCTGCAATACGGCTATCGATCCAAATGTCGGCGGCCCAGTCCTTCAGTTCGTGTTGTACAGGAAGTACAATGGCCAGGTGAATGCCGTTTGATAAGAGGTAAATTTCAGTCCCCTCAACTGGCTTTTCGTGTTGGTTGACCGGAATGACAGACAGCAGAACAGCTATCAGCAAATACGTTGCTGTTAGTGACAGTAAGGAAAGAATGGCCCATTTCAGAAGGTTGTAAAGTATGAGGAGCGCTTTTTTCATCCAACGATTTCTCCAACGTTTAACGTGTTGATTGCCTGTCACGCATTCGGTCAAACGCAAGGTAATCGGATTTTGTTCCATCGTTGCTTTTACGGTTCTGCGCCAAAGTAGCGTGCCACGTCAACTTCGGGGTGAAGTTGGCCGGTTTTACTGGTGAGATAGTCCGAAAACTGACGGGCGAAGTATGGGCCAAGCAGGCAGCCTTTTGAGCCCAACCCGTTGAAAATTCCTACTGCCGGATGGGCGGAGTGCAAGCCAATCACCGGGCGGCGGTCGTGTGTGGTTGGTCGGATTCCGGCCCGGTGTCCGCTGATCCGGTAATCTGCCGTAAATATATGTTCCAGCTTGGCCGTCAGTTCGTTTTTGCCTCTCTCCGTGGGGATTTCATCCAGCTGGTCCCAGTCGTAGGTGGCGCCCAACCGAAAGCGGTTTTCGCCCGCAGGCATTAAAAAGCAGGCTTTGTTTAAAATGTTATCCGATTGGTAATTGCTGATTGTCAGATCAAGTACTTCACCTTTGGTGTGCTTGAATTTGATGTTTCCGAAGAACGGGTTTTGTGAAGCCCTGTGCCCTTCACAAAAGATGATTTTACGGGCTTCGAAATTCTTATATTGAATGCCGTCCTGATGTATTTCCAGTTTAGAAAAATCGAAAATTTCCGGTTGCAATAAGTTACCCTGCAGAAGATGCTTTCTGAAAGAATCCAGCAAGCCGGGCAAATCAACCCGTCCGCTTTTTTCAACCCAACCACAGCCATGCGGCAGGTTCAGGAACGGGCGGGGCGAAAAATCAGGTTCGACGGTTAGATACGGTTCGAGCTGATTTTCAATCGATTTTTGTCGCCAGAAGTCTGCCTCGCCTTGTCCAAACACTTTGCATATTTTCATCGGGACGAAAAAAGCCCGGCCCAACTGGTTTTCCAGGTCAGCATAGGTTTTCAGCATGTGCGGGTAAAGCTCATCCACCAGCCAGCTTTTGGTGAGGCGGCGAAATACCACCGGATTGATCAATCCTGCCGCCACGCTGGAGGCTTTCCGGAAATCGGGCGCATCGATATAATGCACGCTATTTCCCGCTTTCATCAATTCAAAGCCCAGCAAGGTGCCGGCAAGGCCCTGGCCGATAATCAGGTAATCTAATTTCATAACCAGAGTGACATTGAACGCCGGGTTTTGTTCATGCTTCCATTCATAAAAATGAAGGAAAAAAAGAACCTTTTCCCTGTTTCAGGAAAAGGTTGCCTGGATTTTTCAGGAAGTTTTTTAAAATGAAAGTTCGGTAAACACGGGTAGATGGTCTGACGGATAGCGCTGGTTGTTCGAGTCGGATAAAACCGCGTACTTTTTCACGATCACTTTTCGGTTTACAAAAATGAAATCGATGCGGTTTTCGAGCGGACTGTTGAAATCAAACCCGTTGAAGGTCCCATCCGGGCCGTAGGGTGGTGTTTGCGATTCTTTTTTACTGTCGTTCATGCGGCGTTCAATCACGTTGATTGGGTCATCATCGGGGGTGGCGTTGAAATCGCCCGTCAGGATGACCGGCAGTTTATCGTTGTTCAGGTCCTGTATTTTTTTCAGGATCAGTTTGGCAGCTTCTTTCCGGGCCTTTTCGCCAACGTGGTCAAAATGGGTATTGAATACCCAGAAATTCTTTCGGGTTTCGTAATCCTCGAGCAGCACGTAGGTGCAAATGCGGGGGAGGGCAGCGTCCCAACTTTTACTGGGTACCGTGGGCGTCTCGGACAACCAGAACCAGCCATGCTCCTTCAGTTGGTAGCGTTTGGAGTTGTAGAAGATGGGCGAAAATTCTCCCCGGTTGATACCGTCGTCGCGGCCAACGCCCACCCAGTCGAAGCCGGGCATCCAGGCGGCAATATCATTGATCTGGCCCAGCAAGGCTTCCTGCAGTCCAAAAATGCCGGCCTCGTGAAACCGCAGCAGCTTAACTACTTCATCCTTTCGGTTTGGCCAGGCATTGACGCCGTCATCCGGATTGTTGAACCGGATGTTGTAGCTGATGACTTTAATGTCGAGCGCATAACTGCTGCTGACGGTAAGTGCAAACATGATCAGGAAAAATTTGAACTTCATGAGCTATGTGTTTTTAATTCTGACAATAGTTGAAGGCGGGGTAGTCGCAGGAATGTTCCCCGGGAAGTATGGTGTGAATTTGATCTTTTTTGCCGTCGAGGACAAAGTCGTGGCAAAACCGGATGATTTCCTCAAAATATTGGGTCATGGGGGTGCCTGCCAACGCATGATCGCCGCCACAGGTGGTGTGCAGCCAATAGGGTTTTCCCAGTTTGCGCAGTTTTTCGGCTATGGCCTGCGAACCATTCAGCATCAGGTAGCCCGGCTGATCTTCCGAACAATAGCGGTGGGGCGCTGTTCCGTAAGGCACCAGGTTGTCGCAGGTCCCGTGAAAAAGCAGGGAAGGAATAGCGGATTCGGCATAAATTTTTGCGGTATCCGGAATCGCTCCGGCCATCGCTACCACGCCGGCATACGATACGGGGCCAGAATCCAAACCATAGCAATAGGGAGCTTCGTACGCGGCGTTCAACACCGTTTCGGCCCCGGCGCTGCTGCCCGAGAGGATGATCTGTTGCGAGTTGATCCCAAATTGTTCCCGGTGTTCGATCAGGAAAAAAGTAGCATCCTGTAAGTCTGAAACGGCAGCCTCAAAAGTGGCCATCTTTTCGGCAGCCGGGCAGTCGCAGCCAAATCCGGTGTCAGTATCCTTTCGGGTCAGGCGATACGAAATAGACACAGCCACATAGCCGTGGCGAGCTATCTTTTTGCAAAATTCCTGAATGCCGGGCTCATCTCTTCTGCCACCCGAGAAACCGCCGCCATGCACATATAAAAATACCGGGCGGTCAATTTCGTTGTCGAAAGTCGGCAGGTATAGGTCCAAATCCAGCGGAGTGTTGCCTTTGTTGGCATAGGTGAACGTTTCAATGGACACTGAGTCGGTGATTTCTTCCAGGTAACGCTCCTGGGCCAATAAACTTTCGAAACAAAAGATGAAAACGGAAAAGATAGCTATAAAAAGTTTCATGGTCTGGTCGGATGTTGGTTGGTTTGCGGCTCAATTTTCCCTGCTAAATTAGGAAAAAAATTAATCGGGGCATGGTTGGCTGTCCGGAAAATGGAACTCAGTGGGGTGGCGGGACTGAACTATGAAAAGGGAAAAAGATCCTGAGCCCCCGTCTGGCAGGGCCGGGCAGGGAGTTCAGGATGACTAACGGATAAAACGATTAACGCATGTCCGTGTTTTCCACTTATCCACGATGAGAAGCGACAGCCTCCCTCTTTTCTTTTAATAGCTGGGTTGCCTGGTTCAGCGCCTGGTCGAAAGCCGGGAAGACATTGTTGCGGTCAAACAAATCAAAAAAGCGGCTTTTTTCCAGTTCTTTCATTACGCCGGGCTGTACCCCCGACAGGATCACTTTCGTCCCCACATGTTGAACTTCCTTCACCACGTCCTTCAGGTTGTGCATTCCGGTTGAGTCGATAAACGGTACATGCCGCATCCGGATGATGAGCACCTTCGATTTAATGCCAATTGATTTTAAGGTGGAACTGTATTGCTTGGCCGAGGCGAAAAAGAAGGGGCCACTAATTTCGTAAATGCCAATTTCTTCGGGAAGACCGGAATAGTTTTCGAGCACATCCGAATCGACTTCGAAACCGGGTTGGGCGCCGGCATCGGCCATGCGCTTCATGAACAACAACGCCGAGAGCACAATGCCAATCTGGATGGCAAAAGTCAGGTCAACCAATACGGTGAGGAGGAAGGTGACCAGTAAAATCAGGATATCGAATGCTGAACCTTTCAGAATGTTGACAAACGAGCGCCATTCGCTCATGTTGTAGGAAACAACAATCAGAATACCGGCCAGGCACGACATGGGGATCAGCTTGGCCCACTGTCCGAAAAACAGCATGATAAACAGCAGGGTGATGGCATGAACAACTCCTGCAACAGGTGTGCGTCCGCCGTTTTTTACATTGGTTGCGGTGCGGGCAATTGCTCCTGTGGCCGGAATTCCGCCAAAAAACGGGGTGACGATGTTGGCAATTCCTTGTGCAACCAACTCGGTGTTGGAGCGGTGGTTGGCGCCAATCATACCATCGGACACAACTGCCGAAAGCAAGCTTTCGATGCCCCCCAGCAGGGCAATGGTGAGCGCCGGGGCCAGGTAGATGTGTAACTGCTGGAAATCGATGTTGGGAAAAGTAAGGCTAAAGGATTTGGGAATGTCACCAAAAACGGATTCGATGGTCGAAACGGGCAGGCTGAATAGCTGTACCACTAAAGTTACCAGGATGATGGCCACAAAAGAGCCGGGGATTTTGGTGGTGATTTTTTTGAAATAGACAGAAATCAGGATGGTTGCCAGTGTAATGCCCACCGCCACCAGGCTGGTTTCACCTAAGTGAGAGAAATAGGTTCCCCATTTTTCGATGAACTCAGATGGCATATCGGTCATTTGAAGCCCGAGCGCATCTTTTATTTGTGTGGTAAAAATAACCAGCGCGATGCCGCTTGTAAAGCCCACAATGAGCGGGTGCGGGATGAATTTGAGAAGTGAACCCAGTTTAAGCAGGCCAAAGGCAACCAGGATGATACCGGCCAGAATGGTGGAAATAATCAGGCCGTCAAGCCCGTAGCTTTGTACAATGCCGTAAACAATAACAATAAAAGCGCCGGTGGGACCGCCAATTTGCACGCGACTACCCCCCAGAAGCGAAATCAGCAAACCTGCCACAATGGCCGTGATCAGCCCTTTTTCGGGCGAAACCCCCGATGCCACGGCAAAAGCAATGGCCAGGGGCAAGGCCACAATGCCCACAATAATACCTGCAAAAAGATCTTTGGAGAGCTGTTTTTTTGAATAACCTTGCTTCAGAACGCTCAGCAATTTCGGATAGAATACATGATTCATAAATGAAAAAATTGAAATTGAAGGCGCAAATGTAGGCAGAAAACGATGCCATTATTCCGGCAAGGCCGGGTTTTTCTTTCGTGTTAAGGGAACGTTATTTATTGGCAGACCGTGAAAAACCGTTTGGACACTAATGGTTTTAACCGTAGAGTTTTAGTGTTGTCGCCAAGAGATAGTCTTGTCGTAACTATTAAACCAATGTCGAATATTTGTCTAGCTTATACTTCTGTTTTATGTTGCTGCTCCAATTCGTTTAGCGTGGATGTTGCAACCCTGTAGCTGGCATGAAACCGGTCGCCGGGAAATACACCTGATGTCATTTTCTCCAATTCACTGGTCATCTGCTTCAGCGAATTGAGGATGGCCTCCTGAAACAGTTGAGAACATTGTCTGCATTGTTCGCCCGACAGGCTGCCTGCCATTAAATAGGCTTCTTTCATTTCGCCAACCGACTTGTGATACTCTTTGTCAATCCGGCATTTTTGTGCTAACAACAAACTTTGGTTGATTCCTTTGCGGTGTTCCGAACAATTAACGCCATTGCGGGGACAGCTCACCAGCTGAATGTAATCCTGATCTTCTTGCAAATGCTTGTCTTCCCTTTCAAAAAAAGAAAATAGCTTCATACTTTTTCATTTTTGGGTTCATAAGATTCATAAAGAACGAGGGCAGAGCAGATTTTGGTTTTTTAGTTGCGAAATTGTTAACGGGAGGTTAAACTAATAATAAAAACTGAAAAAAAAGCAGTCGGTCCCAAATTTTTACGGTGAGCCCGTGATTTTGGTCAAAATCAACAAAAATTGTGGGGAAACAGCTATTCTTTTCCCTGTATTTCAACGGGATTTCGATATGTTATTTTTTTGTTTGAGGATTTCCTGGAAACGGAACATTTCGTCGCGGAGGCGGGCGGCCTCAATAAAATCAAGCTCTTTAGCGGCAGCTTCCATTTCCTTTTTCGTTTTGGCGATAGCTTTTTCCAGCGCCGGAACACTCATGTACTGAACAACCGGGTCGGCTGCAAGGTCGGGGTGCTCGTCCCCATTGGGATATTCGGCTGGTTTCTTGCTCCGGTATTCGTAACCGATGATTTCGCGTGTAGGCTTGACAATGGCCTTCGGGGTGATGCCGTTTTCCTGGTTGAACTTCAATTGCCTTTCGCGGCGGTAGTTGGTGGAGTCGATGGTTTTTTGCATCGAATTGGTAATTTTGTCGGCATACATGATGACCATCCCGTTCAGGTTTCGGGCAGCACGTCCGGCGGTTTGGGTCAGGGATCGTTCCGAGCGTAAAAAACCTTCCTTGTCGGCATCAATAATAGCCACCAGCGAAACCTCGGGCAAGTCCAACCCCTCACGTAAGAGGTTGATCCCCACCAACACATCAAAAATGCCTTTTCGTAAATCTTCCATGATTTCGATGCGTTCCATGGTGTCGATATCCGAGTGGATGTAACGGGTTTTGATGCCCATGTTGGCTAGGTATTTGCTCAGTTCTTCGGCCATCCGTTTGGTCAATGTGGTCACCAAAACACGCTCGTTTTTTTGGATGCGTAGGTGAACTTCATTCATCAGATCGTCGATCTGGTTCGTGGACGGGCGCACGTCAATAATCGGATCGAGGAGTCCGGTTGGGCGGATAATTTGTTCAACAATAACCCCTTCCGATCGTTCCAGTTCATAGTCGGCCGGTGTGGCGCTCACAAAAAGTGTTTGGTTGACGAGGTCTTCAAACTCCTCGAACCTGAGCGGACGGTTATCGATGGCTGCCGGCAGGCGGAAGCCATATTCCACTAAGTTGATTTTTCTCGAATGGTCGCCGCCATACATGGCACGGATTTGCGGAATGGTGACGTGACTTTCATCGAGGATCGTCAGAAAATCATCGGGAAAATAATCCAGCAAACAGAAGGGGCGTGTGCCGGCCTCGCGTCCGTCGAAATAGCGGGAGTAGTTTTCAATTCCGGGGCAGTAGCCCAGTTCGCGCATCATCTCGAGGTCATATTCCACGCGTTCTTCAATCCTTTTTGCTTCCTGTGGTTTACCAATCTCACGGAAGAACTCAATCTGCTTGACCAGATCGTCCTGAATTTGCCGGATGGACGACAACATACGATCTTTGGTGGTCACAAAAATATTAGCCGGATAGATAGTTGCCGTGTCCAGTTTCTCAATGGTTCCCCCGTCAACCGGATCGAAGCTGTAAATTTCCTCGATTTCGTCGCCCCAAAATACGAGGCGCACGGCCGTGTCGGCATACGCCAGGAAAATATCCACCGTGTCGCCCTTCACCCGAAAATTTCCACGCTGAAAATCCACTTCGTTTCGCGAATACAATGCATCTACCAAGCGGTGGAGCAGTTGGTTGCGGTTAATCACCTGGCCGGTTTTTACTTCTGTCACGTTTTCGTGGAAATCCTGCGGGTTTCCAATACCATACAAACACGAAACCGACGAAACCACCACCACATCGCGGCGACCGGATAAAAGAGACGAGGTTGTGCTTAACCGCAGCTTTTCAATATCCTGGTTGATGGAGAGGTCTTTTTCAATATACGTGTCTGTGGTGGGAATATAGGCTTCGGGCTGATAATAGTCGTAATAAGAAACAAAGTATTCTACCGCATTCTGGGGAAAAAACTGCTTCATTTCGCTGTACAACTGGGCGGCCAGCGTTTTGTTGTGGCTGAGGATCAAGGTTGGCCGCTGCACCTTTTCAATAACATTGGCCATGGTGAAGGTTTTCCCCGAGCCGGTCACTCCGAGCAGGGTTTGGAACCGGGCGCCTTGCTCAATGCCTTCCGCCAGCTGGCGAATGGCTTCGGGCTGATCGCCCATGGGCTGGTAGGGTGCAACAACTTTAAAATCCATTCGAAATTTTTATCTGCTTAATTTCAGGTAAACCGGAAAATGATCGGAAACCCCGCCATAATAGTTGGGCCCGCCATAGGTGCGATTTGGCGAAACAGTGCCATTTTTATTCTTGTATTCAATCCATTCTTCTCGGAAGATGAAACCCGGCGCCGTGGTAACAAAACCTTTACCGTTCAGCACTGAGTTTGAAACAATCAGATTGTCCAACATGTTCCAGTTGCTTCGGTAATTGTAGCTGCCCAGTTTTTTCTCTTTCAGCGGAAACATCAGGTTTGTCAGACCGGCATTACTTTCCGGGGCTTTGGCCCCCAAGGTCGAAAGCAGACTGGCATTGCCGGGCTCATCGTTCATGTCGCCCATGATGATGATTTTTGTACCGGGGTCCCGGGCCAGCAATTCATCCACTTTATTTTTCAACACCTGTGCCGCTGCCATCCGGTTGGGTTCCGTTTTATCCAGACCGCCAATACGCGAAGGCCAGTGGTTCACAAAGAAATGGATTTTATCACCCCCAAGCTGGCCGTACACATGCAGGATGTCGCGGGTTTTAAACCCGGGATTGACAGTCAGCGTTTCGTGCGAAATCAATTTAAATTCCGTTGGGCGATAGAACAAGGCCACATCAATTCCCCGCTCATCGGGGCTGTCCTGATGTACAATCCGGTAATTCCCTTTGGACATAGCTTTTGTTTTTGCCAAATCGTTCAGTACCGTCAGGTTTTCAATTTCGCACAAACCAATCACTTCCGGCAATTCATCCGGATTGATATTGGTCAATACCGTTGCAATGTCGTCAAGCTTTTTTTGATACCGTTCGGTGGTCCATTGTTTATCGCTTTCCGGCAGAAAATCGTTATCATTTTTGTGCGGATCATCCACCGTGTCGAACAAATTTTCAACATTATAAAAAACAATGGTGGCCTGTTTTCGTTTGGCTGACGACTGACAGGAAACAGCCGATATCCCTAAAAGCAGCAGGAGGACAAATTTCATTTTCATACTGGCAGGGGATCAGTTTAATGCCCGATGGTTACATCGTAATAGTCTTTGACGTCCACCACCATCATGCCGGCCTTTTTGGCTGCTTCGATGCCCAGGATACCGTCTTCGAAAACCTGGCAAAATTGCGGCTCCACGCCCATTAGCTCGGCGCAGCGCAAAAAGGTTTCGGGGTGGGGTTTGTAATTTTTCACGTCTTCGTAGGCAACAATGATGTCGATGTATTTGTCAATACCGATCAGCTCGAGCGATTTTTTTGCCAACCGTTTCAAACCGCCGGTGCCGACGGCCATGGGTACTTTGCCGTGATATTTTTTAATGATTTCAACTACCGGCCCAATCGGAACGGCTTGGTGCATGTTGTTTTCGTATTCCAGTTCTTTTTCATCGCCCATTTGTTGCGGGTCGATGGAGGTACCAAAGAGTTCATTCAGCTTTTCAACGGTAGGGTATAGCGGGATGCCGGCCAGCTGCCCGAACAGTTCAACCGTAAAATCAATGCCGTGTTTGGCGGCAGCATTGCGCCAGGCGATGTAATGAATGGGCATGGTATCGGAAATGGTGCCGTCCAGATCGAAAATAAGGCCTTTTGCCTTCGGGTCAATGTCTAAAATCATCGTGTGCGTTTGTTTATTGAAGTCACAAAAGTAACTATTTCGGTAGGAACACGGTCATTTTTTACTTTACCAAAAAATTAACACATTTGCCCAAAATCAAAATATGGATCGTCAAACATTTTTAGCGCTGACCACCAGCTCGCAGTGGATTTTGTTCCTGGCCGTTTCGCTGGTTATTTATTCGTGGGTGGAACGCCGGAAGCGCCTTCAGCAAGCGGGGCAGCTGCTTTTCTTTTTGCTGGGTATTTTTTCGTTCTGGGTCATTTTCACCCATCAGATTGTTGTTCCCGAAGTGTTGGCCCAACAGCCTGCACCGAAAGAAGCCCAAGCGCTTACCTATTTCTCGGGTTTGTTGCTGACGGGCGGCCTGGGTTTGGCCGGTTATATTCTGGGCCTGATCAGAACCAGTTGGGCCAAAGTGCCAAACCTGATCCTGGTGCCGGTAGCTTTGTTCTTGTTTTTTATGGTTTACCAGTTGCAACGGCAATAAAAAAGCTGCTTGCCAAGCGACAAACAGCTTTTCAGGATTGAAATATTTGTATGGCTTATTTTTTCGAATCTTTGCAGGCATTGTAAATGCCATCGAACAATTCCTTTACATCGGCAGCAGCAACAGCCGAGAAGGCCACGCGAATTACGTTGCTCAGGTTGATGATCCCGATGCTGTATTTTTCGATCAGGATTTTGCGGATTATTTCCCCGTCCAGTCCATCGGCCAGTTGCACGCACATGAAATAGCCCGAGTTGTAAGGCAGTGCTGTGAAATATTCATTGTACTTTTCATCTTTCAATACTTCTTTCACAGCATGGTAGCGTTCGTTCATAATGGTGAACTTGGCTTCTTTTTGTGCTTTATAGGCCGGGTCTTCGAAAGCGGCCAGCAACAGTGACTGTGAAATGTTGGCTGCATTGGAAATGTTTCCACGCACAGCCCCGGCAGTTTTAGCTTCCAGGGCGGTATATAGTTCGGCATCGCCGCCTTTAATTCCGTAGGTCATAAAACCAACGCGGAATCCCCATACGTAATCTTCCTTGGTAGGGCCATCAATTTTCACGGCCAGCACATTCTCGTGCAAGTCGCACAGTTGGGCGAAAATACTTTCGGTTTCCACGCCTTCTTCGTAAACCAATCCGAAATAAGCATCGTCGGAGAAAACAACAATTTTGTTGCCTTTTTCAGCCGACTCTTTAATAATTTGGGTGATAGCCTTGGCTTCCTCAATAGTTGGCGAGTAGCCGGTTGGGTTGTTCGGGAAGTTGAGGATCAGGATTTTTTTGCCGATACCGTTCGCTTCGAGGCTGGCTTTAAAGGCATCCAAGTCAAGCTGATTGCCTTTGAAGAGTTTATATTTTTGTAGTTCAGCTCCGTAGGCGTGGTTTAAAATCAGGTTGTAGTTGCCCCAAAACAAATCGGGAACGATTACTTTTTCGCCTTCATCCACAAACAAGTAGCCAGCCATACTTACCCCGTGGGTCAGCGCGTTGGTGACCACAGGCAGGCTCAACACTTTGTTCCCGATGCTCGGGTTTTTCTCGTAAATCATGCTTTTCCAACGAGCACGGATGTCCGGGCGGCCAAAGCTCGGCGCATACGGAAATACCAGTGACGGATCGAGCTTCACATTGCTTTCAATGCTTTCCAAACGCATTGGCGAACCGTTATCTTCAACAGCTGCCCCAATGGTGGCGTTGATTTTGGTGCCTTTTGCATCGGCTGTTTGTCCGAGAATGCCTTTTTTAGGAAAGAAAATGTTTTTACCTTTTTCAGAAAGCAAATCGAATATGACCGGATTTTTTTCGCGGATAATCTTGTTTAATTCTTCAGCTTGTGGATTCATTGTCAGAAATTTAACTTTTACAGAATCGTTATTCATTTTTCAGTTAGTAAAATCAGGCGCAAGATATTAAAAAAACTTGATCTGATCGCTATGGTCTTTTAAATTGAAATTTAAATGCAGTAAATATTTATAAATCGTAAATATCAGGGTCAAATATTGGCCGTAAAATGTCAATTCGTAATTATTTGAACAAATCCTCGTCGCGGATAATCATCAGGATGGCCGAATGGGGCAAAATGATGTACTTTTCTTTGTTGAATTCAATTTCGAAACCGCTTTTATGCAAATAAATAGCCAGGTCGCCTGCCTGCGCCTGCAAAGGCACATATTTTACCTCTTCTTTTTTTTCTTTCCACGGTTCAGCCTCGTCGGTCATGGCCGGGATCGGATAGCCAGGGCCCACTTTCACGATGTAGCCGCTGTGTACTTTTTCGTTTTCCTGCACCGTTGGTGGTAAATACAGTCCGGATTGGGTTTGACCCGCCGGGTTTTTGGGCTTAATCAGCACCCGGTCACCCACCATGACAAACTTCTGCAAATCCTTTTCTTCAATAATCAATGACATGTTTTTTTTGCAAAGATAATCCGAAGAAACTGAGCTTTGAAAAACCGGGCCGGACAAATCGTAAAAAAAAGATGGCTGGTGCTGTTTGATTCTTTTAAAAGAGTTCAACAGATTGATAATTCGAGCGTATTGATAATTTGTCCCCCCTGAAAAATCAATATATCGGGGGAATGAGCTTGGGGGATGATGTATTTTTGCGGTTGAACTTGAATGTTAAATTTAATCCATAGTACCCAATGAAACCATTCAAAATTTTCATGTTTTTGATGCTGGTGGCCTCGGTTCCGGCAATGTTATCCTGCAAGCAAAGTGAGCCCAAAACAATCAGTCCGATTGAGTGGGCCGTCAAAATGGCCGATTCTGATATGCAACGCAACCCCGATGCATCCATGCTCGATTTCAGTCCTGTGCCCCGCTGGAGCTACACTCAGGGCTTGGTCACTTTGGCCAATCAGCGTTTGGCAGCTGAAACCGGCGATCAAAAATATTACGAATATGGCTTGGCCTATGCCGATAAAATGATCGATGACGAAGGAAATATCGATACCTACAGCCTCGAGAAATACAATGTTGACCTGGTAAATTCGGGCAAGATCCTTTTCGAAATTTACGAGAAGACCGGCAACGAAAAATACAAAAAGGCCATGGAATTGTTGAACAGGCAATTGGAAACGCATCCGCGCACCAGCGAAGGCGGGTTCTGGCATAAACTGGTTTATCCGCACCAACTTTGGTTGGATGGTGTTTATATGGCCGATCCGTTTCACGCCCAATTTGGTGTTACTTTTGGCCACCCCGAAGCCTTGGACGATGCTGCCAACCAGGTACTGGTGATCCAAATGCACACACACGACAGCATTACCGGTCTAAACTTTCACGGTTGGGACGAAAGCCGGGAACAGCGGTGGGCCAATCCCGAAACCGGGCGCTCTGCCCATATTTGGGGCCGTGCACAGGGTTGGTATTTCATGGCAATTGTCGATATATTGGATTTCCTGCCACAAGATCATCCTAAAAGAAATGATTTGATTGCGGTTTTGAACACCGTGGCCGAGGCCGTTGTGAAGGTACAGGAAGAAGAAACCGGTGTTTGGTACCAGGTGCTCGACATGGGCGGGCGTGAAGGAAACTACCGCGAATCAACCGCTTCGGCCATGTTTGTATATGCCTTGCTAAAAGGTGTCCGAATGGGCTACCTGGATGCTTCTTACCTTGCCCCCGCCCAGAAAGGGTACGAGGGCATCGTGAACAATTTCATCCGCGAAGAAGAGGATGGCACGATCTCGCTGACACAGTGTTGTGCGGTAGCCGGATTAGGGGGCAATCCATACCGCGATGGTTCTTATGAATATTACATTACCACACAAATCCGCGACAACGATCCCAAAGGTGTTGGGCCGTTTATTATGGCCAGTATCGAAATGCATAAAGCGCAGAACAAGTAGATCAGTTTAAAATAGAATTATGGGAAAGGGCAAGCGCAGTTTTTGTGTTTGCCCTTTTGTTTGCGGGTCAGGCTGTTCCCGAATTTTCTTGGCTGCTGCCGGTGGGCAGGTTCTTTCCTTCCGGCTGCTTTTCGGCAAAATGCCCCCCATCATTCAGCAATATGAAGGCAGTTTAATTTCGGTCAGATCGTACTTTTACTTTCCGAAAACCAATTCTCAATCAAATGAAACTAAATCAAATCGCGAAGGCCTATTTAATTCTCGCAGGCCTTGCATTCTGCTTCAGCGTAAATGCGGCAAATGATCCGTCATGCAATGATAAAAAGATTGCTTTTCCGGGAGCCGAAGGAGCCGGCAAATTTACCACCGGTGGCCGTGGCGGAAAAGTAATTGAAGTGACCAACCTGTATGACTCAGGCGAAGGCAGCCTAAGGGAAGCATTGCAACACAAAGGCCCGCGAACGGTCATTTTCCGGGTGTCCGGGACCATCAACCTGAAATCGGAACTTGATATTAATGAGGGGAACCTAACGATTGCCGGCCAAACCGCTCCCGGCGACGGTATTTGTGTGAAAGGTTATCCAACCATCATTCGGGCTGACAATGTGATCATCCGGTTTGTTCGTTTCCGTTTGGGCGACATCAACCAGGTGCAGGGTGATGCCATGAGCTGCCGCAACCAGCGCAATATCCTGATCGATCATTGCAGCTTTAGCTGGGCGACCGACGAATGTGCATCGCTCTACGAACTGCACCAGTCAACGATACAATGGTGCCTGGTTGCCGAAAGCCTCAATAGTTCGGTACACGAGAAAGGCGACCACGGCTATGGCGGCATTTGGGGCGGCGACACGGTAAGCTTTCACCATAACCTGTTTGCGCACAACACCAGTCGTAACCCGCGTTTCAACGGCGCCCGTTACGATGTGCCCTGGAACGACCTGGTGGATTATCGAAACAATGTGATCTACAACTGGGGGATCAACAGCGTGTATGCCGGTGAAAAGGGACAACACAATCTGGTGGCCAACTACTATAAGCCAGGACCTGCAACGTCAAAAAAAGTAAGAAATCGGGTTTTTAATGTTTTCCGTTCGGCTGAACGATATCCTTTCGGACAATTTTATATTGCCGAAAACTACATGGAAGGAAATGAAACTGTTAGCCGAGATAACTGGAACGGCGGAGTGGACTTGGATGAAGGCGCCGTGCTAAAAAAAGTGAAATCGGCTGAACCGTTCTTTTTCGTCCCCATTCCGAAACAAACCGCACATGAGGCCTATAAGGCCGTTTTGAAATCGGTTGGCGCAAGCGTGAAGCGTGATGCCGTGGATGCCCGGATTATCGCTGACGTGAAAAACGGAACGGGCACCTGCATGGGCAAGATCAGTCAAAAACCCGGCATTATTGATACGCAGGAGGATGTTGGCGGCTGGCCCGAGCTGAAATCTTTGCCCGCGCCCAAAGATACGGACCATGATGGCATGCCGGATGCCTGGGAAGAAAAACACGCATTGGATCCGAAAAATGCTGCCGAAGGCAATCAATATACGTTGAAGGAAGCTTACACCAACCTGGAAGTGTATCTGAATGAGTTGGTCAGCTATTTGATTGCAGATTAGTGATTAGAGATTAACGATTTGCGATGGAACCCCTGAAACCTGTCTCGCAGCTGGCGGATAGAATTTGGAACTTGGAATTTGCAACTCAAAACTTCTTTTATGAAAAAACTAAAATTATTGCTGCTGACACTGGCATTTCCGTTAAGCCTCCTGGCCCATGTGGGGCAATCAGTTGAGGCATCTGCCGATTTTGTGGTTGATAAAAGCGGGAACGGCGATTTTATGACTGTTCAGGATGCCATCGATGCCGTGCCCGATTTCCGCCGGAAAGAAACCGTCATTTTAATAAAGAATGGCATATACAAAGAGAAGCTGGTGCTACCTGCCAGCAAAACCAACGTTACTTTTATTGGTGAAGACCGCGAAAAAACAATCATCACCAACGATGATTATGCCCAAAAGCTGAATGCTTTCGGCGAAGAAATGGGAACAACCGGCTCGTCGGGCTTTTTCGTGTTTGGCGACGGGTTTCGGGCCGAAAATATCACCTTCGAAAACAGTGCCGGTCCGGTCGGGCAGGCTGTGGCTGTGCGCGTGGATGGCGACAAAGCCGTATTTGTCAATTGCCGCTTCCTGGGATTTCAGGACACACTTTATACGCACGGCGACCGTAGCCGTCAGTATTATAAAAATTGTTACATCGAAGGAACGGTTGACTTCATCTTTGGCTGGTCGGTTGCTGTTTTCGACGGATGTGAAATTCACTGCAAAAAGAATGGCTATGTTACAGCTGCTTCTACAAACGAGAGCAACCGGTACGGTTATGTTTTTATGAATTGCAAAATCACCGGAGATGGGGGAGAGGGCACGTTTCATTTGGGCCGTCCCTGGCGCCCTCATGCCAAAACTGTTTTCCTGAATTGCTGGCTCGACAAGCACATCAAGCCCGAAGGCTGGAACAACTGGGGAAAAGGAACAAATGAACAAACCGCCTTTTATGCCGAGCACAACAGTTCCGGTCCGGGGGGCAACGCGGAGAGGCGTGTGGCATGGTCGCACCAACTTACAGATGAACAGGCAGCGACGTACACGCTCGATCAAATTTTTGCTGCAAACGTGATTTCCCCCGCCTTTGTTGACGATTGGATCCCGATATCAGAATAAAATTCAATTGATAAAGATGAAAAAACTACTTTTAGCTATCCTGGTCTTTGTTGCGTTTTCATGCAAGACAGGTAGCAATGACGCCAACGAACAACGCCCAATGAAAGTGTTTCTGATTGGCGACTCAACCGTAGCCGATTACACCCTGGAGGACGATTATCAATCCCGGCGCTTTCCGATTGCCGGGTGGGGACAGGTATTTCAGCCGTTTATGTGCAAAGACAGTCTTGCCCGGTTGGCTGGTTTAATTCAGGCCGACAGTGTGATTGTGGACGATCGTGCCAAAGGTGGACGCAGTACCCGAACTTTTTTTCAGGAAGGGCGATGG
>JBFXGM010000040.1:0-35762 GCA_050178015.1 Mangrovibacterium sp.
CCAGTCAAAGACTGACCACTTCTTAACTGTTCAAGCGCTTTGGCTTGCATCGCTTTAAATTCTTCTGATTCCATAATTCTGTCCTACAAAATTAATACTTGCAGACAGAGTTCAGTTTACAGTCTCATGGCTGGCCGCGAAACCTTATTTTTGCGTCAGCCCAATAAAAAATGAAAATGAAGAATAAACTCAAGCCCATCCTTTTTGTCGGAACCGGCTCCGATGTAGGAAAGTCGGTGATCAACGCCGCCTTTTGCCGCATCTTTAAGCAGGACGGCTATCAGCCTGCTCCGTTCAAAGCGCAGAACATGTCGCTGAACTCGTATGCCAGCGCCGAAGGCCTGGAACTGGGCCGGGCGCAGGCGGTGCAGGCCGAGGCCTGTGGCATTCCCTGCCTCAGCGCCATGAACCCGATTTTGCTGAAACCGACCAGCCACACCAAAGCCCAGGTGGTGCTGAACGGCAAACCGATGGGCGATCAAACGGCGCAGGAGTATTTCCTGAAAACCGACCGCGACTACTTGTTTTCCGAAGCCATGAAAGCCTGGCGCTCGCTCGATGCGCGCTACAACCCGATTGTGATGGAAGGCGCGGGGAGCATCTCCGAAGTAAACCTGTGGGACAAGGACATCACCAACATGCGCGTGGCGCTGGAAACCGGTTCGCCCACGATCTTGGTGGCCGACATCGACCGCGGCGGCGTATTTGGCAGCGTGTACGGCACCATCAAACTGTTGCCAGAAGCCGAGCGAAAACTGATCAAGGGCATTCTGATTAATAAGTTCAGAGGTGATATTGCCCTGTTTGAAGATGGCCGAAAGATGTTGGAGGAGTTGACCGGTATCCCGGTGATCGGTGTGGTTCCCTATTTCACCGATATCCATGTTGAGCAGGAAGACAGCGTGGTGATCGACTATAAACGCGGTAGTGTGAAAGACGATAGCAAGGTGAATGTGGCGGTGGTGCTGCTGCGGCACATGAGCAACTTTACCGACTTCAACATGCTGGAGCGCATGCCCGATGTCAACCTGTATTATTCGGCCAATCCCGAGGAGATTACCAAGGCAGACATTGTGCTGGTGCCCGGTTCCAAGAATACCATTTCCGACCTGATGTATCTGCGTGAACGTGGTTTGGCCAAAGCCATTTTGCAGGCTGCCGAAGCCGGTAAAGGGGTTTACGGCATTTGCGGCGGTTACCAGCTATTGGGTGAAGAAATCCGTGATCCCGATCAGGTTGAAGGCGAAATTGACGCCATTCCGGGCCTCGGGTTGTTGCCGGTTGTCACCACCCTCACCCAGGACAAACGCACTGTGCAAACCGAATTCCGTTTTGCTGGTCGCGCCGAAGCATGCTCGGGCTACGAAATTCACATGGGCGTTACCGAACTGAAAGGCGGCCAATCCTTGTGTACGCTGAACGACGGATCGGCTGACGGCTGCATGGTTTCGCCCAAACTGTGGGGCAGCTACCTGCACGGCATCCTCGACAACAAAGCGGTGGTGGAAGAAATGCTGAAAGCCAACCAGCTGAAGGCCGAAGTTGCCGAGTTTGATTACGCCAAATTCAAAGAAGAACAATACAACAAACTCGCCGCCCACGTCCGCGCCCATGTGGACATGGACTATGTGTATGCGGTGATGAAAGAAGAATAAGTTTTCTCCGTCATGGCGAGGAGGAACGACTGCCTGCCCGGCCACTGACGGGAAGCCATCTGTCAACAGATTGCTTCGCTACGCTCGCAATGACGTTTTTATAGCATAGAAATGGATATTCACTATTTACTCATACTCCCGCTTCTCATCGGTTTTGCCCTCGATTGCCTGCTGGGCGATCCGCGCTGGCTGCCGCACCCTATCCGCTTGTTTGGCTGGCTGATTAGTTGGTTTGAAAAGCGCTTCAACCGGGGTGAAAACCGCAAACTGAAAGGAGCATTAACCTCGGCTTTGCTGGTTGGCGGAACCTGGACTGTGCTTCATGCTGTGTTTGTTTATCTGGAAGGCTATCCAGCTGTTTTCATCCTTACGGCATCCGTCGCCGTTTTCTTTGGTTTGGCCAACCGCAGCCTGATTTACGAATCGTGGCTGGTGATCCGCGCACTCGAAAAAGAAGGGCTCGAAGCCGCCCGCAAACAATTGAGCTTCATTGTTGGCCGGGATACCACCCAGCTGAATGAGCAGCAAATCCGTACGGCGGTATTGGAAACGATGGCAGAAAACCTGAGCGACGGTGTGATTGCCCCGCTGTTTTTCTACGCATTGGGCGGCGTTCCTGCGCTTTTTGCCTATAAAATGGCCAGCACCCTCGACTCGATGATTGCCTACAAAAGCGAGCGCTACAAAGACTATGGCTGGTTTGCCGCCCGCCTCGACGATTTGCTCAACCTGGTTCCTGCCCGGCTGACATCTCTGCTGATGGTTTTGGTTTCTTTCAGTTGGAGCGGTGTGCAACATGTATTCCGATACGGGCGCCAACACGCCAGTCCCAACTCGGGCTATCCCGAAGCCGCCTTGGCCGGAATCCTGAAATGCCGCTTTGGCGGCCCCAACGTGTACCACGGAAAACTGGTTGAAAAACCCTATATCGGGCACCACCTGAAAACCATCTCTGCCCGTGATTTTTGGTTCGCCGCTTATGTGAATATGGTAACGGCAGTGGTGATGGTGGGAGGAATCGTTATAGCTTGTCTTTAAACTTTGATTGTCACCATTGTTTCGACGGGAGTGTAGATGTCGATTTCTTCGGAATCGGTGTGCAGGGATACAATCAAAGAATATCGGCATTTCTTCTCCATGCATTTTTCACTCTTTCTGGTCTTCCACCAGCCCCCTATCGGATAAATAGCAATGTGATTACAATCAGCCAATTCAATTCCAGTTAAGGTTATCGAGTCTGATTGAACAGTTCCTTTGTTTCGAGCCTTAGTCCCGATTTTCCATTTATCACCAAAGCCTTTGGTTGTTGGTCCATCATCTTCGTTATCCCAACTTTGTTTATTTATTCTTTTCTTAAACTCCTTAATGTCTGTAAATTCTGAAGGCGTATTAAGGTCGAAGCGCAAGGCGTGAGACGCATAAGTGTATCTGTTCTGCGTTTGCAATTCACCTGGTGATGGTTCTATAAAATAGGAAAGTGTTATCTTGAGTGTGCCCAAATTGTCTCCGAGTTCGGTCAAAGCCTCGCGAGGCCATGGTAGCTCGTAAAAATGCATTTCATTCGTACCTCCATCTTTTTTGAATGGCTGAATAGTTTCTTGAGAAATCAAGGTCAGGTGGTTAAAAGCACAGGAAGAAGCTTTTTCCAAGTTGGGGACTCCATAGCCTGCTATTCTTAACAAGTCTCCAATTTCCCCCTTATTCTTCGTATCAATTTGAAACTGCTCAATTAATTGGGGAGTCCATTCTGCGGAATGAACCATCAATGCCCTGATTGTTTCTGGCCAAGCATTCGGTAATATGCTTTGAATCTGGGCAGCCATCCATGAAGCCTTAGCAGTCGCTGCGCTTGTTGCATCGAACAACTCAAACTGCTTGATAACTGGTTTCGAGGACGTGGTTAGTATCGAAAGATCATCACAGGATTCAATATCATTAGTTGGAGACTTTAAAAGGTTGCCTCCTTCGAGCACGATGTCAGGTTTATTGGGCCACGGTTTTTCCCAGACAATTGATGTTGTGCTGTGTGGTGATAGTTCTCCGTGCTGTGCCAAAGGAGTATAATCTTGATAATCTTCTTCTGAGACTCTGGTTTTCTCTGTAAATGCACCAACAGTTAAGGCATTCCATGATTGAGCCGGACTTTGTATTGACAGTTTTCGGTTAATATGTGGGAAATTGACTAATTCACTCTTGCTTTCTGAAATACAATTTGATGCATTACCTGCGCTAATTAAAAATAGGCGTTGAGTCCCACCTTCCTCTCCGAATGCTAATTTGTCAACAGCGGCCGACCACGAAGAGGGCCGACCAAAATCAGTCTCGTAACTTGTCGTTACTGCCAGGCAATATTGAAGGATTCGGTCTGGTATTTTAATTTCACATTTGCTGATTGTTTGAGCGGTGATGTCTCCATAAAGAGCCATTTGGTTATCGGGGAAGTTTGGAGGAGGTAGAATTTTCCCTGAAAATAATCTGTGATTTAGGATTATTTGCCCTTTGTTTTCAATTGCATTTTGAAGATCTCCGAACAGGCTTATCCCAGCCATTTGGGTTCCATGTCCTTTATGGTCTGACGGACTCCATTCTGGATGATAGGTTTCTTTTTCACTATCGGAACAGGATTCCTGGAGTAGCTGATGGCCATTATTGATTCCTGTATCAAGAATGCAAATGCTCACACCTCGATCGTCATATGATATTCGCTGAAGAAGGTCATCAACAGCTTCTGTTTGTTCGTAGTTCGGCATTGAAGACCAGAAAGAGACTGGTTCTTTTGCCAACCGAAGTTCAGCGAGATTGTCGCTTTGTGCAAACAGTTCTTGTAGTTGATTTCGGTTAGCACGGATAACAATAACTGAACGTTCCGGAAAATTTAAACGCTCGTTGTTTGTTTCGATACCGATGGATTGACAGATCACATTTGTGGCTTCTACTATTTCTTCCGCTTTGCCTTCTTCTGTGCGTAGCCAAAGCTCACACCAGATAGCATTCGCTGAAGGAAAATCCTGAATTGGATCCTGCCATAGGTTTTCTAAAAGAGCAAGTTCTATATCTTCTATCGATTCAATAAGTTTCTTATTTCTAAATTGTTTCCATCGAGGGTCTATTTTAGTAGCATAATCTTTTACTAGTGTAAGGTATTTTTTTTCTTGACCAGATGGGACGTAAACAATTGCGTGTTTTTCGCTTTGTCCTTCTTCTGTTATTATTAATCGAGTGCTGATTAGTCTCGGAGCATTTTTAGTTTGTCTTTCGAGGCTATTAGTGGCTAATTCATAACCAGCCTGACCTCGGATATTAATATAGGAGCCATCTCTTGTGGGTAATGAGAGAGCTTTTCTCTGCTCTTTTTGATGTTCTATTTGACTCCAGGCCTCCTGAAACCGTTGTGTTAAATAATCTGCGTGTGCTTTTCTATCACGGTGAGGCAAATCTGGCGATCGAGGCGGAGTTTTTGTAGTTGTAAAAGATTCAGGTGTTGCAGTGTTGTTTAGGAATAGGATTGATTTGTCCATTTAGAGTTGCTTTGAGTGGATGTGATGCCGATCCTGAATCATTGCGAGTAGTGTATCTTTATTAACGACTGTTTTGTCTTTTAAAATAGCGTCTTTTATAGCATCAACGCAACCAAGACTAATCTCGGCATGACTCAATCCTTCTATCTCGTTTGATATTGAACTTGGATCTATAGTGCCAATAAAGGAGCCTAAAAGATTTTTTAACAAAAGGATAACTTCTGCCTTATCAGGATTTTTAAAATAAATCACATCATCAAAACGACGGAACAGTGCCGGGTCTAATACTGAAAGATTATTGGTTGCCGCAATAATTAAACTTTCGGAGAAATCATTTTCTATAAATTGTAAAAAAGCATTTAATACACGTCGCATCTCTCCAACCTCGTTTTCATTTCCACGTTCTGCACCTATTGCATCGAACTCATCAAAAAGGTATATGCCATTACGTTCTTTAATTGCTTCAAAGATTAATCGGAGTTTCGCTCCGGTTTCACCCATATATTTGGTAACCATTTTATCCATAGAAACAATGAATAACGGTAAGTGCATTTCGTTTGCTAATACTGATGCCGTCATTGTTTTTCCTGTTCCAGGAGGACCTGCAAGTAAAATTTTTCTACGGTGAGATAACCCAAATTTCTGGAGTTTATGCCTTTGTTTGTATTCAGTTAATATTCTGTGAAGACGGTTTTTGATATCATTTGAAATAACTAAATCATTGAGCTTTTTATTGGGGATAGACTCAATGATTAAACCTTGAAGGTCTTTTTGAAATGGGTTAAGTTTTAAAATTCTAGCCTTGGATTGATCAACAATTCGTTTAATTTCTTCAGCAACATTAGTTCTTCCAGAACGTGCTTCATGGGCTGCAATTTGTAGGGCTATGGTTGCAAAACGCTCATCACTTCCAGTAAAGTGGGAATTGATCAATGATTTTATTTGTTCTGCCGTTGCCATTGTTTTTTAATATTCCAACAAATATACGCTTTTCCAGTTTTAAAATTATTTATCCAAGGCATTATAAATGCCGGAGTGTTTCCGATTAATTTATTCCTGCTCCTTTTCTTTTGCACCCATTTGTATTTTCTTTGCACCAAAATCCTGATTCATGGCCAATTATTCCCATATCATTTTCGACCTGGACGGAACCTTAATAAACTCAAAAGTTGGGATCGAAAACTCTTTAAACTACATGTTTTCACGAATGGACCACGACCGGATTGGCTCCGTGGTAGTGGACCGACTGATTGGACCGCCCATCCAGGAAGGGCTGAAAAACGTGCTCGGCTTTGACGACCGTCAGGTGGAGCTCGGCGTTCACTTGTTCCGCGAATATTACAGCACAAAAGGTTTGTACGAAGGAGAATTGTATCCGGGCATCGCCGAATTGCTGGCCGAACTGGCCGACTGCGGGAAGAAACTTTATGTGGCCACTTCAAAAAAAGACCGTTTTGCGGAAATTGTGCTGCGCGAATTTGGTCTGGATCGTTACCTGATCGATTTCCAGGGCTCGGGCGATGGCGGAATGCATACCAAAGCAGGTATTATTACGCAGCTACTCGACCGGAACCAACTGACACCTTCATCCAGCATGGTGATGATTGGCGATACGAAATTTGATATTGTGGGCGGAAAGGCCAATGAGATCAGCACCATTGGCGTGGGTTACGGTTTTGGTGATGCCGACGAAATCAGATCACTTCAACCCGACTATTTTGCAGATGACGTGGATGACTTAACCGAGCATCTGGTTTACTAGGAACAAGCGATAGGCGCAATTGGTCGATAAAAAAATCGGAAGCTTCTTTCTCCTGCAAACGCTCCTGTTCCTCCAGCAAACGGGATTCTTTTTCCATTTCGGCAATTACTTTCTCCAGGCTTTTCAGCGAACTGGCAGTAGGCAGTGCCTGGCGAACGAGGTTTTTCAGGATGAGTATGCCAAACAAGGTTAGGATGGGCACATACCAGGTAAAAGAAAAGGCACCCACAAAAAAGAAAAGCAGGTTAAGCGCGACGATGATGATCCGTTTGGTTTTTTGGTTCCGGGGAGTTATGGCGCTTTGAAGCCCGTTTAAGTTAATCTTTTTCAGATAGTGCTTGATCTGTTTGTTGGCTGTCAGGCTTTCGATCGTGTCGCGTGAATACGTCAGTTTCAACCCCCAGTATTGAGTCGCGGCAAAGTAAGCCGACTTGTATGCAGCAAAAATGCTAAATGCTATCGCTGCTAAAATGTACAGTAGTAACCCCATCGCATAACTTTTATAAATCGAAAAGCAATTTCCAAACCTGTTTGCAAAATAAGCAAATAATCAGCAACAAAAACCACCTGCCCGTGAAAAATCATTCCAAATAAGCAGGTGGTTTTCAGTCGCTTTCGATTTATTGATTAGTAGGCTGACTCGAATTGTCGCAGGAAGCGGACGTCGTTTTCGAAGAAATGGCGGATGTCTTTGATGCCAAACTTGAGCATGGCAATCCGCTCGATGCCCATCCCGAATGCAAAGCCGGTGTATTTTTTTGAGTCGATGCCGCACAGGTCGAGTACATTTGGATCGACCATGCCGCAGCCCAAAATTTCGAGCCAGCCGGTATATTTGCAGACGTTGCAGCCTTTTCCGCCGCAAATGGAACAGCTCACGTCCATTTCCGCCGAAGGTTCGGTAAACGGGAAATAGGACGGGCGCAGGCGGATCTGGGTTTTTTCGCCAAACAGCTCGCGAGAAAAGTACAACAAGGTCTGTTTCAAATCGGCAAAGGACACGTTCTCGTCCACATACAGCCCTTCAATTTGGTGGAAAATACAGTGCGCGCGGGCCGAGATGGCTTCGTTGCGGAACACGCGTCCGGGGAAAATGGCCCGGATAGGCGGCTGGGTTTTTTCCATTACCCGCACCTGCACGCTTGAAGTGTGGGTACGCAACAGCACATCCGGATTTTTTTGAATGAAGAAGGTGTCCTGCATGTCGCGGGCCGGGTGTTCGGGCGGAAAGTTCAGCGCCGAGAACACGTGCCAGTCGTCTTCAATTTCCGGTCCTTCGGCAACGGTAAAGCCAAGTCGTGCAAAGATTTCGATGATCTCGTTACGCACAATCGATAGCGGGTGCCGGGTGCCGGGGCGCATCGGTTCGGCAGGCATGGTGAGGTCAACGCTGCCAGCCTGCTGGTCTGCATTCTCAAAGCTTTCCTTCAGCTCATTTATTTTTTGAAGGGCGAATTCTTTCAGTTCGTTGATGGCTTGTCCAACGGCTTTTTTCTGGTCTGCCGGAACGTTTTTAAAGTCGGCAAACAGTTGGTTCAGCAAGCCTTTTTTGCTGATGTATTTGATGCGGAGTTCTTCAACCTGTTCGAGGGCCGAAACACGTACCGATTCGAGTTCTTCTTTTAGTTGCGTAATTTTTTCTAACATCTTCGTATGCTGTTGAATGGAGGCACAAAGATAATGAATGCGCCTGTAAATGCTAAAACATGCCGTTTTTTATTTGATGATCGTGATCTTTCGCAGCCGGATATCTTGTAGTGGACGGAAATCGCTGTCAACCGGCAGTTGGTTGATTTTGTCGGCAACATCTATCCCGTCAACTACTTCGCCAAAAATGGTGTACGAACCGTCGATGTGCGGCGCGCCGCCAATGGTTTTATACACCTGGCGCTGGCTAGCGTTGAAATGGTATCCGGTTTCCTTTTCAATGTCATTCAGTTCCTGATCGGAATAGGTACGGCCGGTAACAATGTAAAACTGCGACCCGTCTGATCGGCGTTTACTGTTGCCACGGTCAGGTTTCCGTGGCGAACCGATCATTCCACGTTTATGAAAAAATTTCGGCACAATATGGGCCGGAAGTGTATAACCAGGGCCTTTCCAGCCCACAATATCGTCTTTCCCGGCATAGCGGGTATCGGCAGCGCCACTTTGGATGCAAAATCCTTTGATGACGCGGTGAATGAGCAGGCTGTCGTAGTAATTTTCATTCACCAGTGAGATAAAATTGTCGCGGTACTCGGACGTTTCGTTGAACAGGCGGATGCGAATATTTCCCAGGTCGGTTTCGAGCAGCAGTCCCTTGATTTTGCTGTTGGCCTCGCTTACAGCTTTGCTGGCTGAAGTTTTTATGTTTGTTAACGGTTGCGCTTCCCGGTTGGCTTTTCCCATCAATTCTTTTATGATCGTTGATGGGATAACGAGCGGTTGGTTTTCATAGTCAATTACCTCCGAATAACCAAGTCCGATACAAGTACCATCGGCTAAAAAAACGGGTGTCCCGTAATATTGCGACCGGAACTGGTTGGAAACGTGGTAGCGGATGCTTCCTTTCACATTCCCATAGCCGGTAATTTGCCCGCGGTGGAGCGGCAAGGTGTTGTTTTGCGGTTTGGCCAGAAAGAGCGATTTTTCGCCGTTGGTAGCAATGCCTTCATGCAGTGGGAGCCCATTTCTTTTGATCCCTTCGGATTGAAGCAGAATGAGGTCGTTGATCCGGTCGATGGCCACAAAGCCGGTGATCTTGTATTTTTGGGTTTCATCCAACGGCGTGATTAGCGCATCGGTGGCCTCCAGTAGAGGGGCTAATCGGCAAACCACGAGGTTGCTATCCACAAAAAAAGCTGTTTCGCTTTCCAGGAACCTGCCCTGGTCGAAACTTTCGATTCTGACAACGGACGGTACAAATCCCATGAAGCCATCGTTTGCCAGGACAGCTTTTTCGGCAGGCTTGCCACCGCGCTCTTTCGTTTCGTTGCTTTTCTTTTCTCCCGACGAACAGGCAACAAAAAGCAGCGCTGTAATTCCAACGGAAATATGTGCAATTATCTTCATTGAATGACGGTTACATTGATCTTAACATCGGTGAAGGGGCGGTTGTTGCTGTCGGTTTCGAGGGTCGCGATTTTGTCGATTACCTCAAATCCGGAGACACATTCGCCGAAGATGGTGTATTTTCCGTCCAGATCGGGATAGCCGCCCACCGTCGTGTAAGCTTTTCGTTGCGCGTCCGAAAATTCAAGGATGCCCGGATCGAGATGATAGCGCGAGTCGATATCTTTTTTCACCCGACCGGCCAGCTCGCGAAATTCGTCCACCTTGTTTTCGGCTTTCAGGTTTTTTAGTTTTTCACGGATTTCCGGGGTGAAAATCTGCTCGGTCACTTTTTTACGGATGGGCCGGTTTACGGCGAGTTCCAGCGTATCCAGCTCGCCTTCGGTGAAAACCTGTCCTTTTACGATGTAGAACTGGGAGATGTCCGACTGTTTAAACGGGTTCACCTCGTCGGGTTGGCGCGGGGCACAAAGCGCTCCCTTTTTGTGGAAATGGGCGGGAATGATTTCATCGTCTACCGTGTGTTCCGGGTCGCCGTAGCCAATACGCTTTCCCGGTGCCGCATTTCGGGATGATTTGGAACCTCCCTGGATCAAAAAGTTCTGGATGACGCGGTAAAACAAGGTGCCATCATAATACCCTTCGTTGGCCAGTTTGATAAAAGCATCGCGGTGTTTGGGCGTGTTGTTGTACAGGCGAAATTTCATGGTCCCGAAGTTGGTCGAAATTTCCACAACGCGCTCATTCTGGGCTTTCCCACGAATTTGGAATACAAATAAAAGACAGATAATTACAAAAAAATGCTTCATCATTCAATCACTTTCACTTTCATTTTCAAGTCGGTTTTAGGCCGGTCAAACTGGTCGGTCTCTACGGCAGCAATTTTCTCCAGTACGTCCAGTCCTTCCACTACTTCGCCAAAAACGGTGTAATTCATGTCGAGCGATGGATAGCCGCCAACCGTGGTATATGCGTTTCGTTTTTCCGCATCGATCTTAAAAGGAGGCAGTGCTGCAATTTCCTTTTCGGCAGCTTCGCGGATTTCGGCAACTCGCACAGCAAACTGGTCCTGCTCACCAGCTTGGCGCAGTTGATTTAGCTCCTGTTGTTGCTGCGCGAAATACTTTCGGTGAATGTCCTGCGTCCGGCGGGCATTTAGCTGCATTTCGAGCGAATCGAGGGCGCCGTTGGTAAAAACCGTTCCCTGCACAATATAGAATTGCGAGCCTGAAGACCGTTTTTCAGGATTTTGCAGATCACCCTGCCGGGCAGCTGCAAGTGCACCCTTTTTGTGGAAAAAGGCCGGGTTGATTTCTGCCGGAATGGTGTATCCCGGGTCGCCGCCTCCCAACCGTTGTCCGGGCTGTGCGTTTTTCGAAGCGGGATCGCCTCCTTGTACCATGAAGTTTTGAATGACGCGGTGAAAAAGCAATCCGTCGTAAAACCCTTCGCGCGCCAGTTTCAGAAAATTATCGCGGTGTTGGGGCGTTTCGTCGTACAGTTTAAGGATGATATCGCCAAATTCCGTTTCAATTTTTACTTGCACGTCAGTTTCTTTTGTCCCGGCATTTCCGCAGGAAAGGTTGAAAAACAAAGCCAGCAATAAGATGGTTCCAATCAGTTTGTTCATAAAATTTTGCATTTTCACAAATATAATCATTCCGTCAGGCCGAAAAAAACGGCGCTTGATTTTGAAAATCAATCCTGAAAATTTTCGGATGAAGCTGGTTCAGCAGAAAACAATTAATTTTGAAAAATGGAAAACACAAATCCTGCATATGAATGAACTGGTAGTGAATGAGTTTATCCGGTTGGCACGGATCAAATATTCCCACGCGTTTCAAGTATTTCAGGCAATTGACCGGAACCGGGAGTTTCTTTTGCCCTGGTTGCCTTTTGTGGAGATGACCCTCACGCAAGAGGATACCGAAGCGTTTATCCGGTCGGTGATGGCAACGACGGTTTCCGGGAAAGAAGATGTTTTTGTGATTTGGTACCAGAATCAATTTGCCGGGCTGATTGGCCTGAAAGATACCGACCACATCAACCTGAAAACCGAAATTGGCTATTGGCTGATTGAAGCGCTGGTAGGAAGGGGGATTATGACACGGGCAACGCGGAGGTTGATTGATTTTGTGTTTAATACGATGAATATGAACCGGGTGCAAATTAAATGCGGTGTAGGAAATGATAAAAGCGCCGCCATCCCCAAGCGGCTGGGCTTTCAGTTCGAAGGAGTTGAACGGGCCGGCGAAAAGCACCACGACCGTTTTATCGACCTGGAAGTTTACAGTTTGTTAAAGTCGGAATGGAAAAATCGCTAAATCTATCAAGTATCACATTGTCCAATACTCTTCAATAAATTCTTCATTTTGATATTTTTATGGCTTGCTCTTGACGTTTTATAGCGGGCAAGAGATCAACTGTCACATTTTTCGCTTTTAAAGTCCTGTTAATATATGTGAAGGTGTAAACTTTTATTCATTGGAACCGTTTAATGTTTTGTTCGATTTTTTAATTTTGACCCGATCTATTTAAGCAGAAAACAGAAAACGTGTAAGTTGTACGTTAATTTTTAGCCACTATGGAAAACAGAACACTCAGAAGAACTTTGTACCGAGTATTAAGGAAAACAGGGGTTCCGAGGAACAATATCGAGCTGGATGCCTCTTTTCAGGAAGACTTGAAATTTGATCAGGTTGACTGGGCCTTGTTCTTGTATTATCTCGAAGACTCTTTTAATATTGATATTGACGACAATGATGTGTCAAGATTATTTCAGGTAAAAGATTCGTTGGACCTGGTCAAAAATATCGCATAAAGGGGATATTGAGATTGTTTGTATTTAAGGGCATTTCGGAAGGAATGCCCTTTTTCTATGTATTCCGGCTGAATTTTTTTTGTTGTCGTTCGGGGAATTCTGTTTAACTTTAAGAGAAACTTAAAAACTTAGTTATTATGGAAATGATTGAAAGCTTCTCTACCTGGATTACCGGAATTGTTGTTACCTATGGGGTGAAATTCCTTGTGGCACTTGTTGTACTGTTTATTGGTCTATGGGTAATCCGCATGATTACCAAGGCAATGAGCCGGGTTATGGAGAAAAAAAATGTGGATGCTTCGCTGCGTGGATTTCTGAACAGTCTTACAGGAATCTTACTGAAAGCCATGTTGTTTATCACCGTCATCAGTATGATGGGGATTCAGATGACATCTTTTGTGGCCCTTCTTGGTGCGGCCGGTTTGGCAGTTGGTATGGCGCTGTCGGGGACACTGCAGAACTTTGCCGGTGGGGTCATGATCCTGATATTTAAGCCGTTCAAGGTAGGTGACTACATCGAAGCTCAAGGCTACGCCGGTTCGGTTTCCGAGATCCAAATTTTCATTACCGTGCTGAAAACACCTGACAATAAAACCATCATCATCCCGAACGGCGGACTTTCCACGGGATCCTTGATCAATTATTCCGCCGAAGAAACCCGCCGGGTTGACTTTTCGTTTGGCATCGCTTATGGCGACGATTATGACAAGGCCAAGTCGCTTCTGTTGAAATTAATCAAGCTGGATTCCCGCATCCTGACAGATCCTGAGCCATTTGTAGCCCTCGGCCAACTGGCCGACAGCTCGGTGAATATTACCGTTCGTGTGTGGGTGAATAGTTCGGACTACTGGGGAGTTTTCTTCGATATGAATGAAACGGTTTACAAAGAATTCGAGAAGAATGGGATGCACATTCCGTTTCCACAGTTGGATGTTCACCTTCAAAAATAAACACCATGAAAAAATTTCTGATGGCCCTTTTTTGTATGCCGTTGCTGGCAGGTGCACAAGCGCCTGCCGATTCGGTTAAGGTTTGGAAAACAGGGGGACTGGCTTCTCTTAGTTTTACACAGGTATCGCTCTCGAACTGGGTGGCCGGTGGAAAAAGTTCGGCATCCGGAACCCTGCTGATCAGCACATTTGCCAACTACCAGAAAGACCGGATTAGTTGGGAAAACTCACTCGATATGGGTTACGGCATTCTGAAAGAGGGAAGCGAAGATTACATTAAGTCGGATGATAAAATTGATTTCAATTCAAAAATTGGTTTGAAATCGGGTGGAAAAATTTTTTATTCGGCCTTGTTCAATTTCCGGTCGCAGTTTACCAACGGGTATAATTATCCCAATCGCGAGAATCCGATTTCCCGTTTTTTGGCGCCCGGTTATTTTACCTTGGCGCTGGGCGCCGACTACAAACCCAATGATCAGTTTTCATTGTTTGTTTCACCGTTGACCGGTAAATTAACCGTTGTCACGGATGATGAATTGTCAGATCAAGGTGCATTTGGGGTCGATACCGGAAAGAAAAGCCGCTCTGAAATGGGCGCGTTCCTGAAGGCGCAGTTTAAAACGGAAGTGGTAAAAAATGTCAATCTGGAAACCAAAGCGGACTTTTTCTCCAATTATCTCGACAAGCCGGGTAACATTGACATTCATTGGGATGTCATGATCAACATGAAAATCAATGATTATCTGTCGGCCAATGTGGTGACCAATTTGATTTATGATGACGACGTAAAAGTACCGATTGATGACAACAACGATGGGATAGCTGAAAAAAGCGGTTCAAGGGTACAATTTAAGGAACTTTTTGGTGTTGGATTGAACCTGAAATTTTAGCTTTTCAAAAAAACACGAAAACGGCCAAAAACATATCGTTCATGAGCTGGGAGTAGGGGTTTCATGCATAAATAGGGGGTGTTCATACAATAGTGCTTAAAATATTTGAAGGATTGGAAGTGAATGAATTACCTTTGAAGTGCGATTGAAATTTACTACCATTAGTAATTAAAATCAGTTTATTTTCTTTCATTCCACCTTCACACAAGCATTCCAAGCCGGCAGGTTCTCTGCCGGCTTATTTTATTTCACCATAATGATCACATGTTCGTCAAATATCAATTTGTCGCCTTTGCGGATTTTGGCCCGTTTTCGGTATTCCACTTCGCCGTTCAGTTTCACCAGTCCGTCTTCGACAAACAGTTTGGCCTGTCCGCCCGATTCAACCAGCCGGAGGAGCTTGAGCAGTTTGATCAGTTCGATGTATTCGGTTTGCAGTTCAAATTCAATCATGATTCGGATTTAAAGGTTTGCCAATTGGTCTTTTTGTGCTTTGGTCAGTTTTTCTGCCACCAGCTTGTACGAGTGGTCAATCCAGCTTTCGATCAGCCGGTCGTTTACCGAGCCATCAATGAGCACCGTGTTCCAGTGTTTTTTATTCATGTGATAACCGGGTAGTACGCAGGAATACAATTCGCGCAGCTCAACCGCCGTTTCCGGGTCGCATTTCAGGTTTACCGTCAAGTCGCCTTCCAAATCAATGAGCGCAAACATTTTCCCCATCACCTTAAAAACCAAGGTGGTTTCGTCAAAAGGGAACTCCTCGGTAACACCCTTTTTCGAAACGCAATAATTTCGTAGCTTCTCAATGTTCATCCGGAAATGCTTTGGGTCAAAAATAACGATAATTCCCGATTTCAGGCAGTAGGATAAAAAGCATCCTTAAAATGTTCCAGATCGAAGTTTTGTCCGTAAAAGATGATGGAAATCACATCAAAACGCGTGTCCAGCCTGCTGTCGGTTTTAAAAATATAAGCTTCGGCCGCTTCCACAAGATACCGTATCTTTTTATTGCTCACCGCCTCAGAGGGATGCTCAAAAGTGGTTCCCGTGCGCGATTTTACTTCAACAATCACCAGTTCGTTGCCATCGCGGGCAATAATGTCGATTTCGTAGTGATGAAAATGCCAGTTGGTTTCCAACAGCTCGTATCCGAGTGAACGTAAATGTTGGCGGGCAATTTCTTCGCCTTTGTCACCGATCTCTTTTTGAAGGCTCATGGGTTTGTTTTTTGAAAGAAAGCAAGTTAATGAATTAACCCTCCGATTCAAATTTCGTAAATTTATTGGAAAACAAATTTCTTTCCCGATTGTCTTTTTAATTCAAACATTTGTTCTCCGTGAAAATTCATTCAGTCATGATCAAATTTTTAGTCTTTTTCATCCTGTTGCTTCCCGGCTTTTTAGTTGCACAGGAAAACCGGCTGTTGCTCTCCCACGCGGTAGATTCGGCCCTTATGAACCACCCGGGGCTCAACCAGGCACGTGCTGTTCTGGTGCAAAAAGAAAACGAGTGGCGCACGCTGACTGGCATCGAAGCGCCTGAAATCAGCTATTTCGAGGAAGGAATCAATAGCAAGGCAGCCAAGCCTTTTGAGGAAAGACGCTGGACAATTTCCCAAACAGTTGATTTTCCGCTGACCACTATTTACCGGTTGAAAGCTGTCGGACAGGAAGCCGAGGCGTTGAGTTACCGCATCCGGGCGATGGAAAATGAGCTTAAGTCGGAGGTGAAATCGCGTTACGTGGAAGTGCTTTATGCCTTGTATCTCCAGGACTTGGGAAAGCAACAAAAGAAATTGGCAGACGAATTATACAATGCTGTTTATGCCCGCTTCGAAACGGGTATCGGAAACGGAATGGATTTGCTGAATGCCGAGTTACAGGTGGCCGAGGCCGAAAATTCGCTCAGCGAAGCAGAACGTTTGCTGCATCTGGCGCGTTACAGCCTGTTTTATTTGATGGGGCTCGAGGTGCCCGCGATCAGCTACGACATTCAGTTTGCTGATAGCCTGAGCAGCACTGCCGTGGAAATTGACCAAATCCTGGCGCTTTCAGTCTTGCACGAACAGCCAGCCTATCTGGCTGCCCTGCATGAATATCAGGCATCACAATACAAACTAAAAGAGGCTAAAAGCAACCTCCTACCCGATATTCGTTTCAACCTTTACCGGCAAAATTATGGCGACGGATTTGATTACAATGGCTTTGAAGTGGGGCTCAGTTTACCGCTATGGCTCCCTTTCAGCCAAAAGGGAGAAATCAGGATGGCCGAAGCCCGGCAGACCGAAATCGAATGGAAGCAAAAAGACATTGAGATGGAAATGAAGCAGAAAATTGAACATGCCTGGCACGGCTACATCAGCAGTAAACAAATAATTGACCGCTACCAACAAATCATGAGCAGCAAATCGCAGAAGTTGCAACAGCTGAGCCTGGAGGCTTACCGGCTGGGCGAGATTGACCTGCTCAACCTGCTCAACGCGCAACAAACCTTCTTATCCAATCAGAAGCAATACCTCGTGGCTTTGCGCGATTATTACCTCGAACTGGTTCAGTTGGAGAAATTTCTGAACAAAGAATTAGTGTATTAAAACGATAAGCACCATGACAACCGTGAAAAAATATTTAATGGCGATTCTCTTTTTGGGGTTTCCCCTGACTTGGATTTCGTGCTCAGGCGGTGGAGACAAAGTAACTACCGGGGAGGTGCAGGAAACTCCTCCATCCATCTCCGGCCAGGCCGAAGGCAAGCTGATTGTCCGCCTCACCGATAAGGAGAAAACGGAGCTGAACATTCAGACGGCCCGGGTTAGCAGCAGCATTCAGCAATACACGTTGCTCGCCCCTGGTGTTGTGTTCCCGGCGCCTAACCATGTCAGCATCATCAGTACGCCTGTTGACGGACAGATTAGCGCCATTATGGTGCATGAAGGTCAAATGGTGCGGAAAGGCCAGGAACTCTTCAAAATGGAAAGCCTTGTGTTTGGAAATCTGGTTGCCGAATATTTGCAGGCGATTGCCGAAGAGAAGTTTCAGACCAGTCGGCTCGAACGGCTGAAGCAGTTGGTGGAGCAAACGATTAGCTCACGTTCGGAGCTGGAGCGGGCCATGTCGGATTATCAGCGTGCCACGGCAGCCTCCATTTCTGCCTATGCCAAGTTGAAGGCCATCGGTGTGCCCGACCACGAAATTGAAGCATTCAGCAATGCGGAGCAAATCGATCCCAGCCTGAAAATCCATGCCTCCATCAGCGGAAGTTTCGACCAGCGCATGGTGGACCTGGGCCAGTCGGTGAATGCCCTGGAAAAACTGGGCCGCATCATAGATCTGGAGCAGGTTCTCATAAAAGGGTACCTGAGCCCGGCGGATGCCCGTTTTGTGAATCCCGGTGATAGTGTCACCATTGCTCAACGGGAGGGAAGTAGCCTGAACCTGAAAGCCAGGATTTCCTCGGTCAACCCCGGGCTTGACGAAGATAACCGCTCGGTGGTGGTCAACATCGAAATTGTTCCCGAAAACAACTGGCCCCGGCCCGGTGAAAATGTCCGCCTCCAAATTAGCACCAGCTCGGTGGGCGAGGTGTTCGCCGTTCCGCTGCAGGCAGTAACCTACGACGGGAACCAAGCCATTGTGTTTGTGAAAATAGATGGCAATACGTATGAAAAACGGGCCGTGGACGTGTCGGAAATTCGCGACCGTTTTGCGATCGCTCAACACGGCATCAGCGATAATGAAGAGCTGGCCGTGTCGCAGGTTTTCAGCCTGAAAGCCCTTTCGCGCTACGAACTGATTGCAGAGGAATAACCGTCAAACCCGAAAAACATGTTACACCGGATTATCGAATTTTCTGTCAGACAAAAATATGTTGCCCTCTCGTTGGTGGTACTGATGGCAGTTGCTGGCGTGTATTCGCTCAGGCAGTTGCCCATCAATTCACTGCCCGATGTTACGCCAGTGCAGGTATTGGTCATTACAAAGGCGGGGCGTTACTCGCCCTACGACGTGGAAAAGCTGGTCAGCTACCCAATCGAAACGGCCATGAACGGCTTGCCCGATGTGAAGGAAGTCCGATCAATTTCGCAGTTTGGGCTCTCGGCAGTTACGGTTGAATTTGAAGAAAACACCGACATTTATTTTGCCCGGCAAATGGTTAGTCAGCGGCTGCAATCCATTGTTGACGAATTGCCACCCGATGTGTCGGCCCCGCAGCTCGGCCCTATTTCTACCGCGCTGGGCGAAATCTACCAGTATGAAGTGAAGGGCGAAAATTATTCGCTCACCGAACTGCGGGAGATTCAGGACTGGCTTATTGCCCCGCAACTAAAGGTGGTGAAGGGCGTCACCGAGATCAATTCGTTTGGCGGCTTTGTCAAAGAATACAATGTCATCATGCAGCCCGGAAAAATGCGGATGTACGGTGTGAACATCCAGGATATCATCGATGCCATTGCCAACAATAATTCGGTATCCGGGGGGAATTTTCTGGAGCACAATCGCGAACAGTACATTGTGCGCGGTTTTGGACAAATCAACAAGAAGGAAGACATCCTCAATATTGTGGTCACCAAGTTGGGCAATACGCCGGTGTTTATCAAGGATGTGGCCGAGGTAGAGCTGGGCACGCAAATCCGGCAGGGCGGCGTTACCCGCGACGGGCGGGGCGAAGTGGTTACCGGCATTGTGATGATGCTTCGTGGCGGCAACGGGCGTGAGGTGATTGCCGGTATCGAAGAAAAAATTGAAGCGATCAACAAAAATCTCCCTGAGGGTGTGGTAATTGAAAAGTTTTACGATCAGTCGGATCTGATCAATCGGACCACGGGGACCATCACCACCAACCTGGTAGAAGGCGGTTTTCTGGTGATTGTGGTGTTGCTGCTTTTGCTGGGCGAATTCTCCGGGGCCATCATCGTGGCGATGGTCATTCCGTTTTCGATGTTATTTGCCTTTATCGGCATGCGCGAGTTTGGGCTGGCTGCCAACCTGATGAGCCTGGGCGCGATCGACTTTGGGATGGTGGTGGACGGATCGGTGGTGATGGTCGAAAATATCATCCACCGTCTGCACGGAAGCGATAAAAAAGAACCGGCAGCCGAAACTATCCTGAAAGCTGCCCGGCAAGTGGTGCGGCCCATCTTTTTCGGGGTGCTGATCATTCTCATGGTGTATGTGCCTATTATGACCTTCAGCGGGATGGAAGGCATCCTGTACCGTCCGATGGCGATAACGGTAGCAGCTGCCGTGCTGGGGTCGTTGTTACTGGCCCTGGTGTTTGTGCCATCGATCTCGGTGTTGGTGTTTCGGCGCGGGGTGAAGCCCCGTAAAAACAGGCTCATCAGTTGGCTGCAACCCATCTACCGGCGTTTTCTGGAGCGCAACATCCAAAAGCGTGGGCTGGTTTTAGGTGTCGCCCTGGTGGTGTTTGCGCTCTCGTTGGTGGTCATGGCGCGTTTGGGAAGCGAGTTTTTGCCCGAACTCGATGAAGGTTCCATCCTGGTGGAGCAGGTTCGCATGCCTTCGGTTACCCTGGAAGAGTCGATTGAGAATGCCAATTGGCTGGCTACCCAATTGATGAAAAACATCCCTGAGATTGAAACAGTGGTCCCCAAAACCGGACGCTCCGACTTGGCCAACGACTGGATGGGGGTACACCAAACCGACGTGTGGGTGGTGTTGAAAAATCCGGATGAATGGCGCAAAGGGTTCACCAAGGAAGATATTGTTGCCCAGATTGAACCTTACCTGAAGACTGAACCTGGCCTGGCCTACAACTTCACCCAACCGATTGCCATGCGGGTGGATGAGCTGACCAGTGGGGTGAAATCGGATTTGGCCGTGAAAATTTATGGCGAAGATCTGGAAGAACTAAACCGTATTGGCGAGGCGATCTCGAAAGTTGCGGCCAGCCTGCCGGGGACCGATAACTATTTTGTGGAGCAGCCCATCGGGCAACCTTACCTAACCATTGAAATTGACCGGGAGGCGGTGGCTTCGTTCGGGTTGAACGTGGACGAGGTGCAACAGGTGATTGAAGCCGGAATTGGCGGCCAGATTGCCGGACAGGTGTACGAAGGACAACGGCGTTTCGATATTTTGGTGCGTTACCCGCAGGACATCCGGGAACAGCTTCAGCAAATCCAGGAAATACCGGTGCACCTGGCAAACGGGCAGTTCATTCCGTTAAAACGGGTGAGCCGGATTGTTGCTCAGGAAGGCCCGCGCGAAATTCAGCGCGAAAACGGCTGGCGACGGTTGATTGTGGGAGTCAATATCAAAAATACAGACATCGGCACTTACGTGGCCAATTTGCAGCAGGCAATTGATGAACAAGCCGAAGTCCCGCCGGGCTATTTTATCGAATACGGGGGCACTTTCGAAAACCAGCGCCGGGCAATGAACCATCTGCTGTTAGTCGTTCCGTTGTCGCTTTTCATCATCATCGGCCTGTTGTACCTCAACTTCGGGCACATGCGTTTTGCGCTCATCATTTTGCTGAACCTTCCATTTGCCTTGTCGGGCGGCGTTTTTCTGTTGTGGGTGCGGGGCATGTACCTGTCGGTTTCGGCCAGCATTGGCTTTGTAGCATTGTTTGGGGTGGCCGTGCTCAACGGGATTGTGTTGCTCGATCACATCAACGAGCTGCGAAAAGAAAGCGACGGCCAGCTGAAAAAGCTGGTGGTGGATGGCGCCATCGACCGGCTTCGCCCCGTGCTGATGACCGCGCTGGTGGCCAGTTTGGGCTTCATCCCCATGGCCTTCAACTCAGGGCCCGGCTCCGAAGTACAGCGTCCCCTGGCCACGGTGGTTATTGGCGGGTTGATCACTTCCACCTTATTGACCTTGCTTGTTTTGCCAACCATTTATCTGTGGGTTGAAAAACGACGCGAGAAGCAAAACGGCAAAAAACAGTCGGCCACGGTTTTATAACTTTCCGCCTTCGAGGAAAAGGGTTCCGTGTGCGTGGCGGAGGTTTCCGCCTCCGGTTTTTTCCTTTCCGTGTGCGTGGCGGAGGTTTCCGCTTCCGTTTTTTTACTTTCCGTGCCCGTGGCGGAGCTTTCCGCCTTCGTGGTTTTACCGTCCGTGTGCGTGGCGGGAGTTTCCGCTTTCGTGGTTTCGCTGTCCGTGTGCGTGGCGGAGGTTTCCGTCTTCGCGGGGAGAGTTTCCGCCTTCGCGGCGGAGGTTTCCGCCGGGGTTGTGAGCCAAATGGCTGTCATTTCGGCTGTCCGTGAGCAGGCGGTGGCAGTCCCGGAACTACAAAAAAACGCGGGCTATTTTTTCATTTCTTCGAATGCTGTACATTTGGCAGCAGTGAAATCTGTCTTTCATGCAAATTCAGTCGTTACATAGTACCAGTCCCGACTCGTTGTTGCTGCACGAGCTGAGCAGTGGCAATGTTCGCGCCTTCGATTTCATTTTCAATAAATATTACGACAATCTTTGCCGGTTTGCCTGTTCGTTTATTCACGATGCGGATATGTCGCAAAGCCTGGTGCAAAACGTGTTTGTGAAATTGTGGGAGCGGCGGATCTTGCTCGGTAAAATCGAAAACCTGGGGGGCTATCTTACCAGGATGGTACGCAACCAGGTGTCGGACTACCTGGCAGAATTGAAGAAGATGGATCTGAAACAAGAGCAACGATTAAGCATGGCCGATGATTCGACTGAGCATGAGATCCTGGGCCGCGATTTCGAAGAACGCCTGATTGCTGCCCTGGGACAACTTCCCCCACGGTGCCGACAGGCTTTCGAGCTGAGCCGCTTCGAGAACCTGAGCAACAAAGAGATTGCCGCCGAGATGAACATTTCGGTGAAGGGAGTGGAAGCGCTGATCGCCCGTTCGTTGAAAACGTTGCGGGTTGAGCTACGCGAATTTTTACCTTCCTTCAAGCTGAAAAACAGCCTGTCCATCCTGTTTTTTATGCGGATGGCCAAACGGGGCCTGACCCATCTAACGTCGAAATGCAGTTAGTTCCCGAAAAGATTAGATTTTTTTCATTTTCGATGTAGGGTTGTCGCTGTCTTTTCGGGTCATCGGAGTAAAAGCAGAAAAATGGCACCCGATATTGATTCAATTTATATCCTCATTTCCAAAAAACTGTCCGGTGACATCAGTCCGGAAGACTCAGCCGTTTTGGATGAATGGCTGCGTAAACGTGCAGCCAACCAGGCCGAGTTTGATGATTTGGCCAGCCTGTGGGAGCAGTCACAACAACTTCGTTTTCCCGAAAAGATTGACCGCCCCGCTGCCCTTAACCGGGTTCGCCTCCATGCCGGAATCCGGAAAGTTGTCCCGAGCGGCCTTCGTTTTGTTTACCAGGTTGCTGCTGTGTTGCTGTTGTCCGTCCTCCTTTCGGCGCTGTACAACTATTTTACTTCCGAAAACAAGCCTTCAGGTGAATATTACCAGGAAGTGGTGGCCGCTTATGGTACCCGAACTTCCGTTGATTTGCCCGACGGTTCAACCGTTTTCCTGAACTCGGGCAGTTCGTTGAAATTTTCCAGCCAATTTGCGGCCCAAGACCAACGCCTGATCGAGTTGAAAGGAGAAGGCTACTTTGCCGTGGCCAAAGATCCACACCGCCCGTTTATTGTGAAGGCCGGGGGTATTGAGGTGGAGGCGCTGGGCACCGAGTTTAATGTGGATGCCTACGAGCCGGACCATGCGATTGATGTGGTGTTGGTAGAAGGTAAAGTGGGCATCAATACAACCGATCGCCAAACCGCAAAAAAACTGCTGGTGCTGGAACCCAATCAGCTAGGCCGTTTCGATGCAAAAGAAAATAAACTAATCAAAGAAAACACTTCCGATTTGGAGAAACATATCGGCTGGATCGACGGGAAAATGGTTTTCGTGGATGACCCTATTCGCGAGGTAATTCGGGAATTGGAGCATGGGTACAATGTAAAAATCGAGCTCGCTGATGAGCGGTTGAACAACTATCGCTTTACCGGTACATTCATGGACGAACCGGTTGAAGAAATCCTTAAGATATTCAGCATGACCTCGCCGCTAAGCTACGAAATAAGCCCGCTGGAAAAAGACAGCCAGGGCCGCTATCAAAAACGCTTAATCAAACTTAAAATGGAATAATATGAAACACTGACCACACACCGAACCCTTTGTAAATGAAAACAGGAAGGTGTTCCACCACCCTCCTGTTGTTAACATGTCTGCTACGAACAGACATCCAATAAAGTTTAAAAATTTAAACATTTCGAATTTATGAAAAAAACTAACAAGAATGGAATACTTCACCGTATTCTAAGGACTAAAGTTCTGTTTATTATGAAACTGACTACTTTTTTCTTCTTATTGTCAACCTTTACGTTGATGGCTTCGGGAACCTATTCCCAGAACAAAACATTTACCATGACCCGGGAAAATGTACAGATCAAAGATGTTCTGCGGGAGATTGAAGACGAGAGCGGCTATTTTTTCATCTACAACAACGAGTTTGTCGATGTTTACCGCCGCATCAATGTCCATGCAAAGGATTTATCGATTGATAAGTTGTTGGATGAGATTTTTGAAGGGCAGCAAGTAAGCTATTCCATCGACAATCGCCGGATTATTCTGTCGCCCTCTGCTAAGATGTCGGTATCCGCTCAGCAAAACCAACCGGTGAGCGGAAAAGTAACCGACCCGGCAGGAGAGCCCATGCCAGGAGTTACCGTTTTGGTAAAGGGAACGACTACCGGAACGATTACGGATGCCGATGGGCGTTACAGTCTGTTGAATGTCCCGGGCGATGGGGTACTTGTATTTTCGTTTGTGGGGATGTTGACCCAGGAAATTGAAGTAGGGGGTCAGCAACAAATTAATGTTGCCATGAAAGAAGATGCGATTGGTATTGAAGAAGTTGTAGCGATCGGTTATGGTACCATCAAAAAAGCTGATCTTACCGGTGCTGTATCGGTTGTTAAAGCTGACGATTTTAAGAATGTCGCCGCTCTGTCGGTTGGCGATGCTATCCAGGGCTTGGTGGCCGGGGTAAACATTCGCTCCAGCGGAAATATTGGAAGTGAACCGGTTGTTGAAATCCGCGGCTTGGGGAACTTTACCAACAACAATCCCTTATACATTATCGATGGCTTACCCACCTCGGGAAACCGGGATTTTAACGTGAACGACATTGAATCCATTCAGGTTTTGAAAGATGCATCAGCGGCAGCCATTTATGGTTCGCGTGCAGCAAACGGGGTAATTATTATTGAAACGAAGAAAGGTGCTTCCGGTGAGATGAAAGTCAATTATTCCGGTAAGCTGAGTATTGACAAACTACCCATGATGGACCTGATGGGCCGGGAAGAATGGATTGACATTACCACGCAAGCCTATCAAAACGCAATTGCTGATGGTGTTCCCGATGTGAACTCAGTTCCGAACTGGATGGGTGGCAATACTGATTGGAATGAGGCTGTATTCGAGACTGCTGTTGTTCAGGATCACAACCTGAGTTTTTCGGGCGGAAGCAAAGACGGCAATTACCTGGTTTCGACCAACTATTACGATAATCCAGGCACTGTTTACGGAACTTCCATGGAACGGTACAGTTTCAGGGTGAATACCGAAGGGAAAAAGGGAATTTTTACCATCGGCGAGAACCTGGCTATCAGCAACACCTTTGTTGAAAACCAAAACTCGGTTTTTTCAAAACACATCGATGTGCTTCGAATGCTCCCCATCATCCCAATTTATGATGAAAATAACTTTGGCGGTTATGGCTACGGAAACGAAGCAACTGCACGGACTTTTGGATCAAACCCGATTGGCACGGAGGATCTGATGTACAACAGTGATGAAAACCTTCGAATCCGTGGTAACTTGTATGCTACGCTTGATATACTGGACGGATTGAAGTATAAAATAAACCTTGGATACGAAACCAGCCGTGACAATCATAAATGGCTTCGTAAAGAAGGTAATTGGACTTTGAACCAACCTTTTGATCCATCGACCAGGTATGAGAACAAAGCCAAATATGAGAATAAACTGATTGAAAATACCCTGACCTATACCAAATTGATTGGCAAGCACGATCTCAATGTGGTAGTCGGTAATTCCTATCAAAACACCTATCGTGAGATGATTGCTGCCGAGAAAAAGAACTTGGTCCAGGTTGGCGAGCGTTATTTTGACGTGATTGACGCAGGAACAACCGATCCGAACGCTTGGGGAAACATCAGCGAATCGTCTTTGATTTCCTATTTCGGACGATTAAACTATACTTATGACAATAAATACCTGTTGAGCGCCACCTTCCGGTCGGATGGTTCATCCAAATTTGCACCCGAAAATAAATGGGGCTTTTTCCCGTCAATATCTGCCGGATGGAGAATCAGCCAGGAGGATTTCTTTAATGTGCCCTGGATTAGCGACTTGAAGCTGCGCTACAGTCATGGAACATTGGGTAACGTAAATATTGGAGATTGGGACTATGTCGCGGTTCTTAATTCATTTCCGGTTGCCGTATTTGGCAACGATCAGCATATCGAATCGGGGATGACGCAAATCAAGCTGGTGAACAGAGACTTGAAATGGGAAGAACAAACTCAGGAAAACTTCGGTATCGATGTTTCATTTTTGGATAACAAGTTGCAAGTCAATGCGGAATACTTTATCTCGACGACCAAGGATGTTTTGACACCCATGCAGATTCTGATGACTACCGGGAATGACGGGGGAAATCCATTTGTCAACGCGGCCAGTTTGCGTAACAAGGGGTTTGAATTTACCGGAACCTGGCGAGACAAAAAAGGTGATCTGAATTACTCGGTTGGAGCAACTGTAACCCGCCTTCGGAATGAGGTGCTTGAGTTTGGCTACGGTAAGGTTGAACAATATACCTGGATCACGAAAACTGAAATTGGCGAACCGTTGGCTATGTTCTACACCATTAAAACTGATGGAATTTTCCAAAATGAAGCAGAAGTGTTGTCTCATACCAACTCTGCGGGGAAAGTTATTCAACCCAATGCAAAGCCCGGCGATATACGTTATGCCGATGTGAATGACGATGGCCAAATCAACAATGAGGACCGTACCATCACCGGAAATCCCTGGCCTAAATTTGAAATTGGCTTGAATGCCCAGTTGGCCTATAAAAACTTCGATTTTAGCTTCTCCGGTTTTGGATCCTTTGGTCAGGATGTGTTTAACGGTGCTGCCAGTTGGATGGGTGGATTCTCCGATAATACCAACCACCTGTCGGGCTATAAAGCGTGGACCCCGGAAAATCCCAACACGGACAATCCGCGTGTAATTTATGCCGACAACCGAAACGCTCGTGGTGATCAGGACCGCTGGATAGAAAAAGGGTCGTATTTCAAAATTCATCAAATGACTTTGGGATATACTTTTGATAAATTCCAAATCAAAAATGTTTTTGATAATCTTCGCGTTTCAGTGACTGGCCAGAACCTGATTACACTGACAAAATACAAAGGACTTGATCCTGAATTTAAGGCGCCGGACATCTGGGTCAAAGGACACGATGACGCTTCGTACCCATCGCCTAAATCCGTTGTATTTTCTCTTTCATTTCAATTCTAATTCAGAAATACTATGAAAAAAATATTATTATATAGCTTATTCGTGTTGGTACTGTCGGTCATGTCCTGCAATGAGGATTTGATTGACATAGAAAATCCCAACTTCCCAACAACTGATACTTTCTGGAAAACTCCTGACGATGCCCAGCTTGGGCTGGATGCCGCATATACCATGTTCTATAAACCAGGCAGCTGGAGCCGTTGGATTTATTTCCGTTTTGATCTGACATCGGACGAAGGATACAGCCAAAGTCCGTGGAACGAACTCAAAGAATGGACCCGCTTCATTTACTTTAATTACAACTTCTGGGAAGGCAACGCCTGGATGTGGCGAGACCATTATAAAGCGATCTTCCGCTGTAACCAGGTGCTGGATTATGTCCCCGAAATTGAGTTTAGCAGCCAGGCCGACAAAGATGCCATACTGGCACAAGCCAAATTTTTACGGGCGCTTTACTATTATAATCTGGCTTTGATGTTTGACAATGTACCCATCGTGTTGAACGCATCTCAACCCGATGACACGCCGGAGCAAAGCACGGCTACTCAGGTGTATGCTCAGATTAAAACCGATCTTCAGGAAGCAGCCAATGCTTTGCCGGAACAGTGGAATGCGGCGAATTTAGGACGTCCAACCAAAGGAGCTGCATTGGCCTTGCTTGGAAAAGTACATATGCAAATGCACGAATGGCAGGAAGCCAAAGACGCTCTGTCATGGTTGGTTGAAGGAGCCGGAGCAACTCATTATGACCTTGTTGCCAACTACAAAGACAACTTTATGCATACCACCGAAAATAATAAGGAATCGGTTTTCGAAATTCAGTTTTCCGATATTAACCCTCGGGGTGATGGCGATGAACCAAATCAAAACGTAGGTTCTAACCGCGCTCAATTCTTCGCGCCACGCGGTATTGGCTGGTCCGATGGTCAACCCAGAAGATGGCTGGTGGACGAATACAAAAAGGAACAGACAGTGGATGGTGATATCGATCCTCGTTTAAGGGCAAGTATTTTCTATCCGGAGTTGCAAACCGACTTTCCTGGTGAGAAAATTTATGGCAGGGACTGGGAAGCAGGTTGGGGTGCCGACTGCTTCTTCCGAAAATATCAGGGCGACTACTACCGGAATCACGAGGATTATTACTCGCCTATTAACTTCCGTGTCATCCGCTATGCTGACGTATTGCTTTTATATGCTGAATGCTTAGCAGAATTGTCAAGTGGCACGCCTCCTGCATTGGCAGTTGAGCTTGTTGACCGCGTACGTGAGCGCGTGAACCTGCCAAAGCTTGAAAACAGTACATTGTATGCCTCTGCCGTGACTTCCAAAGCAGCCTTCCTGAAGCGTTTACAAATGGAGCGTTCGCTGGAACTTTGCCTGGAGGGAGTCCGTTGGGCCGACCTGAAACGTTGGGGGCTTTGGGAGTCTCAGGATGGATTGAATGAATTGATTTCCAGGGATGCCGACTTCTCCAACTTTGTTGTTGGTAAATCTTCACGGATGCCACTTCCTCAAACTGAAGTGGACAACAATCCGAATTTGGAGCAGAATCCGATGTACTAAGTTTTTACAAAAGAATCTGCAGGACCCTTCGTTGGAAAGGTCGTGTAGATTCTTTTTTCCTCAAAAAAGCTAAACCAACGATGAAAGTGATTCAATTCAAACCAATTTATACTCTTTTTTTCCTAATCTTGGGCGTTTTAAATTTAAACGCCCAGCAACCTGATCCTCCCGGACAGGTCGAAAATCCCGGTGAAGCCGTCAATCAAGCCTACTTGTTCGCGCATATGACACACCAGGACTATGGGCGTTTGTACTATTCGGTCAGCCTGGATGGCCTGCATTGGTCAGCACTCAATAACAAGGAACGGGTTTTTCAGGATTACAAAGGACACCCGGATATTTGCAAAGGTCACGACGGTCGTTACTACATCGCCGGAAATACAAGCGATGGCTCTCTCGATATCAATTTCTGGGTGTCATCCGACTTAATTTCCTGGGAAAAGTACAACACCTATACGCCTGACTTAAAAAGCACACCTGACTATTCTTATGCCTTGCAACGGATTGGGGCTCCAAAAATATTTTTTGATCACAATTCGCAACAGTATGTGGTCACCTGGCACACGCCTCACAAAGAAGGCGGTGAAACTTATTGGGCAAGCCAGCGCACTTTGTATGTTTTGTCAAACGATTTGAAAACTTTTTCAGATCACCCAACCCGCCTGTTCGATTGGGATATGGGGACGATTGACGTCTTCATCCGGAAAATAGGCGACAACTATTACGCGGTCATCAAGGATGAAACTTATCCAACGCTGTACTGGACGACCGGAAAAACGATCCGCATTTCGAAGGCTCCATCTTTGCTCGGGCCCTATTCCGAACCTTCAGCACCAATCAGTCCAAACTTCCGGGAAGCACCCATGCTGATTCCTTCGCCGGATGACAAAATCTGGTACCTGTATTACGAACAATATCCGGGCGTTTCGTATGGATTGTCAATTGCAGACAATATGAACGGCCCCTGGTACCAGGCTTCAGGTTATACTTTCTTTAGCGATTGGGACAAGTACAGCTTCCCACCCTCGGTCAGGCATGGATGCATGATCACGATTTCGAAAAACGAATACAATCAATTGGTCGATCATTTTGGAATGGTGAAGGAATAGCATGTTTTAATAAGAAAATCGTCAGAAAATGAAATACATGATCATCAGTTCACTCAGTTTTTTTAAGCGTTTTTGCCTGCCAAGTTGTATTAGCTTATAATCCCGTAATCCAAAATATCAAACCAATAACTATGAAAAAGATATTCCTCACTTATTTGATGTTGTCCTTTCTCGTACAAATCTCTTCCTGTAAAGACTCAACACATGAAGAGATTGCAGACGATCCTGATCGAGAGATCACCAAAGTCCCGTTGGGCGATCCGTTTATTATGCTACATGAAGGAACTTACTATGCTTATGGGACCCTGTCGAACGACGGCATAGCCGTTTTTGTTTCCGACGACTTGCAGACCTGGGAAGTGCCGGCAGAAGCACCCGCCGGACTGGCTTTGCACAAGTCGCACGTGTGGGCCGATCGCTGGTTTTGGGCGCCCGAAGTGTATCAGGTGAATGGCAAGTTCTATATGTACTATTCGGCTGATGAACACATTTGCGTGGCGACCAGCGATTCTCCGCTCGGACCATTCAAGCAGGAAGTGCTCAAGCCGATGATCGAAGATGAGAAGTGCATCGACAACTCCCTGTTTATTGATGAAGATGGAACACCTTATCTGCTGTTCGACCGCTTTAACGACGGACTGAACATTTGGGTGGCTGAGCTGGAAGATGATCTCATTCAAATTAAGCCGGAAACCATGACCAAGTGCATCAACGTTTCGCAAGCCTGGGAAGAAGTTTGGCCGCGCGTAAACGAAGGTGCTTTTGTCCTGATTCACAACGATACGTATTACATGACTTATTCGGCTAACAGTTACGAAAGCCCGTTTTACGGTGTTGGATTTGCCACCGCTCCGGCCATCACCGGACCTTGGACAAAGTATGCGCAGAATCCCATTTTGCAAAAACCGGGAGAATTGGTTGGCGTAGGACACAGTGCCATGTTCACCGACAAGGATGGAAACCTGCGGATTGTGTTTCACGCGCACAACAGCCAGGAGCGGATTCATCCGCGCCACATGTATATCAGCACCGTTCGTTTTGAAAACCGCGATGGAAAAGAAGTGATGGTGATTGATGAAAACTATATGACGCCTGAACTGAAAAAATGAAAGGACTCATGGTTGGACTAATAGGATACCTTGCCTTATGCATGCTCGTGGGTGGATGCAACAGAAGTGATGATCCGGTAAATACTTACGAACCTCTTACCGGTGAGCCGGTTGAGGGAATTCGAATTGCCTGGGATTACAGTTCCATGCAAAAGCTGGCCCCGCAGGGCGATCGTACCCTGGGCTGGGTGGGTTACCCGCGCGTTCGCAGGCTGAACGATGGCCGCCTGATGGCCGTTTATGAAACGCAAGGTAACGGCGAATTGGTTGAAAGTATCGACAATGGAGAAAGCTGGAGCCAGCCTATGCTCACCTTCACCAAGCATACTTACACCAACCAACAGGGTGAATCGACCGATGTGAACATCGCCAATACGGAACTGATTCAACTGCAGAATGGCGACCTGGTGATGGCTTGTAACTACCGCCCCGCACAAGACGAAATCGCCCCTTTTGCCATTGCCGTTCGGCGTAGCAGCGATGGCGGCCAGAGCTGGAGCGACAGTGAAGTGATTTATGAAGCCGGTCCTCGTTTTCGAGACGGATGCTGGGAGCCTGCTTTTCTGCAATTGCCCAATGGCGAACTCCAGGTATATTTTGCCAATGAAAGCCCTTTCCGCACTTCCGATGAGCAAAATATTTCCATGATCCATTCCACGGATAACGGAATTAGCTGGAGCGAAGAAATTAAGACGGTCTGCTTTCGCGAAGGGCGGCGCGACGGCATGCCGGTTCCGGTATTGGTCAATGATGAAATAATCGTGGCCATCGAGGATAATAAAATTGGCCAGTTTAAACCGTATATCGTGCGAACTAAATTGTCTGACAATTGGGAAACCCCGGTTCTGGCCAATTCCCCCAACCGGGAACCGGCTTTGCTGGAACCGCTTCCCGATGATATTTATGCCGGTGCGCCTTACCTGATGAAAGTTCCCTCGGGTGAAGTCCTCCTGTCGTATCAAACCACAAGTGGGCGAACCACCGACTGGGAGCGCTCAACCATGGAAGTGGCCATAGGCGATCAAACCGGGCGCAACTTCACCAAGTTGAGCCGGCCTTTTGCAGTTCCACTGGACCGGGAAGCCAAGTGGAATTCAATTTCATTGTGGGATGAAAATACGGTTGTTGCTGCGGCGACCACCAGTTTTCGAAGTCCAAACTGCGAGGTGTGGATCATCCGCGGGCACCTGATTCCGGAGCTGGAAGCGCAGCAAGGAATGATTTCAACCGATGGAAACTTGACCCAAACAGAGTGGGGGAACAATTGGCCGGTTTTTATCGGACACCAGCGTGAAACCAATCTTCGGGCTGCCGTTCGGCACGATGGCGACAAGCTATTTGTCGGTGTTGATGTGAATGACAGTCAGTTAAGTTCTGATTCGAACAACCTGCTTCGCGCCGATGGAGTGTACTTGTATTTGGATGCAAACAACCAAAATTTGCTAGAACCTGGCGAAGGTTTATTCCGCTTTTGGTGCAATTTCAAAGGTGAAACAAAATTGGAAGAAGGAGATCAAGGTCAGTGGAAAGCCGTTGAGCTGGATGGTGTGCAAGCCTTGGTCAAGACAAAATCAGATTCCGGTTACCAAATTGAGTTTGAGATTCCATTTGCTGACATTCAAAAAGACAACCAGTCGGATTTTCGATTCAATCTTGGTTTGGTTGATTACAGCCCGAGCGCAGGCATTCAGGAAGAAAACCTGGTGAATTCAGTTGCTCAATCATCAAACACCTGGTGCCGCGTTGCTATTCAATAATTGACAATTAAAAAAAAGATGAAAGCTACATTTGTTACAATACTCGGACTTTTTCTTTTCGTTCAATGTGGAAAGACAGAAGTTGTTTCCGAAGACAAGGTGAAAAGCACTTTTGCCAACCCGGTCTGGGATGGAGCCGATCCGTGGATGACCCAACAGGGCGATGACTACGTATATTGTTATTCGGCCAACAATTCAATTTTGATTTCTCGCTCCAAGTACCTGACCCGCAAAGGGGAGCTGAAACGGATCTGGCAAGCGCCTGCCAATGGTTGGAACAGCCACAGTGTTTGGGCCCCCGAAATCCATTTTGTCGATGGCCACTGGTATGTTTATTATGCAGCGGGCAGTACGCCGGGCTCTCCATTTATCAATCAACGTACTGGCGTACTTCGCTCAAAAACAGCCGACGCATTCAGCGATTACGAAGACATGGGCATGCTTTACACGGGCGACAATCCCGATGATCCGGAAAGCAATGTTTGGGCCATCGACATGACCATCCTGGAACATCAGGGAAAACTCTTTGCCATTTGGTCGGGCTGGAAGGAACAACGCGATACCGATGCCACGCCACAACATTTGTACATTCAGGAGATGGAAAACCCATACACTTTGAAAGGGACGCGCATACTGCTGTCGTCGCCCGAAGTAAGCTGGGAAACCGGCGGGCCCCTGGATTTAAATGAAGGGGCACAAATCTTGAAAAATGGCGATCAGGTGTTTGTGGTCTATTCCTGCCGCGAATCGTGGCTGAAAGAATATCGCCAAGGCATGCTCCAGTTGAATGATCCGGATGGCGATCCCCTCGATCCGACAAACTGGACCAAAAAAGGCCCGGTTTTCCAGGGAACCGAACAAGTGCATGGCGTGGGACATTGTTCCTTTGTCAAGTCGCCCGACGGCACCGAAGACTGGATTATATACCACTCCAAAAAAACAACCGAGCCGGGATGGGACCGCGATGTGCGCATGCAGCCCTTTAGCTGGAATGCTGATGGAACGCCCAACTTTGGAATGCCTGTTCCCGCTGGAAAAGAAATTGACCGTCCTTCGGGTGAAGTGGAAATTGAAAAACGTTTAACCAATAAATAAAAAAAATAATGAAACGAATCTATTTGATCTTGGTGGCAAGTGTGTTTGTTTTGGCCGCTTGTCAGAACAAAGCAAAACAAAGCGAACAAACAGCCGAAGAGCCTGGAGTAAAAATTTGGACGGTAGAACAGGCCAAGGCCTGGGGCGATGAACATGGATGGCTTCGAGGCGCCAACTTCAACCCCAGCACGGCCATCAACCAGCTGGAAACCTGGCAGGCGGAAACCTTTGATCCGGAAACCATTGACCGCGAATTGGGCTGGGCCGAAAAAATTGGCATGAACTGCATGCGGGTGTACCTGCATCATGTGGCCTGGGAGGTTGACAAAGAAGGACTGAAAGACCGCATGAACCAGTATCTTGAAATTGCCGACAGCCATGGAATCAAAACCATCTTCGTATTTTTTGATGACTGCTGGAATGCCACTTACCAAGCCGGCAAGCAGCCCGAGCCAAAACCGGGAGTTCACAATTCGGGCTGGGTGCGCGACCCGGGCGATTTGCTGCACGAGCAACCTGAACTGATCACAACGCTCGAAACGTACGTGAAAGATATTCTCACTTCATTTAAAGATGACCAGCGAATTGTGCTATGGGACTTGTACAACGAACCCGGGAATTCAGGATATGGCAACAAGTCGATGCCGCTGCTGGAACAAGTGTTCGAATGGGGCTGGGAAATTCGTCCCTCTCAACCTATGTCCGTTGGCGTTTGGAATCTTTCGCTATCTGACCTGAATAAATTTCAGGTGGAGAACTCCGACATCATTACCTACCACAACTACGAAGGACCAGATAAACACCAGGCCGCGATCGACTCGCTGAAAGCCTACAACCGGCCGATGGTTTGTACCGAATACATGGCGCGTCGCAATAATAGTTTGTTCCAGAATATTATGCCTATGCTGAAGAAGGAAAATGTGGGCGCCATTAACTGGGGACTGGTTGCCGGCAAATCAAACACCAAATATGCCTGGGATGAGCCTATTCCCGATGGATCGGAACCACCACTCTGGTTTCATGAAATTTTTCATCCTGATGGAACACCGTACAAACAGGAAGAAGTGGATCTGATTAAAAGTCTGACTTTGGGTGAATAATTGACTAATTCATTGCCCCGTTTTGAACGTTGAAAATCATTCAATGTATGATCAAGAGAAATTGGAAGCGGTATGCCTCCTGAATATTTCCGTTCGCAATCAACAAAAAATCAAAATCCTCCCCGAAGTTTTTCTATTCAGGGAGGATTTTTTTATCGAGATGACAGTAGGAACTTCAGCCAAGTGCAGCGATGAATTTTTTTTTCCAGACTGGCCGATTGGCGCTTAACATTTGGGGAAACTTCTGCTGAGTTTCTAATCGCTACTTGAGGTCTGATCGTTGAAGGACGATGATTTAAACTAAACATTAAACTGTATAAATTATGAAAAAGCTTAGTCTCTTATTACTGATTTGTTTCATGGCCTTTGAAGTTTTTGCCCAAAGTGGCTTCAATGGCCTGGATATGAATATGGGCAACTTGTATCGGCTGTCGGATGCAGAAACCCGCTCGATAAGCCCGGAGAATTTCACGGGCGAAAAAGGCAAAGGCGGGATGGCCAAACCGCCCGAGGGCGACCAGCGCAACGTAGCCAATGCCAGTCATGCCGCCCGCGATTTGGGGCAGGGCTGGAAAGTGAACCCGTTCATTATTATCAAGCCGGGTGAAACATTTACCTTGGCCGAAATTGAAGGCCTGGGCGCTATTCAGCACATCTGGATGACCCCGACAGGCAACTGGAAGTTTTCTATTATCCGCCTGACTTGTCCCTTTTAGTGCGGTGACTCCAGTTTTGCGATAAGCTCCTTCATTTTCGAAGTTGGTTGGGCTTTGACGGTTACTATTTTTTGTGTGATGTGGTTCAGGATCTCGCCATCGACGATT
>JBFXGM010000041.1:0-35377 GCA_050178015.1 Mangrovibacterium sp.
CTTTAAAAATTATTGATGAAAATAAGAATTTCTCAAATGTTACAAAATTCTTTACCCATATTTTAAATTCAGTGCTTGAATTAAATGCAAACGGTTTGAAAATTGTACTCGCCGAAAATCCGAAAGAAATAACGTGCAAAGGCGTTTTAAAAGCTGGAATAAGCTCAAACATTACAGAGTGTCCTATAATGTTTTGGTTAGGTGGCAATAGCGATTCGATTTGGGGTAAGGCTATAAATGACAATGCAGATATATCTGAAATTCCATATTATTCTGATGTTAACGACAAAAATAAAACTCAAATAGAGGATTCTTTAAATCATTTCTTTGGTTTAATGGATAATTATATCAATAGCATAAATATTGATGGTGAATTTGGAATTGACGAACTGGTTTATAAGCGATTTAAAGAGATACGTTCAATAAATATCAAGGATTATATAGAACAAGGTATCAAAGCATTTTATAAAAAGCCAGAAAAACACATTGAGGAATCATTATTCTTTTATCCGTTGATAGGTATTTTAAACAAGTTGTCATCAGAATTATCAAACAATGAAAATGTATGAGAAATTATAAGAAATTAGTCTTAATTCTTTCACTGTTTTTACCTGTTGTATTGTTTGGGTCTATTCCTCTAAAAGATAGCACAGAATCATATGATTATTGGGCAAAACGAGGAATCATTGAAGTTGTATATGCTTATATGCAGGATTACAAGGCTGTTAGTAAAATGTCAGAGGCCGAGAATAAGGCTCTACTTGATTTTGAATTGAAGTATATCAAAAACATTGAAAATAAATCTGTTTCTGATATTCATAATGATTTTCTAACTTTTAATGACTTTTTATTAAAAAATGAATGGAAAGGAACATCAACAAAACTTTGTTTGCCTCTAATTGAGAATTACAACAATCGTAGAACATTAAATACTGATTTCTTCTCGATTCCAACCAATAACAATGACAACAAATTTTGGAATAATAAAAAGGATGCAATATTATCACAATATCAAAAAAAATTGAAAGAATTTGACTTGGCAAAGTCAAGCGAAATAAAAAAGGAAGAAGAATCTACGAAAATTGATGACTCAAAAAGGGAAACAATAGAAAAACCCAATAAACCCCAAAGTGGTATTGTAAATATCTACATTCTCATTTCCATTTTTCTCTTAGGTTTTATCATTGGTTCATTTTTACTCTATTTTATTATTCGGAATCAAGTTTATTCAATATTAGCATTTGAAAGAAATAAATATTTTTCAGACTTAAAAGAGGAAAGGATGAAATTTGCTTTTAATGTAGTCGGACTTTTTTATGTACTGAAAAAAAGTAAAGACGAAAAGAAGCAAGAAGTTCAACAACTAAGAAATGAATTACAAAATTTTCAAAAAAACAATAAACCTATTAAGGAAATCAAAAATGAACCTTCTAGTAATAAGGATTTAGTTGAAAATAGGGATGATGAAATAGGCGATGATAAAGTTTCAAGTAAAGTTTATGAGTGGCGTATTGAAAATGAAGAAAAACCATTGATAAATGAATACTTTTTTACCATTCCCGAAAGCGATGGCTCATTTAAATTTTCAAATGCAAAATCTGCAAAAGAAATTGACTGCTTTTATCGCATTGAATTAGATAAAAATGGTCAAAAAGGGAAATTGTCTTTTATTTCAGGTGATTTTGATATGAGAGCCTTGGATAATATTGATTACTATTTGAATCCAGTTTGTGACATTATCAATATTTCTGAAAGAATGAATGCTCGAAAAATATCTGTAATTAATTCTGGAATTGTTTTGAAAATAGGCGACAGTTGGAAAATAGAGGCTAATAACAAAGTAAAAATAAAACTTATATGATTTTTCTACAAATGAATGTTGTTTCTGACATTCCACAAGCAAATGACTTGTTTTTCTATCTTGAAATTGTGATTGTCCTTTTTGTAATTTTATTACAGATAATACATTCATCAAAACTGTATAACAAAATTCTGAATCTTAAAAGTATTTTTGAATCTCGTCTTACAGTCCAAACAGGTTTTATTTCAAAGGATAAAATTGGCAGTGAAGATAATCTTTCTGAAGTCGTTTATGATATAAATCCGAATTCAATAACTGATTCTACTATTGACGAAGAAATTATAAAACTTTCATTGGTTCACTCTTCAGGTAAAAATGAAACAATAAAACGGATAAAAGATACGCTTAACTCATACTTAATAAATAATTATGGTGCTGCTGTCAATTTTAGTATTATCAAAGATATAATTGATAGAGAAATTGAAATAAAGGACGATGATATTTCACAATCAATTCCAACTCCTTTGTATTTAGGATTAGCTGCAACAATGATTGGAATTATTTTTGGTTTGTTAGCAATGCCAGAGTTAGATGGAAACGGTTTTGCAGAAGGAATTAATGCATTAATAAATGGGGTTAAACTTGCAATGACTGCAAGTTTGACAGGATTATTGTTTACAACTTTACTTTCCTCATATTTTTATAAACGTGCGAAGAGTATCGTTGTCCAAGCTAAAAATGACCAACTTTCATATTTACAGGCTAAATTATTACCCGAATTAGTTAAAGCGGAGGATACAGGTGTCTCTGGTCTAAAAGCTAGTTTAGATAGATTTGCACGGGAAGCAACAAAAATTTCTGATAATGTTAAGATTGCTGCAAGTCAAACAGGAATGAATATAAAAGCTCAACTTGATGTAATTACAAAAGTTGAAAATCTCAACATGACAAGAATATCAAAAACAAATCTTGAATTATTTGACCGTTTAGATAATAATATGGCTGCATTTAATCAGTTTTCAAGTTATCTTTCAATGATGCAGAAAATAACAGAAAATCTGGTTGAATTCTCAAAAAAGACTGAAAGTATTGATACCGTTGCTTCTGAAATCAAATCATCATTAAATGAAAGCAAAGACCTCACAAGATTCTTAACGTCTCATCTACAGAAGATTGATGCAGCTGGTTCAGTTGCAAGAAATGCTGTTGACTTTTCTGAATCCTACTTTAAAGAAGCAATAGGTATTTTAAGAGAAAAAATTCAAAACCAAATTCAGATTATTGACAGCTATTCAGATAATGCAGAAGTTCGTTTAAAGGAAAACCTTAACAAAATTGGAGAAAGTTTAACTGTTATTTCTGATAATCATTTAAATAGCCTATTGGATGTTTATAATCAATCCATTCCAAAGTTTGAACAATTAGATAATCTGAAATTATTGCCAGAACTTAGAGATAGGTCTTCCGTTCAATCTAAAGAATTAATCGAATCAATTAATCAGTTAAATCGTTCTTTAAACGGCCTAAGCAATAGAGTTGATAATCAGCAAATTCTAAACAAACTTGATTTAATAGAAAAGGGTTTGAAAATTAAGCGAAGCTCTCCTGAAAGGATTACTAAGCCCAAAAAAATAGGTTTATTTAAGAGAATCAAAAATAGTTTTTCCAAAAAAAGTAAAACCGAAATAAATGAAGAACAATAATATATTTTGGATTAGCTATTCGGATTTAATGACAAGTCTGTTTTTTATTATGCTTGTTTTGTTTGTTGTGACTATTGGTTATTTACAATTTCAAAAAAAAGCAACAGAAAAGCAATTAGAAAAGATTCAAGAGCTACAAACTGCTGTTCAAAATTTACCCGAAGACTATTTTGTTTATCAACCCAATTTTAAGAGATTCAAACTAATTAAACAGATTCAGTTTGAGTCAGGTAGCCCTTATATTCAGCCTCAATACCATAAATATTTGATAGATGTTGGTAATTCAATTAACAATTTGATTGACAGTCTATATTCAAATGATAAGTACAAAAACTTTGATATTAAATATTTGGTTGTGATTGAAGGTATGGCATCAAAAGATAGTTATCAGTATAACTTTAATTTGAGCTATGAAAGAGCTTTGGCATTATACAATTTTTGGAAAATGAAGGGTATTGTTTTTGAACCAGAAAAATGTGAAGTTCAAATTGCTGGAAGCGGTACAGAAGGTGTAAGAGAGTTTTCAGGAAAAGATGAATACAAAAATCAACAATTCCTTATCCATATAGTTCCGAAAATTGGAAAAATCCTTGAAAAATGAAAAATATTAAATTCTACACTTTCTATTTTAGAAGCCTAATAGGTTTAATAGCTATTTTAATAGTTATAGTTTTTAACTCATGTTCAGGTTGTTCGCAATCAGGGCTTAATAATTCAAAACGAAATAAAAGCAACATTGTTGCACAAGGTGATGTGAGTTCAAGACATGGTAAAACAGTTTTGAAAATGGAAAAATCAAACGGTGTTTATCTGATTCCTATAGAAGTCAATGGGGTAAGTATGTCATTCATTTTTGATACTGGTGCTGGTTTAATTTCAATTTCTGCTACAGAAGCTGCATTTTTATATAAACAAGGCAAACTAAAAGACGAGGATTTTATTGGTAAAGCAAACTTTGTTGATGCTAATGGTGATATTTCGGAAGGTACAATTATTATTTTAAAAACCATAAAAATTGGAGATAGAGTAATATCAGACATTCAAGCATCTGTTGTTCACAATATGGTAGCACCTCTACTTTTAGGTCAATCTGCTCTTGAAAAATTTGGTAAAGTATCTATTGACTATTCGAAAAATGAGATAACTTTTGAATAATATGCAACGATATTTAAAAATAGCTCTTATCCTTTTAGTATTCACGTCCTGTGTAAATCGAAACAATCCCTTAAAAAAGGGAGATACTATTACTGGTAAGGTTGTTTCTGTTATTGACGGTGATACTTATGATTTGCTACTGAAGGGAAATAGGAAAATTAGAGTAAGAATGGAAGGTATAGATGCTCCTGAAAGAGGAATGCCTTTCTATAAGGTTTCAAAAAATTATCTTACTCAATTAAGTTTCAATAAAAAAGTTTCATTAGTTATTACAGGGATAGATGGTCATGATAGATTTCTTGGTTTTACATATTTGGATGATGGTTCTGAGTTAAGTCATGAAATGATAAAAGCTGGTTTAGCTTGGCATTTTAAAAAATATAACTCTGATACAATTCTATCAAATCTTGAAATTGAAGCAAAAAAATTAAAAAGGGGTTTATGGCTTAATGAGAATCCAATGGCTCCTTGGACTAACAGAAGTCTTCATAGACAAGGAATTTCAACTAAAGATTCATTTAATATTGTACAATGAAAAAAAGCCAACCCACAGTCGTAAGCACATTTGCAAGCCCGCACGAGCCTACGCTCAGACCAAAGGCTTGCAAAAGAGCTTCCGCCTCTTCAGCCCGAATAACCGCCTTTCAGGACGGTTTTAGGATTGCCCACGCTCAAAAAAACAAAATAAATTTGTGCTTCGTGGATAGGTTGGTGCAGGTTGACAATGACAAGAAAATAAAAGCTAAATAAATGACAAACAGACGGATATGAATGAACACCAGTTGCCAATAAATAGGACTCTGAGCGGTCTGCAAGACCCAGCGATGAGTCGGTGTTGAACTACACCCGCCGGGTCAGTTGCTATGTACTTATTGAGCGATTTACTGATTTCTATTGAGATTAAACAGCCAGTTGTTCATTGACGTATTGCAGGTTTTTGTGCTTTTTCGCCTCATTGTTACAAGTAAGTTGGCGCTTATGCCTTGCTTTTTTTCCGTTTTTGCTGGTATTAGGGCATAGCTCTCCCGGTTGCGCCGGGAACGCAAATCTGGAAATTGGTTATGATTGTGTTAATGGTTTTTTCAAAGGGTTCCATGCCGGGGATCGTATCCGTGGCAGTTCCCTGATGGCAACCATCTTCCCGGTGTTGCACACCGGGCAAAGACAAGGGTTTATCCCTGTCAGCCTTGCGAAGCGTTCCACGTTGGTTTCGGGCGCTTTTTGTTGTTTGGTTATCGTTTCAATATCCGGTTTCTCTTCCGGGGCAAACTGCAGTTCCAGGTTCCGTTTTACCGTGTGGTTGTAAATGCCGAAGCGCCGGATTTTGACAAACCGCCGGGGCAGGACGTGCATGGTAAACCGGCGCAGGAACTCAACGCCATCCATGGTAATGGGCTTTTTGATAGCCCTGTCGCGGTAATCTTTGGCAACGAAGGTTACTTTTCCATCGGCAATGTCCAGGATGCGCTGGTTGGTAATAGCCACCCGGTGCGTGTATTGCCCCAGATATTTGACCACATGTTCGGCACTTGCCAGCGAAGGTTCGCAGTGTACCACCCATTTGGTTTTGTAGCCTTGTTGGATGGCATCGTTGAACAAGGGCAGTTCGTTCCCCTTGCGCAACGCGCGTTTGAGGCTATCGAGGAACTTTGCTTTAAAAGCTTCGCTCAGCTGATGTACCGGATAGAGATACTGCCCCGAATGCCCGATATTTTTCCACCGGCCGTCAAGGGTATATCCGGCAGCCGGAACAAGGCAATGGATATGCGGGTGCAACCAGAGGTTTTGTCCCCAGGAGTGCAGCACGGCCACCGCCCCGGTTTCAGTTCCAAAATGCGAGTATCCGAACGAGCGGAGCGTGTGCCAGACCGCAGCAAAAAGCAGGTCGTAATACCGTCTTTGATTGTGCAGGCAAACGCAGTTCAACACATGTGGAATCGTAAACACGATGTGGTAATGCTTCACCGGGAGGGTGCTTTGCATCAGGTCGTCGATCCAGAAAGCCTGTTTGGCTGCCTGGCATTTGGGACAATGCCTGTCGCCGCAACTGTTGTAGCTATAGCGGACCGTTCCGCAGTTTTCACAGGCTTCTTCGTGCCCGCCAAGAATGGCGGTACGGCAAGCGGCTATTTTACCCAGTACCTTTAATGGCAGCGGGGCAAGTTTTGTTTTGGCAACCAAGCTGTCACCAAACAAACGCACTACATCGGCCAGTTCAAACTTTGTCTTCACTCCTTCGGGAAGTTATAAAGCGTGTCCAGGGGGCTGTGAGGCTTGATCAGCGGGCATTGTGCTACATGAAGGTAAATCATGGTGGTGGTAATGTCGGCATGGCCAAGCAGTTCTTTCAGGGTTACAATGTTGAGGCCCTGTTCCAGAAGGTGGGTGGCGTACGAGTGGCGCAGCGAATGCAGGTTCACCTCTTTGGTGATGGTGGTTTTCTTCAGGTTTTCGCGCATCACCCACGAAAGGCCCCGCACGCTGTAACGGCCATCGGGCTCTCCCGACAAGCCGGGATTTCCGCTACGCTCCAATTTTCCGTTGAACAACCAGATGTGGGGGTTTTCGGCTTTAAGATATTTTTTCAGCCCTACAGCCATACTTTCGGCCAAAGGAACAATACGGTCTTTCTTGTATTTGCTCTGGCGGATATGGATGGTTTTACGCTGAAAATCGATGTCGGAGATTTTCAGGTTGATTACTTCCTGTCCGCGCAGACCGGCTGAATAAATCAGTGTCAGCACCACCCGTTGTTTCAGAAGGGTTGGTGTCGAAAAGAGTTCTTTTAGTTCCTGATGGTTCAGGATCACCGGCAGTTTGGTGTCTTTGCGGAGCGAAGGCAGGGCAATGGCATTTTTGTTCATCCCCAGCAGACGGTAATAGTAGCGCAGCCCGTAAACCATGTGTTTAAAACTGCTGCGCGAAGGCGAACGGGGATCGCGGGCCAGAGCGGCCAGGTATTCGTTAATCTCTTCGGGATCGATCTGCTCGGGAAGCTTCCCGAAGTGAACTACAAACAGGGCTATGCGCCTGATATAATTATTTAACGTACTTTTGCTTTGCCCACGCAAAGTAACCTGTTGCTCCAGTTTGCGAACAACGTTTTCAAACTCAGGAACAAGCACGATAGCCTGCTCAACGATAGTTAAACCCGATTTCTTTCTCATAATCAGAAATTTTTGTTGTGAATAATTCCTGAGAATAGAAAGAATCGGGTAATTTTAAAACAGCTATCCGCGCAGGCGGATTTAGTTCAACACACAATATAGCAAATAAGGGTTTCAGTGGTATGCGAAGATTTGTAGCCCGCTTCAACTTTTCGTGTACCTTGATAGAAAATCGCCCGCAAACCCTTACTGGCCATATTGCCACCGTTGCCGTTCATTGAAAGAGCCGAAGAACCAACCTGTTAATTTGAAATTGAATTGTATATTTGTAGAAGTTGTAACTTGATTAGATAATATGACAAGTAAATCTCAAATAGAAGTTGAAAACAAGCTCATTTCTATAGTTAAGCAAAACGAGCAAGATTATATCTGCCTGACTGATATGGTAAGAGATGAAGAGGGTACAGACCATATTCGTAATTGGATGCGAAATCGTAATACTGTAGAATTCATTGGCTTATGGGAGACTTTGAATAACCCGAATTTTAAACATGTCGAATTCGACACCTTTAGAAAACAAGCTGGATTAAACAGTTTCAATTTAACACCGAAAAAATGGATTGAGGCGACTAATGCAATAGGATTAATTTCCAAATCAGGCAGATATGGAGGGACTTACGCTCATAAAGATTTAGCATTTGAGTTTGGCTCTTGGATTAGTCCAATGTTTAAGCTCATGTTGATTAAGGAGTATCAAAGATTAAAGGAAATTGAGAGTAATCAGTATAACCTTGAATGGAACGTAAAAAGGATTTTAACGAAAACAAATTATCTACTTCATACTGATGCTGTTCGAGACTGCATTCTACCTGAGAAAAATTACGACAAAGATAAAGAATGGTTAATATATGCCGAAGAAGCCGATTTATTGAATGTTGCATTGTTTAATTGTACAGCTAAAGATTGGCGTGAAGCAAACCCTGAGAAAGCAAAGAAAGGATTAAATATACGTGATTTTGCAAGCATAAATGAACTTGTTGTTTTATCAAACCTTGAGAATTTTAATTCAATTTTAGTTCGCAATCAAATTGATAAACCAGAACGCTACAAACAGTTGAAAGACATTGTGAAAATTCAATTAAAATCGCTTGATGAACAAGACTTTATGAAGTCATTGAAGAAAATTTCTGACGACATCTATATAGAAAATAAAAAGAAACTGAAATAATCAACGAAACGGCAACACGCAATATAGCAAAAGGCGGGTTTTGTGGTTATTTGAACCATACTGCCCCGCATCAAGTTTCGTAACGGTGGATAATTACGACTCCCGCATTCCGCCTCTTGCCATATTGCCAAACGTTGAACTAAACCCCGAGATTGCGGGGCAGCTTTGCTTCCTGCAAGAAAACGGCGTAACTTGCTTTTTCATCAATATCTTATTTGTCATGAAAAAAAAGTATCCATGAGTTGATGGAGCGCGAGATGCGTATCCGCAACTACAGTGAACGGACCATCCGCAGTTACATTTGCTCGGTGGGCCAGGTATCCCGCTATTTTAACCTGCCGCCCGGGCGGATCAGTACCGAACAGTTCAAGACCTGGCTTCATCATTTAATCACTCGTGAAAATTGCTCAGTCAGCCGGATTAACCAGAATATCAGCGCCTGGAAGATCCTGCAACAGGATCTGTTAAAGCGCAAGTGGGAAAGCATCCGTATCCGGCGTCCCCGGAAGGAAAAGAAACTGCCCGTTGTGCTCTCAGAGACTGAAGCAAGGGCCCTGATCGGCTCGCCACGCAGCTACAAGCACCGGCTTTTATTAATCCTGGCTTATGCCACCGGCATGCGCCGGAGCGAGCTGTTGCACATCCGGCTTACGGATATTGACCGGCAGCGCAGCGTCATTAAAATTACCGGGAAAGGGAACAAGCAACGGGAACTCCCGGTACCCGGCAGGCTTTTCAAATCACTGGAGAAGTATTACCGGAGATGGCGTCCGGCTGTTTATCTTTTTGAAGGGCCTGTGCCGGGCAAGGCCTATTCGGCATCCAGTATGCAGAAGATTGTAAAAGGCAGTGCTCTTAAAGCCGGCATCAAAAAGAACATCTCACCACATGTACTCCGCCACTCGTTTGCCACCCACATGAAGCCACCCGATTTAAGGACAATGGGACAAGGTATGTCCGGCCACCAGGAGAATCGAGCGGGAAATAAACAAATCAACGGCTGATTGAACAGGGTCAGTTGCTTATGGAAAGGCAAAAAAAAGAAAGCAGGAACCGGCAAGCCCATAGCGTCGACGGGGAACAGTCCAACTATATTTTATCCATCATTTAAATCCTCCTGTCATAACCTATTAGCAATATGAATTATTATTCATACATTTAACATCGCATCCACACGATGGATAAAATACTAGAACGTTATGGGCAAGCAAATAAAAAACTTCGTACTACACAAACGATTGACATTTGAATTTTGTATTTTTGTAAAAACATAAGATTATGAGAACAATTCAATTACATATTCCTGATAGCGTTGATTTGAAGGATTACGATTTTTCAATGATAATTGCTTCAAAACTATACGAGGAGGCTAAACTTTCTGCTGGACAAGCAGCTGAGATTGTTGGATTGTCTAAAAGAGCTTTTATTGAAATGTTAGGAAAATATGGAGTTTCCGTATTTAGCACGTCAATTTCTGATTTAAATTCCGATATAGCAAATGCCTAAAACAGTTATATCTGATACAAGTACGTTGATTCTCTTCCACAAGATTGACGAGTTTATTCTTTTGCAAAAAGTATATGGTGAGTTGATTACTACTCCGGAGATTGCAAAGGAATTTGGAGAAGTTTTGCCTGATTGGATTAAAATTCAATCAGCAGCAGATAAAAAGTACCAGGATTTTCTTTATACTCAAGTGGACTATGGAGAAGCAAGTGCTATTGCATTAGCTTCAGAATTTAAAGATGTTTTGCTTCTATTGGATGATTTAAAGGCACGAAAGCTTGCAGCGCGATTGAATTTTAGGATTACAGGGACATTAGGAGTTATTCATCGAGCAAAGCAAATGAAGATTATTGATAAAGTAAAACCTCTGATTGATAAATTAATGCTGACAGATTTTCGAATAGCAGACAATGTTATCAAGGAGATTTTAAAATTGAATAACGAATAAAATTGCCAGCCCATAACACGCTATAAATGCCATTTGGCGGGCATTACGTATATATAGTGCAGTGCAACTAATAAATTTTACTGCCAGCTTGAAACGTATGTGCTCCGGAATGCCAAACGGCACTTATAGCCACCGTTGAACTAAACCCCGCGATTGCGGGGCAGCTTTGCTTCCTGCAAGAAAACGGCGTAACTTGCTCTTTCATCAATATCTTATTTGTCATGAAAAAAAAGTTTATATGCACCAATTTTGCACTTAAATAATAATTATTTGACGGGGACATAAGATGTAATTGATGGAAGAACAAAACAAACTATTTAATAATCTTTAAAAATAAAAACATGAATTTACCAATTGTAATCGCAGATTTAGCAAAAGCTCAAAACAACTTTGACAGTGTGGCTTACTCACATTGTTTTTCTGAAACAGCTGTAGTTTTTGACGAAGGAAAAACGTACAACGGAAAAATTGAAATTCAACAATGGATTAAAAAAGCAAATGAGGAATTCCAACCCGTTATGAAACCGTTGGAGTATTCCGTAGCAGAAGAAATTCTAAAAGCCGAAGTTTCAGGCAATTTCCCGGGAAGCCCTGTCGTTCTGTCTTATCATTTTGAATTAAAAGAAGGACTTATTCAGTCGTTAAAAATTACAGTCTGACCAAGAAGGGCAGCAGCTAACAAAAAATATATGATAATTGCCGTTTCCGTGCTGATTGCGGAGTTCACAGCCCGCAACAACGGCGGTGCGGCTCGACAGGAAAGCACTCCGCAATCGGCAACTACATATATTTCCAACCGTTGAACTAAACCCCGCGATTGCGGGGCAGCTTTGCTTCCTGCAAGAAAACGGCGTAACTTGCTTTTTCATCAATATCTTATTTGTCATGAAAAAAAAGTATCCATGAGTTGATGGAACGCGAGATGCGTATCCGCAACTACAGTGAACGGACCATCCGCAGTTACATTTGCTCGGTGGGCCAGGTATCCCACTACTTCAACCTGCCACCCGGGCGGATCAGTACCGAACAGTTCAAGACCTGGCTTCATCATTTAATCACCCGTGAAAATTGCTCAGTCAGCCGGATTAACCAGAATATCAGCGCCTGGAAGATCCTGCAACAGGATCTGTTAAAGCGCAAGTGGGACAGAATAACCGACCCTAAAAAACCAAAAAAGCTATTTTTTTGCCAATGCTCCAGATAAAAGTAAATTCAAGAAAAAAGATAAAAAATTTATGAGCCTATTTCTGAACTCAGTTCTAAATAAATATTTAAAAAGAATGAACTACCTCGCAGCAGAGCTGCCGAGATAGTTCATTTGCAGAACACAGATATATCGATGAATTGCAAGCTAAATTATTTGGTTCTTCAATGATATTAAGCGAAGTAGAAAATTCAATTTTGGAAAATAATTTATACAGTGCAGATATTAATGAAGAAAATGTTGAAATTGCTAAACTTTCTCTTTGGTTAAGGACAGCACAAAAAGGCAGAAAACTAACTACATGATTTAGAATAAATCAGTCTTGTTATAGCCTTTATTATAAAATCACTTCGATTCGGATTCAGAAACAGGCTGTCCACGATTTCGAACAGGCTGTTCAATTGCAACGACAAAATTTGCCGCTTTCTTATTTTAATCCGGGAAATGTTTAATCCCTGATACAACGAACACTAAAAGCGATTGTGTTCTTTGGAATATTATCTAGGTTTTGTAATTTTCCCGATGCATAAGACAGTAACCATGCATTTGCCCTCTCATCTACACCTGTGGCACTCCACCAATTGGCTATTTCAGAAATTGACAAAAACTCAAAAGCTTCGGGGGAGGGTTCATACCTGTAGCCTCCCGGTCGGCCGGAAAACCCGCTGCTGTTATTGGTTATCGCATTACTTCCAGGAGCATTTGCATAACCACTTGTAATTTCGTACCAGTATTCCGTGTCGGCCAGTGCTTTTGCAATATCGTCTCCAATTCCTTCATAACCATATCCATTATCAATCAGAAAATTGGCCAATTCGGTCCATTCCGCATCAGTAGGCAGGTGCCATCCGGGGGGACAGGCTGCAACAGCCGCATCCCAGGTGTATAGCCTGCCTAAAATAGATAACGCAAGTTCCTCATATTCCGGATGATCTATTAATTCCGGTGTATTTTCTCCATAAAAATAGCATCCTGTTTCTGTTTTAAACGCCAGGTTTTCTGCCATCCAAACCTGATCTCCAATTTTAATGGTTTTGTATTCGTGTTTATCTCTGGTATCGGTAAAAGTGGGATTTTCTCCTACCAGTACTTTCAGGTCAAATATAATCCCTTCACCGGTTGAAGCATCTATTTTACCCGCATTCAATAATCCTTCCACCTGGTTAAACAGTGCCTGTACCTGGTTTATTGATGCTTCCTCATTTCCTTTCTCCAGGCTTTTTTTTGCATTTTCCAGCTTAACGATAAAGGCATTAGCCAATCCGGACTCCAGGTCTCCTGCACTTAAATAACTTTGAATTCTTTGAATCACAGCATCAATATCTTCTGCTGAAATGAATGCACTCTTTAACAGGCCTGACTGGTTTAATTCCGATTCCGGATCATAGCCTGGCAGAATTTCATCTTTCTGACAAGACTGAAAGGAAACAGCCAGCAGCAATACACTAAGTACAAAGGGAAATATTCCCTTGAAGATACTTTTTTGAAACAGTTTTTTTTCCATGATTTCAATTTAAAAAGTTATAACTCAGTTGAATTAAAAATTTGTTGTTTACTGACCAAATCTCCCGGCGGTTTTAAACGGCGGGAGATTACCGGTCACGGACATTGTTGCTGCAAGCTTTTATTTTCCTTAATCCATAGCTTAACAGCAGGGCTTTAAGTTAATCTGCATTTTTTATACAGCGGATGCTAAAACCATCCAATGGGGAGCCGTAATCTTTGAATACATAATTCACATTAAACGCCAGGCCAACAAGATTAGGAAGACTGTTAAAGATATCGCCAGAATCAGAACTCCACCACTGAGTTCTATTTGTTTCCGCTGTGTATCCGGCATAGGCAGAGAAGTAAAAGCCTGCCGGAAGACCATTAAAACCGCTGCTGTTGTTGAGTTCAGGACTGGAGCCAGGAAGCGGATTGCCCGCGACACCGTAATCCTGCCATAGGTCTTTTGATGCAAGGGCCTTGGCTACATTGCCATACTCCGCGTTATTTGCTATGTAATCGATTAGCGTTTGCCATTCCGCCATGGAAGGCAAGTGCCATCCTGCCGGAGCGGCACCTCCTGTGGCCTGATCACGTGTGTACAACCTTCCATAAATGGCGGCTTTGGCTTCGTCATCATTGTATGCCCGACTGCCTGCAAGGTTATAAGCCAGGTTCTCTGCCATCCAAATCTGTTCACCGATTTTTACCCACTTGTATTCATGGCCATCCCTTTCATCGGTAAAGGATCCTTCATTTTGATTTCCTGCAACCACCGTAATCATAAAACATTCGTATTGGTTCCCCACAAAATCTCCGCAATCAAGGCAGCCTGATTTTTTTATTGCTTTCATGTTAAGCTTGGCCCTGTAAACATAGGTTCCGGGCGCTTCAATGTTTTCGGTGACTGTTTCACCTGCGCAGGTTTCAAATACGTCTTCCCCAACACTCTCCCACTGCAAATTCTCAGTTTCGCAAGTTAACCCAACAAATACTTTGTTGTAGGTTTCCGAAACAGCATCGAATTCCAAAACATAAGCCCGTTCAAGCATTATCTTTCCACATGAGGATGAGTAGGTGATTTCAAAGTTTTCACCTGCAGCCACATCTGTTTCAGGATAAACTAAGTAAATTACAGGCGCTACAGCGCTTTTCAGTGTTACATCTTCCGTTTCAACTATTTCATCTTTCTGACAAGACTGAAAGGAAACAGCCAGCAGCAATACGCTAAGTACAAAGGGAAACAATTTTTTTTTCATGATTTTCAATTTAAAAAGTTATAACTCAGTTGAATTAAGAATTTGTTTTTTTCTACTGCTGGTCAGAGAAGGTCATGTGCGGCTAGTCAATCCAGTTTTGCATGACCGTCTCATGAATTCAGCTGTAGTTAAATAACCTGAAGCAAATTTCGGGAAGCGGCAAGCAAAAACGAAATTTTTGAGGCTTGCCCTTGTACTGTTTTTGAAAAATGGTGCAAAAAAAAGTGGAAATGAAGCGTTTTCTAATTGTAGCGGGATGCGAATACGCTTGGAGAAACGCCTTCCGATTTTTTGAAGTCGGCGATGAAAGCGTTGCGTGATGAAAACCCGGAAAGCGACCCAATTGCTTCCAGTGTAATTTCACTGGCTTTGCCCTCCTTTATCAGGGCTTTTGCATGATTGACCCGCCATTCGTTCCGGAAATCGTTAAAAGGCTGTTTTTTTACCTCTCTGAAATAATAGGCCAGATGATGAGCCGGTATGTTTAGCAGTTTTGAGAAATACGCCAGGTTGCAGTCGGGTTGCAGATAAGGTTGCAGTTCTTTCATGAAAGAATCTGATTTTTGCCCGATGGATTTAAGATAATCCAATTCGAATGAATTAGTAATCAGCTCGGAGTCATTTGCTGACTTTTCTGTTTTTACTTTTTCAGATTTTAATTGTTCTTTTGGTTTAGGCATTCGGGGCATCCCGTATAAAATAGCAGGAAAAAAGAAAGGAGAAAGCAACAACCCAATAAGCCCGGCCACTGATAGTAAACGTAAAATGTTAAACGTAAAAAACAAATCGGCGAAGTGCATTTCGAAACTTCTGATAACAAGGAAGATCTGGCAAACCACTAAAGTCAACGTAAATCCAAGCAGAATAATCAGCCACGTTTTCATAAAATGCTGTTTAGAACATACGGTGGACGATTTTTTCTTTATGATGTAATTGCACAAAAGTACAATTGACCAAAGTGTGTACGCCAAAACCAGGATTAAACGAAACACGTAAATTACTACTGTCGGAATAATTTTACTCAAAAGTGTTGCCTTGTAAATCATCAGGTATTCCTTATTATTTACTACTGCTTTGGCGGCTTCAACTTTATCTTCCCAGGCGACAAATGTATTTGGTAATGCAGAAATAAAATAAACAACCATTGGCAGGAAATGCCAGAGGTCGCTTCTTCTTAGTTTTGAATGGTCAGTCAGTACACTCCTGATATACAAGAATAACATAGGCCCGATTAAATACACCGGAGAAGCAACTATCGATAAATTAAACAGGAAAAGACTTATCAATGTAACTGATTTGGAATACAGCAAAATATACTGGTAAAAACCGTACAGACTTGTAAATAAAAAGAATAAACTCAAATAAATAGAAGACGGAAACTTTCGCGCGTTGAAATGCAACAAAATAACTGACAAAAAAATTCCCAGCAATGATAAGAAAGGCAGCATTTTATCTCAATTTTACGAGTAAATTTAATCTAAAATTATCAATTACAAAATCTGTATATCAGTAATTTATTAGCTCAGGACAGGTAATTTGTTTTTAAATATTTGGGCAAAAAAAAGAGGTCGAAAATGACCTCTTGTCCTGTCTGGCTCCCCTGACAACCGAAAGTTGCAACCTGATAGTTAATACTTTTCAAGAATTTCAAGAAGTTGAGGATTGGAGTTGCCACTAAATCCTCCTGTCATAACCTATTAGCAATATGAATTATTATTCATACATTTAACATCGCATCCACACGATGGATAAAATACTAGAACGTTATGCGCAATTTTGACAAAGAAGAGAGCGTCATACTGAAATAGAATGACATTATGAAAACGAAACAGATAAAACGAATATTTAGAATCGTATTTATTATTGCCAGCATAAGCTCCTTATACTTCGTGCCATGGATTTTGGTAAGAGCATGGATAATGCCACTGCCTAATACGGTTCAAGAACAACTCAACGAAGGAATTAATTATGGATTTGATGGAATGATTGTATATGTGGATGAAGCAGGAAAGCCACCGGAGTTTTATGCCGCAGGCTGGCATGACCGACAAAAGAAAATACCTGCCTACCCGCAAGCCTTATTCAAAATTGCGAGTATTACAAAGTTATATATCGCTGTTGCTACTACAAAATTAGTTAAAGAAGGGAGTTTGTCATTAGATAAAACACTTGCTGAATACTTTCCGGAACTTGCAGAAAGAATTGAATATTCAGACAAAATAACCTTGAGAATGATGGTACAACATAGGAGTGGAATTCCCAATTTTGTTGACCATCCTGAATATTGGACAAAACCTCCAAAAAACAGACAAGAAACACTTGAATACGCCTTGGATTTGCCAGCCGACTTTGAACCAGGTGAAGATTATGGTTATTCAAATACCAATTATATGCTGATTGAGGACTTAATTGATAAAACGTTGGGTTATCCCCACCAGCAATATATCAAGGAGAAAATATTGATTCCTCTTGGACTGAAACACACTTTCGGTTCTCTTAGTGAAGTGAATATAGATGAAGTAATGAGCGGCTACTATGTTGGCGTTGAAACCGATTTTAAGTATGAAATTACGGGCTTAATGCTGGCTACAGCAGAAGACGTTGGCATATTCTTGCGGGCATTAAACGATGGCTCGGTGTTTAATGAAGGAGAACAGGAAATCTATTCTTCAATTTATGTTTACGAGCATACGGGGCTACTTCCCGGCTACCAGAGCATTGCAAAATACTACAAAGACATGGACATGGTTGTTATTCAATTCAACAATACAACTAATTTTGATGGATATGACTGGAATTTAGCGGAAATCATTTATAGCCGAATTGTCAAAATATTAAAGAATAAAAAAGCGCATAACATTTTGTATAAGTAATGGCAGGTAAAGTGCTAAATATCAAGGTTTGTAGCCCGCTCAAACTGCGTAACGGTTTGACAGGAAATTACTACGCAATCTGCCACTACTCATACAATTTTACCGTTACCAATAATTATGAAAAAAACATTCTACAACACAGAATTTGGTAAAAATAATTTGACAAATGTATCTAATTAGGTACATTTGTTGAAAAAAAGTAGTATGCCCATAATAGATTTCTTTGACGGAATAAAAATCTGCATTTATGGAGGAGAACACAGACCTCCTCATTTTCATGCAATTTATAATGAATTTGAAGTCGTTATTGAAATCGAGAGTAATAACATTTATGCAGAAGATTTGCCAAACAAACAACTTAAAAAAGTATTTGACTGGCTGGCAGGGAATTCGGATTGGGCAATGGAAGTATTTTATGAATTAAATCCAGAATTATTATGAGAAAGACAATTAAAATGCCAAGGATATTAAAAATAAACTGGATGAAAGACTTATCAATTTCAGTTGTTTTTAATAACGGAGAATCAAGAATTATTGATTTCAGAAAAGTATTGAACAAAATTAATTTAGTCGAAAATTCCCCTGCAAGAATTCTTTATGACTCAAATGAATTTAAAAAAGTGGAATTGGAAAATAATACCTTATCATGGAATAATGTTGAGCAATACATTACCATGAGAAATAAAGAAAAAATGAGAGTTCCATACCAAATTGGTGCTGACGTATTACTAAAATACAGTCGTCCTGAAAAATCAGAATTAGCATTAAATATTGGTCGATTAATAAAAGAATCAAGAATGTCACTGGGGTTAACCCAGCAAGAGTTGGCATTAATGAGCGGAACCTCAAGAACTTATATTTCCCGGATTGAAAATGACAAATCTGATGTTGAGTTGGGTACTTTAAGAAAAATTATTGAAACCGGACTTGGCAAAAATTTAGAAATAAGCATTAAATAACTATTGGTAACACTTAGCCTCTAATGAAGCGTTGCTTGCATACGCTTGGCATTGGAGGGTATGTTGAACTAAACATTGTCTGCGAACAACCACCTTACGATTAGTTGTTTACCTCTAGTATTGTCAATCGGTTTTTGTATCCCGTTTTAAGCCGGGTTGCAGCAATCGGCAGTCATCCGGTGTGCCGGGTTGCCGGGCAAAACCGGCTTTGGCAGCGAAACGGCCAACGGTTTTGCCTGGTTTTCCTGGGTGAATTGGCCTTTCCCGACAGGTAATTTTGCCCGGTGGGCATACCCTCCCCGTTTACGCCCGGGGGCGCATCCTTACAGGTTCCGCAAAACAGGGTCAGCCACACATGCCGCCCACCGGATTCAGGGACAAACACCCAAAATAAAGCACCAGCTTGGAGATTTGCATCAGGTAATTGCGGGTGCACTTCAAAACAGCTCAATTTATTCGCCGTTTCGTGTTGAAATCTCGTAATCATAAACAAAAACGTATCTCAAGTTCATGACGGGAACAGGTTCGTTCAGAAAACAAAATCCGATGGGCCCGACTTGTTCGGCACGTAAAGACTTTCAATGATGGAGCGGCAATTTATCCACATAGCGCTGATATTCTTTGTGGTTTTCGGGTGTATGGAGAAAACCATGGCAAATCCGGGGTTCATCTCCGCCGCCGATACGACAGCTCAAATTCGGGAAGACGAAGTCCCGGTACCGACAGATACCCTGGAATTTCTTAAAAGGCTGGACATCCTGGCAAACCGGGACGAGAAGGGCTTGTGGCCCGTTAAAAACCAGCCCTGTCCATTAAAAGGGGCAATACTTCCGTACAAACGGATTGTCGCCTTTTATGGCAATCTCTATTCCAAACGAATGGGAGCTTTGGGCGAGTATCCGCCCGATGAAATGTGGGAAAGACTAAATGCCGAAGTCAAGGCATGGGAGGAAGCCGATCCGGCCACCCGGATACAACCGGCCATGCACTACATTGCCGTAGTGGCACAGGGCACCCCCACCGACGACGGAAAATATCGCAAACGTATGCCCGAAGCGCAGATTGACTCGGTATTGGCGATAGCGAAAATGGGAGATGCCATCGTCTTTTTAGATGTTCAGGTTGGGCAAAGTACGCTGCAAGAAGAAGTTCCCAGGCTGGAGCATTATCTATCAATGCCCCATGTTCACCTGGCTGTTGATCCCGAATTCGCGATGAAGAATGGTCATATACCAGGCCATAAAATTGGGAGCTTGGATGCGGCGGATATTAATTATTGCTCGGAATACCTGGCCGGATTGGTACGGAAAAACAACTTAGGCCCAAAAATCCTTATTGTACACCGCTTTACGCAATGCATGGTCAGGAACTACAAAAACATCGTACTACGCCCCGAAGTGCAAATCATCATCAACATGGACGGTTGGGGCAATCCCGTGCTGAAATACAGTTCATACCGGGATTACATTTATCGGGAACCGGTACAATTTACCGGGTTCAAATTGTTCTATAAAAATGACTTGAAGAAGTCGCCGTATCGCCTGCTAACACCGCCCGAATTGATGAAACTAAAACCGCTGCCCAGCTACATTCAATACCAATAAATCAGTTCCGGGTAAGTTTCTGAAAAATACTTTCCAGGCTGGCCTTTTTTTCGGTCAGGGTAAGGATGACCAATCGATTGTCAACCGCAAAGCGAAACAGGACAGGGCGCAGGTCATGTTCATCAGCGGCTGTGAGCACGAAAGAGCGGTCGCCAAGCGGCTCCAGGCTGGCCAAGGGAAGCTGTCCGATCAGGGTGGTGGGCAAAACCGGTGTGCCGAACTCGACCAGCACCTGTTGGGCGGAAAAGAAAGCGCCACTCTTCAGTCGGTCCACTGAGCCGTCGGCAATCAGTTTTCCCTGATTAATGATGATCACCCGATTGCAGATAGCCTCCACTTCCTGCATGATGTGGGTGGAAAACAACACGGTTTTTTCACGGCTGATAGAACGGATCAACGAGCGGATTTCCTCCAGCTGATTGGGATCGAGTCCTGTGGTGGGTTCATCCAATATCAGGATGGACGGGTCGTGTATGAGCGCCTGTGCCAGACCTACCCGTTGCCGGTACCCTTTCGAAAGGGCTTTGATTTTTTTGTGCTGCTCCGGCCCCAAGCCGGTCATTTCAATCACCCGGGCCACTTTTTGTGCTTTATCTGTCAGCTGATAAAAACCCGCGGTGAGTGTCAAAAACTCTTTGATGTAGAGGTCGGTGTACAGAGGATTGTTTTCGGGGAGATAGCCGATGTCACGGCGTACTTCGTGATTTTCGGGGGTAACCGTTTGTCCGTTAATTCGCACTGTCCCTTCATCGACAGCCAGAAAACCGGTGATTATTTTCATGAGGGTTGATTTTCCGGCGCCGTTCGGGCCCAGAAAACCGACCAGCTCTCCGCTGTTCAGTGAAACAGTCAGGTTGTCGAGCGCCTTTTGCTCTCCGTAAAACTTCGAAATACCTTCAATTTGAATGGACATCTTCCCGGATTTGAGTGTCAAAAATACAGAAAACAGGTTGAAAGCAGCCGTATTCCTCATTTAAAATTAAGCTTGCGGTAAATTCCGGATGATGTAAAAAGGCTTACTTGTGCCATCAAATCAAATGCCGCAAGAAAAACGAATTTATATCCTTTTTTATCCGGGTCTTCCCTCTCCCTGAGTGATAGCCTGAAAGGCCCTGTTTTATCGGCCTAAATCATTTTAAATTAGGCGAAGGCATTTTTTTATTATTAACTTTAATTTAACTTTGTGGCTCCTCAAAATTGCTTGACTGAAATGGAAGATCGGAACTTTAACTACATAAAAGATTTGACGCGGTACCAACGCCAACAGACTTCTACCGTACAAATTGGCAAGGTGCCCATTGGGAGCGATTACCCGATCCGTATTCAGTCCATGACCGATACCGACTCAAAAGACACAGATGCCACGGTGGAACAAATCATCCGCATCATAAAAGCGGGCGCCGACTACGTCCGGGTAACGGTGAAAGGGATTAACGATGCGGAAAACCTTCGGAACATCAAACGGGAGCTGGTGGCCCGAGGCTACGAAACCCCGCTGATCGCCGACATTCATTTTAACCCCAAACTCGCTGAAATAGCGGCCAAATACATCTCCAAGATCCGGATCAATCCCGGTAATTTTTACGACAAACGGGCCCGTTTTGAGCATCATCTGTACACCGACGACGAGTACAAGGAAGAGCTCGAACGCATTGAAGAACTGTTTATCCCTTTTCTGGAGGTGCTCCGCGAGACCAACACGGCGTTGCGCATCGGGGCCAACCAAGGCTCCCTGTCCGACCGCATCATGAGCCGCTACGGCGACACACCTGCAGGCATCTCCGAATCGGTGATGGAGTACCTGCGCATTTGCAAGAAAGTGGATTATACGAATGTCGTTATCTCCATCAAATCGAGCAACACGCGCATGATGGTTTACACGGTGAGGATGCTGAACAAGCGGATGCGCCTGGAAGATATGGAATTCCCGCTGCACCTGGGGGTAACCGAAGCCGGTGAAGGCGAAGATGGCCGCATCAAGTCGGCAGTGGGCATTGGCGCCCTGCTGGCCGACGGCATTGGCGACACCATCCGCGTTTCGCTTACCGAAGCGCCGGAAAAAGAAATCCCGGTGGCCCGCAAAATGATCGACCACATCAAAACCTACCAGAACCACCAACCCATCAAAGCGCCCCTGTTTGCGCAAACCAACCCCTTTGAGTACGAACGCCGTTCGGTGCGCCCGGTGATGAACATGGGCGGCAAACAAGTTCCCGTGGTAGTGGCCGACCTGCGCAACCGCACCCTTTCGGAAGTGCTGCCCTTGCGCGGAAAACAAATCCCGGAGTATTTCCTGCAAAAAGACCATATCGTTGATTTGGAAGGAAACAGCTACCCGATCCTCGACCTGGAAGAATACCTCTTTGGCGGCAGTCACTGGGGACAAATGAAATTTATACGGACCAATAAAATGGAGTTCGACCGTTTTATGTCCGAAAACCCGGAAATCATCACCAAGCTGAAGCAAACCCGGAAGACGGTACTCATGCTGGAAAGCTTCAACAAAAATCCGCATGCCGAGCTGCGCGCCTTTTTTATGACCCTGGAATCGCACATCTGGAAGGTGCCGGTCATTATCTTGCGCTCCTACAAAGAAAGCCGGCTGGAAGACCTTCAAATCAAAGCCGCAGTTGATCTGGGCGGTTTACTGATCGACGGGTACGGCGACGGCCTTTGCATTACCAACGAAGGCGACAACATCACCTTCACCGATCTGAAAGACCTGAGCTTCTCCATCCTGCAGGCCAGCCGGATGCGCGTTACCAAAACCGAGTTTATCTCGTGTCCCGGTTGCGGGCGTACCTTGTTCGACCTGCACGAAACCACCAAAAAAATCAAAGCCCATTTCAAGCACCTCAGCCACCTGAAAATCGGCGTGATGGGCTGCGTGGTAAACGGGCCCGGCGAAATGGGCGACGTGGACTATGGTTTTGTGGGCGCAGGACCGGGAAAGGTGAACCTCTACAAAGGCCAGTCACTGAAAAAAAGGCACATTCCCTTTGAGAATGCGGTGCACGAACTGGAAACCCTGATCCGCGAAAACGGCGACTGGAAAGAGCCGGAAGAACAGCATTAAACGATTTTTTCAGGTGCTTCTGTTATTCACCTGGTGACTTGAAGTCACCAGGTGAATAACTTTTAAGCTAAACCCCATTACATCCGGCAGGGCACAAAAAAAAGCTGTGGCCCCTGACCAGCAGCTTTTAACAGTTACATTGCCCCCTCAATTGGCAGAAATCGGGAGCCAATGAAGCCAGGGATGTGCCCAGACGGGCAGCGTCTTTACCCCGAAAACTTCGATCACCGGCAGGTCTTCTGGCTTACCCGATCCCGGACACCTTCCCGCCTGGCAGCAGCCAAACAGTGGCAATAAGTCCGCGATCCTTAAACGGGTTTACAGCTGCGGGGACAGCTCCTGTTTTCCACAGGATTCCCTTTTCATTCCAACTGAAAAAAATCAGTCTCGAAACCGGTAATATGCCTGCAATGATACAGATATTTTTTCGCGCAAAGGTTAAATCAGCCGTATTTTTTTCGCGCTTTTTACAAACAGGATGCCCGTTTATCTGATTGGGAATCCTAACTTTGGCATGGAATAAATTTAAGCGATCCATGCAGAAGCCGTTACTCTTCATTTTCATTCTTTTACTTTTCACTGGGGTTGCCTGTCAGGAAAAAGGTTATCCGAAGCCCAAAAACCTGATCAGCGAGAAAAAAATGGTGGACATTCTTTACGACATTCACCTCAGCGAGTCGATATCCGAAAAATTCAGGTACAACAATCCCGACAGCCTGCCGGTGGGCTCGAAAGAACTTTACCAATCGGTACTCGATAAATACAAGCTGACTGATTCGGTTTTGACCGTTTCGATTATTTATTACTCGGCACATCCAAAGGCATACGAGAAAATTTACACCCAGGTGATTGAACGGATGAACATGCAACAAGAAGAAATGAAAAAACAAGGGGACCTGACGATTCCCGGTAGAGAATGAAAAGATTTGCCGCCCATTTTGTGTTTCCGGTCAGCGCCTCCCCTATCGCCAAGGGAATTGTGGAAGTTGACACCAGCGGAAAAATCATCCAGCTCATCCGCCCCAACGGGGATTTGACAGAGATGGCCGGCATGGAGTTTCACAACGGTATCCTTTGCCCGGCCTTTGTCAATTTGTTTGAAGAATTTACGTTGCTGAAATTTTTTACCCTTTTTCCCGAACTGAAGGAATACGAATCACTTCTGCCTCACCAACACAACGGGGAACGTGCCATCCTGGAATGGATGAAAGCCATTCAGCTCAAGAATGGCAAACTAAGCCTCGAAAAACTCATCCGCCTATTTAGCTACGAATCGGCCAAAGCGATTGACCTGCAAAACGAGCTGGGCACCCTGGAACCCGGAAAACGCCCCGGCCTGCTGCTCATTTCCAACATGGACTACAGCAATTTGCGCCTCACCGAAAACAGCCGGTTGAAAAGACTGATATAATCCCTACTTTTGCCCGAAAGTTTTAACCATGGCAACTTTCCTCTTTGATAAAATTATTTTTGGCCCTGTAAAAAGCCGTAGGTTGGGTGTTTCACTCGGTGTAAACCTTTTGCCTACCGACAGTAAGGTGTGTTCGTTCGACTGCATTTATTGCGAATGTGGCTGGACACCCCGCAAGCGCGAATCGAAAGCCAAACTGCCCACCCGCGAACAAGTGGCCCAAAAACTGAAAGAACAACTTCAGCAAATGAAGGAAGCCGGTGAGCTGCCCGATGTCATCACCTTTGCCGGGAATGGTGAACCGACGCTTCATCCCGATTTCTCCGGCATTATTGACGACACCCTGGCCCTGCGCAACCAATATGCCCCGCACTGCCGGATTGCCGTCCTGTCAAACTCCACCACGATTGACCGTGAGCCGGTATTCCAGGCCTTGCTGAAGGTGGAAGACAACATTCTGAAACTGGATTCGGCCATTGCCGAAACCGTGGAACTGCTCGACTGCCCGATGGGGCGGTTCGACCTGCAAAAAGTGATTGAAAACCTGGCGCGTTTTGGCCCGCAGGCCATCATCCAAACCTTGTTTGTTAGGGGCAGTTACAAGGGGCAAACCATTGACAACACCACGGAACCCGAATTGGAAGCCTGGCTGAATGCACTGAAAACCATCCGCCCACGCCAGGTAATGATCTATACGATCGACCGCGATACGCCCGCTCAAGGCTTGGTAAAAGTTCCGCTGGAAGAACTCAACCGGATTGCCCAACGGGTGCAACAGGAAGGATTTGACGTGCAGGTTTCCGGCTAATCCAACCTTCAGGATTCATAACACACAAACGAAGCATAATCCACCACCGTGTCCGAAGGATGAACGTCGCCGGAATTTCCGCGGCTCAGCAGGCTCATCTTCGGGTGATTTGACACCAGTCCGGCATAGGCCACCAGCGTCATGATCGGTCCGTATCCGCAGGCTGAAACCTGATGTTCTTTCACCGCATCAAAAATTCCTTTTACATTCATCCTCAGGATTTGATCAATCACGTACTGATCTTGCTCAAATCCGTGTTTCGGGGTTTCGTAGTGAGAAAAATCGGACGAGGCAATGACCAGCACCTGCTTGCCGGTTTGCTCCTTTGCCTGAAAGATTTTTTGAGCCAGCAAGTTGGCGCTTTCCACGGTCTGCCGGTTCATCGTGAGCATGGCCAGGCGAAAAGGCGCCGGGCAAAAAAACTGCAACAAAGGCAGTTGCACTTCGCCCGAATGTTCACGGGCATGGGCTGTGTAGTCGGGGATGATGTCCATCGCACCGATAAAATCCTCATCGGTTTCCAGCCGGCCCAGCGGGGTTTCCCACCACCCGGCATCGCTGCTATTAAATGCTCCGGAACCATAACCGGTATGGTTCGGATTGATGATGACCACCGTATCAACATGTTGACCGCGACGTTTCAGCAGGGCATAAAAATGAACCGCCTGCCAGGCCGAATACACGTACCCGGCATGTGGAACGATACCGCCAATCAACTCACGCCCAGCCAATGTCAGGTTGATACGCGGCTTTTCGGCTTCGTACACCTGCATGATCAGTTGTTTCAGATCGGGCTCCGTGCCGGGATAAAAACTTCCGGCAAAAGCAGCCCTACGAATGGCTTGCTGCATGACTAAAATATTTGATTGCTGGTGTTTGACAGTTAGCGCAGCGCCCCTGTTCGTCCAAACCGGTTATGCGAACATGGTAGGCATTACGCTCAATTAGTTTATGCCCGCAGTGCGGACAAAATGTGTCGTCGTGGTCGCCGGCGGTCATGTTGCCCAGGTAAACATGGTGAAGTTGTTCCTTGGCCAGGTCGTACAAACGGAACATGGTTTCGGAGGGGGTGGGTGGCAATTTCATTTTGTATGCCGGGAAATAGCGTGACAAGTGCAACACCGTTGACCTGCCCAGTTCGTTGGCAATCCAGCGGCACATGGCCGTAAATTCGGCTTCATCATCATTCAGCCCTGGGATGATCAGGTTGGTCAGCTCCAGGTGGTTTCCTGCCCGGGCAATGATGCGGAGCGTTTTTAATACTGGTTTTAACATACCCTGGCAATATTGCCGGTAGAAGTTTTCGTTGAAGGCTTTCAGGTCGATATTGAAGGCATCAATGTGGGGCAACAACCCTTCCAGCGGGTGGGGCAACAGATAGCCATTGCTCACCATGGCCGTAACCAGCCTTTTTTCGTGCGCCCGAACGGCAGCATCAACCATAAACTCATAGAAAACAGTCGGTTCGTTATAAGTAAATGCCAGGCCCAGGTTGTGATTGGTGGAAAGGGCCATATCGACCAGTTCGTCCGGGCTATAGGAATGTACCTGGCTCCCGTTGGTCACCACACATTGCGAAAGTGAATAGTTTTGGCAAAAATCGCAGTGGAAATTGCAACCGACAGTGCCAACCGACAGTATTTTTCCACCCGGAAAGAAATGGTACAGCGGTTTCTTTTCAATCGGGTCGATGTTGATGGCGGCCAGCTGGCCGTAAACTTCCGACACCAGCATCCCGCCGTGGTTTTTACGCGTACCGCAGTTGCCCACATCCCCGTCATCCAACTCGCAAAGAGTCGGGCAAAGCTGGCATTTTACTTTGTTGTCTTTCAGTTTGGTGTAAAATAGTGCTTCGTGCATGACTCAAATTTTTTGTAGGATTTCCTGTTCAATAACTTTTTATACGAAAACAACGGCTGAAAGGTGTGCAGGTGGCGGGCAAAACGGATGAGGAAGTTTTTCCTCCCAGGTTTTCGTCAGTTCCCGTCCGCTGATAAAAATCCTTTTCTTTCCGGTGCAGCTGTGTTATGTTTGAATCAAAGCATTGTCGTTATGAAAAACACATGGATTGTCCTCTTGTTGCTGGTTTCGGCACTTGAAAGCCTGCCGCAGGAAAGAAAGCTGACCCTGGAGGGTGAGCTGCTTTTCCACAGCCGGCATCTGTGGCGGGGCATGCAATTCGGCGAAACCGCGACAGCGGAGCCTTCGGTCACCATACGCCGCGGCGCTTTTTCATTTAACGCATGGGCCGCCAAAACCCGGGACGACTCGTACGCCGAAATCGACCTGATCCCCTCCTGTAAAATCAACCAGTTTGAAATTACCGTGTTTGATTACTACAATCCTATTCCCGGCGAGGACAATACCTTTTTCAACTTGAAAGATGGCAGAAACCGGCATTCCACCGAATTGGCCTTAACGCAGCATCCTTCAGCAAAACTCCCGGTACGCATGATGGCGGCCACCTTCTTTTTTGGCGACAAAAACCCCGACAACGGCCATGCTTACTATTCAACTTATGCAGAACTGGGATGCCCGGTAAATATGGCCGGTTTTCAACTGGAACCCATCCTTGGACTGACACCCCACCAAGGTTATTACGCCGATAAGTTTGCGGTGATCAACACCTCCCTTCAGGTAAAAAGGAACTTCATCATCAGTCCGGCTTTAACCCTTCCTGTAAAGTTAAGTTTGGTACACAATCCCCACCGGGAAAAAACTTTTGTTGCACTTTCTGCCGGCATCGGTTGGCAGTGATGCCTGGTTCTCCCGCCCGAAATTTTCCGGACGGCTGTAATTTTTAACGAATACAATGACTCATTCAACAAAATAAAAAAAGATAACATACAAGCTATGAAGAAAATTAAAACCTTGACGAGATTCGTTTTGCTGACTTTTTTGGGTATGTTCGCCGCTATGACAACGTACAGCCAACAAAACAGAGCCGACATTCCGGAGAAATACACCTGGAATTTGAACGACATTTTCCCCTCGGACGAAGCCTGGCGGGAAGCCGTAACCGAATTAAGCGGCAAGCTCGGCCAGATAGAACAGTTTAAAGGAACGCTGACCACTTCGGCCAAAAATTTACTGAAAGCCCTGCAATTCAACACGGAGCTTTCAAAAGAAGCCTCAAAAATATATTTGTACGCTGGTATGAGCTCCGATCTCGACACCCGCAACATGAAATACAGCGGCATGAAACAAGAGTTGCAGCAGCTATTTTCTGCCTTCGGGGCCAAAGCAGCCTTTATCGAGCCGGAGATCCTGACAGCCGACTGGGCAACCATTGAGAAATTTATACAGGAAGAACCCGGACTGGCCAATTATCGCATGAACCTGGCAAACATGTTCCGCACCAAGGCGCACACGCTCAGCGAAGCAGAGGAACGCATCATGGCTTTGTCGGGCATGGTATCGGGCGTATCGCAATCGGTGTACAGCACGTTTTCGAATGCCGAGCTACCGAAGCCGGAAGTGACCTTGAGCAGCGGCGAAACCCTATCGGTGGGCAGCGCCGAATATAACCGCTACCGGGCAGCCGCCAACCGGGCCGACCGCGAAATCGTGTTCGATGCCTTTTGGAACAACTATGCCAAATTCCGCGGTTCGTTCGGCGAAATGCTTTACGGCAATGTGAAAGCCGACATGTTCCGCGCCCGCGCCCGCCATTACGAGTCATCGCTCCAGGCCTCGCTGTACCCGAACAATATTCCGGCAGAAGTGTACCATTCGCTGGTGGACAATGTCAATAAAAACCTGCCGGCCTTTTACCGCTACCTCAACATCAAAAAACGGATGATGGGCGTAGATACGCTGAAATACCTCGATTTGTATGCGCCGGTAGTAAAAGATGTGGACCTGAAATACAGCTACGAAGAAGCCACCAGGCTGGTGCTGGAGTCGCTGAAACCGCTGGGCGATGAGTATGTTTCAACGGTTGAAAAGGCCATCAAAGAACGCTGGATCGACGTGTACCCCACTCCCGGCAAGCGTTCAGGCGCCTACTCAAACGGGGCACACTACGACGGGCACCCTTTCATCCTGCTCAACTACACCGAGCTGTACGACGATGTGAGCACCCTCACCCACGAGCTGGGGCACACCATGCAAAGCTATTTCTCCAACAAAACCCAACCCTACCCCACGGCCGACTATGTCACTTTTGTGGCCGAAGTAGCCTCTACCTTCAACGAAGTGCTGCTGTTCAACCACATCATCGGCCAGGTGGAGGATGACGATGTGAAGCTGTCGATCCTGATGAACTGGCTCGACCGCTTTAAAGGAACCTTGTTCCGCCAAACCCAGTTTGCCGAGTTTGAACTGAAAATCCACGAAGAAGCCGAACAGGGTAAACCGCTCACCGGCGACACGTTCTCCGAAATCTATGCCGATATTGTGAAACGTTACTACGGCCACGAACAGGGCATTTGCCACATCGACGATTACATCGATATGGAATGGGCCTTCATTCCCCACTTTTACTACAACTTTTACGTTTACCAGTACAGCACTTCATTCACGGCCTCCATCTCGCTAGCCGAAAAAGTAATGAGCGGCGACAAACAGGCCCTTGAAAACTACATGGATTTCCTGTCTGCCGGGGGTTCGGATTACCCGATAGAGCTGTTAAAAAAAGCCGGTGTGGACATGACTTCGCCCGAGCCTTTTGAAAAAACCATTGCCGCTATGAACAAGGTGATGGACGAGATTGAGCACATCCTCAACAAGAAGGAGAAGAAATAAGCGCTAAACACACCAAAAATATTCCCCGGCAAAGCAACCTGAAATGTCAGCTTTGCCGGGGATTTTTCTTCAAATAGCCATCCACAGCACCCTCACCCTTTTCATTTCATTAAAAAATGAAAGGCATCCCTGGCTTTTCATATCCACCTCTCCTGTTTTTTAGCAGAAAAATGTACTTTTGCTGATCAATTTCAGAAAACGACAATCAGAAGAAAAACACAAAATCTGCAAAATATACAAACAACATGAAACGACTGAAAATTAAAGAAGTATTGGCTGGCGGGCAAGTTGGCCAGCAAGTGTTGGTAAAAGGATGGGTGCGCACCAAACGGGGCAGCAAAAATGTAAATTTCATTGCGTTGAATGACGGATCGACCATCCATAATTTGCAGATTGTTGCCGATGTGGAAAAATTTGGCGAAGAATTGCTCAAGGAGATCAACACCAGCACTTCGTTGGCCATTACCGGCGAGCTGGTTGAATCACAAGGAAGCGGGCAGGCCGTTGAGCTGAATGCTTCAGATATCATCATCTACGGGAAAGCCGACCCGGAAAAATACCCCATTCAGCCTAAAAAGCACAGCCTCGAATTTTTACGCGAGAATGCCCACCTGCGCTTCCGTACAGCAACCTTCAGCGCGGTTTTCCGCATTCGCCACGCCATGGCTTTCGCTATTCACAAATATTTCAACGACAAAGGTTTTTACTACCTGCACACGCCCATCATCACCGCGTCGGACGCCGAAGGCGCGGGCCAGATGTTCCGCGTTTCTACCTTACCCGCGGTCAACCCTCCTTCAACCGAAGAGGGCGACGTGGACTTCGCGCAGGACTTTTTCGGCCGCCCGACCAACCTGACCGTTTCCGGCCAGTTGGAAGGTGAACTGGGCGCAACGGCCTTGGGCGAAATCTATACCTTCGGCCCAACGTTCCGCGCCGAAAACTCGAACACCACCCGCCACCTGGCCGAGTTCTGGATGATTGAGCCGGAAATGGCTTTCTATGAGCTGACCGATAACATGGACCTGGCTGAGGAATTCCTGAAATACCTCATCAATTACGCCCTGGAAAATTGCCTCGACGACCTCAAATTTTTGAGCAACCGCCTGCAACAGGAAGAAAAAGACAAACCGGCCGATCAGCGTTCGATGGAGCTGATTGAAAAGCTTCAATTTGTCCGGGATAACGACTTCGTCCGTTGCACCTATACCGAAGCCATTGATATCCTGAAAAACTCGAAACCCTACAAAAAAGGCAAGTTCCAGTTTCCGGTTGAATGGGGCATTGACCTGCAAAGCGAACACGAACGCTATCTTGTTGAGAAACACTTTCAGAAACCCGTCATTCTGATCAACTACCCGAAAGACATCAAGGCGTTTTACATGAAGCAAAACGATGATGGCAAAACGGTAGCCGCAATGGATGTGCTGTTCCCGCAAATCGGCGAAATCATTGGCGGTTCGCAACGCGAAGAAAACTACGATAAGCTGGTGGCCCGCATGGAGGAAATGGACATTCCGGCCGAAGAAATGTGGTGGTACCTTGACACGCGCCGTTTTGGCACCGTGCCCCACGCCGGCTTTGGGCTGGGTTTCGAGCGCTTTATCCTGTTTGCGACCGGCATGGGCAACATCCGCGATGTAATTGCCTTCCCGCGGACACCGAAAAACGCTGAATTTTAAATCCGGTTCCAAATTTCACCCCGATCCAAACCTTTACCCTGATGAAACAGGTAAAGTTCAGCTGTATCCTATTGATGTTTGCGGGCCTGCTGTGGCAGGTCCAGGAAGGGCATGCCCAATCCAACCTGTTGCTTTACCCGCTAAACGAAGGTCCCGGCGCCAACCCGGCCATTCTGCCCGCGGAAAAGTTTAGTTTCAGCATTTTTCCGCTCGCAGGGACTTCGGTGAGCTACAACAGTCACGACGCGGTTAGAAATACCTTTGATATTGGCACCAGCAACCCAAGTGAAGAAGAGATAACGGATATCTTCAAAGGCTTCATCCGTCAAAAACTGGTTTACCAGCAAGCCGACATAACCTGGCTAAGCCTGGGGTTGCGAACCAAGGCCGGCAACTTCAGTCTGCAAATTAGCGAGCATGCCTGGGGAACTTCCCGCCTTAAAGGCAACCTGCTTGATTTCTTACTAGACGAAACCGAAACCATGTTCGAACTGGGAAATGAACAAAACTTTCCCGGCGAAGGCATACATTTCCGGAAATACAGTTTGGGCTATGCCAAAGAGATGTTACACCGTAAACTGGAGGTGGGATTTCGGGCCAATCTTTATTTTGGCAAATCATTTTTAAGCTCCGATTTTTCAGGAAGCATCATCGGGGAAAACGAACGTTTTTATGTCGGCTCATCAGGTCAACTAAATTTCTCGGCGCCTGTCACCGTCATCGAATCCCCCGACGGATCGAAAGAATTGGTAACCAGCGAAAACAGTAACGTGCGCGATTACCTGACTAACACCAAAAATATTGGAACAGGCATCGACCTGGGACTGAAATACACCGTCAACCCGTACCTGCATGTTACGGCCAGCGCCATTAACCTGGGGACCATCAACTTCAAAAACAACCTGCAAACACTTGATTTCAACGGGCAATCCGAACTCACCAGCGATAAAGTGTCCAGGCAGGTTTTGGAAGACGGCACCATTGTATTGGTGAAAAACGTCGATGAAATTTCGCTGAGCGAAACGTTTGAAAATTTATACGAAGTGGCCGGTGAAAAGCCGACCGCACTCACAGCCTCTTTACCCGCCATTTTTACTGCCGGGCTGAGTTACGAGGCCAGCCCGGCGCTGACCCTGGCCGCTACCGACCGGTTGGTAAAACATGGAGAATTGAGCTACAACAGCCTTCTGATTTCTGCCCATATGCAACTTTCCAGGCAATGGAACCTCAGCACGGGTTACGCCGCCGTTGGCACTTCGCTTTTTAATCTCCCGTTGAGCCTGCAATACAAATGGTCTGGCGGATCGGCTTACCTGGCGACCGACAATGTACTGCCGGTTTTGGATGCCTCCCTTTCCGACGTGCGGGCGCTGTCTTTTGGAGCAAGCTTTTATCCCATCCGCCCGAAAACAAAGTACCAGGAGGTTCCCTATCTACCCTTCTTCAGGCTGAAAAAACAACGCCGCACCAGATAGCATAACAGGCAATAACGCTGAACAGGCAGGCTAGTGAACCATTAATTTCACGAAATAAGACCGAAAGAAGGCTGGTCGGCCCTGCATTTTGAAACCCTATGGATACAGGGTTCGCATAAAAATTATAATTTTGAGGAAAGTTAAAACATATGCCATCTCAGAAACTCAGCTTACAGCAGAAAATGCTTCAAAAGCTATCGCCTCAGCAAATACAGGTGATCAAGCTGTTGGAGATCCCTACGATGCAGCTGGAGCAGCGTATCAAAAAAGAGCTGGAAGAAAACCCGATTTTAGAACTGACCAGTGATTCGCCTTCGGACGAATCGACAGCGCAAGACGAGGAACATGACAATGATAACGACAACGATGAGTTTTCGTTGGAAGATTACATGGATGAAGACGATATCCCCGAATATCGCTTGTCGGCCAATAATTATTCGAAAGATGACAAACAAATAGATATCCCTTTTTCCGCCGGGACCAGCTTTCACGAATCGATGCACGAACAACTTGGTCTGGCTGACCTGAACGAAACCCAACGCAAACTGGCCGAATACATTATCGGCAATATTGATGAAGACGGTTATCTGCGCCGCGACCTGCTGTCGATCAGCGACGACCTGGCCTTCAACCTCAACCTGGATGTAAGCGAAAAAGAACTGGCTGAAATACTGGAAACTATTCAGGATTTTGATCCTCCCGGCATAGGGGCACGCAACCTGCAGGAATGTTTATTGCTTCAAATCCAACGTAAAAAAGGGACCCCGGCCACCTGCCTGGCCATGAAAATCATCGATGAAAACTTCGAAGAATTCACGCGTAAACATTACGACAAAATTCTGAAAAAATTCGAAATAAGCGAAGAAGAGCTGAAGGAGGCCATCGCCGAAATCCTCAAGCTCAACCCTAAACCGGGAAGTTCGTACAGCAACCCACTCAGCAAATCCAACCAGGTGATTGTCCCCGACTTCATCCTCGAAAACAATGACGGAGAGCTGCAACTGTCGCTCAACCAACGCAATGTACCCGACTTGCGGATGAACAGCCATTACATGGATATGCTCAGGTCGTACACCGAAAACAAAAAAAACATTTCGCGCGACCAGAAAGATGCCATGCTATTTGTCAAGCAAAAGCTCGATTCGGCCAAATGGTTTATCGATGCCATTCGCCAACGCCACCATACGCTTCTGGTGACCATGTCGGAGATCATCGATTTTCAGAAAGAATATTTTCAGGAAGGCGACGAAACCAAGCTGAGACCGATGATCCTGAAAGACATTGCCGACCTCACCGGGCTGGACATTTCCACCATTTCGCGGGTGTCAAACAGCAAATACATTCAAACAAACTTTGGCATTTTCCCGCTGAAATATTTCTTTTCCGAAGGCATGCAAAAAGATAACGGCGAAGAAGTTTCGACCCGGGAGATTAAGAAAATTTTGGAGGACTGTATTTCAAGCGAAGATAAACGCCGGCCATTGACCGATGACCGGCTGGCCCAGATCCTGAAAGAAAAATCGTACCCCATTGCGCGCCGTACGGTGGCCAAATACCGCGAACAACTTGGCATTCCGGTAGCCCGGATGCGAAAAGAACTTTAACAAAAAAGGCATGAACATCAAGCACCAAATTGCCCGGACCATTTCTCTGCTGTTTCACCCGCTGCTAATCCCGACGCTCGGCTTTTTGTTGCTGATGAACTCCAGTTTCTACTTTGCGCTGCTCACCTTTCAGGCCAAAAAATTCGTTCTGTTGGTGGTATTCCTCGCCACTTTTTTACTGCCCCTTGTCAGCATCGGAATTTTAACCATGAACCCGCGCTTCGACCAAAGTATGGATAA
>JBFXGM010000042.1:0-29296 GCA_050178015.1 Mangrovibacterium sp.
ACAACAAGAAGAGAAGGCACTCAGCTTTGGGGTACAAAACAATAAATGAATTTGAACAACTAAATAATAATCAGGGAATAGCAGCGTAGCTCTTAACTAACCGTGCATATTTTTGTTGCATATCCATGGTGGAGCTTACTCCCAAAGCATCCTTTACACTCGAAGAAATGGCCCCTTTCGTGGCTCCTGAGCTTAACCGGCTCGGTGTGGAAAGCTACGGGTACGATGTGCCCCGACAGTTAAAGATTCTACTGGCCAAGAAGATTGTTGGCACCAACCAGTTTAAGGGTGTACCCGTTAACTGGGATACCTTCATCCAAAACATGGAATTGCCGGATACCGGATTGGCAGAACAGGCCATCCGGGAGGCAAGGGTAAAAATTTCGATTTACGATTCCCCCAGTCCTTTAGCACCGATGAAAGTTCACGGCGACCCGTTGGCGGTGTTGGAAGTCGAGAAAAACACCGTTCGGTTTAAGGCCGGAATTATCGAAGCCATCCAGGACAATCACAAACACTGGATCGAAACAGAGGATCAGGCCGCCCGGTTACAGAGAGCCCAGAAGCTTGCTGAAGCCCTTAACGAGATCGTTGAGGCTGGAGCGGGAACTTTCATTTTGGCTGACCCCGGTGATATCGGATTCATCGTTGAGCTGGACAAGCACGGGTTCTTTAAACCCTCATGGGGCTATGTGAATGCGGAATGGTAGAAAGAATTGATCATCATAGCCCGGGCATTAATCCCGGGCTTTAACTCTCATTATCAGATGAAGGATAAAAGCAGAAAATTGACGGCTAAGCAACAACAGTTTTGTCTGGAGTTCTCAAAAGACTGGAATGGAACCCAGGCGGCAATTAGAGCCGGTTATTCTCCAAATACTTCAAATGAACAGGCCGCAAGATTGTTAGCAAAAGTTAGCATTCAGGAGAGAGTGGCCCAACTACAGACTGAAGCTAGAAAACAAACTGAGATCACACGGGGAGAAGTTCTCGGAGTACTGGCCAGTATTCTACGCTCGGACGTTCCAGACTACTTTGAAGGCGGTAAGCTTAAAGACTTTGACAAACTGACACCGGCCCAACGAAAGGCCTTGGAATCTGTGAAATTCAATAAACACGGGTTTGAATTCAAGCTCCCATCAAAGATCCAAGCCGTTGCAACCGTGAACAAAATGCTTGGGTACGATGCGGCTACCGATTTTAATATTCAGCTCCAAAACTTGAATGATGAGGCATTGGATAGGATCATTGAAAAGTTGATGGCAAAGCAATAAAAAGGTTGATTCTGATTAGAGCATTAAGCTTTACAAGCAAATTGGAAGACATTGAAGATCAGGAGTATAAATTCTAAATGAAGTTGAGAACTTGTAAAGATAAAATTGAAAAGACTAAAAAAAGCCACAAACAATTGAATGACAATTGATTAATATTAATCGTAATCACAGCTATAGGACAAAATGGAAACATTAACAGATAAACAAAAGGCCGAAATTGTAAAGATGAAATTGATCAATCAGGTGAATCAAGACCTGTTGACAATCTTCAGAACCGTGATTAATCAACCAAGGCTGAAAGAAGATCCTGTATTGGGTCAAGGTACGGCAGATGCTATTAGTGATTTGCTACTTATGAACAGCCTTTTGGCTGTAATGACTGACCACGGTCGCCCGGTTGAACTGGTTTTTTTCAGTGAAAAAGGCGACAAAATAAACCTGCTTGACGAGAAGCCTTTGAGCCAGGATGAGCTGATCAACATCTTTTTGGATAACCTCAAAAACAATCAAAATGAAAGTGAGCCAACTATCAAAAGCTGAGAAGATCGATCTGATAAAAAGGATCCAGTCGGGCGACGTGCCGCTGATCATCAATGGTGAGATCATCGAAAATACTGCCGTTCTGATTCAACGAGAGGGCAAACTATACGCTGAAGGAATTGAAGTAAGCTGGGAGCAGTTGAATTCAACCAGCTCCGAAAGGTCAGTTATCATTCTCCCGGATAATGGCCGGGACAAAATGTAATTCCAAATCTTAACAATATGGCACTAAAAGCAAGATGGAGAGGGTTCGATCCAAACTACCCAAAGAAGGTAGAACAAGCGATTATCAACCGGATGATGCGTGTTGGGGAGCAATTTATAAGCGATTGCCGCAACGAAAGCACATACAAAGATCAAACCGGCAATCTCCGCTCATCGATTGGATATTTTATTCTGAAGGGTGACAAAGTTATTCATGCCAATCTCAATGGCAAAAGTACGGGAATAAAAGCGGCGGTGGAAACGCTGAAAGAAGTCATCAACCAGCTCAGGGGTAAAAAGCGAGACACTATCCGGATGGTAGGTGTTGCCGGGATGAATTACGCGTCACTGGTTGAGGCGAGAGGCCTAAACGTGATCACCATGCAGTCGATGGTTGCCATTGAAAGTCTGGACAAACAGCTCAAGCAGCTTGCGAAGAAAACAGGAAGAGAAATCAATACTTCTTCTCAAGGAGTGTCAAGCCTTATTGATTTTTAATTCAATGTAAAACAACTAAATAGAAGAAAATGGACAAGACAGGAGGTCTATATTTTGAAGGTGGTGTGGATGTCGATAAGCTCTATAAGGAGATCGACCGGATGAACCGCGAAATCAAGCACTCTGCCGATAACTTCAACACGCAGGGAGGCCGGATTGATAACAGTTTTAAACGAATAGCCCAAGCGGCTGGGGTATATTTATCCTTTGATTTTGCCGGGAGAATGGCAAGAGAGATTACCAGCGTAAGAGGAGAATGGCAAAAGTACGAAGCGGTTTTAACCAATACTTTGGGGAGCAATACCGAAGCGGTTGAAGTACTGGACATGATTGCTAAATACGGTGCAACAACCAGCTTCCAGGTAAACGAATTAACCGACAGTTTCGTGAAACTTGCCTCTCAAGGGTTTAAACCCACCCGTGATCAACTGGCAAGCTTAGGCGATCTTGCAGCCTCGAAGGCAAAAGGATTCGACCAGTTGGCAGAGGCTATTATCGATGCTGAGACGTTCGAGTTTGAAAGGTTGAAGGAATTTGGTATACGAGCGTCAAAAGATGGTGAAAAAATCACTTTCACTTTCAAAGGTGTAAAAACTGCCGTTGATGCTTCGGCTGAGTCCGTAAGAAATTACATCCTTTCTCTTGGACAGCTTGAGGGTGTGAGAGGATCCACTGAAGCCATTTCAAAAACCATAGTCGGATTGGCCTCCAACTTTCAGGATGCAATGGACCAGATGTTAAACTCTCTGGGGAAAGACCAAGAAGGGTTAATCGCTGATACCATAAAGGCTGGAACAGATCTAGTTCAGAATTACGAGGTGGTAATTGATACGATGAGAGTCTTGGTTGCAACTTATGGAGCCTATAAAGCCGCGTCAATCGTTGCTGTAGTCCTTAAGGAGATTGATGCTGCCGGATCACTGGCCTCTGCTTTACGAAAAACAGCACTAGCACAGCATTTATTGAATACAGCTCAGAAAGCAAATCCAGCAGGGATGGCATTGGCTGCGATAACAGCTGTCATTGGCGGTTATGCCCTTTGGGAATCGCACATAAAAAAGGCAGGGGCTTTTACTTCTGAGCTAAACAAGGAAATAACAGATGAAATCATTAAGCTTGATTCTCTTTTCAAGGCCTTAAAATCATCGGGCGAAGGAACAGAACAGCGGGCAGATGCCATAAAGCTGGTAAATGACAGATATGGCGATTATCTCAAAAACCTTTTAACTGAGAAGTCCACACTTGAAGATATTGAGACAGCTCAGAGGAATGCGACAAATGCCCTTATTGCAAACATATCTGTTCAGAAAAGCAAGGAGAAGTTATCTGAAGTACTGGGCGACGTGTCAGAAAAGTTTGATGATGAATTCAGCGACTTTGTATCAAAATTCGGGGAGGTTTACGGCACGGACAGGATACCTGAGTTTGTAGTGGCCATCAATGATGCGATTGATGAGAAGATCAAGGCAGGGGGCGGACAAGTTGAGCGTGGAATGTTGGAATACTCAGACATTGCTAAAAACGTTTATGACCAGTTTGTAAAAGATATCTCCCAAAAAACCGGTTTCTTGAAGTATGACTTCAAGAGCTTTCAAGATTCTTTTTTGGACTTCGCTAAATTTAAAGCAGACAAATCAGGATTCATCGGACAATTAGAAGGAATGATCGCCGCTTATCAAGGGATCGTCAATAAATTGAAGAAAGAACCAGGCGGTTCGGGTGGTACCGGAAGCGAGGATAAAAGCGGTGGAGACTTGAAGAAACAAATCTCCGAACTATATAAAGACCTCGAAACAGCTGATGAAAAGGACCGGGAGATTATTGCTGCAAGGATCCTTGTTCTTCAACAGGAATTAATGCTTAGGGAGAAGATTGCCGAAAATGCAGTCAAAGCCTTGCGTGATGAACCCGTACCTGTTAAGATTAAACCTATTCAGGCCACTGTAAATACAAAGCAGACAGGGAAGGCTGATTCAAAATCTCTGATTGATTGGATTGCAGTTTTTGGAGATTTGGACAGGCTGTCAACGGATGCGCTGATAGACCTCAGGGATAAGCTGAAGAAATATCTGTCTCAAATTGATGATGATATTTCGAAGGAGGATTTTAAAGAGATCACAGACGCTTTCAATGCGATTAATGATTCCATTGAAACCAGAACACCCTTTGATACAATATCTGATTCAGTAGCTGACCTAAAGTACTTCAACGCTAAGGTTGAACTACAAAAAAAGATAGTTGAACAAAAGAAACAAGAGGGTGCGAGTACTGAAGAAATATTGAGAGCCGAAAAGGATTTATTGTCCGCTCAAAATGGACGTGCAGAATCTTTGGCTAAAATTACAAAGGGAATCAATCAAATAGGCCGTGACGGCTCAGAGTTGGTCAGCGCAATACGCGAGTACACCGATATGCTTGAGAATTTCGGGCTTGATATTGGAGACCAAGGCCGGGAGATAGTCGATGGTGTAGGCCAGATCATGAACGGCCTTGAAAGCATTGATCTTACCAAGCCGTTTTCGATAATCACTGGTACCATTAAAGCAGTGGCCGGGTTCGGTAACGTCATTGCTTCATTGCTTGGCGGCGGTGATAGTGAATTATCCCAAAAGACTTTTGATCGATATGAAGACCTGATGACCACCATGGACGAGGTTATCTTCAAACAGAAGGAACTTTTGGACACGATGGCCGGGGCTGAGGCTAAGGCTAAGTCAGATGAAGCTGTTGAACTTATTAACAAGCAGATTGAAGCCACAAAGAAGCTGGGTCAGGAATGGCTTAATTCCGGCTCAAGCTGGAAATCGCGTTCTCATGGTTATAATTTAAGGAAAAGCCTTAGGGACTATGAAGGTGCCTTTAAGTCAATAGGAATCGATTTTAACGCTCTTGGAGGGCGAATGGAAGGGTTATTTGATTTATCACCGGAGCAGCTGCAATCGATAAAGGAAGAAATACCCGAGGCATGGGCCCGGATCGATGATCGAACCCGTGAGTATCTTCAAAATATCATCAATGGAGGGAATGAAATTGAGGAAATGAGAAATCAGCTCAATGAGACCTTGACCGGCATTTCATTTGATTCGGCAAGAGACTCTTTAGAGGATCTTTTACTTGATGCTGATGCCACAATGGCTGATCTGGCAGACAATTTTGAAAGGTACATGAGAGAGGCCATTGTAGGGACGCTAATTGACGGCCCGTTAAAAGCGAAAATACAAGAGTGGTACAATGATTTTGCAGATGCCATGAGTGACGGTGTTTTGGATGAGAACGAAAAGGAAAGGCTTCAAAAGATGTACGAAGATATCTTTCAAGAAGGCAAAAATATGCGTGATGCAGCATTTGACGCAGCCGGATTGGATATTGAAAGTGCGTCCTCCACAGGTATGTCAGGCCAAATTGCCCGTTCCATCACCGAAGATACAGCCAGTGAGTTAGTCGGTTTATGGAACCGAACCGCCCTTGACACGAGAAGCATATCAGTAAACGCTCAATCCATGGTTGGGCACCTGGTCATGATTGAAGCGAATACGTTTCGGACAGCTAACAACACAGATCAGCTACACGATATCAAGCGGGGGATTCAGAGTATTGACGATGGCGTTAAAAAGCTGAATAATTCAGAATCAAGATTATAAAATCCATTTTCAGAAAACAGCCATGAAAATATATCGGAACGGTATTGAGATATACGATCTGACAATTGACAATAAAACGCAGTTGTCTCAAAAATTAATGGGGAGAGACCTGATCACGATGAATGTTACCGTTGATTCGAAGCTGGACATTCAGGTGAATGATTATATCACCCACAATGGGGTAACCTATACGGTGAACAGGCCCGTCTCGGAAACTAAGATTTCGGAGGTTGAGTACCGCTATACGGTTCAATTCGAAGGGCCGTATTATCAACTTCTGGACAAAATTGTCATGCTGAACGGCAAAGCTGAGTTCTACCTGACCGGTTACCTGACTGATTTTGTTGACCTGATAGTCTCGAACATCAACGAGATCCATACGGGTTGGACAAAAGGCACCGTAGTAGCTTCGGATTGGAAGAACGTGTATTTCTCCGGGAAAACCTGTAAGGAGGCGCTGGAACAGCTGGCAACTGATTTTTCGGTGGAATTCTCGATCGTTGGCAAAACAATCAACCTGGTTGAACGGGTGGAGAACGCGACCCTGCTGACCTTCCAGCACGGGAAAGGAAACGGCTTGTATGAGTTGTCACGCGAGAATGTGGATGACGGGAACACCGTTACCCGGGTTCATGCTTTCGGCTCGAAACGAAATATCCCGTATGACTACCGGGGAGGGGCTGGCCGGTTGGTGTTCCAAAACCTTGACGGGACACGGTACCTCGAAAACACATCGGAATACAGCCGGATCATTGAAAAAGTGGTTGTGTTCGAGAATATCTGGCCGCGCTTTGAAGGGGCGGTTTCTACGGTTTCAACCGACAAGCTGACAATCACCTGCCCGGCTATTGACTTTGACCTGAACGATCAATTACTGGCCGGAATAACCGCAAAGGTCGTTTTCCTTGATGGCGATCTGATGGGCAATCAATTCGAGGTATCCGCATACGATCACGCAACGAAAAGCATTACCCTGATTCAAGGCGCCTCAGAGGGTGGGCTTGTCATGCCAAAAGCGGACACGTTCTACGCGAACCCGGGCGACAAGTTTGTTTTTGTGGATATACTGATGCCTCAATCCTATATCGACACGGCAGAGGCTTCGTTGAAAGCGGCTGCTCAAGCGTATCTGGATTATTATTCCCGGCTGCGGGTGAAATACAAGCTCAGTCTTGATTACCGGTATATCCGCGACAATGCGATTACCTTGAAGGTTGGCGACGTGATCCGGGTGATTGATGCAGACCTGGGCATCGACAAGCAGATCCGGATAACAGGCATATCAGCCAATCTGGACAACTCCGGGATAGAGGCTGACATCTCGAATTTCATCGAAGAACGCTTTCAAAAACAGGTAACCAGCCAGCTGAATGATACGCTTGCTTCAATAGCCAGCCTGGAAAGTGCTGTTGAGAAGCAGAACATCACAACGAACGTGTATAAGGGTTCCCGCATCTGGGGTGGAAACGAGGCGAAACGAATTAACGACCTTGCCCTTCAATCCGGACTGGATGGAACGTACTTCATTGAGGTGGACCGTTCCGGTTTGACAGAAAGCAAAAAGGCTAGTACCGGCGACTTTTGGCTGAAATCCGGGTTGGTGCAATCAGGAAATTACTTGCTTCTTGGCGGCGTTACAAAAGTGGCGGCAGGCGACTCGGACAAGCTTGGGGGCATTGTGGCGGCAAACTATTACCATACAGGCAACGCCAACCGGTCGGACGTGAACTGGGCAATGAATAACGGCACCATTACAGGCTATGCCACATCGCCCACCTACACCTCCGGTTTTGCCGGTAGCGGATGGCGGATTGATCCGGCTGATAACCGGCTCACAGTTGACAACCTGACCGTTCGAAAAGAAATGTCGGTCTATGAGCTGGTGATTAATAAGATCAGGGGCACCAATGGCGCCTTGTGGGTGAGCGATGCGGCCAAGGTTTCGGGGGTGAGCGGTAGTCGGTTAACGATTGATACAGGGGGCAGCGTTACCCTGGTCCCGTTCGTGCTGAACGACCTGGTACGTTGCCAGCGCTGGACCGGAAGCAACGTGAAATACTACGTTGCCCGGGTAACAGCTGTCGGGTCGAACTACATTGACGTTACTAAAACCGATGGGACAAGCGCCTTTGAGGTTGGGGATGAAATAGTGAGGATCGGGAACACCACCAACACCGACCGGCAAGGGGCGATCTACCTGACCGCTTCGGACGGTAATTCCCCGTACATCGATGTGCTCAACGGCGTTGTTTCGGCTGATCTGGCCGGTAAAACAAAAGTACGGCTCGGAAAACTTGACGGGATTACTGATGCCCAGTTCGGGCCGTTGACCGGGTACGGGTTGTATGGCGAGAACGTCTATCTGAAGGGGGCGATCTACGTAACCGGCGGCAACGCTGAAACCACAACCGGGGCACAGTCTAAAGCCGATGCCGCGCAATCAGCTGCCGTTTCCACGGCTGCTTCAGATGCAACAACAAAGGTTACTAGCCTTCAGAACATATCACTTGTCAACAGGGGGGCAGTACCACTGGTAGATTGGAACACAATCACAACCATTGGTATATATTCGGTCACCAATGCCTCGCAAAGCATGGCTAACTTTCCGAGCGGAGCATATCCTTACGGGCAATTACGAGTCGAAACAATTGGCAACATTGTAACTCAGACTTTCACAACACATAGCGGTACTCAGATTCATACCAGATCAAAATACAATGCCTCAGACTGGATACCCTGGCGACAAATCGAGGACATTACAGGCTCCCAAACAAAGGCCAACGCAGCTCAGTCATCCGCACAAACTTATGCTGCTGGTCTTATTAGTGCCTTGTCTGGCAGTCTTGGCGATATGGCTTATCAGGATCTGGTCAACATCGCCAAACTGGACAGCACGATCATACAGGGCGGGTATATCAAGACAACCCTGCTTGATGTATCAGCTATCAAGGTAACCGGCGGCCTTGCCTCACAAGTGGAGGCGCAAGGGTATGCCAGTACAGCCCAAACAAATGCGATATCTACAGCCGCTACGGATGCCACTACAAAAGCAAACAACGCCCAGAGCACGGCAATAAGTACCGCATCGGTTGATGCTACCACGAAAGCGAACAATGCCCAGTCAGGCGCGCAAAGCTATGCGGATGGACTATATGATACCTTGAACGATGCCAAACAGGAAGCTATTGTGAACGGGCAAACCCTCATCGTTGGGGGCTATCTGAACACGAACTTCATCGAGGCGGGATCTATTGTGGCTGAGAAAATAGTTTTTGACGGCGCAACCGGCAACAACGTGAACCTGAGCGGGACGATTAATGCAGCAAATGGAACGATAGGCGGGTTTAGCATTTCTTCATCGGGTATTGTGAATGATACGGGACTGGCTTATGTGATCTGTAGGAATACTACCGAAGGGAGAGATGCCCGGATAGGGTCATCCGTTTTCCCGCTTGCCGGTTCCGGGGTCACTTATTTCAAAAATGAATATTATAACCCTTACGCTACCAACTACGCCGTGTATGCACGTGCAAGGAACACCGGGAGCCAGTATCCGGGCGACAAAGGCTATTATGCCGGTTATTTTGACGGGCATGTTGAAGTGGCCAATGGCGATCTGAACGTGAGCGGCCTTGTAAGGGGACGGCTGGCCCTGCCTCTAAGTACACGGAAAAATAATATGCCGGATGTGAACAACTACTATCTGAGCTCAAATTACAACATCTTCATTGGTGATTTAAAGACAACAAACCGGAACTATTATCTGCCATCGGCAGCAAGCTATCAGGACGGGGAGATGATCTATTTTTCAAACTGGAACGACCACGATGCTTACCTGCACGCGCTAAGCGGACAGACAATAAACGGCTATACGGATGCGCAAAAGTACATTTCGCTCACGAGTGCTGTACATAGCTGTGTGCTGATGAGCAACGGTTCAAATCAGTGGATAATTGTAAGTTGTTACGGAACATTTTAACCCTTAATTATATAACCATGACTGAAAAAGAGAAAATTGAGTTTAAATAAAAAAAGGCCCCATGTCGGGAACCCTCTACCAATTCAAAAATAACCAAAACAAACGACATGGAGAGCCTTACTTTAAACAATTATTTTGAAAAGAATTACAAGAAATTGCTTGACTATGCGAACTTTCATGCAGATAAAAACGGTCTGACCGGGATGGGAGAAGATATTCTCTCTTTTGTGCTGGAAATCGTTCTGGCAAACATGGACAGAAATCGTGTTCTGAGGTTGCTGCAATCGAAATACGGCAATTACAACGAGCTGCATACTTACATCATGGGCATGATAAAAATAAACGCCTACAGCTCACGATCCGACTTTAGACGGAAGATATTAAGCAATGCCAAGCTTGACTATTCCGTAAATGTTGGCAGATTGAAAATCATGGATGTAACGCATGACCCCGAACAGGATTTAGCCGGGGACATATTCGCCCGGATCCAGCGGGTGAGAAACGAGCTTGAAGCCCTTGAGGTTTCCGATCTGGAAAAGGATGTTTTCAAATTCAAATTCTTTTACGGGCATAACCTGAGCGAATGGGACGGGCCGGAACCTAAAAGCAAGGTTTATAAAATTTACAATCGGGTAATTGATATTTTAAAAGACCGGATTGTACCCAATCAGCTTCAGCTTTCGTAACTTTGAAGGTATGGAAACAGTTTGGGACTATAATGTGACAAAAGAAGAGCAGGATGAATTGACATTTCCGAGAGAGGAGGAATATCAACGTTTAAGTCTGGAATCTGCTAATTTTGGATTGTATCTACTATTTTCATATCGCGGACAAAAGGATAAAGCAAAAACATATTTCAATAAACTCAGTGATAATATGAAGCGTCCGCTGATCATGCAGGATGAATTTGAGTTTAAATTTTAACGTTCATATTGATGGAAACTGTTTGGGATTATAACGTTACCGAAGAGGAACAAGAGTTCCTAACATTCCACTCAAAAGAAGTATATCAACGTTTAAATCAGGAATCCTCAGATATCGATTTGTTCCTGCTATTTTCCTATCGGGGCGAAAAAGAAAAAGCCGGTATGTATTTTAACCGGCTTTCCGAAGAGGTGAAACGTCCATTTCTGATGCAGGACGAATTTGAGTTTTAAGGAAGGTGAGTATACTAGCTCATCATTATTCTGATCTGTTATTTTAGGATTATCGATTTGAAATAAAAGAATGTTTCAGCATCCGGGCCAACTCATCTTCGGCCCGTGTTTCGTTCATGGCTTCGGTGAGCATTTGCAGGGCGAACCGCTCCCGGGAGAGATTCCGGTTTTCCCGCTTGGGATTCGGTGCAACTCTTGGTTTCCGCTTTCTCATGATCTGGTTATTTATTGAAAACGTAATGGCTGTATCCGGATACTGTCCCATTTTCGGTTTGGTGGATTCGTCTCTCAATCCGAGGGTTTTTTATCCCTGATATTTCAGTGATGCGTTCATCGGTCAGGAGCTCATCACTCAGGATCAAAACCACGGGGTTTTTCCAGCAGTTTTGTACGGTTGTTTCTTCGATAACGGTGTTTTGCTTTACGCTGAAGATTTTTGTTTTCATGATAGTGTGTTTTGTAATTAACCTGATGTGTTATTTTATTGCTTCAAAATTAAAACATGAGTTAATAAAATCCAAGCGTTTTTAAAAATAAAATAACCTGTGAAGTTATTTTTATCCGATTTGTTACATATAGATACAAATTATTCATACATTTGTGTAAAATCATAACGAAACACAAATGTTACGAGTGAAAGAAATTGCAAAATCAAAGGGGCTAACAGTGGCCGATGTTGCAAGGAGGATGGGCATAAAAGCACCAGCATTAAGCCGGATAATAAACGGGGCAAACACCACTACGGATACCCTTCAAAAGATTGCTGATGCTTTGGAGGTGCCCATGCCTGAACTGTTTGAACAGCCTCAAAATGAAATTGTGAACTGTCCTCACTGCGGAGGGAGGATCAAAATATCAAAAGCTTGATTGGAGCCTACGCCAATGCACCAGGGGAACGCGTTGGAATAGAATATAAAAGGCCGGAGTTTAATGTCCCGGCCTTTCTTGTATTGTCTAATGAATATTCACTTGAGGTTGTTGTTTTCGTCAAAGAAAGCAAAACCCTCATTCAATGCTTTGTTTTCAAAGTATTTCCGAAGGTAAAAAAGGTTTTGAATTATCTTTGAACCGATCATCAACAGGAGAAATGTGAACATGCTACCCAAAAGGATATAAATAACCATTGGGGCAATTTCGTCTCGGTGATAACTCTCTGTTGAGAAAAATAAGTAAGCTGCCACACCTACTCCAAAAATTAGAAATATCCATGCAGATACTTTTGTTGTGTTGATCATGCTTCCAGAATAATCAACGATGATTTTTTTAGGTTGATCCATCTTGAGTTTTTCCCTTAAAGGTAAAGAAAAAAGATAAACCTTGTGTATCATGAAATTCAAACCCGGATGTATCAAATCGTGTATCAAATGAGAAAGGGGCTGAAGGATTAAAACCTTCAAAACCCCTTATTTTACTGGGTCGGTCTGCGGGGGCTCGAACCCTGGGCCCGCTGATTAAGAGTCAGCTGCTCTACCAACTGAGCTACAGACCGGTTTTCTGCGTCCAAAATTAAGGTTTTACCAACGCACGGCAAAGTAAAACCGGCTAAAATCAGGACATAAGTCCAAAATATGTTGTTTGGACCATACTTGTAAAGACTGGAAAAAGAAAAAGGCCATCTGTAAGAGACGGCCTTTCCGGTGTATTTTTTTTCTATTTGAATTTAATCTTCGGCGCCAACTTCAACTTCCATGATGTCTTTATCCACCAGGATGCGGCCACAGTATTCGCAAACAATGATTTTCTTGCGGTTGGCAATGTCCATCTGGCGTTGTGGCGGGATCTTATTGAAGCAACCACCGCAAGCATCACGTTGGACCGTCACCACAGCCAAACCATTGCGGGCGTTCTTCCGGATCCGTTTGAAGGCTGTCAGCAAGCGTGTCTCAATCATGTCTTCGATCTTTTCGGCTTTGCTTTTCAGTTTTTCTTCTTCAATTTTCGTTTCAGCGGTAATTTCATCCAGCTCTTTTTTCTTGCGGTCAAGGTCTTCTTCGCGTTCTTTCAGCTGTGTTTTCGACGAGTCGATTGCTTCTTTTTTCGTGAACAATTCAGCGGTGAATTCACGGATTCTCTTTTCGGAAAGTTCCATTTCCAACCGTTGAAATTCAATTTCCTTGTTCAGTGAATCGTATTCACGGTTGTTGCGCACATTGTTTTGCTGTTCGGTATATTTGGCAATCAGGGCTTCCGATTCCTTGATGGCCGCTTTACGGTTGGCAATCGATGTGTCCAGGTTTTTGATATCATCTTCGTAATTGCTGATCCTGGTTTTCAAGCCGGTAATATCGTCTTCCAGATCTTGCACTTCCAGCGGAAGCTCGCCGCGGAGCGTTTTAATTTTGTCAATTTCCGAAGCAACAGTCTGTAATTCGTAGAGTGCTTTTAGTTTCTCACTAATAGGCACGGTTTTGTCTTCTTCGCGATACTGTGTATTCATATTTGAATGCTGTTATTTCTGTTTCAAATCAAGTAGTTAATCGGGTTGGTATGGATGGCCGATAAACGGATGGCAAATTTAGGGAATTTTTTTGTAAGTAATTCATAAAAAACTTCTTTAGTGAATTGCTCACTTTCGAAGTGACCGATGTCTGCCAATACAATTTTTCCTTCTGCTTCGAAAAATTGGTGGTACTTCAGGTCGCCGGTAATAAAAACAGCTGCTTTTGCGCCAATGGCCTGCCGGATCAGAAAACTGCCCGATCCGCCGCAGACGGCTACTTTTTTAACTTTCTTATGGAGTAGCGGACTGTGCCTGACTACAGCCGACTGAAATTCCATTTTTGTAAATTGAAGAAATTCCATTTCGTCCATCGGTGTCGCTAGTTCGCCGATCATGCCCATGCCTGCCAGCAAAAATTCATTGTCGAGCGGGTAAATGTCGTATGCCACTTCTTCATATGGATGATTGGCCAGGAGCGCCTGAATGATTTTTTCCTGCAAATGAGCCGGAAAGATGGTTTCGAAACGGGTCTCTTTTTCTGTATGAAGGTTGCCTTTCTTGCCTACAAACGGATTGCTGCTTTCGTTTCCGCGAAAACTGCCGATGCCGTCGAGCACGTACCCGCAGGAGTCGTAGTTGCCCAGGTGTCCGGCGCCGGCTTCAAATACCGCTTGCTGCACCTTTGAGGCTTGGGCAGTTGGAATGAAAGTGACCAACTTTTTTAGTTGACCTTTTATGGGCGACAGGATTTGGCAATTGATCAGGCCCAACTTTTCGCAGATTTTGCTGTTTACCCCGCCCATCACGCTGTCGAGGTTGGTATGGGCTGCATAAATCGCTACGTCGTTTTTAATAGCTTTGATGAGGCAGCGTTCCAGCTCGGTTTTGCCATTGAGTTTTTTTATTCCACCAAAAATTAACGGATGGTGGGCGATAATTAACTTGAACCCACCGGCAATTGCTTCATCGACAACCGCCTCGGTTACATCGAGTGAAATCAGCACGCTTTCCACTTCTTCAGTTGGTGATCCTACCAGCAAGCCGGCATTGTCATACGGTTCTTGATAAGCCAGTGGCGCTATCGATTCAATAAAGGAGGTGATTTCGCTTATTTGCATGATTTAAGTTCCAAGTTCCAGGTTGCAAGTTCCAAGTTTTGGGTTTCGAATTGTTCCGGCAAAGCCTGTAATACTCCAATGATAACGAATTCGTGCCTCATGACCAATTCAGAAAAATTAGTCCATCTCGTTTTTTATGTCAATCAATTGTTGGCGGATGTGTTTTAGTCGGTCAACCAATTCGTGGTTTTCGATTGTATCGCCTTTGTTATCCTTCAGTTTTTGCTTGGCACCTTTCAACGTCATTCCGCGTTCTTTTACCAAATGGTAAATCAACTTAATGTGTTCAATATCGTCCGGGGTGAACAGCCGGTTGCCTTTTTTGTTTTTTTGCGGCTTCAGCACATCAAACTCTTTCTCCCAAAAACGAATGTGCGACGTGTTTACCTGAAACATGTCGGCGACTTCGCCAATGGTGTAAAATACCTTTTCTATCGTAGGTTTTTTGTACGGCACAAGCTACGGATTGGGTGATTAGTCGTAAGACTGGCCCATGTTGGAGGACAAGGCAATCATCGTATCGTATTCCTGCGGGCTAAGATCTTTAAAGTAAAAGTATTGTGGGTTGACGGCTTTCCCGTTTTTGTGAACTTCGTAATGCAGGTGAGGGCCCGACGAGGTTCCGGCGTTTCCGACATAGCCAATTACGCTGCCCCTTTTTACGGCTTGTCCAACTTTCACGTTGAATTCGTTCATGTGGCCGTAAAGCGTTTCATAACCGAATCCATGGTCAATAACGATCCAGCGCCCGTAACCGGTTCGCGAAGTTTGCACATCTTTTACGATGCCGTCACCGGTTGCATAAATTTCGGTGCCGATAGGTGCTGTAAAATCCATTCCGTAATGAAACCGGCGGATTTTGTAGATGGGGTGAATACGGAACCCCCACCCTGAGGCGGTGCGTTTCAGGTCTTTGTTGGATACTGGCATGACGGCCGGGATGCTGGCCAGCATTTTTTCCTTGCCGAGGGCCAGGGTTAAAACTTCGTCGTATGATTTGGACTGGACATAGGCTTGTTTTGAAATAATATCCAGTTTTCGGGCTGTTTTGATCACCAACTCCGAATTGTCCATACTTTCGAGTTGCGCGTATTTGTTGATACCGCCAAATCCAGCCTTACGGATGGAGTTTGGAATCGGGTCTGCCTCAAAAATGACCCGGTATAAATTGTCATCGCGTTGTTGCAGGTCGGCCAATACTTTTTCAACGTTCTCCAGGTTCTTGAACATCAATTCGTACTGGGTCTGCAGTCGTTGATTTTCGCGCTTCAGGCTCCGGGTTTTCGGCGTTTCATAAAACTGAAGAAAAACCACTGTTATGATGATGCTCATCATTAAGCTGGCGGAAAAAAGAAGCAGCAGGCGGGGAAGTTTAGCTTTAAAGTTGTGTTCAACCTTGGTGTAGCTTAGGGTTTCGGGGTTGAATTTGTACTTTGCTTTTGCCATAAAAAACCAATTTCTTTTTTTCAGATGTAACAAATTTAAGTAATTAATCTAACTTTGCAAGTCTTAAAATCAGACTGGTTAGCATTGTTTGCAAAAGTAATTTAATTATCCGGTTAACTGGTCTGCATCAACAGCATGTAAACGCTTTTTAACAAATTTTAAAACTTATCAGGAACGATGGAGATGAATTCCAAAGCGATTCGGAAAGCCTTTCTGGATTTTTTTATTTCTAAGCAACATACAATTGTAGATTCTGCCCCGATGGTGGTGAAAAACGATCCGACACTGATGTTTACCAACGCGGGAATGAACCAGTTTAAAGATATTTTTCTGGGCAACCAGCCAGCGAAGTCAGTTCGGATTGCCGATACGCAAAAATGTTTACGCGTGTCGGGCAAACACAACGATTTGGAGGAAGTGGGACATGATACGTATCACCACACCATGTTCGAAATGTTAGGAAACTGGTCGTTTGGCGACTATTTCAAACAGGAAGCGATTGACTGGGCCTGGGAATTCCTGCACGACCAGATGGGGATTCCGGCAGAACGCATGTATGCCACCGTTTTTGAAGGAAGTAAAGATGATCACCTGGCGTTGGATGAAGAAGCCCAATCGCTATGGTTGAAGCATCTTCCTGCCGAACGCGTTTTGCATGGAAATAAGAAGGATAATTTTTGGGAGATGGGCGATACCGGTCCCTGTGGACCTTGCTCTGAAATCCATGTGGACCTGCGCGATGAAGCCGACCGGGCAAAAGTCCCCGGTAGCCAGCTTGTTAATAAAGACAATCCACTGGTGATTGAAATCTGGAACCTTGTTTTCATTCAGTTTAACCGCAAAGCCGATGGAAGTTTGGAAGAACTTCCGGCCAAACATGTGGACACGGGCATGGGCTTCGAACGCCTTTGCATGGTATTAGAAGGGAAAAAGTCGAACTATGATACGGACGTTTTTCAAACGATAATTGCTGAAATTGCTCAGTTGAGCGGTAAAAAATACGGCGAAAACGAAAAGGAAAGCATTGCCATGCGGGTAATTGCCGACCACCTGCGTGCCATCTCGTTTGCCATTGCCGACGGACAATTGCCGTCTAATAATAAGGCTGGCTACGTCATTCGTCGTATTTTGCGCCGGGCAGTGCGTTACGGTTACACCTTCCTGGGTTTCCGCGAGCCTTTTATGTGCAATTTGGTTGAAGAGTTGAAAAATAATATGGGCGACGCTTTCCCCGAGCTTAAAGCACAGCAGGTGCTGATTGAAAAGGTCATCCATGAAGAAGAGGAAAGCTTTTTGCGCACCCTCGAAACCGGCATCCGCTTGCTGGAAGACGAAATGACCCAGGCAAAAAGTGCTGGCAAAACGGCGGTTTCGGGTAAAAATGCATTTGAACTGTACGATACTTTTGGCTTCCCGCTTGATCTCACCGAGTTGATCTTGCGTGAAAACGGCCTGACGGTAAACCGTGCTGAGTTTGACGCGGAGATGGAAAAGCAAAAAAGCCGCTCGCGCAATGCTGCAGCCCAGGAAACCGGCGATTGGGTTGAGCTGAAAAAGATTGATGAGGTGGAATTCCTGGGTTATGCCACCCTGGAAGCCAATATTCACATTACCCGCTACCGGAAGGTGAAACAAAAAGACAAAGAGTTTTATCAATTGGTGTTTGACCGGACTCCATTTTACGGCGAGTCGGGCGGGCAGGTCGGCGATACCGGTTTTATTGAAGCCCACGGGGTGAAAACAAGCATTCTGGATACGCAAAAGGAGAATAACCTGACCGTACATATTGCCAAAGATTTGCCTGCCGATCCGTCGGCCACTTTCCGGGCAGTGGTCAATAGTCATAATCGCACGCTTACGGCCAATAACCACACAGCAACCCACTTGCTCGACCAGGCATTGCGCGAAATTTTGGGAACGCATGTCGAACAGAAAGGTTCGTTGGTAAATGCCAAGCACTTGCGTTTCGACTTTTCGCACTTCCAAAAAGTGAGCAAAGAAGAGCTTGAAAAAATCCAGAACCGGGTGAATGAGCTGATCCGTCAGAATTATAGACTGGAAGAAAAAAATCATATTCCTTTTCCTGAAGCACAAGCGATGGGCGCCATCGCTCTGTTTGGCGAAAAATATGATGATACGGTCCGTGTCATCAAATTTGGCGATTCGATTGAGCTTTGCGGCGGAACGCACGTGCCTGCTACCGGACAAATCGGACAGTTTATCATTACTTCAGAAAGCGCTATTTCCGCGGGTATTCGCCGTATCGAAGCCATTACGGCTGATAAGGCCGAAGAGTTTATCAGCAAAAATTTGGAAGAGCTATACGAAGCACGAGTCTTGTTCAACAATACTAAAGACCTGAAAAAGTCGGTAGAAGACTTGATGGCTGAAAACGCACGTCTTCAAAAACAGTTGGAAGCGTACGAAAAACAAGCTGCCGCCGGGGTGAAAGATGAATTGAAAAAGAAAGTGAACCAGATAAACGGCGTCAATATTATTGCTGAAAAAGTGTCGCTCGACTCTGCCCAATCGGTGAAAGATTTGGCATTCCAGCTGAAAGGAGAGATTGAAAATCTCTTTCTGGTGCTGGGCGCCGAAATTGATGGCAAACCAAGTTTAAGTATCATGATTTCGGACAGCCTGGTAAAAGAAAAAGGGTTGCATGCCGGTAATATCATTCGGGAAGCCGCCAAAGAAATGAAAGGTGGCGGAGGAGGTCAGCCTTTTTATGCTACAGCCGGCGGCAAGGATATTAGCGGACTGAATGCGGCGATTGAGAAGGCAAAGTCCTTTGCCGGATAAGTATAAAACGAGAAGATATGATATAGATGAAAAATTCCATGAGGCGATTGTCACATGGAATTTTTTATTTGGAAGAATTGAAAGCCGAGATAACGGATTTGGCGTGTTCTTCGTCTTTGCTTAAAACAAAAATTTCGACAGGTTCGTAACCTCCGCTTGCAACTTGCCAGGGGGCAAGGGTTCCCATCAGTTCATTTTTGATGTGGGTCAATATACCGTTTTCGTTCAGTAATTGGTTAATCATGACGGCATTTACCGGGTTTCCGGCGTAAATCAGTACCAGTTCGTCTTTGTGGACTTGTGACATATAGCTTTCTTTTCTGCCACAAGTTAAGCAAAAATGCCGGGTTATTTATCATTCAGGAACCGTAAAAAGGGCCACGCGGTTTTCAACAGGGGGCAAGGACTTCAAATAGGCAAATATGGCTTTCAGGTCGTCGGTTTCCATTTTCCCGTACATTGTCCACGGCATGACTGTTTTAAAATCGCCGGGCCCAACGTTGGGGGCTTCAAACGCAGAATCGGCGTAAGCCTTGAACCGTGCGACAAATTGCTCTTCCGTCCAGTTCCCGATGCCGGTTTTTGGACATGGTGTGATGTTGGCCGAGCGGATAACCGACCCATCCGGAAAGCGGAATTCTGCCCCGCCGGAATATGGAGCGGCTGCCGGCCCGTTACTCCCCATGATGGTATGGCAGTCGGTACATGCGGCTGCAGTAATCATATATCTCCCGTAATTTAACCGGTCGGATTTTGAGGGCATGGCATTCAGATTGGCCGGCTTGGGCATGGTGTTGATCAGCAGGCTGACGGGAAAGTCGGAGCGCGATTTTTCAACCTCGTGCTCAATGGGTTTTAAGGTCCTAATATAAGCGATAACCGATTTAATGTCTTCTTCATCCAACTGACTGTAATTGGGGTAAGGCATAATGGGAAACAGAGCATGGCCATCTTTGGATACCCCGGTAGTAATGGCCCGGAAGATTTCGCCATCGGTCCAATCCGATAGTTTTGCCGGAGTAATGTTTGGGGCAACGTACCTGCCCGGCAAGCCCATGTTCTGGTCGAATACTTCACCTCCTTTCCCCAATGTATTCGGTACCAGTGGTGCGGTCAGCAGCGAATAATCACGTTCCGAGTGGCAGTCCATGCACAGCATGACATGATGGGCAAGATAATGGCCCCGTTCAATACGTTCCGGGGTCAGATCAACTTTCAGATCGGGAGGGTTGCCAACATTGGGCAAAATTGCGGCCAGGTAAATGATGAGTGCGATCAGGAGAAGGGCCACAAGACCAATCAGGACTAGCAGGATTTTTCCAAGTTTCTTTTTCATAGCTGATTATTTTAATGTGTAAAATCTATGCAGCAGGCTGAAAAGAAGGTAGGTTGAAAAATAAAATACTAGTTGGTCTTTTATTTGGTTTTGATTACGGATTCCTGATCGTTCATGTTTCAATCGGGGGCCACTGTTTGTAAAATGGTTTAAAGCCGATACTTCCCGTGATCGGGAGAAATACAAAAAGCACCCAAAAGGATGCTTTTGTGTCTGCGCTGATTATAATCAGATATTGAATTTATTACAGACTTTTGATCTCGGTAACCAGTTTTTGCAGGGTGTCTTTCGCATTGCCAAACAATAGCCGGGTTTTTTCATTGAAGAACAGTTCGTTTTCGATGCCGGCGTAACCTTTGCCTCGGCCGCGTTTCATCACAATCACATGCTTGGCTTCGTGTGCGCGGATGATGGGCATCCCGGCAATGGGGCTTCCCGGGTCGGTAATGGCTGCCGGGTTAACCACATCGTTGGCGCCGATTACCACCACCACATCGGTGTTGGGCATGTCGGGGTTGATGGATTCCATCTCCACCAGCTGCTCGTACGGAACATCGGCTTCGGCCAGTAGCACGTTCATGTGTCCGGGCATCCGTCCGGCTACCGGGTGAATGGCATACCGCACGTTTACACCTTTGGTGGCCAGTAGCTCATCCAGTTCGTGGCAAACGTGTTGTGCCTGGGCTACGGCCAGTCCGTAACCGGGGACGATCACCACATTGCGGGAATAGCTCATCAGAATGGCAGCATCGCTCATGGTGATTTCTTTCATCTCGCCCTGTGCGTTTTCCGCTGAAGCTGTTCCACCACCAAAGGCGCCGACAATCACATTCAGCAACGAACGGTTCATGGCGTTGCACATGAGAACGGTGAGGATGGTCCCGGCAGCGCCTACCAGGATACCGCCCAAAATCATGGCCTGGTTGTGATAAATGAACCCGGCCATCGCGGCTGCAATTCCCGTGAAGCTGTTCAGTAGCGAAATCACCACGGGCATATCGGCCCCGCCAATCGGCATCACAAACATGACCCCGTAAACAAGAGAAAGTACCATTAACAGATAAACTGCCCAAGCCATTTGGTCGGGCAATTGGCCTGCGAACAGCATCCATGCAGCCAGGCCAAACGTGATGATCATCAGTAGGATGTTGACGTATTTCATCAGGCCCGAGCGGATGTCGCCTACCTTTCCATCCAGCTTGCCATAAGCGATCATACTTCCGCTGAAGGCCACTGCCCCGATAATCAGCCCGAGCAAGGTTACCAGCAACGATCCCTGGTTGGTTATATCGGTATTGGGAAACTCGAGCAGTGCCACCAGCATGGATGCAGCCCCGCCCGTGGCGTTGTAGAAGGATACCAGCTGCGGCATGGCTGTCATTTTTATTTTTCGTGCTACGATCCAGCCAATAACCGAACCAACTCCGATGGCTGCCAGGATGATCCACAAGTTGGCCAGTGCAATGCCTGAACCTTCTTCGTTTTTGTGCAACAACAGGGTGGTGAGCATCCCCAGGAACATACCGGCGGCAGCCCACTGATTACCGCGCCGCGCCGATTCGGGGTGGCTCAGCAACTTCAACCCAAACACGAAAAGCAGGGCGGCCAGCAGATAACTTAGTTCCAGCAAGGTTTCGCCCAGGGTGAAGGGCGTACCATTCAATGTTCCGATTACCTGATCCATTGTGCCCTCCTATTTTTTCTTCTTCTTAAACATTTCCAGCATCCGGTCGGTCACCACAAAACCGCCAACCACGTTGAGGGTGGCAAAAACGATGGCCAGTACCCCGAGGATCAACTCGGCAGAAAGCCGTGATGCATCGGCATGGCCAACCAGAATGATGCCGCCAATGATGATGACACCGCTGATGGCGTTTGCGCCCGACATGAGGGGCGTGTGCAGTACCGAGGGGACGTTCGAGATCACCTCGATGCCCAGAAAAACCGAGAGGGCAATGATGAAAATGGCTTCTTTGTAAGTAAAGAAAAACGGAAGTATTTGTTCCATGATTATGCAGTTACGGATTTAACACGTTCGTTATAAATTTCACCTTGATGGGTGATGCAGGTGACCCGGACAATCTCGTCGCTGAAATCGAGCTTGAGGCTGCCGTCCTCGTCAATGAGCAGTTCGAGAAAGTTGCTGACGTTGGTGCCGAACATTTTGCTGGCGTCCTTGGGCATTTGCGCCGGATAGTTTGACTGGCCAATGATGGTGACCCCGTGTTTGACCACGGTTTTGTTGTCTTCCGACAGCTCGCAGTTTCCGCCGGTTGACGAGGCCAGATCGATAACAACCGATCCCGGTTGCATGGCGGCCACTACTTCTTTCGATATCAAAAGCGGCGCTTTTCGTCCCGGGATTTGGGCCGTGCAAATAACTACGTTTGCTTTTGCGGCATGTTGGTTGATGGCTTCTTGCTGGCGTTTTTTGTATTCTTCGGTTTGCTCCACGGCATAGCCTCCGGCAGCGGCATCTTCTTTGGCGCCTTCCACTTCCACAAACCGGGCCCCGAGGCTCATCACTTCTTCTTTTACGGCCGAACGCACATCAAAAGCTTCAACCTGTGCCCCCATGCGGCGGGCGACGGCAATGGCTTGTAATCCTGCTACTCCGGCGCCCAGTACCAGCACATTGGCCGGGCGGATGGTCCCGGCAGCCGACATGAACATCGGGAAGAAACTCGGTAAATGGATGGCCGCGTCCAGCACGGCCTTGTAACCCGCTACGGTGGCCTGCGATGACAGCACATCCATTGCCTGTGCGCGGGTGGTGCGCGGGATGGTATCCATACTGAAGCTGGTCAGTTTACGGTCGACAAATTTTTTTATCAGCGAGGTGTGCCAGAGTGGTTTGTATTCACTCAGCCAAACTTGTCCGGGATTTAGCTGTTCGAGCAACTGATTGGTCGGCTCCGCAACCTGGACCAGCAAGTCTGCCTGTTTCAGCACTTCTTCCCGGGAGGCAACTTTGGCTCCTGCCTCTGAGTAGGCAGTGTCATCGGCAAAGGCTTCGGCGCCTGCCCCCGCTTCAACTAAAATGGTTGTTTTGCGGCCCACCAGGTGTTTCACGTTGGCTGGCAACAGGGCCACCCGGCGCTCCGGCAAAGCATCTTTCAGAAGTCCAATAATCATACCTGTACGAATTTAGTTTGTTGCATGTACGCACATTCAGTCCGCTTGGTTTTTATTGACTGGGTGTGTCAGTACAACCAGTATTCGAAAAAAGAGTGCAGTAGCTCAAACATACAGGCACGACAGAATGTTTGCTCCCTGAAAAGTGCGCCGGGGAATATTGAAGGAAGGCGGTTGCTTGTCGGGCAGTGAAAAATGTGGAAAACTATTTTCGAAAAAAGGAAGATGGCTCAAAGAAGCCAATATCTTTGCAGGTCAATTTAAACTATCGAATTATGCAGACTTGGTTTGAAGTCAAAGTGAAATATGTAAAAGTTGATCAGGATGGCCGTGAGCGAAAAGTGGGCGAATCATACCTGGTTGACGCGGTTTCGTTTACCGATGCCGAAGCACGGATCATCCAGCAAATGCAGCAGATGATACGCGGTGAGTTTCATATCGACAACATCAAAAAATCGAACATCATCGAAATATTTCCTGCCGAAAGCGGTGAGTTTTGGTACAAAGCCCGCATTGCTATTGTTACCATTGACGAAAAAGCCGGCAAGGAAAAGAAAGTGAACAACTACTTTTTGGTTGCCGCCGACGATTTTAAGGAGGCTTTCCAGCGTTTGGAAGATGGACTCTCGTACATTTTGGTGCCTTACCACACTACGGCCATGAGCCTGAGCAATATTGTGGATGTGTTTCCTTATTTTCAGGAAGAAACGCCCGAACAATTGCCTCCGCACCTGAAGCGGATTGAGCCACAGCCGGAACCCATGTCGGTTTCTGCTTTTGATGAAGAAAGCCAGGAGGAAGAGGAAGATGCGGCAGAAGAAGCTTATGCTGAAACCACGGATGAAGATTTTGATGACGATGAGGACGCTTCCTCAGAACCGGAAGCTTAGTTTTGGTTCGGCAAAAAGAGAAATGGTCAATGGCTGGCAACAGAAATTATAACATGCGATAAGCCGGACATTTGTCTGCCAGAAATATGAAAGCCCTGCATGGTTGAAAAAGACCATGCAGGGCTGCATCATTTTAAGAGAAACCACAGCATCCAATGCCAGAACTTAAATTCCGGCTCAATCAGCACGTTTACTTATTGTAAACAGTTTCCGGGAGCTCCAGGTTCAGTCCGTGCAACACGCGGAAAAAGCAGAACTGGTCACGCTTCACCGCATCCAACATGTAGTACGCTGTCGCTATCCGGCAGATGTCTTTAATTTCAGAATAAATAGCGCTAATTTTTTTCTTGGCTTCTTCATCCAGCTGCTTGTTGTCGTGGATCAGCTCAAAACACCCCTCGTTGGCCTTCATTTCCTGGTAATAGGTCACAATCCGGTCAATCATGGCAATCGGGATAGTTTTGCTGATCAGCTTTTCGCGAATGTCGGGCGTCAGGTTGGTGCTGAAACGCTCCATCAACCGGTACAGGCTGTTGTAGTCGCCGTTTTTGGCTTCGCTGAACAGGTCGTTGTATCCCAATTCTTCGAAGGCTTTTTTTACAAATTTCGGGTCATCTTTAAACTCAATCCGGATTAAAGCCCGTAACAGGCTGATTTCTTTCAAAGAGGTGATCATCAGGCTGTGAGCCCGTCTGTGCTTTTCGGCTTCTTGACTGGATTCGGCAGGGATGTAGTTTGCCTGCAACGCTTTTATTCTCGATTTTAGTTCCTTTGCATATTCCTGGGTCCAGTCGGTCCGGATATGAGCGAGTTCAAAAATGTTTTCGCTGAATGACTGGGCGATTTTGTGGCAGGCCATTAGTGTGGTGTCCGCTGTTGAGCATGTTCTTTTGGTTTCCATATTCGGCTGTTTTTGTGGTTAGAAACTGTTTATTCTTGCAAAGGAAGTTACAATAAATCAGTATCATTAAAAATGTTGAATAGCCTATAACCCGGAATTGTGTTGTAAAATACATTGTTTTACGGGATGTTTCTCTCATTTGATTTATGTGAGGTTAACGGGGGACGCTTTCCGCAAAAACGAAAGGCAATGAAAAACAGTTTTCAACTGTCGTCCATTGCCTTTTATGTTATTGGTTACTCAACGGGTTGCTTTGAGTAATCCATTTATTAACCGTGAGAATTAATAAGCGATCTTTCCCCCGCGTTTGCGTTCCATTTCTTTCAGGAAGATTTTACGCATACGCAACGATTTGGGCGTCACCTCCAGGTATTCGTCATTACCAATGTATTCGAGCGCTTCTTCCAAACTGAACACAATGGGCGGGGCAAGCCGCACCTTGTCGTCAGAGCCGGAAGCGCGCATGTTGGTCAGTTTCTTGGATTGGGTGATGTTCACCACCAAATCGTCGGCGCGGCTGTTTTCGCCGATCACCATGCCTTCGTAAACTTCTTGTCCCGGTTCGATGAAGAAACGACCACGATCCTGCAATTTATTCAGCGCGTAGGCAAAAGCAGTGCCTGGCTCTTTGGCAATCAACGATCCGTTGCTGCGCCCGTCAATCGCGCCTTTCATGGGTTGATATTCAATAAAGCGGTGGGTCATAACGGCTTCGCCGGCAGTGGCTGTCAGCATGTTGGTCCGCAAACCGATGATACCGCGCGAGGGGATCAGGAATTCCAGGTGGATGCGGTCGCCTTTGCGCTCCATGTTTTGCATCTCGCCTTTCCGGATAGTCACCATTTCAACCACTTTCCCGGAGAATTCGTCCGGCACGTCCACATGCATTTCTTCAATCGGCTCGCATTTGATGCCTCCAATTTCCTTGAAAAGCACTTTGGGCTGGCCAACTTGTATTTCATAACCTTCGCGGCGCATGGTTTCAATCAGTACCGACAAGTGCAGCACGCCGCGACCGTAAACGGTGAACGAGTCGGCCGTTTCGGCCTGTTCCACACGCAGCGCCAGGTTTTTTTCCAATTCTTTTTCCAACCGGTCTTTCAGGTGGCGCGAAGTCACAAATTTTCCTTCTTTTCCGAAGAAAGGCGAATCGTTGATGGTAAACACCATGCTCATGGTTGGTTCGTCCACGGCAATCGGGTCGAGCGGTTCCGGGTTTTCGATATCGCAAACAGAGTCGCCGATATCAAAGCCTTCGATTCCCACCAGCGCACAAATGTCGCCGTTGTGCATCATGTCAACTTTTTGGCGGCCCAGTCCGGTAAAGGTGTGTATTTCTTTTATTTTGCTTCGTTTGATGGAGCCATCGCGCTTGGCCAGGGCAATTTGCATGCCTTCTTTCAGGTCGCCACGGTGGATGCGGCCAATAGCGATCCGGCCAACATACGATGAGTAGTCGAGCGAGGTGATCAGCATTTGTGGGGTTCCCGGGTTTTCTTTCGGAGCCGGAATGTGTTCCAAAATGGCATCCAGCAGCGGACTGATGTTGTCGGTCTTCACGGCCAGGTCTTTGGTCATCCAGCCTTCTTTGGCCGATCCGTAAATGGTTGGGAAATCGAGCTGTTCTTCGGTAGCGTCGAGGCTGAACATGAGGTCGAACACCTGTTCGTGAACTTCCTCCGGGCGACAATTTGGCTTATCCACTTTATTGACTACCACAATCGGTTTCAGTCCGAGTGCCAGGGCTTTCGACAACACAAAACGGGTTTGCGGCATGGTGCCTTCAAAAGCATCGGCCAGCAGCAATACGCCGTCGGCCATGTTCAGCACGCGTTCCACTTCCCCGCCAAAGTCGGCGTGGCCCGGGGTGTCGATGATGTTTATCTTAACGTCGTTGTAAGTTACCGAAACGTTTTTGGCCAGAATGGTAATCCCGCGTTCACGCTCCAGGTCGTTGCTATCGAGAATAAGTTCTTGCTTTTTTTCGTGGTCTTTCAGGATGTTGCAATAATAAATCATTTTATCAACCAAGGTCGTTTTGCCGTGGTCAACGTGCGCGATAATCGCGATGTTCCTAATCTTCTGCATATATTCTCCAAAATTGAGGCGCAAAGATAGTTTTATTTCTTTCGCCCGTGCCTGTTGTGCTGATTTATTGACAGTAACTTAACAGGGAGGGAGAGGGATGTATGGAAGAAAAAAGAATGGGCGAATTCAAGACGTGGCGTCAAATGCTTATTAGGGTTTGTTTGCTTCATTCTTGCAAGGTTCCTTGAGTCCAGATATTAAGTCGGCAGCAAGTTGTTGCACTTCACCAATTTCAGGTAGTTCTTTTGAGCTATTTTCAACATTTTTCGGGAGTTCAAAGTATTCAAAACCTTTTCTAGGTAGATTATACCATTTATTGAGTTCTTTGATAATACCCTCATGAGTAGCCGTTATCGGTAAAATTTTATCAATCTCCAACTCTTTACATGTTTTCAATATCTCCTCTAAATTATGGCCCAATTTGTGTGTATTTCTTAATTCTTTTCTTGTTATCCCTTTCAATAAAAGGTAGGCTTTCAGCGACAACTCTATTGAGTGACATGCTAAGTAGTAATGTACAGGTGAGAAAGGTCGTTGTGGACCATGAGAACGGCAAGCTTCATAAAAATCTTCGCTATATGAGATGAAGCCAAAAGGACTTATATAGATATGTCCTGCCTCAGCTTTAAGGTTGTAATTAGTCATATGATTTTAAATTTTGATTTGTTGATATTCGATTCCTGTGTGATGTTATTCAATGTTATTTGAATCAGTTATTTATAAATTCTTTATGCCATTTTTTTATGGCACCTTCGGCGTTAAGTTTTTCTGCATATGGCGCAGGGATTGAATATTTTCTGAATATAATGAGTTTATACTTGTCATCTAATATGCTTGTATAATCTAATTCTTTATAAAGATCGTTAGGGAATTTACTCATAGCCTCTTCCTCTGACTTCCCCTCAGCCTTATACACTTCTTTAAATACTTTCTTTTTGATGTCTATTGGAAAAGAATATGGTGGAATAGAATCGATTTGTATAGCATGGGTTTTATTTATATACCGGTAATCTCCACTAAACATGAAGACTACAAACCAATTGTTTTCAATTTTGTCCAGTTCAAAAATGTCATTCTTCATTCCTATAGCGACAGTAGAGGAACTTGGGCTAGGTGCAACCTTAATTTTCACGCTGTCGATTGTAATCATAATGTATCCTTGTTCCTTTTGATCAATAGAAAGATAAGTAATATCCTCATAACCGTTATTTGAATAGGCAAGTACACAATAGGCTTGTTCATCTATGCTCATATCAGACAGATACACATAAATATAAAATTCTTCCCAGTTTTTATTCCCATCTTCCCATATGGCATTGCAAACATTTATAATTGCTGCCTCATCAGGAACTGATTTTACATTAAATCGAATTTTGTATTTCATTCCTTGGAAATCATCTAAACTAATATCTTCTTTTGCAATAATTATGTAGTCAGATTTATTCTGTTGATGTTCTTCCTGAACCTTCTCAAACTTTTCTTTTATTAATGGGTTGTCTAGTAGATAATTACTGGCGCACCAGCCATTGAAAGATTGATCTCCGGAACCGACAACTTGCGAAAAGCCATTTTTAACGATCCCATTGGTTGTTACTTTTTGGTTTGGGTTTAGGGTGGTGATAATTTTACTTTTATTGTCCGGCTTTTCCCGTACATTAAGATAGGCTTTGGTGTATTTTATGTTGAAAACCGGTACTGTATAATTCGAGGCAGGCTTCGGCTGTGGATATGCAACAAAAATATGCACGGTTAGTTAAGAGCTACGCTGCTATTCCCTGATTATTATTTAGTTGTTCAAATTCATTTATTGTTTTGTACCCCAAAGCTGAGTGCCTTCTCTTCTTGTT
>JBFXGM010000043.1:0-28752 GCA_050178015.1 Mangrovibacterium sp.
CGGGATAGTGAAGTCAAGGTTTTTCAGGTTTTATCTTCCCTCAAAAGTAATAGAAAACCTGACAGGTTTGGCTAAGTTGGGGGTGATTCTGTAAAATTCCCTTCTCACGAAACACACGAAAGAAGATCGTACCAGATTCAGATTCCAGGCAAATTCGGTTAGAAATTGTCGTAAAGATCAAATAAGGAAGCCCGCCGTATTGAGATACAAATTAAGGCCTTCAGTTGTATTCTCGAGTTTATGAATTAAAAACGAGATATTTTGTCATTTATAAAAAACACTCCTAAGCTGAGAAGGATATTTGTTCTTTATAAAAACAATCTTCGAAACAGGGTCCTTAAATTCATCCAAATCCGGCGGGCAGTAAATAATTCTCAATAAATATTGATGCTACAGGAGAAATCTTTTTATCGTTTTAGTTTATCCGGATTACGCGGAGATAGTCCAACATCGCATCATTAATTTCACCATCCATATTAGTATTCCAATCCTCAAACCGGATGGTTAATTGGTTTTTACCTTTCTTTAGATTCACCAGACAGGCGTTTGAATACCCCCAGTCAGACCATTCATTTTCACCCCGTTGCGGAAATACAAGAACTCCGTGGTAAGCCTGATTCACGTACAAGCTTCGGATTCCGCAATTGTTGTCGGTATTCCAGGGGCCGGTGCCGTTCGAGTAGCGCAGGTCGATCAGGTACTCTCCATCTGAGGGAACAGTTACCGGAACGCTGAGATCCGTATTCTTTGTCAAACTGATTTCGACAAACCCGTTTCCTGAGTAGTTCGAATAGGGCAGATCTGACTGTGTGGCATAGTCCTCCAGCTCCAATCGTGTTTCCTGCTGTTTTTCGAAAAACCAAACCGGCTCACTGGCGAAAGATTCTATGCCTTCAGCGTCAATTGCAACAACCTTAAACGCTGCAAAATCATTCCCTTCAACATGGAAAACAGTGGAAGTAATGGTCTCCAGCAATGATCCATTTTTATAAATTTGGTAGCCAACTGCACCAGCAATTTCATTCCAGCGAATCAACCGATCTTCCAATTTCACCTGAGGATTGGGCAATGAAAATTTATTCGAGACCAAATTGATCTGACCAGGACCAAAATCGTTGTTTTTCATCACGATCTCAATCGAATGTTTTCCGCTTAAATTTGCCGGAAAGAAGGCACTTTCAAGTAGTTTTCCATCCAACAATACCGAAGCGACTTCATTTCCGTACCCCGTCACGGTAATATCCAACACGGCATCACGATAGCGAAAATTTTTGAGTGTTTTCACTCCCCCATAAACTTTCGGGATAACCGGGTTGAAGAGAATGCCATCCGCTTCGAAAGACATGCCCATAAACACGCGGTGTACCATAGCCAGGTTGCCGGCCATACTCCATAACATGCGATGCGAGTTGATTTCGGTCCCGACATAGTCACCGGTTTCAGCAACCATGTTTTCGTAATTTGACAGAAATAAAGCACCGGCCCGGTATATCGATGCGAGTCCGTGCAGCAATGCTTCCTCATTTCCAACTTTGGCGGCTGCCAGGTTCCAGTACGACTGCACAAAAGGCCAGATGCCATTGTTGTGGTAGGGCGGAATGTCGGGAATTTGGGGGTAGATGCACGTGGTGCCAAAAGTGGTTACCGGCGAGTTGGCAACGATCGTTTTTGCGTGCTTCGCATCTGCTACATCAAACAAAATTGCCAACGATTCGCCCAAGGCTTCGAAACGGGGAGACCGGTTCAGGTAGGTTCTTCCGTACAAATACTGACCGTAATAACCTTTGTCCTGCATCCACAAAAAACTGTTGATGCCCTCTTTGATTTGTTGCGCCCGGCTCAGGTATTCATCGGCTGGCTCACCCAATAACTTAGCCATTTCGGCCAAAATGATGTGAGCCTGGTAATGCACCACGTTAGTTCCAAGGTTTTCGGAAACAAAAATATCCACGTTCGACATCCACCGGGGATAGGTCTGCTCACGCCAATCCAAAAAAGACGACTCGCCGCGATACATTCCGGTTTGTTCATTTCTCAGTGTTTTGTAATCATCTTCGAGTGTGTTCTTAATCACCGTAAAGGCTTTTTTGAGCCATTCCTCATCTGCGGTGACCTTATAGATTTCCCAGGCAGCCAAAGCCCAGGTTGTCCGGTCGGACGAAACGGGCCAAGCCCCACCCGACCCTGTATCCTGGATGATCCGGTCGCGTTTTACTTTTTTCAGCAAGCTGATTTTTGCCACTTCCGGCTCATGATAAGCAAAGGCCAGAAGCGTGCTGTAGCTCACGTCCCGGGTCCATACGCCGCCCCATTTGGCACCGGTGCGCAGCGTGCTGTCCGGCTCAATATTTAACTGCGCCTCTTCCAATGACAGATTAAACAACGCATCCACAATGGGCTGATCCGATTGGTAGGAAGGTTTCATGGAAATGTCTTCAGCCAATTTCCATTCTTTTACATCATTTTGCGGGTCATCAAATGGGTTTAAAGTAACCGTCAACTCAAAAATCCCATCGCTGTCCGGGTCTTTTAGCGCCAGCCCGTTTTCATCCAGGTTAGAAAAATCCCAGGTCAGTGGTTCAGCGCCGCCCGCAATGTAAACAGCCTTGAAATCGTCTTTTGAAATCCGGCTTCCATCAAAAGCTTCGAAGTAGCCCTTTTTATTGAATTGTTCCAATACACGCCGCATATCCAACCGAAATGTGTATTCGTAATTAACCGGGAGTCTCGTTCCGGGATCACCGGGGTTGGAATCGTTACGCTCGCCAAATTGAATAAGCGGTGATACATGCTCCCCTTCTTCAATAATTAACCAATGATCTTCGCCCGACGGTTTTTCATTGTCTTTTTCGTTGATACTGAATTTAAAGGTGATCAGTCTTGAATACTGTTCACTGGCGGTACTCCGGTAGTTTGAAACGATATGTTCCGGCGAAAGCACCCGGGCTTCAAAATCGCCTTGTACTACTTTGTCAGGATATATGGTAAAGGCATTCGATTGGTACAGAACTTCAGGTTGCCGGTTGCAGGCCACCAGGCTGGCAACCAACAATACTGCAAGGCTCCAAAATTTTCTCATGGTCTTCTCGCTTAGTTTTCAATTATTACTTTATCGTTCCGTCTATTTTCAGGAATACGGATGAAACAGGTTCCCGCATCTTCATCCCAGCTCCATTCTGCTTTTTGAATGTTTTCGGGGAATACTCCTTCTTTTTTCAGTTTGAAGGTTTTCAGCTTTTGCTCGCCTAACAAAACGGATGCCGGCTGCTTGTCCATGTGGATCCGATAGACCAGATTTCGTTTTTGTGCTTGAAACCCTGTCGAGGCAACTTCTTTATAGCTGATCTCCATCCCGGAGCGTTTGGTCACACATTGAACATTCCTCGTCACAAATACGTCCGACTTATAATTATTCGTTTCGCCGTCATCCTCGTAAATATCGAACGATGCCTTTTTATTGATCCCAGCCGGAAATACTTCAAGGACCAGTGGATAGGATGGTCTTTCTCCTATAAACTGCATCACCGGCATTTGGGGGATGATGGAACCCTGTTTCACAAACAACGGTATGGTCTCCAACTCCACAGGGTAGTCAATCCACTGCTCGCCTTCATAAACATTCTGCTTTTGATTGAAATCAATCCAGTTTCCTTTGGGAAGATAGATGCGCTTGCTTGCTGCCCCTTCTTCAACTACGGGAGCCACCAAAAGCTCTTCGCCAAAAAGGAATTGGCTATTCAGATTGAAGGTTTCCTCATCATTGGGATACTCCAAGACGAGCGCCCGAGCCAAAGGCCAACCAGTATCATAAGCCTGGCGCGAATAGGAATAAATGTACGGGAAAAGCTGGTATTTCATCTCAATGGTCTTTTTGTTGATCGCCTCGGCTTCAGCTCCAAACAGCCAGGGTTCAACGGCATTGTTGCCCTCATGATGGATCCGGCTTAACGGGTTGAAAGCGCCAAACTGCAACCAGCGAACGTACAACTCGCTCATGGCCTCATAATCGTCAATGTCGCCGCAATAACCGCTGATGTCGCAGCTCCAGAACGGGATCAGCCCCATGCCCGATGACATCATGAGCGGAATCTGAGCCGCCAGCTGGTCCCAGCCATCGGTCACATCATTCCCGTTACCGGCATCACCCGACCAGCCAAAAGTGTATCGTTGCATACCTGCAAAAGCGGAACGGGTCATTTGAAAAACCCGGGTGTTTGGATTGCGTTTGTTGAACTGCTCAGTCACCACTTGATCCCAGGTATGCCCATACACGTTGTGAATTTCATCATGCATGCCCAGGTGGTGCTGCTGAAACAACCGATCGGTGCTTTCTTCGTTGCTCCAGGCAGGCTCGCCCATATCGGTCCAAAAACCACGCACACCGGCATCAAGCGCTTTCTGCTGATACGCACCCCACCAGTCGGCCACGTCAGGATTTGTAAAGTCCACCACGCCACAATTTCCGCCCCAAGGCCAGGGCATATCGTAGGATTGACCGGTACGCACATCGGTGGTAAAATACCCCAACGAATCCGCTTCCTGCCATTGCTTTTTATTAGCCTGCGAAATAACCGGATCCTGAGAAACAATCACCTTAAATCCGTCCGCTTCAAGATCGGCCAGCATCTTTTCAGGATCGTTGTACCGCCCATCGCGCCATTCAAAATCCTGCAAATGTTGTGTCCAGCCAATATCCTGGTAAATGATATCGCAGGGAATCTGTCGTTGACGGTAACCCGCCGCAATCTCACGGCTAAGTGTTTCGTTGGTCAGCAGTCCGCGACACTGCGCAAAGCCAAACGCCCAATTTGGCGGCATGATGGGCTTCCCGGTGAGCTCGGTGTAACGACTGATTTGTTGCTTCAACGTTGGTCCGTAAATGAAGTAATACATCATTTCCCCACCGGGGGCTGAAAAAGAGTAGTACTGGTCTGACTCCACTCCAAAATCGTATTCTGTCTTGTACGTGTTATCGAAGAAAATACCGTAGCCCTCGCTACTCATAAAAAATGGAATGCTTTTGTACAGCGGATCTTCGCTGATCTGGTAGCAGGGCTTGTCGCTGTTCCACATGCTGAATTGGCTACCCACCCGGTTGATGGAGCCATTTTTCTCGCCCAAGCCGTAAATCCGCTCTCCGGGTTTTAAGGTTTTGTAGCCGGTCATCATTGCTGAATCGGCTACAAAGCCACGATCCTGGTAATCTTCCATCAGCAGCTTTTGCCATTTATCGAAGATGCGTATTTGGAAAGGTGACTTTTGGATCCGCACAATCAGCTCGCCGGTGTATATTTCATAACTGGCAGGTTGTTCCGAAAGATTGATCTTTTGATTGCGGTCGCCGGCCTTAATAACAGCAAAGGATTCGTTGTTCCGCTCGAAATTATCCTGATCATACCAGATTTTCAGGATACCGGAAGTGATTTGCTCCACCTCAACCTGAACGTTGTTTTCACAGGTGAAGACAACCTTACTTCCGTGTGTTTTATAAGAAAGACAACTGCCTGCGCCGTTAAAATCCTGTGCACTGGCAACCGTTGCAAGCAAAAAAAGCGTGAGTAAATATTGAAATCGAATCAATGGTTTCATGATGGTTTAAGTTAAAGATTAAAGCAAAAAAGTACCGGAAAGACAATAAATGCCTTCCTGAATTAAAATTTCCGGGATGAAATCAGCTACTCGTATTCAACGACGACCATGCTCCAGTATTTGAGCTCGGGCAGGGTAAAAGCGACCTGGTTTCCGCTCTGCTTAAAGTTCAGCGAACGCGACGCTCCTCCAATCATATCCGGCGAAGCTGTCCAGATCTTTTTCACCGTTCCGGCGCTGGTCAGGCTTATCTGCGCATCTTTCACCAGGGCCGGAATTGCCTGAATTCCCTGGTTGTCTCTCCAGTTGGATGTTTTCGAATCTTTGAAGTTGATGAAATGAACCACTTGCTTGTCGTCCACTTTCCGGCATACCGTGGCGACGCTTCCCTGGCTTGCAGGCCAGTTGGCCAACGGCAGTTTCCCATCCATAGAACTCATTGAAACCACGTTGAATGAGCCACCATCGCGCAGCAGGTTTTGGTAAGCTACCATAAAGTCGTAATAGACAGGGAGCGCTTTTTGCAGATCCGACTTCATAGCCAGGTTCGAATTGGGAAAATACTCCTTCCCCAGCATGTGCTCCCCCAATTCGAGGTGGGCGCCTCCAAAAGCAAAAATAACGGCATTGGTCATCAACACCGCCGGAGTATTAAAATAGCCTTGATTCTCGGCCAACTCATAATTCATGTAAGCCGCCAGCACGGTGTTTTTGGTGTTGTTGCTGAAGGCGTTGTTCACCTGAATAATGTTCGCTAAATCGTTATAACTATCATTTGGCGACCACACTTCGGTGTACAGGAAATCAGCCGTTGATCCAGCAATACCTTGCTGTCCGTATTGATTGACCGCGTTCAGCACAATTTTCTTTTCCGGATTGGCTGTCCGCATGGCTTCGATAAATGGCTGATAGGTTTGTGCCAAATTCAGCGGACTGCCGTCGTAGGTGTATCGATTTCCGCGATCACCCAACTGGTCCATATGGAAACCATCAAAATTCAGGTGCTCATAAACTTTCTGATTCTCATTGGCCAGGTACTGCTGCCATTCACTGTTTGACGGATCGAGCAAAAAGATGTTGCTCAGAAACGGAGGTGTTGGAAGCGGATGAAAATCACGGTTGGTGTGTGTATTGTCGGTGTAAACATACCACTCTTTTTTTGTGCCGTCGGCTTCAGCATCTTTCCATGCCCCGTAAATCAGGTTGTAATGCATGGCTTTCATGTTCCGGCTATGCGCCGTGGCAATGTATTTTTCAACGGTGCTGAAATAAATATCGCGATTGATGATGTCCTTCCAGCTGGCTGCAGGTGTACCATCGATAACCGGCAATGGCTGGTGGTGTTTGTTGTGCCAGTCGTAAAATTGGAGTCCGTTGATGTGGTAGCGGTTCAGGTTTTCAATTACCGCATCCACCTGCTGGTCGGTTAGCTGTGGAAACTTCGACAAAAATCCGTAGCGGGGAAACTTGGTCCAGTCGGAAGACACATCTACGCCAATCGTGGCATAAATGGTTTCCGTGCCGTTTGTTTCGGCATACACTTCGACAATGTAGCCCCGGAAATCGGTTGACGGAGTTTGCCACTTCCAGGTAGCGCCGGAAACAGCAGCTTCTTCAACCACCAAATCCAGGTGTTTGTATCTTACCCTGGCCCCTGAGGGCAGGGAGGAATTGTCCATGGTAAAAGTCACTTCATCTCCGGGATTGTATGCTGCCATATCGGTTTCAATGGACAAATTCAGGAAAGTTGGTGTGACCGGGTTACCCGGAACTTCCGGTTCCGGATCCGGAACAATGCCGTCATCTGATTGACCACAACCGATAAACACACCGGTTAAAATCAAACTTAAAAATAGTGTCTTCAATTGCTTCATCTGCCTTTTCATCATCGATCTGTTATATTTTTTTGAAAGCTCCGGTTGCCCCGATATGCAAACACTGATGCAATGCGCTATAGAGGCAACCGTAGCTTTTCAAACTATTGTTTTGTTATCGTCATCTCTTCCGTATCCAGATTAATGGTTATGACGTAGGTTCCGGCATCGCCGTCCTGTAGCTTCCACTTATTGTCAGGTCCATCACAGCCCTTGGTAACAATAAAACTGGAATTAGTAAGGGACTGATTGGGGCTGGCAGCGTTGATCCAGTCCCCATCGCACCAGTCGCCTTTGAATTTGGCGATTTTAAATTCTCCTGTTGGATTATCCGCACCCAGTTCACCGGTAAAGGTATACACACCGTTAGCAAAAGCCAGGGGTTCCGGATTGTTGATATTCCACCCGTTAGGTCCTCCATCACCAACCAGATACAGGTTAACCGGCACAATTTTGATGGTGCTGTTGAACAGGTTCACGGTAATCTTGTAACGTCCCGCTGTTTCTGCAGTTACCCGCCACTTATTATCTGGTCCATCGCATCCGCTGGTAACAATAAAATCAGTCGCTGTCAATAGCTGGTCAGCCTGAGATGGATTGAGCCAGTCGCCATCGCACCAGTCGCCGGCAAAGGTTGAGATTTTAAATTCACCTGGTGACAAATGAGCTTCATACGTGAAAATGAACGGATCATCCGGGTTTTTGGTGAAGGCTTCGGGGTCTCCAATATTCCAACCACTTGGCGAGGCGTCGCCCACAATGTACAGGCTGGAATAAGCGGCACCCTCCAGTTTGTCAATTTGAATAGTCAGGTCAAGAAGATTGACGGTAAGTTTATAGTTTCCGCCTTCTTCCAGGTTCCATTGAATGTCATCACCGCTACCCCCTTCATTATAAACAATCATTCCTTCGCTATTAGGATCTTTGGTGTAAAAATCCTGGCACCAGCAATCCTCCTGGCTGACCGCAAATTTGAAGTTACCCGATGACAATTGTCCCTGGTAAATAAATACCCAGGGAGTTGACGAAAGCGCTGTGAGCTGGGTTGCATTGGCAATGTTCCATCCGGCGGGCGTTGCATCGCCCACTAGGTAGAGCACTTCGGATACCGGTTTATATGGTGTGACCGAGAAAGTTTTCACTTCGGTGGTATCATCATCAACTCCTTCCATGGTAATGTTGGCAAATACCCGGGCTTCAAAACTACTTGCGGTGCCGTCAGCAATGGCCCATTCTTCACGAACCAGTTGATTCAAACTTCGAACGGTGAAGCTTTTTTCAAAAACACCTTTGCCCATGGTGTAGCTTTTTGCTGATGAAAAGTTATTGCCAGCTTTGTCTATTTCAAGGGTATATGCCATTGAACTTCCTGTGCCACGGTTGGTTCCACGAGTCCAGTTAATATTCAGAGCGTTACTTTCCGCTTGCTTTTGAGACAATACTAAAATGCTGTCCGACACACTTAGCGCGATCGGTTCGCCCATTGAGATGACGATTTCCTCATCTTTCTGACAGGAATTCAAAAATAAGCCTGCACACAGCAGCAATGCACCCAGTAAAAGTTGGCTTCCGAAACTCAGAATGTTCCGGGCACGTTGAATTTTATATTTCTTGTTTTTCATTTTATTCGATTTAATCACGGTGATTATTTATCTTTTTAATCACTTCAAGCCATTAATAGCCTGGGTTTTGAGTCAGGTTTGGATTCGATTCAATCTCCTTCAGAGGAATCGGGAAGAGCAGGTGCTTCTCAGTAGCATTCAGTTTGCCGATGGAATGCAGGAAGTCCAGTCCCCACTGGCCATTATCTACCCGGATCAGGTCGAACCAGCGCTGGCCTTCAAATGCAAGCTCCATGCGGCGTTCGTGCAAAATCACTTCTTTCATTTCGGCTTGCGAAAGGTCCGAAACTGCAACTAGTCCGGCACGGGTGCGAACTCTGTTTAAAGGAGATTCAGCTTCATCTGTGCGCCCCAGGTTGTTCAATGCTTCCGCTTTCATGAGCAACACGTCGGCAAATCGCAGGACAGGGAAGTTTTTTGGACTGTTGTCGTAGGTCGGCGAAACAGCTTTGGTAACCAAGAATTTACGCACATTATATCCAGTTGAAGAGTAGGCCGGATCGTATTCCATTCCGTCAAAAGCCGGGCAGCCCTCATAAAAAATGGTAACATCCTTGCGCAAGTCTCCCGCCTCGTATGAATCGACAAACTCCTGGGTAGGCTGGTTCCATCCCCATCCGCCGGCAACCATTCCCGAGTTGCGCGGCCCCTGAAATGTACTTAACCAGGAAGCCTGATTTTCATTGCCCCAGAAATCTTCTCCTGCGTCGCCAACATACTGAACCTCAAACAAAGACTCAACCGAGTTTTCGTTATTCACATCAAAATTATCGGCATAATTCAGGTTCAGGCTGTAGCCCAACGCCTCCACCTGGCTGGCCAGGCTCACCACCTGTTCCCAGTCTCCAAGCGTTAAATACACTTTAGCCAGCAGCCCGGTGGCGGCTCCTTTCGTGGCTCTTCCCAAGTCGTTGGATGAATAGGCTGATTTAAGCGGCAGCATTTCCATTGCGGCAGTCAAATCATTTATAATAAGCTCATAGACTTCTGCTTTTGGTGTTCTTACCAAACGAAGGTCATCACCCGGTTCCTGCGGTTCAGTAATTAAAGGAACATCGCCGAAGTAGCGAACCAAAATGAAATAGTACAAGCCCCTCAGAAAATGAGCTTCACCCAAAACCTGGTTTTTCACCTGCTCGTCAATGTCCATTTCAGGAACTTTTTGCAGAATTACGTTGCTTCGCAAAATGCCGGGAGAAGGCCCGCGGAATAAGTCGAGAACACCGGGATTATCGGTTGCCGTTACAAAATTCGACATGTCCTGGGTTTCACGCCCGTCATCACCACCACCAGCTCCCACGATGCTGTTTCCGGCCATGATGTCGGATGTCCACATGCGCATGTTGTATAGTTTTGGCCACTGCAGGGGCTGATAAGCGCCATTGATGGCAACAATCGCATCTTCTTCAGTTTGATAAAAGTTTTCGGTATTGATCGTATCCAATGGAGATTTATCCAAAAAATCCTCGCTGCAGGATGTTGCTGTGACGATCAACAGGATGAATGGTATATATTTTAGAATTCTCATCTTGAAAAGTTTAATGGGTTAGAAACTGATATTCGCACCAATACTGATTGTTCGGGTCAACGGATAGGTATTAAGGTCAATCCCATTAGGGGAAACCTCCGGATCAAAACCGCTGTACTTGGTAAACGTCAGTAGGTTAGCTCCCGAAACATACAACCGGGCTGATTTCATGTGCAATCGTTTTACCAGCATATTTTTGAAGGTGTACCCCAGGGTTACATTTTTCACCCGCAGGTAAGTTCCGTCTTCCAGAAACCGGTCAGAAGGCCGGATATTCTTGTTCGGGTCGTTAAAAACAGCCCGTGGCACCGAATTACTGGTTCCTTCACCGGTCCAGCGGTTAACCATTGTCCTACTCTGATTTTGCGCGACAGCCATTCCTTCACTCCAAATCCGGTTCGCATTGTAGATATCATTTCCATAAACTCCCTGAAGGAAGATGTTCAAATCAAAACCTTTGTACGTAAACCGGTTATTCAAGGCAAAAATGAAGTCCGGATTTGGATTCCCGATATAGGTCCGGTCATCATCATCAATGATTCCGTCGCTGTTCAAATCCTTAAAGCGAATGTCGCCGGGCGAGGTTCTGGAGTAAATATCATCTCCGGGAACTTGCAGGGCATGCGCATCGACCTCTGCCTGTGTTTGGAAAATACCATCGGTAACAAAACCGTAAAAGACATCCATCGCCTTACCGGCTTCAATCCGCGCAACTTGCTGGTTAAACCCAACACTTCCGCGTGCCATCGGAATGGTGTCATTCAGGCTTTTTACTTCATTTTTGTTGAATGAAATGTTGAAGTCCGTATCCCAGGTAAAATCCCCGGTCATGTTATGTGAATTGACACTAAGTTCAATCCCCTTATTCACGACTTCTCCCGCATTGATGAATGGCACAACAACATCGGAATAACCAGTAGTAATCGGCACAGCCATCGGCACAAGCATGTCTTCCGTATTTTTCTGATAAACATCTACCGTCAGGTTGATTCGCTGATCAAACAGGGTGGCATCAAAACCAATGTTGGCTTGTTTTTGCGACTCCCACTGAACATTTGGGTTGGGCATCACAATCGGCACAACGGCATTGACCAGGTTGTTGTTGAAATTGTATTTGATCGTACTCAGAGCCGAGGCAAACGAGTAATTTCCGATTTCCTGGTTACCGGTTACCCCATAACCGGCGCGCAGTTTCAGGTCATCGATAAACCCGGCTGACCGCATGAAATCTTCCTCCGAAATTCGCCAGGCCAGCGAACCGGATGGAAAAATCCCCCATTTGTTGTTGGCTCCAAATCGGGAAGAACCATCGCGACGCACGGTTGCCGTCACCAAATATTTGTCGGCAAAAGAATAATTCACGCGGCCCATATACGATAGCAACGACCACGAACTTCCGTTTCCGTTGATATTTTTCTGGCTCAGTCCATTGTCCAATTGCTGAGTGAGGTCGCTGGCAAATTCCTGGATTGATCCGCTGATGTACTCAAACTTATTTTCCTGGGCACTGGTGCCTGCCAAAATGGTCAGCCGGTGCTTTTCGTTGATGGTTGTGTTGTACGTCAACGTGTTGTCCCAGTTCCAGGTGATGGATTTATTGGATGCTTCGCCCAGGTAGGATTGTTCCTGCGGGCTGGGTTTAAAATCGTATTTGGGCGCCCAGTTGCGGTTTTGCCAAAAGTTGGCTTTCAAACCCGCCTGCGATCTGAACTTCAATCCTTTCATCAACTCAATTTCTCCAAAAAAGCTTCCTAAAAGATTGTACCCCAAAGTAGTGTTTTCATTGATGGTGGCTTTGCCAATGGGGTTGACAATGTCACCCGACCAGGCCGGAATCCCCTCGGGGCCAGAATAGGTCCCGTCTTGGTTATAGATTGGCTGCGTTGGCAAGGCACGCAAGGCATCCAGAATGCTGTAGGAGCCACTGTACTTGTCATCGTGATTCAATGAAAGCATGTTGCCAAATTTCACTTTGTCAAAAAGCTGCGTGTCAGAGTTAAACTTGAGCGTGTATCGTTTAAAACCGGTATTGAGCACAATGCCTTCCTGGTCGAAATAATTGCCGGAAACATAGTAAGTTGTTTTTTCGTTTCCGCCGGAGTACGACAAAGAATAATTCTGAATGGGTGCTGTACTAAACAACGCGCCGGCCCAATCGGTTCCTGCTCCCAGCGATGCAGGATCGCCAAAGGCCGGATTTTTGACCATTCCCGCGTTTTCCATCATCTCGTTATGCAGTGCCGCAAACTGCGAAGCGTTCATCATATCAACCATGCTTGTCGCTTCCTGTATTCCGTAATAAGCGTTGAAATTGATTGTACCTTGTCCTTTTTCGCCACTTTTTGTAGTAATGATCACGACTCCATTAGCTCCTCTTGATCCGTAGATTGCCGTAGCCGAAGCGTCCTTCAGAACCTGGATGGATTCAACATCATCCATATTGAGTTGGTTTAATCCACCTTCGGTTGGAACGCCATCAATGACCATGAGTGGGTTGTTGTTGTTGATGGTTCCTACCCCGCGAATACGAAAAGTAGGGTCACTCCCGGGTGTTCCGTTCGAAATAATCTGCACACCGGCCGCTTTTCCCTGCATGGCATCACCAATGCTTGGCATGGGCAGGGATTTCATATCTTCGGTGCTAATAGATGAAACCGAGCCTGTTAAGTCTTTTTTGCGCTGGGTGCCATATCCGATGGCGACCACTTCTTCGAGCCCAATAGCATCTTCTTGCAATACCACGTTGATTGTACTCCTTCCGGCGACCTCAATCTCCTCGGTTTTCAATCCTACAAAAGAGAATACGAGAATAGAATTTCCCGGAATGTCGGTGAACTGATAGTTTCCATCAAAGTCGGTAACCGTCCCTGTCATGGTCCCCTTCACCAACACAGTGGCACCTGGAACCGGCTCGCCGCCGCGGCTGGTTACTTTCCCCTTTACCGGTAACGATTGCTGCATGATGCCAGGGCTGGCATTTTCACTTTTCGGATAAAGCACAATCCGGCGGTCAATCACTTTATACGTTATCGGTTTATCCTGAAACAATTCATCCAGAATTTCTTCAATACTTTTGTTTTCAACATTCAGACTGACCTTTTCATCCAGTTTGATTTGCTGAGCATTGTAAAAGAAAACATAGTTCGAGTTTTCCTCAATGGCCCCAAAAGCCTCCTTCAAAGTCACATTAAAGTACTTTAAGCTCATCTTATTCCCTTGAGAATACACACTCCCTGATACGTTTATCAAGCTAATCAGGAAAATGAAGAAAGTTAGTCGCATAATTCGCCACAGTTTACTTATGCCGTTCCGGGGAAGGGCACAACATTTCACCATTTTTTTCATAAATTTGTAAAGCTTAATTAATTACTAATGAATAGCGTCAACTATTCGTTAATTGATTATTCCCGGGCGATGCTGCAAACATTTCCCGGGTTTTTTTCTTATTTCTTTGCCAGCCAAATATCGCGACCATCCGTTCGTACGTGAATCGGAATAGTCAAGCCAATGATCTCAAACAACTTCCCGATTTCGTCGCTTTGGTACACACTTCCGGAATACATTTCATCCTCAAGTCCGGAGTCCTGGAAATGGATGCTTACATTGTACATACGTTCCAGTGTTTTGGCCAATTCTCCCAACCGGGCATTTTCGAAGTAGTATTCACCGTTGCGCCATAATGTAGAAAGTTGCGGATCAACCGAAACAAGTTGTTGCTGATGGTCATTCCGGTTATACAGCCACTTTTGACCCGGTTTCAGCAAAACTGACTTTTCCTGGTCCGGAATATCTTGAATTTCAACACTACCCTCCAACAATGTTGTTTCGGTATGTAAATCGTTGGCGTAAGCGCGTACATCAAACTGGGTACCCAAAACGTTCACACTCATATCGCGTGTAATTACCCTGAAGGTGCGTGATTTATTTTTCGTGACCTGAAAAAATGCTTCTCCTTCCAGTTCAACTTCCAGCAAACTTTTGTTGTTGCCCAGATGATATTTCAGTTTGGAATCGTAATTCAAGGCAACAAACGTTCCGTCGGGCAAGGTCAACTCCGATTGTTGCCCTTTGGGGGTATTGAATTCGATCACCTGAGTTTGTTGTTCCGAAATCGTTGGCAAGCCGGATTTACCGATCATGTAACCACCGACTGCAACCAGAATCAAAATTGATGCAGCAACAGCAACCTTTCTGATGTTCATGATGCGGAATGCACCCGGTTTGCTTTGGCGGAACAATCGAAGTGATTGCTCGCGAATATTTTCAAAATCAGGCCTTGAATCCGCCGGAAATTCTTTTCGCTTAAACTTTAACACATAGCCAATAAGCCAAGCCAGTTTTTTTTGTGGTTGTGTATTGTCCGATTTCAGCCCGGATAAGGAGTCCTTTGAAATCTGGTCCTTGAATTTCGGATCAAACAAGTAATCTGGAGTTGTTTTTTTCATTGTCAGAAATATTGCTTTCTATCATCAAAAGCAGGAAAGGAAGAAATATACCCTTCCCCAAAATATGCTGCGCAGCATATTTAGGGGAATTAACGAAGATATCTTTGAAAAAACAGGATGATGGAATCCGAATCGGATTGAAGAATGGACTTCAACTTATGGATGGCCTTTTGAATATTGTTCCCAACTGACTGGTAATTAACCTGCATAACTTCGGCCACTTCAGCATTCGAAAGATTTTTGTAAAACTTTAAATAAATGGTTTCCTTTTGACGGGCCGGTAATTCGTTCACGGCTTCAGCCAGCAAGTCCAGCCTGAACTCTTTTTCCAATTCATCCGAATCAGTTACATAACTCAAAAAGAATTCGTCTGCGAGCTCAGTTTTCACCTCAATGCTGTGGTTCTTATCTTTCCGCAGGTTCCCGAAAATCCGAATCCGGAGCGATTTAAGCAGGTAAAACAAAATATTATCAGTGGGTGAAAGCTTATCTTTTTTACTGGCCAGCTCAAAGAACAAATCCTGGATACTATCGCGAACCAGGTTTTCATCTAAAGTAAACCGCCGTCCATATTCAAACAACTGCAGATGATAGGTGTCGAAGATATACGAGAAAGCCTTTTCATCCCCTCTCCTAAACCTTTGCCATATTTCAAAATCGAAATTCTTTTGCATGATAAGCCTGATGCCGCAGTACGGAACAAAGCTATTCATTTTTTCGCTCATTATAGAAATCAAAAGTTACGGAGTATTTTTTATGAAATAAGGATCATACAACATCAAGACTGATCCTTCACCATCGAAATTTATAATCCTCAGTCACTTGATTGGACTATTTTGGTATTTGGAAGAAACAAAAAATCCAGTAATCATTTGATTTACTGGATTTTGATTCATTTTGAAGTATAGCCTCCGTGGGCTGTACTGGATTCGAACCAGTGACCCCTACCCTGTCAAGGTAATGCTCTAAACCAACTGAGCTAACAGCCCTTCTGTGGCGACAAAAATACAAAAAAAATGATTCTGCGAATGAAAACGTCAACTTTTCAATATCCCTTTCATTCCGTTTTCCATTAAACAATCTGATAGTCATCGTGCAATAGCCTGCTTTTTTTATCTTTGTTGGACAAATTTCAGAAAACATCATGCTCATTAGGCTTTCCGGATATTTTGTGGGACTGTTTTTTGGCCTGGCGCTCATCGCAAATCATGTGCGAGCGGCTGAAGATGTTGTTCTCAAGCATTACGACGAAAGCATCTATGTTATTTCCAACTACTCCGGAACTGATGCTACGCACAAGGAACCTCGATCCATTAAGCAATTGCTGGACCTGAATGTAGGGGGGTTCCGGTTTTACCTGGAATGGGAGCGCCAGCAAAACAAGCTGATGCTGCGAGATTCATGGGGCAACTCCTCCCCTTTTATCGATCAGCTTCGTTTGATAAAAGATTTCCTGGACCATCATCCCGACCGGATCCTTACGCTTTTCCTGGATTTTAATGTGAATGTAACTGAACTGGCAGTACTCATCGAAGAGTCGGGGATACACACCTACTTGTTTGAATATCAAGAAAAATTTGGTTGGCCAACCCTGAAAGAAATGGTGGATACCGGCAAACGGTTGGTTATCTTTGGGATGCAGGAACACCGCAACAGCCCCGATTGGTTGCATTTTGTGTGGGATCATGCGGTAGAACCCTACTATTCTGTTCTGGAAGCCCCTGTTTTTATCGGCGAGTTCCTGAAAGGTGATCCCAAAAACAACCTGCTCATTTACAATGATTACAATTTGCCCCGAAAACCAGACATTCCTGATGACGCATATTTTAATACTTCACAAAATCCATATCTGATTGAACACATCAAGAATGTATGGACGAACACGGGGAAAACACCCAACTTTGTCATGCTCGACCGATTTGAAAATTGGATCACCCAAGTGCTCTACCAGTTGCGCAGTTTCAAAACGGTAAAGGGTACTGTTACTTTCAATGCCCAAATCCTGAATTATGTGACTTGGGAAGGCACAAACAGCCTCACCAGCGGAAAATTCTGCTTCCCGGCTGGTCCGGGCGAAACACTGACACTGACGCCTAAAAGTCCTGGTTACCGCTTTAAGCCGGAAACAGTCGTGATCGCCGAACCCGAACAGAACAAGGTGCAGCATTTTGTGGGTATGCCACTGGAGATTACCGAAGGTCTCGAAGCTTATTACAATTTTGAAAACGGCGTTCGCGACTTCAGCATCAACAATTTTCACGGGAAGGCGCTGGGCGTAGAATTCCGAAATGAACCGGAGCGCGATATGTATGCCTGGTTTAACGGGAAAAGCCAGGTGGAACTGCCCAAAGCAGATGAGCTGAAATTACGTGATCATGATTTTACCGTGGCAGCCTGGGTGAAAATTGATGAGTACAAAAAAGACAAACGCGACTATTCCGTTTTAGGCGCCCCCGGAGGCTCCTACCAGCAAAGCATCCACCTGGTCATCCGCAACCAGCGCCCGTATTTTGGTTTCTATTCGAACGATTTACAAGGGAATACGCGTATTGAGGCCGGAAAGTGGTACCACCTGGTATGGCGCTACAGCAAACTTAACGGCGAACAAGCCATTTACGTCGATGGCCGGTTGGACAGCCGCTCGCTGGGGCACCCTTCGTACAAAGGGCGCGACAACATTTACCTGGGCCTGGCCGGTTACGACGACCAATCGAACCTGATCGGCTCGCTGGACGATCTCACCATTTGGTCGCGCACACTGGGCGAAGAAGAAATCTGGAGCTTAAGTAAGGACTTGGTTGAACTGATGCCCCGCAAAAACATTTTTATCCGCTACCCGCTTCTTTCCCGGATCGGGATTATCTTTCTGTCCCTGTTTATTTTGTGGCTGATTTACCGAAAGTTACCCTTCCGAAATTACCGCAAGCGCTTTCTGAACACCGAAAAACTAAAAGAACTCGAAGACGCGCAGGACTATCCCGAGCGAAACTACATCCAGCTATTCGGCGATTTCAAGGTGGTTGACAAAGACGGGAATGACATCACCAATCAGTTTACCCCAAAAATCAAACAACTATTTTTGCTGATTTTGCTATACGCTCAGCACAGCAAGAAGGGAATTTCCACAAAAAAATTGTCCGATATTCTGTGGCCCGACCTAACCTACCAAAATGCAAAAAACAGCCGCGGCGTTACCATCCGCAAACTGAGATTGATATTACAATCTCTCGACGAAGTGGAAGTGGTTTTCAACATCGATTGCTGGACGGTTCGATTCTCGAAAGATGTTTACTGCGACTATGTGGAATGCCTGAAACTGCTGAATGAAAACCGCGACCATCACGCCGACTTCTACCTCGACTTCTACAAAACCATACGGGCGGGAGAGGCATTTAAAGGCGAATCGCACGATTGGCTCGACGATTTCAAAGGAAATATCGGAAACAGTATCGTGGATGTGTTGATGCAATTTATCCACAAGCTCGACCCGGAAACGGACCACGAACTGATCCTGAAACTGGCCGACCGCGTGTTGGTTACCGATCCGGTAAACGACCAAGCCTTATCCTTTAAACTGAAAGCGCTTGTCCGGCAAAATAACCTCAACACAGCCCGTTTTACCTACGAAAAGTTTGCCGCCCTTTACGAAGAGCTCTACAACGAACGAATGGCGCTCACCTTCGACGACTTCCTGAAATCCTAGTGCCGTACCAACAATAAATTGTATTGAATTAGTCACCCTGAACATGTTTCAGGGTCTCATTTGCAATGAGAGGCCAATCCGGCAATTGCCTGACGGCATGACGCTCTGTCAAAGCTGCGTTGACACGACACTAACCAAAAAAATTCAGACAAGGGTTAAATTTTCCAAAATCCTATTATACATTTGTAATACAGCGTATTGCAGATTCTGAGATTTGATCTAAAGAGCCCAATTAACCCTTCAGGTAACCCTTCAGTAACCAACTTCTAAACGCCGGTTAACAGATAACTAAGTGGGTAAAGTTACATTTGATCCACCTGATTTATCCAAAAACCGATCAAACGGAAGGAGATGAAATTGAACCTGAAAAATCCATTTAAAGGAGGCCGTGCTTACATAAGCCTGGTGTTGCTGGGAGTTTTGATATGCATCGTGATTCTCGCATTCAGCAATAAGCTCATTAGCTACACCTCTACGGACGATTATTGCATGTCGTGCCACGTTCATCCCCACGCCGAACAAAGCTGGAAACTTTCCACCCATTATAACAACAGTTCCGGCGTCATCGTCCATTGCGTTGAATGTCATCTTCCCCCCAAAGGACATGGCCATTTGGCCGCGAAGGCCAAGCACGGGTTCAAAGATGTGTACGGACTGCTGTTTAAAGACAGTGCCGATTACCAATGGGAAGAAAAGCGCAAACTTGAAAATGCCAAACACTTCGTTTACAAAGAATCGTGCCTGAAGTGCCACCAAAATTTATTCCCGACAACCCTTTCGCCCGAAGGCGACGATGCCCATCTGTATTACCTGACCAGCAAAGAAGAATTACGCTGCATTAATTGCCACCTGCACGTGGGTCATTACGATCCAAACGCCGTACACGAGCACAACCTGAATTTCGGAACCATCACCGAAGTCAAAGAAATTCATACCGAACCTACCACCATTACCCGGTTCGAAAACTTCACCGAAAAAGTGCCGGGGACCGACATTTCATTTGAGATGATGGCCATTCCCGGAGGCACATTTGAGATGGGAAGCCCGAAAAACGAGCCGCTGCGCAAAGCAGATGAAGGCCCGGTACGGCGAGTGAAAGTTTCGCGCTTTTTCATGGCACAAACCGAGGTGAGCTGGGATGCCTACCTGGCTTTCTTTATGGCAACCTCATCACAAGGACGGAAAGAATCCGCAGGCCCAGCAGAAGAGGTGGACGGTATTACCGGTCCTACCCCTCCCTGGGGAGCTCCCGACCAAGGCTGGGGCAAAGGCGAACGCCCGGCCATTACCATGAGCTGGCATGCTGCCGAAGTTTATTGCCAATGGCTGTCGAAAACCACAGGCAAAAAATACCGCCTGCCCACCGAGGCCGAATGGGAATATGCTGCCCGCGGGGGTACTCAAACACCCTATCCTTTTGCAGGCAGTCCAAAAGATTACAGCTCCAAAGGCTTCTTCAGAAAACTGTTTGGCCCCGATACCACCTCTATCAACACGAATGTGATTTACGAACTGAACAGCGGCGGAATTACTCGCGAACCGGCAGACGTAAAAGCCAATCCGTTTGGATTGAAAAATATGCTGGGTAATGTGGCCGAATTTTGCCTCGACTTTTATGCTCCCGACACTTACAGAACGTATCCGGGTGAAGTAGTTACCGACCCTACCGGTCCTGTGAAAGGCCGTGAACATGTCATTCGCGGAGGATCGTTTAAAAGCGATGCCAAAGACGTGCGCAGCGCCGCACGCGATTATACTAAAACCAAAGACTGGCTGATGACCGACCCGCAAATGCCCAAATCCATCTGGTGGTATTCGGATGTGGTAGATGTTGGTTTCCGGGTTGTGTGCGAAGTAGATGAATCGATAGAACCGTAAATTTAAGAACCATGACTGATAAAGCAAAAAATATGGACCGCCGCCGATTCCTGGGAGCTACAGCCCTTGCCGGAATTGGCCTGTTGGGCGCAAGCGCAGCCCTTTCGTCCTGCAAAACCAAAAAAGGGAACAAAGAACTTGGCTTGCCTCCCATCCTTACGGCGGCACCAGCCGGTAAAAAGCTGCGTGCCGGACTGGTTGGCGCCGGAAACCGCGGAACAGGCGCGGCAATTAACTTTATCAGCGCCGGGCCCGAGCTCGAAATTGTTGCCCTTGCCGATGTTTTCCAGGATAAAATTGACGCTTGCAGGGAACGCTTCGCGGGCTACAAAAGGCCTATTCCCGAAGAAAACTGCTTTGTGGGTTTTGACGCTTATAAACAACTGATGGCCCTGCCCGAAGTAGATGTCGTCCTTCTGGCAACCCCACCGCAATTTCGTCCCGAACATTTTAAAGAAGCCGTCCTTCAAAAGAAGCATGTCTTCATGGAAAAACCGTTGGCAGTTGATCCGGTGGGTATCCGCTCCATCCTGGCAACCGCTAAAAAAGCCGAGGCCATAGGCCTGAACGTGGTTACCGGCACCCAACGCCGCCACCAGGAAGATTATATCGAAACCTACAAGCAAGTGGCCAATGGCGCTATCGGCCAAATTACCTCGGCCAAGGCATTTTGGAACCAAAACCACGTGTGGTTCCGCACCCGCGAAGAAGGCTGGGACGATATGACCTACATGGTCCGTAACTGGAACAACTTCTGCTGGCTTTGCGGCGACCACATCCTGGACACACACGTCCACAACATAGATGTGATCAACTGGTTTTTAGGCAAGCACCCCGAAAGCGCAATCGGCTATGGAGGCCGGGCACGCCGCCTGACCGGCGATCAGTACGACTATTTCAGTATCGATTTCGAATACGGAAACGGCGTGAGCTCGCACAGCATGTGCCGGCAGATTGACAACTGTGCCAACGGCACCGGAGAGCTGATCATGGGAACCGAAGGCTACACCAACTGCCAGAATACCATCTGGAACCTCGATGGCTCTGTGAAATGGAAATTTGAGTATCCGAATGATGAAAACGGACAGTCCATGAGTACGGTAAAAATTCCGCCTTATGTGCAGGAACACATGCACCTGGTACACGCCATCCGCACCGGCGAATACGTAAACGAGGCCGAGCAGACCGCCATTTCTACCCTGACAGCCATCATGGGACGGACGGCTGCCTACACCGGCAAAAAAATTACCTGGGACGAAATCTTTAAATCCGATATGGACCTCGGTCCGAAAGAACTGAAATTCGGCCCGGTGGACATGGAATTTCCTGTCCCCGAACCCGGAACAGCTCATAAAACATAACATAAACCAACTAAACCGATTGAGCTGGTAAAGAAAGGACGGGGAAACTTCCGGGTTTCCCCTCCTTCAAAAAAACAATGTAAAAACCGAAACGATGAAGATCTCGCTGGTAATACCGATCTATAACGAAGAGGGCTTAATTGACGAGCTCATTCCCCGGGTGAAAAATGCCCTGGAAGCCATTGATCCACAGTTTGAAATTGTGGTGGTGGATGACGGTAGTGCCGACGGGAGCCTGCAAAAGTTAACTGCCCAGCGAAAGGCAGACAAGCGGGTCAAAATTTTGTCGCTTTCACGAAACTTTGGCCATCAATCGGCCTTCACGGCCGGATTGGAATATGCGAAGGGCGACGTGGTAGCCATGATGGACGGCGACCTTCAGGACCCGCCCGAATTGTTGCCGGAAATGTACCGGAAACTCACGTCGGAAGAATATGATATCATCAGCGGAAAACGAACGGCCCGCAAAGGAAACAAAACCAAAAACCTGGTGACTGGCCTGTTCCATTTTCTGTTCAAACGCATGGCTCACCTCGAAGACCTGGAAAATGCCGGGAATTTCTCGATGATGAACCGGCAAGCGCTGAATGCCCTGCTCTCGATGGACGAGCGCGTGCGGTATTTGCCGGGGCTGCGCACCTTCATCGGCTTTCGGCAGGGTTTTGTGGAATATGTCCGCGAAGACCGCCTGCAGGGCGAGCCCAAAATGAACCTCAGCAAATTGCTGGTGCTGGCCGCCGATGCCATTTTCTCGTTCTCGCGCCTGCCCATCCGCATTTGCCTTACCCTGGGGCTTGTGGGTACCGTTGTTTTCATGCTGGCCGGATTATATGTACTGATCGCCAAAATCTTTGGTTTTGCCGTGTTGGGATGGCCGTCAACGGTACTGAGCATCTATTTCCTGGGCTCGATCCAGCTGATCTTTTTGGGCGTGGTGGGCGAATATGTTTACCGGATTTACAAAGAATCGCAAAAACGTCCCCTCTATTTTATTAAAAAGATTTTCGACAACGAAGAAGAAGCCTGATGAACGAACGTGGCCTGAAAATAGTATTCTTTTGCCTGGCATTCATGTTGCTGGCGGCCTTGCTGGTCGTCAGCCGCGATGCCGGTATTTCGGGCGACGAAAAGGTGCACTACGAGCATTCGGAAAACGTGTACGACTATTATGCGTCGATGGGAAAAGACCAGGATGCCCTGAGCACGCCCAAAACGCACCTGCAATATTACGGACAAGCGCCGGACAACCTGGCCACCATCCTCATCCGCTGGTTAGGGATTGAAGATATTTACGGCTTCCGGCACCTGTTCAGCAGCTTTTTGGGCTGGCTGGCCATTTTCATGACGGCTTGGTTTGCCCGTTGGCTCAAAGGGTACGGAGCGGCTATTTTCACCCTGCTGCTTTTTGCCGTTTCGCCCCGTTTTATGGGCCATCTGCAAAACAACTTAAAAGATATTCCTTTTGCCCTGGCTTATATTGCCGGAGTATTCTATATACTGAAATTAACCTATACCAAGTTTAAGTCACAACCAACGATTACGATTTCACTTTTAATCGCGAGTATTGCTTTTTCCGTCGGTATCAGGGCAGGAGGAATTTTACTGGTCTTCTATCTGCTTTTTGCAGGCTTTCTATATTACCTGTTTGAGTTTTTCGCTAAAAAAAAACTCATCCGCCCACAAATTTTTCGAACGTTTTCTATGCTGCTGGTCATTTCTGCAGCCGGTTATCTGATCGGTTTGCTGCTGTGGCCTTATGCGCTTCAAAACCCGGTTGCCAATCCGTGGCATTCGTACCAGGTGATGACCCGGTTCCCGACCACCATTCAGCAAATTTTTGATGGTCAATTCATCTGGTCCGATTTTCACCCCTGGTATTATTTGCCGAAATACATGCTGATCACCATTCCCCTGATTGTTTTTGCAGGGGTATTGTTGTTTCTTGTATTTGCTAAAAAGATTGTTGAACCGGAACATCGCCTGACGTATGGATTTTTGATTTTTACGATCGTCTTCCCGCCGGTTTTTGCCATTCTGAAAAATGCCAACCTGTACGGAGCCTGGCGGCATTTCATTTTCATTTATCCGGGAATGGTTTTATTGGCTGCCATTGGCTTTTACGAGCTGTTCCGAACCTATCATAAACCGGCTGTCCGGGGTTTGCTGGCAATCCTGTTTCTTGTTTTGAGCTTTCACCCGCTCAAGTTCATGGCTTCGTCCCATCCCTATTATTATTTGTACTACAACCAACTGACTGGCGGACTGAAAGGCGCCTACGGAAAATTCGAAACCGATTACTACTACCATACCATGCGCAGCGGGGCCGAATGGCTCAGGCAGTACCTAAAAGAAAAAGGGGATAAACGCCCGGTAATTATCGGCAGCAACTTCCCGGTTGAATGGTATTTCCGAAACATGCCCAATGTCCGCTTCCAATATTTTTCGTACTCACGCCGCAACGACCTGGATTGGGACTATGCTATCATCGGCAACAGCTACATTCATCCGGAACAGCTCCGCAGAGGCAACTTTCCGCCCGAAGGCACCATTCACGAAGTGAAGGTTGATGGTGTCCCGGTTTGTGCTGTCGTTGCCCGGAAGTCGAAACTGCCGATCGAAGCCGCCCGTTTGTTTGAAAAGGAAGCTTACCCGGAAGCCGTTGAAGCTTACCGAAAGGCCCTGAAAGTTTATCAAAAAGATGAACACCTTCAGTATAAACTGGGAAAAAGCTTACATTTGCTGGGGATACATACAGAAGCACAAGAAGCTGTTAATGAGGCACTGGCCATTCACCCATCCTATGAACCGGCCCTAAAACTGGCAGGCGAGCTGAAACTGGAACTGGGTGACACGGCAGGAGCAAAACGGGATTTTGAGAGCCTGATTGAGGCAAATAAAAAGTATTTTAGCGCTTACGTAGCGCTGGCCCGTATTTTTCAGGAAGAAGACAAGCTGCCCGAAGCACGGGAACTCCTGAAAAGCTGTTTGCGGATTTTCCCGCGTTACCAACCGGCCATACGCGAACTGGCCCAAACGTACAGGGAAACCGACCCGGAAATAGCCCGGAAATATGAAGAACTGGCGAATTCAATCCATACGTTAAATTAAAATACATAAAAGATGAAAAAGTTAATGCTGATGCTGGCCATATTTGGATTTCTGGCCGTTGGAAATGTAAACCCTGCCTTTGCCCAGGAAGAAGATCTGTTACAAATGGAAGACACCCTTTCCATTGATGACATGGACCCGGTTTTTTATGAAGCCGAACAGGAAGCCGATAGTAATTCAACTACCCTGATCATTGTGATTGTGGCCATTGTGGTGGTTGGCGGCGCTGCTTTTTTCTATATGAAAAAGAAGAAAAAATAAGTACACTGTTGATTCCATATAAAAAAGCTCTCCGGGAAAAGGGGGGCTTTTTTGCGATTTCTACTTTTTGTGAACTCGCCCGTTATCTTATCACAACCGTCTTCACATTCACAAACTCGCGGATACCGATCACCGACAATTCTCGACCGTAGCCGCTTTCCTTCACCCCGCCAAACGGCAGGCGCGGATCGGATTTCACAAAGTCGTTTACAAATACACAACCCGCTTCAAGGCCTTTTTCTGCCAGTTCTTTTGCCATTTTTAGGTCGGCAGTAAAAATACCTGCTCCCAGCCCAAAAACCGTGTCATTTGCCAGCCGAATGGCTTCCTCCACACTTTTCACGTGGAACAATGAAGCCACCGGGCCGAACATTTCTTCATGATAGGCTGCCATTCCGGGTGTAACATTCTCCAGTACAGTAGGCGGATAAACCGCAGGATCGCCCTCGGGAACATAACCCCCGCAAAGAACGGTGGCCCCCTGCCCCACGCTTTGCATCACCTGTTGATGAAGCTCATCGCGCAAATCCTTCCGGGCCAGCGGGCCAATCGCGGTGCCCTCTGCCAGCGGGTCGCCAAAGGTGGCCTGTTGCATTAGCCAGACAAATTCGGCCTTAAACGCTTCATAAACCGCATCCAACACAATAAACCGCTTGGCGCCAATACAACTTTGCCCAGCATTCAGCAAACGGCTCGAAACGCACAACCGGGCCGCTTCGCCGATATCGGCATCCTCAAGAATGATGTACGGATCGCTGCCGCCAAGCTCAAGCAACGATTTTTTGAGGGCTGCACCGGCAGCCGCAGCAACGGCTTTTCCGGCCGGGGTGCTTCCGGTCAGTGTTACCGCCCTTATTTTTGAGTGACTGATCACTTCTTTTACTTTGGATCCACCGATCAAAACAGTCCGAAACACATTCGGTGGAAACCCGGCTTCACGAACCAGCTGTTCAATAGCCAACGCACAACCTGGCACATTGCTGGCATGCTTCAAAATGCCCGTGTTTCCGGCCATCAGCGCCGGGGCCAAAAAGCGGAAAACCTGCCAGAACGGGAAGTTCCAGGGCATGACAGCCAACACCGTTCCTATCGGTTGATAACTGACATATGATTCGGAAGCTTCGGTCGGTATTGATTCGTTTTTCAGAAAAGTCTGGGCATTTTCAGCATAATAGCGGCAAACCCAGGCGCATTTGCTGACCTCTCCGAGGGCTTCTCGATTTATTTTTCCCATCTCAAGGGTAATCAAATCAGCCAGGCTTTTTTTCCGTTCATCCAACAAATCAGCCAGCCGATACATTTTTTGCCGACGTTCAGCAAAGCCTGTATTCTTCCAGGATTGCCAGGCCCGATCTACCTGATGAATGATACCGTTTACCTGATCGGGACTGTGTTCTGAATAGGTTTGAATAACTTCACCTAAATACGGATTTACTGTTTGCATGTGGATAGAATATTTAGCTCGTTGACCAAAGTTAACGGGATTTGGACAATAAAAAAAGACCTGCAATTCTGCAAGTCTTTTCGTTTCGTTTAATTGAATCAGCTCAATCAGGGCCTGACAGCCATCAGCGGAAGATCGGTAAGTTCCGAAATTTTCACGCTGCGTCCTTCTTCAATACTTTTGCGGGCAGCAATGCCAATCAGGACCGACATGGCGCCATCGCGCGTACCGGCTGCATGACGGTAAGGATCGGCCATATTGGGATCTTTGAAAATCTTATCGTGCAAACGGACATCGCCCCCGCCATGACCGCCGCGAACGCGAGGAACTTTTACCAATTGAGGATCAGGGTTCCAATTTTTCATCACCATTATTTCGTCGTATTCTTCGGCCTTTTCTTTTTCATTCTGGCTCATTTCCTGCGCATGCAACTGGGCTTGGTTCACCAATTCGTTTCGGCGCCAGGGGATGCCCTCCCAGCTGTCGATCCGGCCGTCCATGCTGTTGAAAGCCAGTCGCCAACCTTCGTAAGGCGAATAGGTTGTGAGCGAATAGCTTACCTGCACATTGTTGGCGTATTTGATCTGAACAGCCATCTTGTCGTAAATATCGATTCGGTTGCGCCACAAGCAATTATCGCGAATGTAACCATCGTATTTTTCGTTGTTGGTGTACAATTTCACCATGCGCTCGCTTTTGGTAATATCCCAGTAAAATTTACATTGGCTGGTGTAAGCGCACGACCGGCAGTTGGCGCCCCTGAAAGCGTTGTTTTTACCGTAATGTTCCAGTGAACCAAAGGCAGAAACCTCCACCGGGTCAGAATCGATCCACCAGTTCAGCAAGTCAAAATGGTGTGTCGCTTTATGAAGCAGCAGCGTCCCTCCTTTGTCCCGTTCGCCATGCCAACGGCGGAAATAGTCGGCGCCATGATAGGTGTTCAGGTACCAGTGAAAGTCAACCGATGTCAGTTTACCCACCTCTTGCTTGGCCAGCAGTTCTTTAATTTTCGAAAACAAAATACCCCAGCGGTAATTGAAGCCGACGATCACATTCTTTCCGGTCTTTTTTTCGGCTTCCAAAATAGCTTTACACTTATCTTCGTCGGTAGTCATGGGCTTTTCGGTAATCACGTTACAACCCATTTCCAATGCCTTCACAATAAACTCGTGGTGGGTGGAGTCAACGGTGGTTACAATCACCACATCGGGTTTTGTGGTGTTGATCATCTCCTCGAAGTTGGTGAAAACCGGACAATTAACGCCCATATACTCTTTGGCATATTCCAGCCGGCCCGGGTTGACGTCGCACAAGCCGACGAATTCAGTTTCGTTCGCGTAATTTTCAACAATGGCGCGTCCCCAGAAACTGGTTCCTCGGACACCAGTACCTACCATAGCCAACCTCATTTTTCCATTCACCGAAGCGGCCACCGCCTGAACCGGATTGGCCAGCATGGCCCCGGCAGTTACAGCGCCGGCAGTTGCCAAAAACTGACGACGGTTTACATTCGCAGATCTTTTCATCATTTCGTTTTATTGGTTTTTATTAAATTTCTGAACTGAATATACCAGCTTCTTCTTATTTTTGATCAGAAATATGTCGGTAAACACGTAAATTAGACGTTAAAACGCATTTTAACAAACTTGATATTCAACACGTTGATAAATAACCAGAAACATATCAGGCAATGTTTGGACCGCATATTGGGAAGTACGGCTTTCAGCAAATCAACCGTCAACCGGGAATTGTTGAAATACCTTGTACAGGCTTCCATGAACGGCGAAAACCCGAAAGAGTTTCAAATTGCCGCTGATGTTTTTGGTAAAAAAATGAACAGTGGGAAGGAAGTAAACATTCGGGTTTACATTCATAACCTTCGCAAAAAACTGGAGGAATATTACCAGACAGAAGGAAAGGAAGATGAATTTAAGCTGAA
>JBFXGM010000044.1:0-28659 GCA_050178015.1 Mangrovibacterium sp.
ACAGTTATAAGAAGCCAGTTGTGTTGTGCTCATAATATTGCTTGGATGATAATGCAGCTGTGTATTCACGCAAGCGATGGTTTTCACGTAAAAGGAAATAGTCCCTACATCGTGCGACACCAGCACAATGGCCATACGCTTGTTCAGTTCCTTCAGCTTTTCGTACAGTTCGCTTTCAAAGTGGTTATCCACAAACGTATCCGGCTCATCCAAAATCAGCAGCTCCGGCTTGTTCATGAGCGAGCGGCAGAGGAACACACGCTGCATTTGTCCGCCCGATAGTTCGCCAATGGCTTTGTTCCGAAGGTGCAACACCCCCATTTCCTGCAACAGGTTTTCGGCATGGGCGGTTTCTTCCTGGTTTTTCCTGAACAGGTTGAAAGGATGTTTTTCTGTTTTCCCGGATCGTACAACGTCAATTACTTTAATGGGGAAGCGCTTATCGATTTGGTTGATTTGCGGCAAGTAACCGATTTTGGTTGCAGGAATGTGAAAAATGATCTGTCCGCGCTCAGGTTTTACCAAACCCAGCAAGGCTTTTATCAGCGTGGTTTTGCCTCCACCGTTGGGGCCAATCACGCCAAGAAAGTCGTTTTTTGAGATGGTGAGCGCCACATCTTCCAGCACCCGTTCCTCGTCGTAACTGACATCCAGGTTTTTTATTTCGACCAGTTTTGTCATAGTTGTACTGCCTCGGATATTTTGTTTGCTATTTCCCGTAATTGCTGGTCCCACTCCTCATTCAGCGGATCAACCGGAATGACTTCGCCACCGATTTCCCGTGCCAATTGCCGTGCATTTTCCGCGTTCGATTCTTTCTGGATGAAGATCACCCGGATGTTTTCGGTTTTTGCGACCTCGACAAGCGAGCGCAGATGATTGGGCGAAGGCTCTTTGCCGTCCACTTCCAACGCAATCTGCTCCAGGCCGTAATCGCGTGCCAGGTAAGTGAGGGCCGGATGAAAAATCAGGAATTTTTTATTCTCCAGCAGATCGAACTGACTTTTCAGGTCGGCATCCAGCTCGTCAATTTCCTGTTGAAATAGTTTGTAATTGGTTGTAAGTAAGTCGTTCTTTTCGGGGAAAAGATCCAACAGTGCCCGAAACGTTTCTGCAACAATTTTGCGCACCTCGCCCGGCGACACCCAAATGTGCGGATCGATACCATGCAGGTGTACATGATCGCCATGCACTTCTTCTTCACCGGCAATCCAATCAGCCTGCACCGAGGTGTCCACAATCTTCAACCCGGGCGATGTTTGCCTGATCTTTTCAACCCAACCTTCCTCGAAGCCGATTTTTCCAATGCGCAGCCATAGTTTGGCAGCCGACAGGTCTTTCATTTGCGAGGGCATCAGCGAGTACAATTCGGGGCTGGCGCCCGGTGGTACCAGCACCTGTACTTCGGCCAGGTCGCCGGCAATTTTTTCCACAAAGAACTTTTGCGGAAGAATGCTCACTGCCACAATGGGTTTGTCGGTAGTTTGCGTTGTCGTACAGCCAAAGGCGATTATCAGGATAAACGGGATTATTTTTTTCATGGATCTGGTAAATTTTCCGATCTGGTTATTCAAAGATAATAAACTTCATTTCCCCTTCAAGTAACCAAAAATCGATTTGTTTGTTGAATGCCAAGCTAAATATTCTAGCATGGCGATTGTGAAGTGTCAGATAATGATTGGGAAACCGGCCAAAATTCCCGGTATTGGCACAAACTGGATTGACCTTATTTTTTTAGCTTGAGTTTTTTTACCCGGATTTGCCTTTTGGGCGGCACCGGGTCGTAACCATGTGTTCCCCAGGGATGGCAATGCAGGATACGGCGGGTGGCCAGCCATAATCCTTTAAACGGTCCGTGAATTTTCAGCGCTTCGATGGCATATTGTGAGCAGGTGGGTACATGGCGGCACGAAGCGGGCAAAATAGGTGAAATGGCGTATTTGTAAAAATATACCGGCAGTATCAGCAGCCAGCTCAGAACCTTCATGATAAAATTTACAATGCCACGCATGTGCTTGATTTTAATACCGGCAAAGGTAGCAAAAATTGACGGGCTTTATGAAAATGCAGCCAGGCGCATGAGAAAGGATCAGTCGCAGGCCGGAACAACGGCTACCACTTTTTTGTCTGCTTCGTAGGCCTCCCAGTCGGCAGTTTCCCATTGCGGGGCGTTCCCGTCTTCATCGAAAAAATAGCAGTACAGGCACGACCAATGTCCACAGTAAAAATTGTAATATTTTTTGCCCGCATATTCGGTGATGGTTACATCACAGATTTCGCAAACATCCATGCTCGAAACGGAGATTACTTCCTCAATTTTTTCCTGCATCCAGCGGGGAAGCCGTTCGGGCGTTTCTTCGTCTTTATTACACGAAACCAACACGAAAATCACCAGCAGGATATTGAAAAACAAGCGTTTCATTATTTTTTCTTTAATGGATGAAAACCAAACAGGTTTGGTTGCGTTTTATGGGACAAACAAAAGTAGTAAAATGGCTAAAGCCGATGAATATGTAAAAGCTGAACGTGAGCTTTTTGAGGAGACCGTTTTAAATAACGAGGAGATATCGCCGGGTGTTTTTTTGTTGGCCGTGAAAAGACAGTTTGATTTTTCGCCCGGACAAGTGGTCAAGCTGGCGGTTGACCAAGTGCAGCCGCCGCGCATTTACAGTATTTGCAGTGGCAACCACGAGCAGGAGCTGCGTATTCTTTTCAATATAAAAGAAGGTGGTTACCTGACCCCAAAACTGGCGGCGCTTATCCCGGGCGACAAGGTGTTGGTTACAAAACCTTACGGCGGGTTTACAGGAAGTAGCCAGCCTGCCTGGTGGATCGCCGCCGGAACCGGAATTGCCCCGTTTTACAGTATGTTTCAGTCGGGTTTGGCCGATAACAAAGTGTTGGTGCACGGGGCGAGCTACCTCAATCAGTTTTATTTTGAAGATGAACTGGACTGGGCAATGGGCAAAAACTACCGGCGTTGCTGTTCGCGCGAGCAGTCGTGCGATGTGTTTCCCGGAAGGGTGACCGATTATTTGCGGACTGTGGAAATCCTTCCGGCAGATGTGGAATATTACCTGTGCGGCAAGGCGCTGATGGTGGTCGAGGTGCGCGATTTGCTGATTTCGCGCGGTATTCCGTACGAAAACATCATTGCCGAAATTTATTTCTAATTTTGCCCAAAATTTGTGTGATGGAGAAAGAGGCTTTATTTGGAAAAACGTTGGAAGAACTGCAACAGGTTTGTGTTGAACTGGGGCTGCCCAAATTCACGGCGAAACAGTTGACCGACTGGCTGTATAAGAAGCCGGTTTCGTCGATCGACGAAATGACCAACCTCTCCAAAAAAGCCCGGGAATTGCTGAATGATAAATATACCTTCGGGTTGATTGGCCCCACGCGGGTGCAGGAAAGCAAGGACGGAACAAAGAAATATCTGTTCCCAACCATTCACGGAAAATATATCGAAACGGCGATGATCCCGGATAAGGACCGCAAAACCGTTTGCGTGTCGTCGCAAGTGGGCTGCAAAATGGGCTGCCTGTTTTGTATGACCGGCAAACAAGGTTTCCAGGGACAGCTGACTGCCGGTGAAATTGTGAACCAAATTCGCAGTATTCCGGAGTGGGAAGAAGTGTCGAACATTGTATATATGGGCATGGGCGAGCCGTTTGATAACTTGGACGAAGTGTTGAAAAGCACGCAAATCCTCACCAGCGAATGGGGTTTTGCCATGAGTCCTCGCCGCATCACGGTTTCTTCCATCGGCATTGTACCCGGGCTGGTGCGTTTTCTGAACGAGAGCGATTGCCACCTGGCCATTAGTTTGCATACACCTTTTCACGATGAGCGCCAAAAGCTGATGCCCGTTGAAATTGCTTATCCGTTGGAAGAAGTGCTGCGCGAAATCCAAAATTGGGACTTTGGCCGTCAACGCCGGGTGTCGTTCGAATACATCGTTTTTCATGGGCTCAACGATACGCCTGCCCATGTGAAAGAAATGGCCCGCGTGCTGGATGGTATCAAATGTCGCATCAACCTGATCCGGTTTCACCCGATACCGGATACTCCGCTGAAAGGTACTGATGAGGCTACTTTGCAGGAGTTCAGGGAAGCCTTGGAGAGGAAAGGCATCACCACCACCATTCGCGCCTCGCGCGGACAGGATATTTATGCTGCTTGCGGGCTGCTTTCGACTAAAACGTTGTTGAAGAATTAGGCCAAAAGGAATTCTCATTCGTTTGACGATGCGTAAAGCCGGTAACTGCCTCCCTGTTTTTTATTACTTGCGCAACAATTATTAACATTTTTTAGATGGGTGGCTTGGTGAATTGTCACACAACTTTGTCCCAAATTTTTTAACTTGCTTGTCCGTTGAAAAAAGGACAAATGGAAAAACTGGTTTGGTCAAAAGGCATTTTTAAGAACAAGTTGTTCATTAACCGTAATAGCGAGCAAATTGGTTCGATTGACTGGAACAATGTATTTAGCTCAAATGCACTGGCGATACTGAACGGTCGCCGTTTTATCCTGAACCGTGATTTCTTCCTTTCGCGGCTTGAAATTCAGGATGCCAATAACCTGGCTTCATTGGGTACTATCATGATCAATCTGTTTAATCCGCGCAGTGATTTGATCATTAATGGCAAACGGTTTGAGTTGGAGATTAAAAACTTTTGGCAATCGCGCTGGGCCTGGAAGTTTAACGGGCAGGAAATCATTATTTTCCAGAGTAACGAACTGTTGTCAAAAGATAAGGGCAGCATCGAAATATACACCGCCGATACCGAAGAAGTGGAAGTCCTGATCTTGTTGGGCTTGTTTGTGCGAAACCAGTTGGTGCTGTTCATGTTGTTCTTGTTGCTTATTTTTTTGGTCATCATCATTTGACAAACCTTCCGGAAATGAAAAACCGCCCCGGAAAACCGGGACGGCCTGTCAGAATTGATGCTTGTTAATAATTAGTTTAGGATGCTTTGGTATTCTCCATTGATCAACTCCGGCAAATAGCTGGCGATCATTTCCAATACCTGTTCCCTGGCGACTTTGTTTCCGCTGATGATTTTTTGATTGTTCAGCCCGTTGGAGTTCAGTACTTTCATGTTCAGGTCGGCAGGGACTTGTTGCTCCGATAGTTTCAGCGGTTTCACACCGAATCCGCGATCCGAATTGACATACTTCACTTCAAAATAACTGGTGCGAACGATGTACTCCTCACCGGTCTTGGTTTCTTTATAGAGTACTTGTACCGGACGCGAAGATTCGCCGTAGGTAATGTTCCAGCTTTGCTGAAATTCGACTCCGGGCACAAAATCTACTTTTGGGGAAATTTTATAATCATCAACAAAAGCTCCGCCCTGGTGGGCAAAAACGCTTGAAGAAATAGCAATTAATGCAATGAATAATAAGCTGACAATACGTTGTTTTCTGTTCATAACATTTGAATTTTTAGCGTTATATAATCGATAACGGCAGCAAATGTAGAAACAGAATTGACACGGCAAGCTGATAAAACGCATGTTTTTATTTTGTTAAAAACTGGCAGCTTTTAAATTGAAAGTTAAAATTGATTTTGGTTTGATAAAATCAACTGATGTGCGAGTATTGTATATTAAAATAGACTTATAATTGAAGTTAGCTTATGATTTGAAAGTGATATATTCTACAGCATAAAATCAAATTTTAGCATCTTGTATGAATTGAAAATAAAATAGTTAGCGGTATGTTTTCTTGTTTTATTTATCAAGTTTAAGGCTGTTTTGGAATATATTGTTCTTAAAATTGGCAAGATGGCTTTTAAATTGAAACTTAGTTGGAAAAACAGAAGGCTGGCAAAACGCCAGCCTTCAGACAAAAGTATCACTCGTTAAAATTAAAAAGGGACTATCTCCATCCGCCGCCGAGCGCCCGGTATAGCGATACCGTGGCGTTTAGCTGCTGCTGTTGGTCGTTCACACGGTTAAGTTGGGCTGCCAGCAAACTCTGTTGCGCATTTAGCACCTCGGTGTAAGTAGCCGAGCCGTAGTTCAGCAGTTCGCGGGTATATTCCACCGACTTTTCCAATGCCGTAAGCTGCTGGCTGCGTAGGCTGGCCTTTGTGCGGGCTGCCTGATAGATTCCTATGGCGTTGTTTACTTCCTGTCCGGCGTTTAGCAGGGCATGGCGTAAACTTAGCAAAGCCTGTTCCTGTTGGGCTTTCGCCACACGCAGGCGAGAAACATTTGTTCGTTTGTTAAACAGGGGAGCAGCCAGTCCTCCGGCAACATTGGCTGCAAACGAAACGGGATCAAGCAACTCGTCCAGTTCGGTGGCGGCAAATCCGGTTGATGCATTCAGGGTCAGGCTGGGGTAAAAGTAAGCGTGGGCACTGTTGGTCATTTCAAAGGCGCTGATGACGGCATATTCGGCCTGCATCACGTCAGGGCGGTTATCCAGGAGTTGGGCCGGAATTCCGGTTTGCAGCGGTTGTTGGATGGATTGACCTGCCAGCGTGCCACGCTCCAAATTGCCCGGATTACGCCCCAGTATCAGGCAGAGGTTATTGCCGGTTTCGCGCACCTGCTGTTCCAGGTCGGGGATGGTCACCTCGGCTGCGTAGCGGGCCGCTTCGCTTTGTACTATGGCGGCGCCGGTGACCCTTCCGCTTTCTTTCAGCACCTTCATGGTTTCAACCAGGTCGATGTTGTTTTTCACCGTTTGGCGGGTAATCGCCAATTTGGCATCCAGCGCCATCAGGTTATAATAGGTGGAAGCAATGTTGGCGATCAATCGGGTTTCAACGGCTTTGCGGCCGGCATCGCTGGCCAGCAAGTTGGCATAAGCTGCCCGTTTCGAACTGCGGAGCTTTCCCCAGATGTCCACTTCCCAGCTGGCTTCCAGTCCCAATTGATAGCTGTTTACTTCGCGTGGGCCATCGGGATAAACCGATTCGGGGTTGCGCGTGTAAACGCCGGTACCGATGGCATTGATACCTGGTAAAAGACTTGCCCTGCTTTGTGCCAGATAGGCTTCGGCTTCGGCAACGCGCTGAACTGCAATTTGAAGATCCAGGTTATTCTCAAGCCCTTCGCGGATGTAATCCAGCAGCAGCGGATCGGTAAACATTTCCTGCCAGGGGAGGTCGGACAGGGTGGACGAATCGGTTTCTGCGGTTCCGTATAACCCTTCGGTGTCAATGGTGTTTCGCTGAAAGTGCCGCGGTGTGCTGCACGAAACCAGCAGCAACAGACTGATGGCCGGTAAAATATATTTCAATGAAATTGTTCTCATAATTTATTCTGATTTTTCAGGAATCATTATTCCAGGGTGTTCATTTCCGAAATATCTTCTATTTCCGGTTTCTTTACCCTTTCCTGAAGGGTTTGGAAAATCATATACATGGTTGGGATGACCAGAATACCGATGAGCGTTCCCACGAGCATGCCGCCAACCGCGCCAACGCCGATGGAGCGGTTGCCGTTTGCACCTACGCCGCCGCCAACCACCAGCGGAATCAAGCCGAAGATGAAGGCGAAAGAGGTCATCAAGATCGGGCGTAACCGGGCAGTGGCGCCTTCGATGGCCGATTGCAGAATGGTCATTCCGGCGTGGCGGCGCTGCAAAGCGAACTCAACAATCAGGATCGCGTTTTTCGCCAACAGACCAATCAACATGATCAGCGAGATTTGCAGGTAGATGTTGTTTTCAACTCCCATCAGGCGGGCAAACATGAATGAGCCTGCCACTCCAATCGGCATCGATAACAGAATAGACAGCGGCAGGATGAAACTCTCGTACTGCGCGGCCAGCAGGAAATAGACGAAAATAATACTCAGCGCAAAAATCAGGATCGACTGGTTGCCCGAGGCCATCTCTTCGCGGGTCAATCCCGAAAATTCGTATCCGTAACCCGGGGGCAGCGTTTGGGCGGCAACTTCTTCCACAGCGTGAATGGCATCGCCGGTACTGTACCCAAAGTTGGGCGAACCGTTTACAGAGATGGCGGTGTACATGTTGAAGCGAGTGATGTTTTCCGGCCCGTAAACCCGTTTCGTGCTAATGAACTGGGTGATGGGCGCCATTTGTCCGTCGGAGGTGCGAACGTACATGTTGTTCAGGTCTTCAGGATTGCCGCGGTAGGCCGGATCGGCCTGTACCATGATGCGGTATTGCTTGCCAAAACGGTTGAAGTCGGATGCATAGTAACCGCCAACGTACCCCTGCAGGGCCGACAGCACCGAGCTGACCGTGATACCTGATTGCTTACACCGGGCCACGTTAACATCTACCTGGTATTGCGGGAAGTTGGTGTTGAATGAAGTGATCGCATACTGGAACTCCGGGCGTTGGTTGAGGGCCCCCAGAAACTGGTTGGCGATCTGTTCAAACTTCTTGATGTCGCCACCGGTTTTGTCTTCCAGCTTTAGCTCGATACCTCCCGATATACTGAAGCCCGGAACCATGGGCGGTGAAAAGAAGATGATTTTCGCATCTTTGATCTGTGAAGTGGCGCCGTACAGTTTCTTGATCACACTGTTCAAATCCTGGCCTTCCCCTTTCCGTTCTTTAAAAGGATGCAGGCTACAGATAATCATCCCGTACGAGCTGCCCTGTCCGCTGATTAACGAACTTCCGACAATCATCGACCGTCCTTCAATTTCGGGAGTGTTGGCTAGTATTTGGTCCACTTCCGATACTACTTTGCGGGTTTGTTCCATCGAAGTAGCAGGCGGCAGGCTGATGTCAACAAACATTCTTCCGGTATCTTCGGAAGGAACGAAACCCGTGGGCGTGGTTTTCATCAAAATAACCAACACGGCGGTAAACGCCACAATTAGCGCTGCAGCCACCCACTTTTTCATCATGAAAAAGTTAACGGTTTTTCGGTATTTCGTTGTCATGGCATCAAAGGCCACGTTAAACGAGGCATAAAACCGTTGCATCAGACCTTTGTTGTGCAGTGAGCTTTCGCTGTGCGGTTTCAAAAAGATGGCGCACAAGGCCGGGCTTAAGGTCAGCGCGTTTACCGCCGACAGCAAAATGGCCACGGCCAGCGTAATCCCGAACTGCTTGTAAAACACGCCCGTGGTGCCGGTAATGAAAGTTACCGGGATAAATACGGCCGACATGACCAGGGTGATGGAAACGATGGCCGTAGAAATTTCGTTCATGGCCGAAATCGCGGCTTCTTTTGCATTTTTTGCACCCTGGTCGAGCTTGGCATGTACCGCTTCCACCACCACAATGGCGTCGTCCACCACAATCCCGATGGCCAGCACCAGCGCAAACAGGGTGAGCAGGTTGATGGTGAAGCCAAAAACATTCAAAAAGAAGAACGTACCAACAATGGCCACCGGTACCGAAATGGCCGGGATGAGGGTGGCCCGGAAATTCTGTAAAAAGACAAACACCACAATAAACACGAGGATGAAAGCTTCGAGCAGGGTGCTCAGTACTTTGGATATGGAACTGTCGAGGAATTCGTTGGCATCCATCAGGATGTGGTATTTTACCCCTTCGGGGAACGACTGGGCAACCTCGTCCAGCACCTTTTTGGCTTCCACAATCACCTCGCGGGCATTCGATCCCGGTGATTGAAAAACCGCCATCGTGATCCCCGGTTTGTTCATGGTTGCGGTGTTGATGGAGTAACTGAGCGCACCCAGCTCAATCTCGGCCACATCGCTCAATCGCAGCAAGTTGCCGTTTTTATCGGCTTTGATGATGATGTTTTCAAACTCTTCGGGTTGGCTGAGTTTTCCTTTGTATTTGATGACGTATTCAAACGACTGCTCGTTCAGTTCGCCGAAGCGGCCCGGTGCAGCTTCCAGGTTTTGCTCGTTCAGGGCGGCCATCACATCCGAGGGCATCAGGTTGTAGGAGGCCATCACGTCGGGCTTCAGCCAAACACGCATCGAGTAGTCCTTGGCGCCGAATACCATTGCTTCGCCCACACCGTTGACCCGCTGAATCAGCGGCAGCAAGTTGATTTTACTGTAGTTCTGGAGGAAAACCTCGTCGTATTCGCCCGTCGGGCTGTACAGCGAAAACACCATCAACATGCTGTTTTGCCGTTTGGCGGTAATTACCCCGGCGCGTGTCACTTCGGCCGGTAGCAGGCTAGTGGCCCGTGCCACGCGGTTTTGCACGTTCACAGCGGCCATGTCGGCATCCACTCCCTGTTTAAAATATACCTCAATACTAGCCGATCCGTTATTACTGGCGGTTGAGGTCATGTAGGTCATGTCTTCCACCCCGTTGATCTGTTCTTCGAGCGGAATTACCACACTTTTCATCACCGTTTCGGCATTGGCTCCGGTGTAGTTGGCCGACACCCGGATGGTGGGCGGCGCAATGTCTGGGTATTGCTCAATGGGAAGGCTCACCAGTCCCAGCACCCCAAGAATGACAATTATAATAGAGATGACCGATGATAGCACCGGCCTTTCAATAAATTTTCTGAACATGATTTCTGACGGATTTAGTTATTAACCTGGTTTCCTGCTGACGGGCCGGTTGTCGTGCTTCCGGCTTCCACCAGTTTGGGTTGAACAGGCATGTCGTTGCGCAGGGTGGCAATCCCTTCAATAACTACCTGGTCACCTTCCTGTAAACCTCCGGTGACTACATAAATGTCTTTCAGGTTGCCCGACAACACTTCGATGGGGGTGCTGCGAACCTTGTTTTCGGCGCCTACCACATACACAAAGTGCTTGTTTTGCAGTTCGAAGGTGGCTTGTTGCGGCACAACCAGGGCCGCGTCGATTTGTTGCGGTATGCGCACCGAGCCACTGCCGCCGCTGCGAAGCAATCCTTCCGGGTTCGGAAAGGCAGCGCGTATATTCACCGATCCGGTTTGCTGGTCAACAATGCCGCTGGCCGTTTCAATGACTCCGGCTTCGCCGTAAAGCGAGTTGTCGGCCAGTGACAACTGAACGCCTGGCAGGGTGGCCAGTTTTTGCTGAAGGCTATTCCCTTCCAACCGTTTAGTCAGCGAAAGAAACTCTTTTTCATTCATGGCAAAATAGGCGTACATCTCGCTGGTGTTCGATACGGTGGTGAGCGGTTGGGCAATGGCGCTGCTCACCAGGCTGCCCACACGGTAGGGGAAGTTCCCGATGATCCCGTCGGTCGGGCTGGTGATTACCGTGTACTGCAGGTTGGCTTTGGCGTTTTCCAGGTTGGCTTTGGCTTGTGCCAGTTGGGCCTGACTGGCTTTCAGGTTCGATTCGGCCGATTCGAGTTCGAACTGGCTGATAATGTCTTTCGCTACCAGGGGCTTGGTTTTATCCAGGTTGATTTGGGAAGCCACAACCTGGGCTTCGGCCACTTTTACCTGGGCTTCGGCCGAGCGTACGCTGGCCTGAAGGTCGTTGGCGTTGAGGCGGAAGAGTACCTGTCCTTTACGAACAAACGCGCCTTCATCCACCAGAATTTCGTCGATGTAACCAGCTACTCTGGGCCTGATTTCCACGGTTTGTTTCCCTTGCAGGGTTGCCGGATAATCTTTGGTTAAGGTGATGGCCTGCGGCTTTACGGCCATAACCTGATATTCCCGCACCTGTCCGGCCATTCCCGGCTGTCCGCCTTGCGGTTGGTTGGTGCATGCGGCGGCTACCCCGATCAGCAGCCCCAAACTCAGTTTCTGTAATTGTTTCATGGTCTTCATGTATTCCATTGTATTGTTTGTGTGATGTTTATTTCGAAATTGGCCCTCCTGTGAGGTGAAAGCACATTGCCACTCTACTCCTTTTGTGTATTTGGTTGTTTAAAGCAACTATGTCCGTCATCTTCATTGAAACCGCCGTTTTGCTGGATTTTCAGCATGACGTTTTCAAAAACCACGAGATCATCCTGGCTGATGCCTGCCAGTAGTTCCTCTGAAAGTTGCTTGCCAAGCTCAATGGCCTGTTGCAATGTGTCCGAGCCTTTTTGGGTGAGGATCAGGTTTTTTTTGCGTTTATCGTCTTTGTCGGGCAAGCGCACCACATAGCGCTTTTCCAGTAAGGCGTTTATTTGTCGAAGAATAATCGACTTGTCCTTTTGCAGGTGGTGGGCCAAATCTTGCTGGGTGAGGTCGTCGCGGCAGTTGAGGGTGAGCAGGATCAGAAACTGGTCGATCCCCAGTTCAATCTGGCTTTCCTTTAATACCGAGTTTATCCGGTTGCGGTAAACCCGCATGGTTTGCCCCAGTAAATAGCCCAATGGTTTTTGCAGTGTCATTCGTATGTCTCCTTTCGGGCACAAATGTAATTTCAATTAGTTGATAAAGTCAACTAAATAAGGTTAAGGAAATGTTAATTGCAGTCGGAGGGGGCTGGCTGGATGAATTCTTTCAGTTTTCTGCGGGCCATCTTCTAGGATTGAACCCAAAGGCGATCTGGGTGAAAATATCTTAAACTGACTCAGCATGATTGTTTTGTCCCAAATTGGTTTGAAAAGTGACTGGTTTATGTTTCGAATGCTAATAATTGGTTTTGTTTGAGTTACCAACAACCATTTTGGCTTTGATTTTATACTTTTTGCTCGTTGAGGGCGCTAGTAGTGATGTTATCGAGGGGAATTACCCTCCTAGAGAGGAGAATGACCTTCCTAGAGCGGGGAATGAGTCTCCTAGAATGGAGAATGAGCTTACCAGAGAGGAGAATGAGGCTCCTAGAGGAGGGAATGAGGTATCTAAGATGGAGAACACATTAACTAGCAACGGGAATGAGCTTACCAGAATGGAGAACAGGAAAACTAAGCTGCCGGATGCCTAAACTAACGGGATTTTTATGATTTCGGAGCGATGGTATCTGTCTTCCTACTGATGCTCTCCGGTCGTTTCTTCGCCCTGTGCCTGTGGCCCGCTTAACCGATAGCAGGCAAATTAGCCCTGTCCATAATTTCCCTTTTCCTGGTCTGATTTCCCGCCAGACCATTCCTACCAAAATGTAGGTTAAGCCAGTGTTAAAATGGCTGTACCCCCTGTGAATGCTGAATTTATGCTCTCCAGCATAAAATGTGTCGTGTGTGGTCGGTTCCTACCAAAATGTAGGAGATTTAGCATGTCTTCTCACCGTGCCAAAAAATATCACGAGTCTGTAAGTAGTATTAATACAGTCATTTGGATGGTCAATCATCAATCATCATTCATCATTCATCCATTCTTTGGCATCCTTCTCGCAAAGGGGGCAGCAAAGGAAAAAATTGTTGAACCCTCAAAAAATTGAAAAAATGAGAAAGATAGCTATTTATGGAAAAGGTGGTATTGGTAAATCAACCACGACACAAAATACCGTGGCCGGACTGGTTGAAGCCGGTAAAAATGTAAAAGTAGTGGGTTGCGACCCCAAAGCCGACTCAACCCGTTTGCTGCTGGGTGGCCTGGCCCAAAAAACGGTGTTGGATACCCTTCGTTCGGAAGGTGAAGATGTGGAGTTGGACGATATCGTGAAAGAAGGATACGGCGGTGTGCGTTGTGTGGAGTCGGGCGGTCCGGAACCTGGCGTTGGTTGTGCCGGACGCGGTATCATCACCTCCATCAACCTGTTGGAACAATTGGGCGCCTGGGATGAAAAATACAAAATCGACTATACTTTTTATGATGTATTGGGCGACGTGGTTTGCGGCGGTTTTGCCATGCCGATCCGCGAAGGGAAAGCCCAGGAGATTTACATCGTAGTATCGGGCGAGATGATGGCCATGTATGCTGCCAACAACATTTGCAAAGGGGTGAAGAAATACGCCGAAGCTGGTGGTGTCCGTCTGGGCGGCTTGATCTGTAACTCGCGTAACGTGGACAACGAACGTGAAATGATTGTGGAACTGGCCAGACAGCTTGGAACAAAGATGATCCACTTTGTACCTCGCGATAACATGGTTCAGCGTGCTGAGATTAACCGGAAAACCGTGATCGAGTACGATCCGACCCATCCTCAGGCTGACGAGTACCGGGCCCTTGCCAAGGCCATCGACGAGAATGACACCTTCGTTATTCCTACCCCGCTGGAAATCGAGACCCTGGAGCAGCTGTTAATCGATTTCGGTATCGCCAACTAATCCCATTGTCAAATTAATTATTAAAAGGAGAACACAACATGTTAATGATCAGAGCTATTATCCGTCCCGAAAAATCAAGCAAAGTACTGAAGGCCTTGTTTGAAGCCGGTTATGTGGCGGTTACCAAAATCCCCGTGGTGGGTCGCGGAAAACAGCGCGGTATCAAAATCGGGGACGTAACATACGACGAGCTTCCCAAAGAGATGTTGATCATCGTGGTGAAAGACGAAGACAAGGAGTTTGCCATCACCACCATCATGGAGGCTGCGCGCACCGAGCCAAACGGCGCCTTTGGCGATGGGAAAATATTTGTGACACCGGTTGACGAAGCTTATACCATCAGTCGCGGTACCAAAGAATTGTAACCTTAAAATTCCACGACTATGAAAATGATATTGGCAATTATCCGCATTGATAAAATGAACGAGACTAAAAAGGCACTGACTGAAGCCGGCATCACGTCGATGACTGCAACCGGAAAAGTTTTCGGACGCGGGAAAGGCCTTTGGGACGCCAAAGTGTTGGAAGGAGTTAAAAATGATACTCCGGAAGCTCTTGCCCACCTCGGAAAAGAACCCAGACTCAGACCTCAGCGTGTACTCAATATTGCTGTTTCTGACCACAATGTTCAATTAACAATTGATACGATTATTGAAGTTAACCAGACACCTGCTCCCGGAGACGGAAAAATCTTTGTTCTTCCGTTGGATGATGCAATCCGCGTTCGTACCGGAGAAGTAGGCACGACAATCCTTTGATAAAAAACACGAAATTATGCCGAATAGAAAAAATTATACAAACGGATTACCGGATCCTTCAATTCTGAAAGAAGAAATTCTTGCAAAGTATCCGCGCAAAGTCGCCAAAAAGCGCGACAAATCGATGGTGATCAACGATCCCGGTGCGGATCAGGAAATACAAGCTAACATCCGCACCATTCCAGGAATTATCACCCAGCGCGGTTGTACTTATGCCGGTTGTAAAGGGGTGGTTTTGGGACCCACCCGCGACATCATCAACCTGGTACACGGCCCCATCGGTTGTAGTTTCTACGCCTGGTTGACCCGTCGTAACCAGACCCGGGTTCCCGAAGGCGGCGACAACTTCATCACGTATTCCTTCTCGACCGATATGCAGGACGAAAACATCGTTTTCGGTGGCGAGGCCAAATTGAAGGAAGCCGTTCGCGAAGCTTACGAAATGTTCAAACCCAAAGCCATTGGTATCTTCTCAACTTGTCCGGTCGGTCTGATTGGCGACGATGTTCACGCCGTTTCCCGTGAAATGAAAGCTGAACTGGGAATCAACATCTTTGGTTTCAGCTGCGAAGGATACCGCGGTGTATCGCAGTCGGCTGGTCACCACATTGCCAACAACGGTGTATTCAAAAACGTAGTTGGTTTGAACGACCGCGCACGTGTCGGAAAATTCCAGGTGAACCTGTTGGGTGAATACAACATCGGTGGTGATGCTTTCGAAATCGAACGTCTGTTCGAAGAAGCCGGAATCACCCTGCTTTCAACTTTCTCGGGTAACTCCACCATCGAAAGCATGGAGTATGCGCACACTGCCGATCTGAACATGGTAATGTGTCACCGTTCCATCAACTATATCGCCGAAATGATGGAAGAGAAATACGGTATTCCCTGGATCAAAGTGAGCTTTGTAGGCGCCGAGTCTTCTGTAAAATCGTTGAAGAAGATCGCCGAATATTTTGGCGATGCTGATTTGACCGCCAAAGTTGAAGAGATCTGCGAACGCGAAATGTTGAAAGTGAATGCCGTAAAAGAGGCTGTGAAACCGAAGGTTGAAGGCAAGCTGGCGATGATGTTTGTGGGCGGTTCACGTGCCCACCACTACCAGGATCTGTTCACCGAATTGGGCATCCGCGTTGTTTCGGCCGGTTACGAGTTCGCTCACCGCGACGACTACGAAGGTCGGAAAGTAATTCCGAATATCAAGATTGATGCTGACACCCGGAACATCGAAGAACTGGAAGTTTCTAAAACGGAAAGCCCGGAACTTTGGCGGGAAGACCTGGTTGCTAAAAAAGCAAGTTTGGCTGAAGCCGGTTACACCTTCTCCGACTACGAAGGGATGATGCCTGAAATGAAAAAGAACTCGCTGGTGATTGACGATGTGAACCACTGGGAAACTGAAAAGCTGATTGAATTCTACAAGCCCGATGTATTCTGTGCCGGTATCAAAGAGAAATATGTGGTACAAAAATGCGGCGTCCCTCTCAAACAGTTGCACTCTTACGACTACGGCGGCCCTTATACTTGCTTTGACGGCGCTATCAATTTCTATAAAGAAATGCAACGCATGTTGGATACGAAAATCTGGAAACTCGTGGACACCCCCTGGAAAAACGAGCCGGAAATTGTAGGAAGTATGACTATTGAAGCTTAAAAGGAGGATTAATCATGTTACTAAAACATACAACAGATCAAGTAAAAGAGCGTAACGCGCTAACGGTAAACCCGGCAAAAACTTGCCAGCCGGTGGGCGCAATGTACGCAGCGCTGGGTATTCACGGATGTTTGCCACACAGCCACGGTTCGCAAGGTTGTTGTTCCTATCACCGCAGTGTGCTCACCCGCCACTACAAAGAGCCGGTTATGGCTTCAACCTCTTCGTTCACTGAAGGTTCATCGGTATTCGGTGGTCAGGCAAACTTGCTGACAGCGATCGAAAACATCTTCGGAATTTACGATCCCGAGATTGTAGCCGTTCACTCAACCTGTTTGTCCGAAACCATCGGCGACGACCTGGCCCAAATCGTTCAAAAAGCGCGTGTTGAAGAAAAAGTTCCGGCCGGAAAACATGTGATCTACGCTTCAACCCCAAGTTATGTGGGTTCGCATGTAACCGGTTATGCCAACATGCTGGAAGGTATTGTGAAATACTTCCCCGAAAAAACGGACGAAAAGAAACGTCAACTGAACATCCTGTCCGGATGGGTTGAACCTTCTGATATGCGTGAGTTGAAGCGCATGGTTTCGCTGATGAAAATTAAATCGGTCTTGTTGCCCGACACATCTGATGTATTGGACACACCCATGGACGGAACATTTACCATGTATCCCAAAGGCGGCACAACGATTCCGGAGATGGTGAGCATGGGTGACAGTATGAAAACGATCGCTTTGGGTGATTGGGCGACAGAGAAAGCCGCTATCATGCTGGACAACAAATGCAAAGTTCCGTTCGATATGCTCGACCTTCCTGTTGGTTTGCGCGCTACCGACCGCTTCATCCAGGCTTTGGCTAAAGCCGGAAGAGTTTCGGTACCGGATTCAATTACCGAGGAGCGCGGTCGTTTACTCGATGTAATTACCGACATGCACCAATACCTTTACGGAAAACGCGTAGCCATCTTCGGCGATCCGGATAACATCATTCCGTTAATCGAATTCATGGTTGATATGGATATGCGCCCTGTATATATTGTATCGGGTACTCCGGGTAAGAAATTCGACAAACGGATGGCTGAAATCCTTTCGGAACGGATTCCTGAAGCCAAGTACAAAAACGGACCACAAGCCGACATGTTGCTGATGCATCAATGGATCAAACAGGAACCGGTTGATTTGATCATCGGTAACACCTACGGCAAATACATTTCGCGCGACGAAAACATTCCGTTCGTACGGATGGGCTTCCCAATCCTCGACCGTGTTGGACACAGCTACTTCCCAACTGTTGGTTATATGGGCGGTATCCGCATCCTCGAGAAATTCCTGAGCGCCATAATGGACAAGATCGATGTAACTTCTCCGGAAGAATCATTCGAACTGACCATGTAAATACGATCTGGGTTTGTATGAGCCAAGCAGTTAGAACGGACGGTCGTTTAAGACAGTCATTATTGGTCATTATTGGTCATTCATAGTCATTCAAATGTCATTGGTTGCAAAGAGTTAAAAAAATCATGACAACAAATGACAACAAATGACAACAAATGACAACAAATGACAACAAATGACAACAAATGACAACAAATGACTTGCTGATTACTCCTCGGTGTTCGATCATGATGGTTCAACAAAAGCAGAATCGATAAGATATCCTTCTCTTCAGCCAATCGAAGGATCAGGGAGACATCCCTTTAAATATGTTCTTCATAATGTCAAAATGTGAGGGGAGGCAACCCGCAGCCTCCCTTTCATTTTATAAAACGAAACGCTATGGATGCATTTATAAATGACAGACAAAATCAGATTCTCACCAAGGGGAAAGATGATGCAGCGATTGCTTGCGGGAAAGCCAGTGTGGCCGGTTCGGTCAGTCAGCGGGCATGTGTGTTTTGTGGCTCCAGAGTGGTGCTTTATCCTATTGCAGATGCTTTGCATCTCATTCACGGGCCGGTCGGCTGTGCCGCCTACACCTGGGATATTCGCGGATCACTTTCATCCGGACCACAAATTCACCGGTTAAGTTTTACAACTGATCTGAAAGAACGAGAAGTTGTCTTCGGAGGCGAAGAACGCTTGTATAAAGCTTTGATCAGTTTAATTGACACCTACAAGCCGAAAGGCGCTTTTGTATATGCCACCTGTATCGTGGGTGTGATTGGCGACGATGTTGAAGCGGTGTGTCGGCGGGTGACACGCGAAAAAGGCATCGACGTGATTGCAGTCATGTCAGAAGGATTTAACGGAACAAAAAAAGATGGCTATAAAATAGCCTGTGGCGCGCTCTCCAAATTAATTGGTACCGACACCACTTTTAAAGCCCCTGAATATAGTTTGAACATTCTCGGAGATTTTAACCTGGCTGGTGAACTCTGGATGTTGGCTGAATACTATAAAAAGATGGGCGTGAATCTGGTAGCAGCTATGACCGGCGACGGTCGGGTTGATGATATCCGGAAAGCGCATACGGCACAACTAAATGTCGTTCAGTGCTCAGGCTCCATGATTGGCCTGGCCAAGGAGATGAAAGAAAAGTACGGCATTCCCTTTATGAAAGTCTCTTATTTCGGAATTGAAGATATGAGTGACGCACTTTACGAAGTGGCCAAATTCTTCAAATCGGACGAGATGATGGAAAAAGCGAGAGCGCTGGTTAAAGAAGAATTAACAACATTGTTGCCTGCATTGGCACAGTATCGTCAGAAGTTGGAAGGCAAAAAAGCAGCGATTTATGTGGGAGGAGCTTTTAAAGCTATCTCACTGGTCAAAGCCCTTCGCCTTATCGGAATGAAAACTGTTGTGGTTGGCTCCCAGACAGGAAATGTTGACGATTACAATCTGCTGAAAGAAATGTGTGACGATGGAACCATCATTTGTGATGACTCCAATCCGAACGAACTCTCTGAATTTGTGAAACAAACCGGAGCAAACCTTTTCATCGGAGGTGTGAAAGAACGACCAATCGCCTACAAATTAGGACTTGGTTTTTGCGACCACAGCCACGAACGGAAAGAAGCTCTCGCGGGATACGAGGGCATGCTCAACTTTGCAAAAGAAGTGTACGCTTCAGTTTGCAGCCCGGTTTGGCAATTCATGAAATAGAAAAGGTCATTTGTTTTTCGTCATTCTTCGTCATTTGCTTCTCGTCAATAGTCGTAACGACCAATGACAACCAAATGACCATTAACGACAATCAATGACAATTTTAACATTTAAAAATGAAGAACATGTTTGAAAATGCACCGATTATAAAATCGACAAAAGAATTTACGGCTACGCGGAATGCCTGCAAGCTTTGTGCTCCATTGGGTGCCAGCATTGCTTTTAAAGGAATTCGCGGTTGCGTCCCCATCATTCATGGCGGACAGGGCTGTGCAACCTACATCAGGCGCTACCTGATCAGCCACTTCAAAGAACCGGTAGATATTGCTTCCTCAAACTTCACCGAAGAAGCAACCGTTTTCGGCGGCGGCGCCAACTGTCACACGGCTATTAAAAATGTGATCGGGCAATACAAACCCGAAGTAATAGCCATGACAACCACTTGTCTTTCAGAAACCATTGGCGATGACGTGAAAATGTACATTCACGAATTTGAGAAAGACAATCAGCTCGAAGATCTCCCTCGTTTTGTTACCGCATCGACTCCCAGTTACCAGGGATCGCACATGGACGGTTTTCACGAAGCGGTTTCGGCTGCCGTGAGAGCTTTTGCCAAAGGCGGCGAAAAAGGGACGCATCTCAATCTTTTCCCCGGGTTTGTATCAACCGAAGATCTACGTCAACTCAAATACCTGCTGAATGATTTTGGTATTGATTACGTATTGCTTCCCGATTATTCGGAAACGCTGGACAACCCGATCTGGGAAAGTTACAAGCGGATTCCTGAAGGTGGAACACCGGTTAGTAAAATAGAAACCTGCGGAACGGCCGCAGCATCCATCGAGTTTGGTACAATCCTTAATTTTGGTTCGCTGTCGGGCCGGGTAAAAAATAATAAGCTATCGGCTACCGGGGCTCATTACCTGGAGAATGAGTTTGGCGTAAAAAATTATCGGATGTCAATGCCAATCGGGGTAAAAAACACCGATCGATTTATTAAAGCGTTGGAAGAAATAACCGGTAAGGAAATGCCAGCCCGTTACAAAGGCGAACGCGGACGTTTGATCGACTCCTACGCTGACGGGCACAAATACATTTTCGGAAAGAAAGCAGTGGTTTATGGTGAAGAAGATTTTGTGATTGCCATGACAACGTTCCTCGATGAAATTGGTGTTGACGTGATTTTAGCTGCAACGGGTGGCGAAAGCGGAAGGCTGGCAGAACAAATCCGAGAAAACTGCCCCGAACGAGGGGAACAGATCCTGGCGAAAAATAGGTTCGACTACGAAAAAATCCGCGAGTGGAGCATCGAAAACAAACCCGATCTTTTTGTTGGAAACAGCAAAGCCTACTACATCGCACGCGAGCTGAATGTCCCGATTGTACGCTGCGGATTCCCGATCCATGATCGGATTGGAGGACAACGGATCAAACACCTCGGTTACTCCGGTACCCAGGATTTGTTCGACCAGGTTGTCAACGCCATGATTCAATATAAACAAGACCACTCGGCGGTCGGCTATAAATATATGTAATCAAGTAGTGAGTAAGGAGTCAGGAGTCGTGAGTCGCAGTACTCAAGTCTCAAGACTCAGGTCTCAAAACTTTAAAAAACGAAACGCTATGATTGATATTGAAAAACATCCCTGTTTTAGCAAAGATGCTAAAGGAAAATATGCCCGGGTGCATTTGCCGGTTGCCCCGAAATGTAATATTCAATGTAACTATTGCAAACGCGACAACGACTGTGTAAACGAAAGTCGTCCCGGTGTAACAAGCAAAGTATTGTCGCCCGAACAAGCTTTGACTTATACAATTAAGTTGAAGGAAAAAATGCCTCACCTGTCAGTAGTTGGTATCGCAGGCCCTGGTGATCCGTTCGCCAATCCGGTTGAAACTATGACAACGCTGCGGTTAATCCGCAAGGAATTCCCTGAAATGATTCTTTGTTTGTCATCAAACGGCTTGAATGTAGCACCCTATGTCGACGAGTTGGCTGAACTGAAAGTAAGCCACGTGACTATCACCATGAATGCACTGGATCCGGACATTACCAAAGATATTTACAAATGGGTTCGCCTGGATAAGCGCGGTTTTGTAGGTGTTGAAGCCGCAAAAGTTTTGCTGGAAAAACAATTGGAAGCGATCCGGATGCTGAAAATGTATGGCATCACGGTAAAGATCAACACCATCGTTGTTCCCGGAGTCAACGACCATTTGGTAGGCGACATCGCCAAATCGGTAAAAGCATTGGGCGCCGATCTGATGAACTGCATTCCGCTTTATCCGGTTGCTGATACACCATTCGAGCACCTCGAAGAACCGTCACCGGCCATGATGAAGCTGATTCGTGCCGAAATAAGTCAGCACATCAAACCGATGACACACTGCGCCCGCTGTCGTGCCGATGCAGTTGGCCTTTTGGGCAAAGACGATCCGGAAGCCGCTAAATTGTTGAATGATATTGCAACCATGTCAGTATCTGCCGACGAAAGCCGCCCGCATGTTGCTGTGGCCAGCCATGAAGGCATGTTAGTGAACCAGCACCTGGGCGAAGCCGATTACCTGTACATTTTTAAAGAAACACCTTCGGGCTACCGCCTGGTTGAACAGCGCCGCACCCCGCCATCTGGAACCGGTAACCTGCGTTGGGAAGCGCTTGGACAAGCACTGAACGACTGCCGTGCCTTGCTGGTTGGCGGGATCGGGCCATCACCTTCCTCTATCATCGGCCGTTCCGGGATCAAAATCGTTGAAATGACCGGTTTGATTGACGATGGGCTGGATGCTATCTACAAGGGGAAATCGCTTAAAACCATTAAGAAGGCTGATGTATTCCGTTGCGGATCCGAATGTTCGGGAAGTGGAACGGGTTGCGGATGATGCCCTGAATCAAGTAGTCACCCTGAACTTGTTTCAGGGTCTGTAACTGGGAGCATAAAGATCCCGAAACGAGTTCGGGATGACAATATAGAAAAGAACCTTTAAATATTTTCAACAATGAAAAAACCTGATTATCACATTTTAGTTTGCAACTCGTATCGTGTTGCCGGCGATGCCAAAGGCTTTTGTAACAAAAGTGGCGCTGCCGATCTCATCCAGTATATTTCAGAAGAATGTAACGATCGCGGCCTGGATGTAGCTGTGTCTTCTACTGCATGCCTCAATGTTTGTTCACAAGGACCGGTTATGGTTATTCAACCGAACAACCTTTGGTACGGAGCAATCACAAAAGAGCGTATTGACGAAATTTTGGATGCCCTCGAGGAAGGCGAAGCTGTTGAGGAATACCTAATCAGTGAATAATGATTGAGAATCCTCTCCATTTAATTGATACAACTCTCCGGGATGGCGAACAGGCCCCCGGGGTAGTTTTCAGTTTGGATGAAAAACTGAGAATTGCAGCCCTGCTTGACGAGGTGGGCGTAAAAGAGCTCGAGGTTGGTACCCCAATTATGGGGGAGAGTGAGCAGACGGTGATCCGTGAAATCATTCGATCAGGTTTTCAGTTTAAATCGACCTGCTGGGGGCGCTCAACCGAAGAGGATATGCTGGCCGCGGAAAAAACCGGAGCCAACCGAATGAATATTTCTTTTCCTGTTTCCGATATTCAGCAAAAAGCGATCGGTAAAAACCGTTCGTGGGTGTTGGATCGGGTGAAGCCGATGATGGCGTTTGCGAAACAACGTTTCGACTTTGTCGCTGTTGGAGCACAGGATGCCTCCCGGGCCGACCGCGATTTTTTAAAAGAGTTTATTTCGGCTTGTTTGGCTGAAGGGGCTCATCGAATCCGGATAGCCGACACGGTAGGAACGTTGAACCCACTTTCGACGATGGAACTTTTCAGTTGGCTAACCGGATTGTTTCCCGGAGTTGAATTCGAGTTTCATGGGCACAATGATTTGGGAATGGCTACGGCCAATACGGTTTCGGCTGCTTTGGCTGGATGTCAGGCTGCAAGTTTAACGGTGAACGGGCTGGGTGAACGAGCAGGCAATGCTTGTTTGGAAGAAGTGGCTGCAGCCATGAAAGTGTCGGCCAACCACGATTGCGGCATCCGGTTAGACAAACTTCAGGAGCTTTGCCGGGCCGTTGAAGCAGCGTCCCAAAGAACGATTCACCACTCGAAACCAATCGTCGGTGAAATGATCTGCCGACACGAGTCGGGAATCCATTGCCGCAGCCTGGTGAAAGATGAGTTGAGCTACCAGGCATTCAACCCTGCCGATTTCGGACGCGAGACCGAGCTGGTTTTTGGGACGCATTCCGGTAGCGGTGGGCTCAATCACTTCCTGAAATCAAAGGGGATCTTTATCTCAAGGAACCAATTAAATGATACTGTCAACCGGATGAAGGATGCTGCAAAACGGGCCAAACGCACGCTCAACTACGAAGAAGCATTGACTCTTTTCAGTTCAAATTTTGTAGCTGGACAAAAATGAAAAGAAAAGCGGTTGACGGAGCTATCTGGTTCGACATGGGCGATCAGGGGGTGAAATGTCATTTATGGATGCAAATTCTAGTAGGCATAAACGAAACAGGTTCCATTTCGGGAACCGCCCAACAACTGGGAAGCTCGTATTCCAAGGTCTATAATGAAATTGTACAACTCAATTGTGCTGCCGGGAAAAAACTGATTGTATCTGTCCGTGGAGGAGTTGGCGGTGGTTTTGCCGAACTGACCCCTGACGGTATTCATGTTTTGAAACTCTACAGCGAAGCAGAAAAACGATTCAGTCAATTTATCCGTGAGTTGAACAAGACATTTGATCCTTTTTTTTGATCACCGTTATTCAAAAAAAGATAACGGTGCAGTTTGGATTCTAAAAAGAAGAAAATGAGGGAACATCAATTTATATTACTACTAATAATGGCAAGTATGAAGTTATTTGCAGAAGAACCTCTTGTAAAACCGACGGCAAAACCTTACGCTAACCTTCAGTATTGGACGATGTATAGCGAAGGCCTGGAATCCGGAGGTGAAGTCGCTGCTGGCAGAGCTGCCAGTTATTTCCGTCGGGGCCGGATTGGATTGAAAGGAAAGCTGATGGAAACCCTGACCTATGACATTCAGTGTTCGTTTGATCTTCTGGGGAAGGATCCGAATCTTTCATCGAAAGGGAAAGCAAATACCGGGGATATTGCCCTGTGGAGCGCTTATGGCACGTATAGCGTACTGCCCGAATCGGATTGGCTGATGGTCACCGTCGGGACGTTTTTACCGCACCTGAGCCGCGAGTCGGTTACATCGCCCTGGACTACCAGCTCTCTCGATAAAAGTGAAACCTCATGTTACTTGCGGCAATTTGTTACAGGAAAAACCAACGGTATTTGTCCGGGCGTTAATGTTGGGGGCATGGGAGGTGTCGGGAAAAGTCAGCTCTTATACAATATTGCTTTCATTACCCGGCAGGAAAATACCAGTATCACAAGTGAAAACTGGAGTCCCGTGTTTTTGGGGCATGTCATCCTGAATGTTGGCGACAAAGAATGGAGTTCCTATAAATACTGCCTTTCCGGGAATTCATTGAAAAAGCAAAAACTGATGTCAGTTGGTTTTGGCGCATCAACCCAGGGAAAGACCGACATTTTCGAATCATCTGTCACGTACGGAGCCGATGTGCTGATTTACCTGAACGGATTAAAGCTGGATGGCGAATATTATTTGCTGAACCGTAAAACTCTGGATGATTACCTGGCATCCTGTCTGATGGTTCGTGCTTCGTTTAATTTCTTTATAAAGAAAGACTGGGTTCTCGAACCAGCGATTATGCTCAACCAGTTTACTGGAGACGACACCTTTCAGGATGCATCGTTTTATGACGGTCAGGATCGGATCATTGATGCCGGGATAAACCTTATTTCAGCAAAAAGAAAATTGAAGCTGAACCTGCACTATATGAACCGAGCCGGGAGCGGGACCAAAAATTACCGTGTGGGTTCGTCCGGGGCTTATGGTGACTATATCAACTTCGGAATACAATTAATGATTTAAAAGATACAATTATGGAAACTTGGAATGGTTATCACTCAGAAGCTTTGGGTTATTACACAACAACAGTTAAGGCAAAGGAAAAAGGTCGCCCATTTGGAAACCTTGTTTATTACAATTTGATTGGCTTATCGTTGGAAGGTTTTTTAACGGCATTGATCAGCAAAGATGGCAGTTTGCCCGAGCATTCAAGCATTAGCAGCATGTTGCGAATGCTAAAAAAGAAGTATGAAATGCCGGAATCGTTTACGGAAGAAGGTCGGTTTTACAACAGGTTTATGAATTTCTGCTCGCTGGAAGTGCTGGAAACCCTGGAACCAACGGACGAGGAAATTGATCGGATGATAAATTTTCTTGCGGAAGTGAAGGAATGGATTGGACAGCATCTCGGCTTGGCTTGTGAAACCTGTTAATGTTGAAGATTATGAAACAGATTATTTTGTGGCTGATGATTGTTTCGCTTTTTTCCTGTACCGGGGAGCATTCGAAACAGAATACATTGGTGGTCTTTGCGGCTGCCGGCCTAACCGATGTAATTACAGAAATTACGGATAGCTTCCGGCTTCAGCGTAACGTGGACATTAAACTGAACCTGGCGGCATCCGGCACCCTGGCCCGGCAGATTGAACAAGGCGCTTCGGCGGATGTGTTTTTTTCGGCCAACCGGAAGTGGATGAAATACCTGGCAGATAGAAACCTGGCAAAAGACACGGCCGTGCTTGCAGGCAACGATTTAGTGCTGGTCGGTTCGCTTACTGACAGTTCCGGGGAGAATGAATTAGCCGGTTTATTAACAAATACGCGGCAGAAAATAGCGATTGGCGATCCTGGTTATGTGCCCGTGGGCGAGTATGCGCAACAAGTTCTCGATTATTATCATCTCAAGCTGGACGGTCAATTGCTGCAAACGACCAATGTCCGCTCAGCCTTGATGATGGTGGAAATTGGAGAGGCCAGATACGCGATTGTTTATAAAACCGATGCCCTTCAATCCCAAAAGGTGAGAATCGTCCATACATTCCCTCCCGAAACGCATCAAGCGGTTGAATATTTTCAGTTGCTGTTATCGGAGAATCAGCTAGCCCGCGATTTTTATGCCTACCTGCGTTCTGCCGAAGTCAATGAAATTCTTGCTAAACATCAATTTAAAGTCTATTGAAAGATTTCCTGTTCGTCGGATTATCGGAAGCAGAGCTTTCTGCCTTATTGGTCTCCATCAGGGTGGCGTTGTTCTGTGCCTTTGTTTCCTTACCGGTTGCTGTTTGGTTGGGCTGGTTTTTGGCGCGGAAAAATTTTCGTTTGAAACCAGTCATCGAAGCCGTCTTGCATATTCCTATGGTAATGCCACCCGTAACAACCGGCTATATATTATTAATATTATTGGGTATGAATGGTTTCTTGGGGCGGTCTCTGGAGAATCAGTTTAGCCTTCGGATTGCTTTTACCTTTCCTGCGGCAGTAATCGCTTCGGTGATCGTTTCGCTACCATTGGCGGTTCGTGCCGTGAAGCAGGCGGTTGAGATGGTGGACAAACGCCTTGAAGATGCTGCCGAAATATTGGGCGCAGGCAACCTGAAGGTCTTCTTTACCATAACCGCACCATTGGCATTTCCGGGGATCCTTAGCGGTTTCTTGTTGAGTTTTACACGAAGTTTAGGCGAATTTGGCGCAACTATCACGTTTGCCGGCAATACTTTCGGCGAAACCCGGACCATTCCGCTGGCGCTTTTCTCGGCCATGCAAACTCCGGGCAAGGAAGGTGAAGCTTTCCGCTTGATGGTTATTTCCATTGTCATTTCATTTATTGCCATGCTGATTTCCGAATTGGTAAACCGGCGTTATAAAAAATCAACTGGCCTATGAGTGCAGTATATATAAATATAGCCTACACGCGCGGGAGCTTTTCCTTGAAGATGAATGTGGAAATTCCCGAAGGGATTACTGGTGTGTTCGGAGCTTCGGGGCACGGGAAATCCAGTTTGCTGAAATTGTTGGCCGGAATTGAAGATCCGGATTGGGGCAGGATTGTTATCCACGGGAAGACCATGTTTGATAAGGATTTGAAGATTAAGGTGCCAGCCAGTCGACGGCGGATGGGTTTGGTTTTTCAAGAAGGCCGTTTGTTTCCGCACATGTCAGTCCGCAAAAATTTGATGTATGGCTACCAGTCCTCCTCCTTCATCCATTTTAATGAGGTTGTTTCTTTGCTTGAGTTGGGCACTCTGCTGGATAAAAAGCCAAGGGAATGTTCCGGCGGCGAAAAACAGCGCATTGCCATTGGCCGGATGTTGCTCGGTTCCCCTGAAGTGTTGATGCTCGATGAACCCTTTTCCGCACTCGATCAACGCTTGAGACGGAATATCATCCCGTACCTGATCAAAATCCATGAACGGTATCGCCTGCCAATATTGGTTGTGAGCCATGATATTTCTGATTTGCTGATGCTCACCAACCAACTATTAATTGTTGAAGACGGTACCATTGCCGGTTTTGGGTACTATTATGATTTGTTGTTCGATCCTCAGTGCCAGCCCTTGCTCATGAATGGGGAAGAAGCCAATGCTGTACGGTTGCGTGCCCAAAGTATCGACAGGATTGGTGACTTGACGGCTTTCTATTATTATTCTGAGTATTCTTCCAATTGTTTATTGATTGACACCAATCACTCAATTGTCCCCGATGATCAGATCATTTTAAGCATCCCGCCTGCCAATGTTAGTCTTTCCAAAGAACGAATTGCTTTAATATCGAGCCGAAACCAATTGCAGGGAATTGTTACTGACATTAAATTCTCCGGGAAAAAGGTATTCTGCAGTGTCGATGTTGGCTTTCCTTTGCTGGTTGAAATTACTCGTCCGGCCCTCGAAAAACTGGATTTGCAGGTTGGCGATCCACTATTTTGTTTGTTCAAGACCGTTTCAATGAAAATTTTATCGATAGGTAAGTAGCTGGTATTTAGTTTGTCGTCAGGTGATGCTCTGCGAAGTGAAAAATGTTTTTGTCAAAATATGTTGCAGAACAAAAAAAGCTCTCTATATTTGCACCCGCTTTGAGAGACAAACGGGTTACACCGGGAGATCTGGAAGCAGCGTTCTGTAAGGGTTTTGGGTGATTTTGGTAATAGAAAAA
>JBFXGM010000045.1:0-25542 GCA_050178015.1 Mangrovibacterium sp.
CCGATCTCATAGGTAACCTATGCTCGAAGCGGCAAAGTCCCCTTCAGGGGATTTAGGGGTTAAAAAGCGGGATCGCGACAATTCACCCCCTGGCCCCCTGAAGGGCGCTCTGATCGGGTGCGGCGATTTTGAATCGCCGGTTCCATGCATCAGTCCAACGATCCGCGTCCTCAGTGTTCCGTTAACCCTAAATCGCGATTCGGAAATCGCGACACCCGAACCGGAGCAACGGGCCAGGCCTGGAGCCTCCCGGTTACTCGGGAGGTTTGGGGTGCAAAAGGAACCAGTGGCAACTACCATGGGTAACCTATGCTCGAAGCGGCAAAGTCCCCTTCAGGGGATTTAGGGGTTAAAAAGCGGAATCGCGACAATTTACCCCCTGGCCCCCTGAAGGGCGCCCTGATCGGGTGCGGCGATTTTGAATCGCCGGTTCCATGCATCAGTCCAACCATGCGCGTCCTCAGTGTTCCGTTAACGCTAAATCGCGATTCGGAAATCGCGACACCCGAACCGGAGCAACGGGCCAGGCCTGGAGCCTCCCGGTTATTCGGGAGATTTGGGGTAAAAAAGGCAAGAAAATATAGTCAAGTTTACCATGCAAATCTAAAATAAAGTTTTAAATTTGCATGGTAAGTGTAGTTTGATGATGTATATTCCCAGAGAAATAAAAGAGAATGTCCGAAAGGCATTGAAAAATAACCCGGTAGTTGCCCTGATTGGCCCGAGGCAATGTGGAAAGTCCACCTTGGTGAAGAAGATGCTGGAGGATTATCCGGAAAGTATCTATCTGGATCTGGAGCGGCCTTCGGATTTGCAGAAATTGACTGATGCAGAGTGGTTTCTTTCATCGCAAAAGGGAAAGCTGATCTGTATTGACGAAGTGCAGCGGATGCCGGAATTATTTCCCCTGCTTAGAAGTCTGGTTGATGAATGGGGCGGAAACAGTTTATTCCTGATGTTAGGATCGGCCTCCAGGGATTTATTGAAACAAAGTTCGGAGTCTCTGGCTGGCCGGATCAGCTATAAACGGCTCACACCTTTTTTGTGGAAGGAAGTAGGCGGTGACTATACGCTTGAGCGCTATTTTTCCCGGGGGGCCTTTCCCCGGAGCTTGTTGGCCGAAGATGATGAGGTGTCCTTTGAATGGCGGGAGGATTTTATTTCCACTTTCCTGGAGCGGGATTTAATGCAGTGGAAAGGATTTACGCCCGTCACGATGCGACGTCTTTGGCAGATGCTGGCCCATGTAAACGGACAAACGGTAGATTACACGGCCTTAGCCAAGTCGCTTGGCGTATCCAATGTAACGGTAAAGAATTACATTGATTTATTGGAAAGTACCTTTATGGTGGAGGTGGTTCCGGCATATCGGTCCAATTTAGGGAAGCGTCTGGTGAAAGCGCCGAAAGTTTACCTGACAGATTCGGGGATTACTGCTGCTTTGCTGGGATTGCGCAGTTTTGAATCACTGTCGGGCCATCCTTCGTTTGGGGCAATCTGGGAACAAATTGTGTTAGCCAATCTGAAAGGAATATTTCCGGAGGCCTCGTTCTATTTCTATCGTACAAGTAACGGGGCCGAAGTGGATTTTGTGATGAACATCCGAAATTCGGTCTTTGCCATTGAATGTAAATCTACCCTGTCGCCATCGCTTTCAAAAGGAAATTATAATTCGTTTGAAGACATTGCACCCGGTCATATTTTTATAGCCTCACCCGTATCCAACGGTTGGCCAATGAAAGAGGGAATTGATGTGGTTTCCCTGGTTGAGCTGGAAGTGAAAATCAGGGAAAAAATGAATCGTTGAGGGGTGGGGTAATTCATAGCGACAATTTACCCCTGGCCCCCTGAAGGGCGCCCTGATCGGGTGCGGCGATTTTGAATCGCCGGTTCCATGCATCAGTCCAACCATGCGCGTCCACAGCATTCCGTTAACCCTAAATCGCGATTCGGAAATCGCGACACCCGAACCTGGAGCTCTTTGCAGGAGAACCACCTCCCCCTGCGCTTCGCTTGGGTACTCCTCCTTTGCAGGAGGAGAAAAAATAGCGCTTCGGGAAGCGTCGGTGAATAAACAGAAACAGGTGGCTATGAACACAGGCCCAACTTTCCCCTCCTGTCAAGGAGAGCTTGTCCGGCTTTGACGGAGGTGGCTCCGGCAAGCCGGAGACGGGGTGGTAGTCCTTGTTAAAGAGAGCCTGTCCGGCTTTGACGGAGGTGGATTTCGCGAAGAGAAAGACGGGGTGGTATTCCCTTTGTCGAGGACTAAAATTCATCCGTGAAAATCATCAATCATCCGTGTCATCCGCGTCCTGTTTCATTCGACATCCATCATTCCTGTTCCGTTCTTTAAATTAAGAATCTTGTTGAATTTACCTTAAAATAACCCCTTTGGGGTGGTCAGTCCCGTGTAAGTAACTATCTTTACGGCCTTTAACGAAGAAACTAGATAAACAACAGCTTATATTACTTGCTAATCAATGAGATATGCTTAAAAAAAATACTATTAGGGCTCTGTTCCCTGTGATTGTTTTGTTCCTGTTAAACGCCTGCAAGTCGAACAAAGAATTGATGTATTTGCAGAATCTACCGCAACGCGAGCTTCAACAGGGCATCCCTTTTTCGGTTCACGAATACCAGCTGCGTACCAGCGACAACCTCTACATCCAGGTAACCTCGCTGAATCCCGAGGTGAATTTGTTGTTCAACCCTTCGTCGGGCACCGGCTATTCGGCCGGTACGGCGCAGCAATACGGCACGCTGAGCGCCCAATACCTGAATGGGTACCAGATTGATCCCGATGGCAACGTGGAGCTGCCCATCATTGGCAAAGTGCCTGTGCTTGGAAAGACAGTGGCCCAGGCCAAAGAGGGGATCGTGGAGCGGGTGAGCGAGTATTTTAAGGAAGCTACGGTAACGGTGAAGCTCCTCAGCTTTAAGTTTACCGTGATGGGCGAGGTGGCCCGGCCCGGCGTGTATTACAACTACAACAACACCTGCACCATCCTCGAAGCCATCAGCCAGGCCAGCGGCACCACCGACTATTCGCGCCTGCGCAAGGCCATGGTGCTTCGTGAGCAGGAAGGCGGTTCCTACTCCATTGAGGTGGACCTCACCGATAAAGGACTGCTGAGCTCGGAGGCATACTACCTTCAACCCAATGATGTGATTTACGTGACTCCCGATAAATACAAGAATACCCGGTTGAACGCTTCGCTCTACGCGTTGATGTTGTCAACCGTTTCTACCTTTATTGTGATCCTGAAATTTTTGGGAGAATAAAAACCATTAACGAAATTTTTTTGAGCATTCGATAACATGGACCAAAACGAAGAATTACTGAAACTGCTGGTACAAAACGAGGGTGAAAGTTTCAACCCGAAAGAGTTTTTGTACAAACTGTTGCATTACTGGAAATGGTTTGTCGTGGCCGCCGTGATTGGCGTGGGGGCAGCGTATGTGTTTAACCGGTATGCACCGCCCAGCTATGCGGTAAACAGCCGCCTGCTGGTGAAGGAAAAGAAGTCGGACGGGATGAACCTGGATAAGCTGTTCGACAACTTCTCGTTAAAATCGGACGTGAAGTTGGAAAATCATATTGGCATTCTGTCGTCCTTCTCCCTGAACCACGAGGTGATCGAAAACCTGGGATGGCGGGTGTCGTGGTTCCGCGATATGCCCTTTGGCGATTACGACTTGTTTGGCCGTGAGCCTTTCGAGGTGATCATTGAACCGGAGGCGCTGAACCTGAAAAAAGTGGCCCTGCATGTGTCGATGATCGATTCGTCCAGGTACCGGGTGGAGGCCGACCAGAAGGTGACGATCGACGGGCAGACGTTTGAAGTGAGCTTCGATGAGGAAGGAATATTCGGCGAAAAGTTCGAAAACGACTACTTCAATTTCGTTCTGAACAAATACGGCGAGGCGGGTGACGGCGACTTTTACTTCGTGTTCAACGATTACGACGATCTGACCCTGAACTACATGAAACGGGTCAACATTGCCGGGGTGAACAAAAATGCCGACCTGATCAGCCTGGATTTGACCGGTGACAACCCGCAGCGGGAGATCACCTACCTGAACGAGTTGGCCGACGTGTATATCCGCTATGGCTTGAAAGAGAAAAACCTAATCTCCGAGAACACGATCCGCTTTATCGACCAGCAGATGCTGGCCATTGTGGATACGCTGAAAATAACCAGCGACCACCTGACCAACTACCGGGCCGACAACAAAGTATTCGACTTGAGCCAGAAAGCTTCGCTGGTGGTGGAAAAACTGGTGGAACTCGACTCGAAGCGGTCACTGGCCGAGATGCAGCTGGAATACTACGAGAACCTGAAAAATTATATGGACAATGCCGAACGGATGAAGCACATGGTTTACCCGTCGGTGGTGGGCATTACCGATGCCGGGCTAAACAGTTTGGTGGTGCGCCTGAGCGAACTGTACAGCAAAAAAGAGGCGCTTTCGTACAGCTTGCAGGAAAAAAACCCGGGCTACCAGCTGGTTGACCGGGAACTGGAGTTTACCCGCCGTAGTCTGAACGAGAACCTGAACAACCTGGTTTTCAATGCTAAAAAAGAGCTGGACGCCGTGAAGCAGGAGATTGCTGTTACCAACGAGCAATTGGGCGATTATCCCAAAACCGAACAGGACCTGATCAACATCAAGCGGATGTTCGACCTGAACAATGAGCTATACACCTTCCTGCTCCAAAAGCGTGCTGAAGCGCAAATTACCAAAGCCTCGAACATAGCCGATGTGGATGTGCTCGATCCGGCGCGCAAGGCCACCATCGTGCGCAAAGGCCCCCGCTCGGCGCTGAATATGATGATCGGTCTGATCCTGGGCCTGGCCTTGCCTTTTATCATCATCGTGGGCCGCGATTACTTCGATGAAACCATCAAGGGGCGCGACGAGCTGGAAAAGCTCAGTTCACTGCCGATTTTGGCCGATGTGATGCACAACGTTTTTGATGATGAAATTCCCGTGGTGAAACATCCGCGTTCGGTACTGGCCGAATCGATCCGGGAATTGCGCACCAACCTCGAATATATGAGCTTCGACTGCGAAAGCTGTGTCATCGGGGTCCATTCTATGGTACCGGGCGAAGGGAAAACCTTTATCTCGGCCAACCTGGCCTCCATGATTGCCATGAACAATAAAAAGGCGGTCCTGATCGGTGGCGACATGCGGAAGCCAACCCTGCACCGCTATTTCGGCATACCGTCCAACGAAGGGCTGAGCACTTACCTGATCGGCAACCATACCCTCGATCAGATCATTCAGCGTACGGAGGTGTCTAACCTGGACTTCATCGCGGCAGGTACCATTCCGCCCAACCCGGCCGAGTTGCTCAGCTCCAAAGAATTTGGCAAGCTGATTGCGGAGCTGAAAAAACGTTACGACCTGGTGATCATCGATAACTCTCCCATGACCCTGGTAACGGACGGGTCTGTGGTGAGCCGGCACACCGACATCAACCTGTTTGTGGTCCGTCAGCGCTACAGCCATCGCCAGATGATTGAGTTGATGAATCAGCTGGTTGAGAAGAAGCAGATGAAGAAGGCCGGCATCGTGGTGAACGATGTGGACCCGAAAAAATACGGCAATTATGCCTACCGCTACGGAGGCTACTACCGGAAAGCTTACCACAGCAACGGCGTTTACTTTGAAGACGAGGCGCTGATGAAAAATTAGGCCGAAACATTCCCTGAGCGGGCAGTAGCCCCTCAGCATATGTCGTAAAAAAGAGATGAATACAGGTTTTCCCTGGGTTCATCTCTTTTTTTTTGTCCCAAAGGAAGGCGTTTAAGGGATGAAAGGCCCGGCCATCCTGGTTCCGGGCCTCCGCCAGCTTGGCTCAACATTTCCAGGGGGGTGAAAACCGGGTGGGGGAATTCACCCATTGACTTCGGGTGGGGTATTGCCTAATTTTGATCATGAAACTGCATAAAGATGGACGCTAAACAGGACTGATGCCGGGAGATCGAGGCAGGAAAGGACGGGAAATTCAATCATAATGATTGGTAAGATGCAGTAAATCAAGGTCTAATTGATTGACGGTGATTCGATTCGTAACCTATAAAATGACAGGACATGCTGAAAGAACGTGAACATGTAATTGCCCGTATCAGCCAGATTGTACAAACCGCCTTAACGATCGGTGCGTATGCGATGGCTTGCGGCATTTATCATTATCCCAAGCTCGAACATTTGTTAAAATCCAAAGAAGTACTTTTTTTCCTGATACTCATTGTCTTCATTTGGTGGATGCTGATTGAATATGGCGGATTAAACTGGTTAAGCCGCGACCATAAGTATTCTGACCTGTTTTTCCGGTATTTGAAATATATTGGCCTGGGTGCCGTCATGCTGTCCCTTATCTCGTTCCTGTTGGAAGCCGACCGGGTGACCGCTCCTGTCATAGCCTTGTTTGCATTGATTGACCTGATCATTTTATTCTCGGTTAAGATCCTTTCGTTCCGGGCGATGAAGTTTCTCCGAAGGCAGGGCTTTAACACCCGCCAACTGCTGGTTATTGCTGATGATACGTCGATTGAGTTTATTCATGATCTGATTGAAATAAAGGACTGGGGGTACCGGGTACGTGGTATTGTCAGTTCAAACGAGGAGGTCCGTGAGGCTTTTGGCGATGAGATTATCATGTTGCCCGACGATTTGGACGTGGGACGTGTATTGAATAACAGTATCATCGACGAGGTTATTTATTGCAAAAGCCAGTTGGACTACAACAAGATTAACGAACTGGTTGAGTTATGCGCCGAAGTGGGCGTAGTGTTCCGGCTGAAACCGGGCCTGGTCCAATCGAAGAAAATGAAATCCACCTTTACCTACTTCAACAATATGCCCTTTCTTATTTTCAGGAATACGCCCGAGGATTACCTGTCCCTGAAAATAAAACGCATGTTCGATATCGGTTTTTCATCCCTGGTGCTGTTCCTGTTTTTCCCGCTGTTGCTGATTATCGCCTTTCTGATAAAATTGGACGATGGCGGCCCGGTATTTTTCCATCAGGAACGTGTGGGGCTTAATGGTCGCCGCTTCAAGTGTTTGAAATTTCGGACGATGGTGACCAACGCCGAAGAGCTGAAAGCCGGATTGCTCGGACAAAACGAGCAAAGTGGTCCGGTGTTTAAAATTAAGTCGGACCCGCGGATTACGAAAATCGGCCATTTTTTGCGCAAAACCTCACTCGACGAATTTCCGCAGTTCATCAACGTTCTTCAGGGCGACATGTCGGTGGTGGGGCCTCGTCCGCCCATCCCTTCGGAGGTGAGCCATTATCAGCGCTGGCAAACACGCCGCCTGAGCATGAAACCGGGTATCACCTGCATCTGGCAGGTTTCGGGCCGCAACCGGATTGGTTTCGAGGATTGGGTGCGTTTGGATACTCAATACATCGATCAGTGGTCGCTCAAACTGGACTTTATCATCATCCTGAAAACCATCAAGGTGATGATTACCGGCGACGGACAGTAAAGGGGAGGGCGGTTTTCATCCATGCCGTTTTATTTGGATAGTCTGAGATCGTTCTTTATATAGAGGTTTCCCGGCGCATACTGCCGGGAATTTTTTTGGGATATGGTAAAAAAATCCCCCGCCGTAAGGTGCGAATAAGGATTTTGGCGGGGGTAAGTAAATAATTATTTTCGATTGATCGGGCAGGGTTGTGTTTCAAGGTATAATTGCCCCTCTATCATTTCCCGAATAGATCAACACCCAAAGCTACACAAATTTTGCCTGATTCAGGTAATTGAAGCTGAGTTCCACGCTTTCGAACGGATCCAGATCGCGAAACCGGTCTTGCTCTACAAAGAAATATTTCATGCCTGCTGTTTCTTTCTCGGCGAATATACGCTCAAAGTCAATTCGTCCTTGCCCAACCGGCGCAAAAAACTGGTCTTCGGTTTTCACCATGTCTTTTACGTGCCACAATTCAAAGCGTCCCGGGTATTTGCGGATGTATTCCACTGGGTCGTAACCTCCGCGGGTTACCCAGTACAGGTCAACCTCGTAAGTCACCAATGCGGGGTCGGTTTGTTCAATCAGCAGGTCAAACGGTATTTGGCCATCCATTTTGTCAAATTCAAAAGCGTGGTTGTGGTAGCCAAATTTCAAGCCGTATTGTTGGGCAATTTCACCCATCTTGTTGAACTTCTCGGCCGTAGCTTTGTAATCGTCTAAATTTTGCCTCAGATTGTCGGGCAGGTACGGATAAATCAGGTATTTTACGCCCGCTTTGGCGGCATCTTCACTTACTTTCTCCGCGGCATCCAGTTCGTAAACGGTGTGCGTACTGTGTAAGGTCATGCCCAGGCTTTTGGTCAGGTTGGCAAAGGCGTCCGGAGCCATGCCGTAAAAGGTGCCATCGTTCATGTTGTACCCGGCAGCTTCCAGCGAATTGTATCCGATTTGGGCCAGCTTCTCCAGGGTCGGGTTCAGGCCTGCAGTAATTTTATCCCGGACGGTGTACAATTGAAGGCCGATAATTTTTTTATTTTCCCCGCATGAGATCAGTGACGGGGCGAACGCCGAACCTGCAGCAAGTATCGCGGCAGTTCTCAGGAAATCGCGACGATTGGTCATAATTGATTAGTTTAGTTGTTATTCGTTAACGTTAAAGGAATTAAAATTAGCAATAAATGGGAAACTGAAAAGAAGACACCGGAGAATTGCAGTTAAAATCTTTTAATTAATTGTCCTTTCGAGTTACACTATCCAGGACTCCCTAATACACCGCGCTTTTCCGGCATCTGCCGGATTGTTTAATTCGGACTTTCATTTTTTCCTGGCAAACCGTAACTTGCGGTTCCAATAACTGAATGGGCCAAATTTCATTTGAACCCGTCTTAATCAATTTCAAAACCATAAAAACCAACGTATGAAAAAACTGACTGCTGCATTTTTACTGGCTTTTTTTATCATGGGAAGCGCCAGGGCCGATGTTAAGCTCGCGCGCATCTTTAGTTCCAACATGGTGCTTCAGCAAGGGCTAAACAACCCGGTTTGGGGATGGGCCGACAAAGGTGAGAAGATTACCGTGTTGTTTGCCGGAAAAACAATCACTACAAAGGCCGGAAAGGACGGTAAATGGCAGGTTAAACTTCCTGCAATGGATTACGGCGGCCCCTACACGTTGTTGGTAGAAGGGAAGAACCAGCTTAAACTCGACAATATTCTGATTGGCGAAGTGTGGGTGTGCTCCGGCCAGTCGAACATGGAATGGGTGGTGGCCAACTCGAACAACAGCAGCCGGGAGATGGCTGCGGCCAATTATCCCAATCTGCGCATGTTCACGGTGCCTCAAAAGGTGGCCCAGCATCCGGTTGAAGATGTGGATGGCGGCGAGTGGGAAGTTTGTTCGCCCGAAACAGTAGGCCACTTTTCTGCCGTGGGCTACTTCTTTGCCCGCAAATTGCAGAAAGAGTTGAACGTGCCCATCGGGATGATCCATACTTCGTGGGGAGGCACGGTGGCCGAAACCTGGATTAGCCCGCAAAACATCGAAAAGGATCCTGACTTTGCCGCTGCCCTCGCGGAACTGAAACAACTCGACCTGAATGAGTACCGCCAACAGCGCGTGGCGAAAATGGCCGCTTTGTTTGGCGGTGAACTGCCTTCGAAGGATACGGGCTTGCTTGACGGAAACGCTGTCTTTGCAGCGGCTGATCTGGCCGATCACGACTGGACTTCGTTGCCGGTTCCCCAACTGTGGGAAGCTGCCGGATATCCGGATGTGGACGGCGTGGCCTGGTACCGTACCAAGATCAACCTCACCAAAGCACAAGCTGAACAAACAGCTGAACTGCATCTCGGGAAGGTGGATGATACCGACATGACCTGGGTGAATGGCCGATTAGCGGGCCAAACCAATCGCTACGACCAGGACCGCATTTATCCGCTGGAAACGGGAATTTTGCAAGAAGGTGAAAACGTGGTGGCTGTGCGCGTGGTGGATACCGCAGGTGGTGGCGGCATCTACGGGGAACCTGCTGAACTTTTTCTGAAAGTGGGTGCGGAAAAAATTGAGCTGGCCGGTGACTGGACGTTTAAGATGACGGAAGTGGCGGTTGGCTCTATGGAGTTGGGTCCCAACAGTTATCCCACCTTGCTGTACAATGGCATGTTGGAGCCGCTGATTCCTTACGGAATTAAAGGTGCCATTTGGTACCAGGGTGAGTCGAATGCCGACCGTGCCGTGCAATACCGGCGCGTATTTCAAACGTTGATCAAAGATTGGCGGCAGCAGTGGGGACTGGGCGATTTCCCGTTTTTCTGGGTGCAGCTGGCCAACTTCATGCAGCCGGCTGTTCATCCCGTGGAAAGTAGCTGGGCAGAATTGCGCGAAGCACAGACGATGGCCCTCGAATTGCCGAACACCGGTCAGGCGCTGGCCATCGATATCGGTGAGGCCAACGACATTCATCCCCGTAATAAGCAGGATGTGGGCAAACGCCTGGCGCTGAGCGCCCTGAAGGTGACTTACGGAAAAGAAGTGGTTCACTCGGGCCCTGTTTACGAATCGATGGAAGTGAACGGAAATCAGGTAATCATTCATTTCAAGGAAACCGGCAGCGGCTTGCTGGCAAAAGATAAATATGGCTACCTGAAAGCGTTTGCCATTGCCGGGGCCGACAAGAAGTTTTACTGGGCAAAGGGTCAACTCAGGGACAGTAAGTCGGTGGTTGTCTATTCGGATGAAGTGGAAAAGCCGGTCGCCGTGCGTTTGGGCTGGGCCGATAACCCGGACGACCTGAACCTGTATAACCAGGAAGGGCTCCCGGCTGTTCCTTTCCGCACCGACACGTGGGAAGGCATTACCAAGTAGCCGGAAAGAATAGGCTGAGAAATATTGTTTAACCACGAAGACCACTAAGTTTTCACAAAGTTACACAACGATTAATTTTTAATTATCAATCATTTAGTGGCTCTTTGTGATTTTCTCTTAGCGTTCTTCGTGGTTAATTTTTCTATTTTAAACGACCTCAATTTTATTTCAAATCCCCATCAGCGTTTGCGGTAGATGAAATTGTCGAAGGTAGCTTTGCCTTCGCCAAATGCATACACCCCGGCCCGCAGACTGAGGAATTCGCCAAACACATTGTGGTTGAAGCCCGTGGCATCAATGCTGCGCTCAACCCGGTTCCAATCGGTGCCGTTGGCGCTGTAGTAAAAGCTGATTTCATTTTCGTCATCCAAGATGCGCAGAAAACCACGGTTGCCCAGTTCGTTTTTCACCCTGATTTTGGCGCTTTTCTGGTTGAAAACGGTAAACTGGTCCTTGTTCACAGCAATGCGCATGTTGCCTTTTTCGTTGTAAAACAGGCACAATCCTGCGGTAACGTCATCTTCAATCGTATATTCCATAATCACTTCATAGTGGCGGTCGGACGAATTAACCAGCAGGGGAGAGCTTTCATCAAACGATTTCCCTTTTGCTTGAAGCACAAGTTGTCCATCTTTCAATTCCACGCGTTCGGGTTCGTACAGTTTGAAGAATTGCCATTGCAATCCCAGGTCAGCGCCTTCGAAATCATCCGACAGGGCAGTTCCGTTTTCAGAAGGTTTTCCGGTTGGTTTCGTGATGGGATTTTCGCTTTTCACCCCTTCCGGTACGCGAAACCATTGGTCGGCGGTCCACTCAATCGGCAGCATCAGCGTTTGGCGTCCCAGCGTGTGAAAGCCTTTTTCATATCCGTGGTACATGATCCACCAGTTGCCGTCAACATCGACCACCAGCGTGCCGTGGCCCTGGCTCCACCAGCGTTCGGCGCGGCTTTCGGTATGTACAATTGGGTTGTAGGGCGAATTTTCAAACGGGCCGTAAGGTGATGTGGAACGTGCTGAAACCACCATGTGCGAGGTGGCTGGCCCTGCGGTTCCGCCTTCGGCAACAATCAGGTGGTAATAGCCGTCTTTCACGGTTGATTTGGGCGATTCGAGGCAGAAACACTCGGTGCTCCATTCTTTGGGGAATTCCCAACCTTCGTAGTTGAAAACCGGTTCCCCGTCGGTGGCCAATCCATCTTCGGTTAGTTTTACGATGTAGCCTTTCGACAGGTACAAATAGCGGTTGCCTTCGTGGTCAACCACATGGCCGGGGTCGATAAATCCAGGCAGTTGCAGGTCGATCGGATCGGACCAGGGGCCTTCGGGCGACATCGCTGTGACCACCCAGTTGGTTCCCCCCGCCGGGAAATAAATGTAATACCGGTTGTTGTGCTTGATCATGTCGGGCGCCCATACCGAACCAACATACTGATGCAGGGCATGGCCTACCCGCTGCCAGTTGATCAGGTCGGTTGAATGCCAGATCAACAGGCCGGGATAATAGTCGAACGAGGAGTGGGTCATGTAATAATCGGCGCCGTCGCGGAAAATGGAGGGATCGGGATAGTCGCCGCCCAACACTGGGTTTTGGTAGAAGTTCCCGGCAGTATCCTTGACTTGTGCATCACTTTTTTGAGATGTGCCCTGGCTGCATGATGCTATAAGCAGGACGGACAGGATCATCAGAATCCCGGAAGAAAGTTTTTTCATGTGTATCGTTTTAAATTTGAGTTTATGGTTGCAGAATTTATTTCCATTCAATTTTCAATTCCTTGATTAAGGTGGCGCCTCCGCCCACGGTTCCGGTGTGCTGAAATCCCATCCCGCCGAAGGTGTTGGGTTCAATGTCGGCTTCCAGGTCAACCACCCGTTTTACTTCCGATTCGTTGTGAACGGTATAATAATCCTTGGTGTTTTCGGCATGAACCTTCAGTTTATGACCAGTTGTTTCAACCGTAATCCGGCAATTGGGGCGGTAGCACGAGGCCGAAACCGGATCGCTGATGGGCGTTGCGCTGCCGTTTTCGTATTTCATCAGGATAAAGTCGATGGCGTCGCCGTATTTAATGGTTCGGATTAAGCGCAGGGCATAGCCGGTCATCTTTTCAATATCCATCTTGATGCCGATGTCCATGTATTGCGCCCTGGCGCTGGAGAATCCCTGTCCGGCCGTTTTTGCAGGCACAGCGGTGAAACTGATTTTCATATCGCCAAACTGGTCGCCAACGGGTGTGTAGCGCAGGCGCGCCCCTTTGGTGGCTTGCACCAGGCCCGTATCCTGTGCCGCGCCGTCAACGCCCGGGCCGTAGTACCAGGGATCGAGGCTGTTGTCTGCTTCCCAATACCATTCGCGCGTATCGGCAGGAGCGTAGCTGTCGAGTGCCCAGAACCCCGGCAAAACTTCCGGTTGATGTGCCGTTGACATCTTCTCTAAATCAGGAATGAGCACACGCGGGTTTTGATTAACATCCTCCTCCGTAATAGCCTTGGTGTAAATGGTTTTTTCTGGATTCCCCGGATGGCAACGCACATGTTTGGGTGAAACACGGGCCATGATGTAATAGCCAATGTCACCGGCAGATAGCTGATAGGTTTTCAGGGGTGTATTAAACCGGGACACCGCGATTTCAATGGGATGTGTGCCCCGGGCATCGCGGCAGCGGTACCAGCTGATCAGCGATTGGTCGTCGTATTGCATATCCAGCGTATAATTTACCGCCAGATGGCCCTTTTTATCCTTGCTGATCACTGGTTTTTCAAGAAAAGCCGGAGCAGGTATGAATGAGGGAGCAACGGTGAGGGTTGCTGCTGATTCCAAACCAGCATCTGTTGACGCAATAATGACAACTTCTTTCGTTTCATCCCGATGGTTGATTGGAATAACCAAACAAGTGCCGTCCTCCTGACCTTCCAGTTTGACCAGATCTTTGTACTCCGGAGCCAGCGACCAGTTCATGTTTTCGCCTTTCAACCCGAAGTTTCCAAAGCGATACGCTGTGGCGGTAAGGAGCAGGCTGTCTTTGCCTGTTTCGAGCTTTTGCTTTGTTGGATTCACCTGCAACATGGTTGGGAGCGAGCTGTAGTTTTTGCCGCTTTCAGCTTCTGCTTTTCTGATCAGCTCTTTGACGTTCACCGGGTCCCAATCGTCATCACCGCGTAGCAGGTTCCAGGTGTTGTAAATGAGTGAGTTATTGTGCATGATACGGTAGGCATCCAGAACTTCCTTCCCATGCATGTCGATGGTTGCAAAGGTGTTATCCCTGTCCATGAAAACGGAATCGCCGTTCAGGCTAACCTGATACTGGTAATATCTCGCTTCGGTTGCCGGAAGGTCGCGCCATCCCAGGTAATCAACCAGATCGCCTTGAAAGCGTGTATCAACAAGCGTAACCGGGCCGGAACCTTTTACCAGGTATTGCGGGCCTCGGGTCAATACCCGAATGTCGCTGTTCAGGAAAACCGCCCCGGTGCCAACCGTGTGGCCGAACGGTTTACTGCTGTAAAAGTCGAACGTGCAGTTGAGGTAAACGGCCGAACCATTCAGCGCATCATCGGTCGATTCGAAGTGACAACGCTCGAACAATGTGCGTTTGCTTCCCCAAAAGGGACCGGTGTTGAGGCGGCTGATGAAGTTGCAATTTCGGGCCAGCACTTTGTCGCCGTTCGAAAAAGCCAGCTGTCCCTGTACGATGGCCGAACTGCGTTTTTTCCGGTTCAGGTTCGGGTTGAGCGGATAATCTAAGTCAGTGTTGCAATAGTTTCCGAAGGTGATATTTTCAGCGGTCAGCCCGTCTCCCTTAAAATTGAAGCTGGTGAAGTTGCCCTTAGCGCCAATCGTCTGTCCGCGGTTGGCTGCCAGGATCACGTGGTACGGATTGTCCGACAGGCCGTAAAATTTCAGCCATTGGCAATCGATTTCCAGACCGAACGGCGTGCTGCTCCCTTCCTGGGGCACACGGACTTCGGGGTCGTCCGGATCGTCAATCCAATAGACCCACGGGGCGATGTAAAGCACCATCGGCGATGCTTCCGTTCCATCCGTGAGGTGTTTGGCCGCCTCGTTTATCGAATTGAAAACGAACGGATAGCTGGCAGCCTCTTCATCGCTTAGTTGTCCGTCAATAAAAAAAGCGTTCGGGCCCAGTTGTATTTTTTCACCCTGATAGGTGATGGATGAACCTTCGAATACCAGGTGTTGGTACAATTCGCCCCGGTGTGATTGAGCCAACAGGGGAAAGTACCCCGCAAGCAGCATGACCGGAATGAGGAGCAGATATGTTCTTAAATGGTTTGTATTCATTTTTCAGATGTTATTTGGTTTTACAGATGCAGCCAGGCAACAGCCGGCCCCTCGAAAGGAGCGGTAACAACTGTGGCTTTTCCGGTTACTGTACTGTACGTGCGGATGATCTCGCCGGTCGAGGGATGTATCCAGTCGAGCTGGTAGTTTTTTGTGTCGCCCGTCAGTTTAATTTTTACCGAAGGTGTTTGGCTGAAAATAATGTACCCGGTTCCGGTTGTCCCGAGCAGGTACTGTTTCTGATCTGCTTTTCCTTGGGAGAAACTTTTCATTTCCGCGGCATCGCGAAAAAACTGTTCATCGCCGATAGCCGGTAGCGGGGACAGGGAACCGCCTGCCAGGAATGCAGCCCAGTTGGCAAACGGATCTCCCCTGCGCGAATAAACCACGGCCTTTTCGGGGAAACGTTGCCGGTATTCGCTCACGGCGCGATAAATCTGGTCGAATGAAGTTTCGCCGACCTCGTAGATCCGGGCATACTGACGGCCGGCCAGGCTTACGCCTCCCGGCGGGGCATACAAGCTGCCGTCTTTTCGGTATTGCCATTGGATGATGTCCAGTACATCCACGCAGGCCGAGCGTTTGGGATCGGAAAGGATGGCGTCCTGCACATCTTTGGTCCCCGGTAGCATGACTAGCACGTTTTGCCCGTTTTCTTTTTCCCATTCGGCGATCACATCCAGCCAGAAGGCCACAAAATGGACCGGGCCGGTATATTCAGCGCCCAAATGATGGATGATGTTGCGGTTGCCCGTAAAGTTGTCCAGGCTTTTGCGGATGTATGCGCGGTGAAACTGCTTGCGCACCGTGTGGGTGGTGTCGTAAAACTCCTCGGCCATATATACCCGCTTGTCGCCCGCATAGTGCGTATTTTCGGCAAAACCCAGGTTGTTGATGTTGTTGGCCGAGCGCCAGGGATAGTCGGCCCAGTGCGCGCCTTCTTCAATGATGTTGTGCTGCAGGTAGTGTTCCTGCCAAAACACCAGCCCGTTTTGATCGGCCAGGTCGGCAAACTGCTGCAGGCGCATCCAGTACCAGGGGTTCCATTGGGTGAGGTCGTATTTGCTGAGGCGGTCAAAGGCTTCCCCTTGTCCGCTGCGGCTGAACGGTTGCTCGTAAAACGGCGCCCACACATCGGCATCAGCCCGTCGGGTGCGGGCATGGTCGTCGCGACGCCGTTCGTACCATAGCGCCGGGAAATTCTGCATCACTGTGATCTTGTTTTGCAGCATGTCGGCCACCAGCGTATCCAGGTCGTCGGTCAGTCCGCGCCCGGTGCGGCCGGAAACAAAACGGACCAGGTTGGGGCTTGGCCGTGCCAGCTGCGAGGGGCGGGTGGAGCCACGCCACATGGAGGTACGGTTTCGACTGCCGGGGATCAACCGGTCGCCCAGCATTAGCCTCCCGTTTTGCAAGGAGAGGGCCAGTCCCTTTTCTTTTATTTCGGTGACCACCTGTCGGTCGATCGCTTGCAGCATCGTTGCTCCTGAAACATCCGAATGAATGGGGTATTGCTCAATCATCCGGTCAATCCATTCATCCATAATCAGGTCGGGATACTTCGACCGGGCACTGTTTTGCGCGGTCATTTCCGGTGTTGGCGCGGTGGTTTCATTCGACCGGTACACCAGTATCTTTTCGGTTTCTGCCGATTTCTTACCGGTGCGTGCTTCCAGTTGGGCGTAGAAAAAGCTTTCGGGCTCAAGGAAGGTGTGTTCCAGTTCGTGATGTCCGCTGCCGTAGCCTTGCGCCCAGCTTCCGAAAGCCCAGTTTTGCGCTCCCGGCGGGGCATCGAGCCGGATTTGGGCAGCCCGCGCTTGCCAGCAAAGGGAGTTGGCAGCGCTCCAGCCGCCACCTTGTCCGTCCACATCGCGGAAGGCCAGGCTGATGTTGCCCCCGTCCACCGTCATTTTATCGAATAGTATGCCGTTGGCCCAGCCGCCCACTGCTCCGCTGAAGTGGTAGGGCAGGTACGAATAGCATTGCACAAAAGCATTTGGCCCCGGCGTTGAAAAGCCAACCGAAAAGGCATGGTAGCCATACTCGGCGTAGCAACGTTGAAAGAGCACCTGCTGCCCGAGGGTTTGGAAGGAGTAGCGGCGATGGTTCCCGATTTCGCCAACCGGATGCAGCGATTTGCAATCTTCAACCGTGATGCGTTTGGCAGTTTCCCAAACGGCCACAGCCGAGGAGACAAAGTTTTCGGCAACCACGCGGCGCACCCACGAGTCGCAGGCATTTTCAAGAGTGATGGCCATCCAGCGATGGTTTTCGTCTTTCAGATTGGAAGAATCATAGGTGGATACACAACGCATATTTTCGACTCCGACATTGTTGATTCTCCCGTCCCAAGCATATTTGGCAACTGACCCGCCTCCAAACTGCGGATCGAGGGAGTTGGTCAGCGGGGCATCCAGGGTAATGGAGGTTGGCGAAACGGCCACCACGGTGCGGTCCCAGTTCAGGTCGAAATCGTCCGGTTCCCATTTGGTGAGCTGATAGTCCACATAAATGCCGATTTTGTCGGCCCCAATACGTTCGATCCATTCCTGGGTGGAGGGGCGGTTAACGATCACCCGGTCGCCCACGTCGAATGTGTGTTCGGTATCGAAGGTCAGTTCGGTGCTGTTTACCGGAAAATAACGGTCTGCCAGTTGTACCGGCTGTTCTGTTTTGCGGTCGTTCTTTCCGGCCACGCGAATCAGGGAGGCTCGGTCGGTGCCTGTAGCCAACAAAGTCGTGCCCTCGTTTCCGCAGCCACTTCCCCGCAACACAACCCCGGAAGAAGCGATGAGCAAACTTCCGCTGAGTTGGAAGGTGCCTTTTTCGAGTAGCACGCTCCCCCGAAATCCTTGATCGTTTAGGGGCAGCCCCGACACGAAATCGATGGCCGCCTGAATGTCGGCAGTGGCATCGCCTTCTATAGGCGGAACAATCACTTTCACCGGAACATCCGGGATCAGAACTTCCGAAGCTTGGTAGCCGCAATACGAATAATCGGGTACCCGGTCGCCGTTGGCCTCGATCCGATATTCCAGCTTTTTGTCCTCAGTGATGTGTACCGGCGAGTTTGGGGTGGTTTTGAAATGCGCCAGTACTATGCCCTGATTGGCACACAACAAAATCAGGAGAATGAATTTTGCGTATTGAAATCGTTTACATTTCATCTTGTACTTTTTTATTGTTTCTCTGAATTTTCAGAAGTATATGAAAGCGATCAGCAGATACGTTATTCTGTTGCCGGCTCTGCTTTTTTCGCTTTGAGATAATTAATCAGCAAATGCATGTTCCGGATGTATTCACCCGTTGAGATGTATTCCTGGTCGGTGGTGTCGCGATAGGGCGACGTATCGGTTTCGTCGCCCACATTTTCCGAGGTGAACTCGTCGGTCAGCTCCTGATCCTTTCCGTCGCCGATATACGGATGGCTGATCATGGCATGTTTGGCCAGCCAGCGATTTTCCTGGTCGAGGGAACTGATAATTTCCCGGACCATTTCCTCACTGGCCGGGAAATTGAATTTGAACCGGTTCAGGTCATAAAATTTTTGAGGCGTTCCCGGGTGCTCAAATTTTCCGGGCTTGATGGGCGAATCCTTGGTTGCTTCTTCCAGGGAAAGGACGGCAATGCGTTCGTATTCTTCCTTTAACTCTTGCAGGGGTACCCGACATTTGCCGTAGTAATGCGACAGCAGGTGCTGGTCGTCCTCATCGGTGAAATAATAGCCATAAGCGGAGTTCGATCCTTTTCGGTGGACATACACCGGCTTGTTGGTTTTAGCATCCACAAAAGTGGGGTGGGTGCGTTCGCCTTCCGCTTGATCGGTCGGAAGTGCAGTTTCTTCGAGCCACCGAATGGCATCGGGTACCCGGGACAGAAAACGCTTGTCGCCGGTGTATTGGTAAAACCGAAGTAGTAAACGGGCATTTTCGCAGGTAGTGCCGGGAAGAAAAGCTGCCGGTTCGTAGGTACGGGCGCCGGCGGTCTCCAGATCCATGTTCAGTTGTTGGCCCCAGGCCCCGCAGCCGTCCTGCGACAACAAATAAAAGTTCATCCCCCGTTTGATGGGATCAAGAAAACGTTCCTGTCCCAAAGTCAGGTAACATTGCATGAGGAAGTTGATATTTTCCCAGGTCACATCGTCGTTAAAGGTGTAGAAGGAGGAATAATCGGGATGGCCATTTTTGCCGAAATCGTAACGCAAGGGGTAGCGTTGCGGCCAGCCTCCCAGCGGGTACTGGCTTTCGAGGATGAAGTTGATGGCTTTATCGAGGGCGGGTTTGTAGGCCGGGTCCATTTTTTCGAGGTACATGCGCAGCAGAAAACGGGCCGCATCGGAGGTGATGTCGTCATCGAAGGTGGAGTTACCGTAGTAATGCTGAAATTCTTCGAGCCGCCAGCCGTTTTTGCCGATGGTGTTGTACCATTCTTTCAGCGAGCGGTCGCCGGCAAAGTCGATCATATAGTTCCAACCGCCTTCGTGGCTCTGTCCCCAGATGATGGCCGCCGCGGCTTTTTGCGCAGCCTGGTAGTAGTAGTCATTTCCGGTAGCGTGGTAGGCTTCCAGAAACAGGTGCCCCATGCTGATGGTCCCCGGATGTTGCAGCCAGATCATGGTTTTGTAGGCTTCCATTTCGCCCCATTGGCGTGAAAAATCAGGAAGGTAATACCATAAATAGCCGCCGTGTGTGCTGACTGTTTCAACCATAAACCGGGTAGCCCGAAGCATGGTTTCTTCTATTTCGCGGGCGATATCTTTTTTTGGAGCAGATACACATACAGATGATGTGAATATCAGGAAGATAAATAAAAGGCAGATATTAATTCGTTTCATCTTGGTTCGTTTGATTGGTTTGTTTTCGGGTAGAAAGGTTTGTTTTACAGGTTTATGAAATCTTCGGGTTTTAGTACCTGTGGACTAATTTTTACTTGATAAATGGCGCCTTTAAACCAGGACCGTTTATCCAGCCGAACTCCGAAAGAGCTTTGTCCGGTGTTGATCGGACCGCTATTGACTGAGCCTTCCAGTTCTTTTTCTTGGTTGATGTAGGTAGTCAGGTGGCCGTTATCCACCACGAAGGCTGCATGGTACCACTGGTCGAGCGGGTGGAGCAGGGTGGAGTCGATCAGGGCCAATTTTTCGGTTCCGCTTTGCAGGTAGGCATCGAAATACCAATGGGTAGCCGTGCTGCGCGTTTCCAGCAGGACGCGGTCGGCGTTGGCTTCGCCGCAGTGAAAAAAACGTTGTTCAAAATTTCCCTGGCTTTCGGGTCGGAAAATGATTTCGATGGTAAATTGAGTCAGCCCTTTCAACGGCATTTCATCCAGAAAAATACCGTCATCCTGGCCATCGAAAGCAATGGCGGGTCCATATGGACTTTCTACTACCTGAGGGACGCCGCTCACAGAAACTTTCCCGGTTGTCGATCCCATCAGATCGATGAGGTTCCACGATACGGCCTCGGGGCCGGCAGGTTCGGCATCTGCTTTTTTGTTGATGTTGCTGCAGGAATAAAAACTGATCAGGGCGAACGCCATTAAGGGCAAGAATAGCTTCATAGTGGTTTGATTTAAAATTGACCGTGGTTGAAGCGGCCGGTTAGTTTATGGTTTGTGTATATGAAGGAAAACCCGCCGGTTTCGGGCGGGTTTTCCGGGTTTAAGTCACAACTATTCGTAAAACAGAAGTTTATTCCTGAGCAAAGCCGTACCCGTTTGTGATCAGACCATTTGATTTTGAAATGGTTTCTGATGACAAGGGGAACAGGTAACGTGGAGGGGCACCCTGTGCGTAAAGCGCATCGGTATATCCTTTGAACACGTTGCTGGTATATTGGGCTTCGTTGTTCACGATGTTGATCCCCCAAGCTGTTTTTACATATCCGTCAGCTTCCAATGCTGCTGCTTCGGCGCCGGTTGGATCGATGTATTCGAACAAGCCGTGGATGGCCAGGTTACGTCCACCTTCGGCGTTTGAGAAGCCCCACAGGTCGCAGTTACCGCGCCATCCCGGAAAACGTACCGGATAAGTGGGGTCGGTTTCGTCAACAGAGCAAAGCGTGGTGAGCATTTTATTCATACCAAAATCGGCCACGTTTACTTTTTTCACCCAAATATAGTTTGAGATGGTATTCCCGTTTTCGAACGTATAGTAACCCTGCGTTTTCAAACCGTTGACCATAGCAATTTGGCGGTCGCGCAGTTGCTTGATCGCTTCCGGAAACTTACCGGTGCGGATCAGGTCGTAACGGCGGATACCTTCGCCTGCCAATTCCAGCTTACGTTCTTCCAGGATAGCATCTTTCAGAGCTTCACCCGATAAGGCTCCAATGTAACTGGTAACCTTGTCTGTTTGGTCTTCGGGCAGGAAGGCCCGGCTGCGCACCTTGCTCAATTCAGTTCTGGCATTTCCATCTTCACCCAATTCAACATATGCTTCGGCCAGCATCAGGATGACATCAGCCATGCGCAACATCGGCCAGTTTACACCAGATTGGCGTTGGCTTTTGGTCCAGGGACTAGCCATGCGGCTTTCGTCCCATTTGTTGTTGGTCAAGCCGCCTTTGTTGCGGGAACCCGGGCTAAAGTCAATTAGCACCTCCGAGCAGGCTCCTGAGTTAGCGGTTACTGCTGTTGTTACATCTCGGCGCAAATCTTTCGGATCGAAGTCGCCATAGTAGAAGGCAGGGTGCATCCGGCTTTGTCCGTACGATTTGGTTGGAAAAGCATTGGAACCGCCACCACCTGACGGACGACCAAAGGCGTAGGGACGTTCAGAAAACTGCCCTTGTGTTTCACCAACTTCATACAAGGATTCGGGACTCACCTGTAAGTCCATATTGATTTGGAAGTTATACTGGAACGGGTTGTTAAAGGCGGCGCCGCGCGGATCGTTGGTGATCAGATAAGCTGATCCAGAATTTGCCACACAGGCTGCCAGATATGTTTTGGCAATCTCGTAGTATTTTTTGTAATCCGATCGACGTACGTATTTGGCGTCCCACATGTTGATTCCCAATTGCTCAAAGGTAACACTGCCATAATTGAAATCGGTGCGGCGCAGCTCGTAACCCCCGGCATGTAAGGCTATTTTTCCAATCAAGCCTTGCGCAAAGGTACGGCTAAAGCGTTCAGCATTGATACCTCCTTCACCCAAACGGTACATTAGTGGTTCAACACGTTGCAGTTCGGCTAGCTGGAAATCATAGATTTCATCCCGCGAAGTCAAGCCGGCGCTGTCAGTTTGTGAAGTAGAATAGATCGGTTCTTTGAAATGGGGAACGTCGCCAAAGTAACGAATGAGTTCGTGGTAGGCAAAGGCCCGGAAAACGGCAGCTTCGCCATAAAGTTGGCTCCAGTCGTTGGCCTTTCCTTCCGTAACAGCGCTTTGATATTCAGCTTTTTCTGCAATAGCCTCCATGATGATATTGGCCCGGTTGGCAACCTTGTATAAGTTGGCCCAAGTACCAACTGAGTTGGAATAATCGATGGAAATATCAGCTGCATAAAGACCTTCGGGGATATGCCGGGTTTGCGCATCATAGCTCTCAGGGTGGGTTTCCGAGTCGGAACCTACGACTTGGACATCATAAAACAAGCCGTTGTTACAACCTCTCCAAATATCGTAGCACCCAACCAATACTTTATAGGCTTCGTCGGGCGAGGAGAACACGAAGTCCTGGTCAACCGCCGATGGGGAGGCCACATCGAGGTAGTCACTGTTACATGAAGTGCTGAACAGCACCATGGAACCTAAAATGATATATAGAAACTTTTTCATAACAGTTTAATGGTTTTAGAATTAAAATTCAACATTTACACCAATGGTGAAGGAACGGGCACGCGGATAAGAACCCCAGTCGAGGCCAACTGTCGGATACTGAGCACCACCTTGGTCGGTGTTTGTGTTTACTTCCGGGTCTAAACCATCGTAGCTGGTGATCACAAATGCGTTGTAGATAGAACCATATACACGTACTTTGTTTATACCGATTTTGTTCATGGTACTTTTAGGAAGCGTATAGCCTAAGGTAACCGTATTCAGACGCAGGTAGGAGCCATCTTGTATCCCCAGGGTTGAAACAACCGGGTTTTCGTGGTAGGGCAGGAAGGTAGTTGCGTTGGCATTCAGCGCATTTAGTGCTGAAGGATCGGTAATGCTGGTCAACTGGCCATTTTGGATATCGTAAATTTTATACGAGGTTGACAGGTAATCGAGGCGGTTTTTGTACAAACCATCTTCTTTACTTCCGTAGAAAGCAGCCAGGTAGTTGGCATTGTAGATTTTGTTGCCGTAGCTCCAGTTGAAATCCATGCGGAAATCCAGGTTTTTGTAGTTTCCGCTCAAGCTGAAACCACCTGTGTGTTTCGGGTTCATGTCACCGATAATGTCCACATCATTTTCATCAACCAAACCATCCGGTTTGCCGTCCGGGCCGCTAATGTCTTTGTATTTGATTACTCCCGGGTAAGCCACTTGGCCACCAGGTTTCAGGGCAGTTGTTCCATATACGGTACCGACGATACCTGAACCAATGTCGGCCACGCCGTCTTTCAGGGTATAAACACCATTGGCATAGTTGAAATCATCTACGCTGTACCAGCCATCATAGGTGTAGCCGCGAACTTGTCCAACTGGTTCGCCTTCCACCAGGATGTAATCACCGGTGTTGGGCTGCGTCATAGAAGACCCCCATTGAGTTTTGTAAAGGCCATTCACCCCTTCTGCCAATTCTTCCACTTTACCTTTGTTGATGTTGATATTCATGCTCGCATTCAGGTTGAAATTCGTTGAGCGTACCAGGTCAGCTCCAATGGCCAGTTCAATCCCTTTGTTGCTGGTACTTCCGATGTTGTCATAGGTGGAAGAGAAGCCGCTGATAGCTGAAACTGACGTCAGCATCAACAGGTCTTTCGTTGAGTTCCAGTACAGGTCGAGGGTACCATAGATGCGGTTGTTGAACATGCCATAGTCGAACCCAAGGTTGCGGGTGATAGTGGTTTCCCATTTCAAGTTGGGATTGGCAATGGTCGATGATTCCGGTGAATAGGCTACTTGCTGCTGTTCGTTTACCGAATAGCGGGTTTTTCCATCCGATTTCCAGTTCATTTTCCACAGGTTGGCGCTGATACCATCGTTTCCTACCGAACCATATGAAACACGGAACTTCAGGTTGTCGAGCCAGTTGGCATTGCTCAGGAACGCTTCCTCAGACAGGCGCCATCCGAAAGCAGCTGCCGGAAAATATCCCCAGCGATTGGTGGGTGCAAAACGAGACGATCCATCCGCACGGAATGTGGCAGTTAACAAGTAACGGCCCATGTACGAGTAGTTGGCACGACCGAAATAAGATTGCAGACGGTTTGGTGTTCCGGTGTTTGAACTGTAGCCATAGTTTACCGTGCTGGTACCGGTCAGGTATTGGTCCATCATGGCAAAAGCGCGGTCGGCATCAAACGAAGCCGGATAATAATTACCCCAAATGCTGGTGCTTTCGGAACCGGAATCGGTGACTTCCTGACCGGCCAGGATGGTTAAACTATGATTGTCACCCAGACCTTGGACGATGTAGTTCAATGTGTTGGCCCAGCGAACGCCCCAGCCTTCAGAGCTTGAAATGGATGCATTACCACCATAGGTTTGCACACCGTCAGTATCAAAATAGTCATTGTAAATGGCACCGGACCATGTTTTCGACCGGTTCCAGTAAGTGCTGATGCCCAGTTCGGTACGGGCCGTAAGTCCTTTTACAACTTCCCAGCTCAACGAGGTGTTGGCACGCAACGAGCGGTTACGCGAAAATGGCGTATAATCCTTCATACGGGCTACCGGGTTGTACACATCCTGAAGAATATTGGTGTACATCCCCAATTGCGTGTTGACCGATTCGTCCAGTTCACCCAATACATCTTCGGTGGCAATGGGGCGGAACCAGTATGCAGATGAAAGCAGCGAACCGCGACCGTTGGTGGTACTTTCGTTGCCCACTTTATCGATGTTGGTAAAACGGGTATCCAGTGAGAATTTCAGCTTATCACTTAGATCCTGGTCCAGTTTGAATGATGCGTTGGTCCTTTTGTACCAGGAGTTTTCTTTCATCCCGTCATCATCTATGTGGTTGAGCGAGAAGATGTATTTTGTTTTATCGTTCCCGTTGGTAATGCTGAAATTGTGACTGTGCGAGAAAGAACTGTTATAGGCCTCTTTCGAAAAGTCTGTGGCATCCACATTTTTGTAGTGGTCGATGCCTGCCGGGTTGTTGTAAGTTTCGGCATAACGGCCAATTCCCCAAATCATTTCCCAGGCTTTGGCATAGTTGTCGTTGATAGCAGCCGCGTAACCCCAGTTGTAGGCAATGTAATCGTAAGCGCCCATGGTAGTCAGA
>JBFXGM010000046.1:0-23418 GCA_050178015.1 Mangrovibacterium sp.
TCTAGCATAGGAAAGCTCTACCGCCTTTCGTTTAAATTCTTTGTCAAACTTCTTTCTCATTGGTGTCATTTTGTAGGTAAATAAAATAATACTTAACCTACCGTCCAATCAAATGTAGCAACTCCATATTTGGCCGGATGCGGGAAAGTTACAGCTTCGGGAGATATGTTGCCCGGTACATACGGGAACATCGCGACAAAATAGGAGTTGTTTATCTTATGGCCTGGCCTTTATTGGCACAATACCTGATCGTCAGAGCAGCGAAACAGTGTGCTCTCCCGTCTATTGTTCACGTGCAGGACATTTATCCTGAGTCCTTGTCAACTAAAATTCCGGTATTCTGCAAATTCATTCATAAGTGTTTGTTACCCTTAGATATTTATATTCTGAAAAATGCTACGCGTGTGATCGCTGTTTCGGAGAACATGAAGCTCAATTTTATACAGACAAGGGGCATTCAGGAAGAAAAAATAGCCCTCGTTCAGAATTGGCAGGATGAGGCTGACTTTATAAAATACCACTATCAGAAGAAGGATTTGTTGTATGGTCAGGCGAGTGATAGACCTTTCACGTTTATGTATTTGGGAAACATTGGCCCTGTTGCCGGGGTTGATTTTTTGATTAAAAGCTTTGCCCAGGCCAACCTGTCCGAGGCCAGGTTGGTCATTGCCGGTGCCGGGTCAATGAAAGAAGAATGTCAGCGAATTGCCGAAGGGTACAAAGATACACCCATCTTGTTTTGGGATGTCCCGGCGGGTAAAGTACCCGAGGTTCAGGACCGGGCCGATGTCATGCTTTTGCCGGTTAAGCGAGGTGCCGCGATGAGCTCAATCCCGTCAAAACTGGTGGCTTATTTATATTCGAAGAAGCCGGTCATTGCCTGTGTCGATCAACATAGTGATTCTGCCAAGGCTATTGAACAGGCCCGTTGTGGTTGGGTTGTTCCGCCTGAGGAAATGGGCGAACTGGTATCCGTCTTTCGGTTGGTGGCTGACCTGAAAAAAGCAGAGTTGGAGGGAAAAGGCATGAATGGGTATCATTATGCGACGAACAATTTTTCGAGAAAGCATAATTTGAAGAAGATAGTCGAAATGATTTTGCAAGCTGCCAATAATCAGGGCATTTCGGCCAACTGGGCTGACTGAGGCCTTTCCTGCTGTGAGATTGAATCTATACCATTTGTGAAACTCATGACATTTTTCCGATGAAGAGGATTTTTGATTTCGTAATTGCCTTGTCGGGGTTGATCCTTCTTTTTCCCCTGTTTTTGTTGGTGGGTATTCTAATTTATTTTATAGATGGTTGGCCGGTAATTTTCAAGCAAAAGCGGATAGGAAAAAACGGGACGCCATTCCAATTTTTCAAATTCAGATCGATGCGTGTTTCGGGTTCAGGCCAAACAGAAGAATTTGGTGCCGGTGATCTCAGCAGGGTGACCCCGTTCGGGAAATTTCTTCGAAGAACCAAACTCGACGAATTGCCTCAGTTGATAAATGTGGTGAAGGGCGACATGTCGTTGGTGGGCCCCCGCCCCGAGGTGGAAAAGTGGGTGAATGTTTACCCCGAACGTTGGGCAAAGGTTTTGTCTGTTCGTCCGGGAATCACGGATCATGCAGCGTTGGCGTTCAGGCATGAAGAAGATCTTCTGGCAAAAGCTGCCGACCCGGAGAAAATCTACCGGGAAGTGTTGCTCCCACAAAAGCTCGACTTGTACGAAGCATATGTTGACCAGCATTCCCTGGCCAGCGACCTGGTATTGGTTCTAAAAACAATTTATTGCCTTATAATTAGGAAATAAGCGCAACCCATGAAAATTCCGTTTTCAAAAGTCCCCATGGCCGGGAACGAGTTGAACTATGTGAATGAAGTCCTTGAAAGTGGCTGGCTCACCACTTCCACCAAAGCTCTTCAGTTTGAACGGTTATTTGCCGAGTACCTTGGCGTGAGGTATGCCTGTGCCGTAAATTCGTGCACCGCCGCCTTGCACCTTGCTGTGGAGGCTGTTGGTGTTAAGGCGGGAGATAAGGTGATTATCCCGACCATGACGTTTACGGCAACTGCCGATGTGGTGCGGTATCTGGGTGCTGATCCGGTTTTTACGGATGTTGACTATGGTACCTGCTTGCTTTCGCCTGAAATATTGCAGTCGGCCTTGGATAAAAATGGAAATGTTCGGGCGGTTATGCCGGTTCATTATGGCGGTCAGGCAGCCAGTTTGACAACGCCTGATGGAAATGGGATTGTGGACATTTGCCGATCACGGCAGATTCGTGTGGTTGAAGATGCAGCCCATGCTTTTCCAACGAAATTTCAAGGCCGGTTTGTGGGATCGTTTGGTGATGTTACTTGTTTTAGCTTTTATGCGAATAAAACCATAACAACCGGTGAAGGTGGTATGCTGGTCACAAACGATGAGGCCATTTATAATCGGGTGAAAACGATGCGTTTGCACGGGATTGACCATGACGTGTGGGACCGGTACACCAATGGGAAAACATCGTGGGAATACGATATCGTTGCTCCCGGGTATAAATATAATATGCCCGACATCAATGCTGCAGTGGGCCTTGCCCAATTGGAAAAAGCCGATTATTTCAGGGAGCAGCGCCAGCGTTGTGCCTTGTATTATCTGAATGAGCTGCAAAATTTGTCCATGGTTGACCTGCCCTTGTGTGTTGGCCCGGTCGAAAATCACGCCTGGCATCTGTTCCCTATTATTATCAAACCGGATGCGGCTGTTTCCCGGAACGAATTTATCCACCGGATGGGCCAGCATGGGATTGGCACTTCGGTACATTACAAACCCCTGCACCGAATGAGTTATTACCGCGACACCTATCAATTAAATGAAAAAGACTTTCCCAATGCCGAACGAATTTGGCAGGGAATAGTCTCGCTGCCCATTTATCCGGATTTGGCAGATGCAGAATTGAAATATATCTGCGACATCACCAGAAATATTCTTTCCTGATACTGTGTCCGGATTTGTTTGTTGCATGTCCGCCTTCACGTCCCTGTTCCAGTAAGTCGTTTTTAAAAATGAAAAATGTTATCCATGTTGGGATTATCCTGACCGGCGAGCTTATTCCCAGCTGGATTTACCAGGTAGCAGCGAAAATAGCAGGTCCCGATTATGCCGATTTAAAACTGATTGTCCTGAATGAAAGTGCCCGTCCGGAAGATGATGATCCGAAAGCATCGTCTTTTTTCAGGTTGCACCGGAAGTTGGATCGTCAGGTTTTCGGCAAGCGGTACAATTTTGACCAACTGGTAGATACGGCTGCATTATTTCAGGGAGTCGCCCGCTGTTCCCTTCACCCGGAAAGAGAAAGCGGTTGGGCCGAAATTACTTCGCATAAACTGGATGTCCTGCTCAATTTTAGTCCGTTTGATTTTTCTACAGTCCATTTCCCGTTGGCCAGGTTTGGCGTGTGGCAGTATGTTATTGGAAACGGCAATGATAACCGTCTTGCCTATACGTATGAACAAATGGCTAACGAAGGGCCGGTTCTGGAGGTTTCTGTCCTGGCGTCAAATGGGGAATTTGAGGATGAAGCAGTTATTCACCGGAGTTGGGTTCCGGTTAATTATCATTCTATTCAAATCAACCAACATCATGCATATGGACTATGTGCCCTGATTGTACCTCGCCTGATCTGCGGAATCTCCCGGTTAGGGGGTAAGTATTTTTTTCAGCAAAAATTACGTTACCAGGACACTGCCACGCGTGGCGACAGCGAGGTTTTTCCGTTGCCTTCAAGCTATAAGGCTTGGATGAATTGGTGGAAAATGGTCTTCAAATATGGGTATCAGCGGGCTGTATTTCAGGATAGTTGGTCATGGTTTATTCTAATGACAAAGAACCCACAACCATTGCCATTCTCTGCCTCCGGATTGACTCCGGTTATTCCGCCCCGCGATCGTTTTTGGGCCGATCCGTTCGTGGTTTCAGAAGATGGAAAAACCCTGCTGTTCGTGGAGGAATTTATCTACCGGAATAATAAAGGGCATATTTCCGTATTGGAACTGGATAAAAAATTCAGAGTTGTCGGTACCGAAAAATTGCTGGAAAAGCCCTACCATCTTTCGTACCCGTTTGTTTTTGAACACGGGCATGTGTGGTATATGATTCCCGAAACATCGGGCAACAAAACGATTGAACTGTATCGGTGTGACCACTTTCCCGACAAATGGAGCTTTGTGATGAACCTGATGGAAGAGGTTGATGCGGTGGATTCAACGCTCTTCTTTCACGAGGGGAAATGGTGGTTGTTTACGGCCATCAGCGAATGGCTTGGTTTTAGCGATTATAAAGAACTGTTCGTGTTTTACTCGGGTGATTTGTTCACCACAAAATGGGAGCCTCATCCGTGCAATCCAGTCGTCACCGATGTCCAAACCTCTCGTCCTGCCGGGCGCATTTTCATACAAAACGGGAAAATTATCCGGCCTTCACAGGATTGTTCAATTAGGTACGGGCGGGCCGTCAGTTTAAATCAAATAACAATTCTGAATGAAAATTCGTATGCTGAAAAAGCATTGTTGAATATAGAAGCAAATTGGGACAAGGATCTGAAAGGGGTACATACCTTCAATTTAGATAAGGACATGACGGTTGTTGATGCTTACCGGTATCGAAATCGTTTTGATGTTTGATACTTTTGATGTGCGGTTCTACAGGTATTTTAACTCACAGAAGATGAACATGCTTTATGTGGTTTTTCTCGTGACCTGTTTTTGGGCATGTAAAAACTCTAATTACGACCTAAAACCGGATGATCAGGATACAACGCGAACGGATCCAATTGAAAATCCGGATGATGACAACGGGTCTGACGATGGGGAAAAAGCTACTTATTATGTAGCGGTGAACGGAAAAGATACTAACCCCGGCACGATTGATCAACCTTGGGCTACCTGGCAAAAGGCATTCTCGAAGGCCGGGGCCGGAGATACGGTTTTTATTCGCGGAGGGGTGTTCTATGCTGATAAAACGGATGAGTTTGGGGTATATGTTGTGAATAGGAAAGGTACCCATGCAAACCCGATCTGTATTTTTAATTATCCGGGCGAAATGCCTGTGCTTGATTGTTCTACCATAACAAGTACCCAGGCAAACGTGGGTGTATTGCTTAGCCGGTGCACCAACTACCATTTAAAAGGATTGACCGTAACCGGCGTCAGCCAACATGGGAGAAGTATCGAATCCTGTGGTTTTGCTTTTGAACTGGGGGGTACATATACTGTTCAGAATTGTGTTTCTCATGGCAACGAAGGGTCAGGTTTTCAAGGATATGCCCTCGATACAATCTCCCTGGTCAATTGCGATGCGTATGATAACTTTGATGTTTCTACAGGAGGGTATCCGGGGGGACAGGCCGACGGCTTTGTAGTTTGTTTTACCTCACAGCATACGTATACTTATTTCAAAGGATGCCGGTCATGGTACAATTCGGATGATGGGTTCGATTGTTGGGAGAATGAAGGGATCGTTGTTTTTGATGCGTGTTGGTCCTTTAACAATGGACGGGGAGAAGGAGATGGCGGTGGCTTTAAATTAGGACAGACACGAAAGCCGCAATTGGATGTCCATCAAAGGGTCTTGACAAATTGCCTGGCTTTCAATAACCGGTTTATAGGGTTCAATCAAAACGATGGCAATGTGAAGATGACTTTTTACAACAATTTTGCTTTCGATAATGATAATATCGGGTTTGATATCGGGCAATACAATTTGCCCATGATTGTCCGCAACAACATTAGCTATAAAAACAGCCGGTCAGGTTATTTTTCAGCTAATAGTAAAATTGACCATAACAATTGGAACGCTTCGACCAATGTTACCGTATCAGATGCTGATTTTGTGCGTGTTGATACGGCCGGTGTATCCGGTAGGCGTCAACCAAATGGCGATTTGCCGGCCCTCGATTTTTTAAGGCTGACTACGGGGAGCGATTTGATCAATGCCGGTGTTGATGTAGGATTGCCGTTTCTTGGAAATTCGCCTGATTTAGGGCCTTTTGAAAAAGAGTAGATTAAATAGGTCTGTGACCGTAGTTGCTCAGAGGTTAATTTTATTGACAGAAAGAATAAAGCATAATGAATTACCATGTTGTTTAATTTAGCCCGACGGATTTCGAGTTTAGAAAAACGATCCAAACCCGTTGGGCAAATACTGACAGTAGCATTGAACCTTTTCGGTTTTCGAAATCGGGCAGATATAAAACTAACGGCAAAAACGGCGATACTAAATTGTAAATTCGAAGTAAGCAAACGAATCAGTTAATTAAACCGATGAAACGTCATTTCCATGAACTTTCGAGATAGTAATCCATGTAATTTCCAGGAAGCTCCGGTCAAAGAGGCAAGTCAATTGAGGCATCTGCTTTACCGAATCGCCAAAAAGATTCCGAACAAGCTTTTCACCTTGCAGGGGCGGATAAAACATCGGGCCATTCAATGGAACAACAGGGCAGTTTCAGACAAACCGGTCACAAAATCACTGAACCTGCAGCCAGGAGAATGGGTAAAAGTTCGGTCGCTGACTGAAATTGCCTTGACGCTGGACAAAAACGGGAAATACAGAGGCCTGTACTTTATGCCAGAGATGGAACAATTTTGCGGAGGTAAGTATATGGTTTTCAAGAAAGCCGAGAAAATTAAATTAGAATCGAACGGAGAGTTGCGCAAATTAAAAAGCCCCAGTTATTTTCTGGAAGGGGTTTATTGTACCGGCGAATTTCAGGGCGGCTGCGACCGGTCATGCTTCCATTTCTGGCGGGAGGAGTGGCTTGAAAGAGCAACTGACCAAACTTAACGATAGGCATCAACAATATGATCTGATCGTTTTATATAAAATAACACACCCAAATATTTGTGCCGACAGGGCAAATTGATTCTGAGTTCAGTTTATGATTAATGCCCAAAACTGAGAGGTCGGTACTGACATATTTTCTTTATATGATATTGATCGCCACTGGACACATGGTCGATTTATTTTGTAAATACATTAAAAAAGTGATCTTGCCACGGTGGTTGGTTTTTCTGGCAGATACCGGAATTACAGCGACAGCCTTTTTGTTGGCGTACATCCTGCGCCTGAACATCTATATCGATCAAGCATCCTTTGGGCAGGTGATGGTGCAGTTGGTTGGTGTCATCTTCCCGGTTTACGGGGGGATATTTTTGTTGGCAGGTATTTATCGCGGAATTCTCCGGCATTCGTCCATAGAGGATGCTGCCAGGCTGGCCCTCAGCATCAGTGCGGCTATGTGTGCGGTTTACCTGGTGTCAGCTGTTGCGCACTTACGATTTGTTCCGGGCATTCTGATTATTCCGTATTCTGTGATTTTTGTTCACGCCGCGCTCACCTCGGTGATGCTGATGGGATTTCGGCTGATTGTGCGCAACATGTACCACACATATGTGGTCCCGCATAACGGATACAGGCGAGTGCTCATTTTTGGGGCAGGAAAAATGGGACGGATTACTCTTGGCGTGCTAGAAAGCGACCCGTATTCACAGGTGCATGTGTTGGGTTTTATTGATGATGAAAAAACATTGATTGGAAAACGATTGGCCGGTAAGCCGATCTATTCCGAACAATATGCCTTTGATAAAGTAATTGAACGTCTGGATGTACACGAGATTATCCTTGCAGTTAATCACGGGGGAATTGCTCCTGACCGGCAAAAGATTTTGCTGAACCACTGCCTGTTATTTGGAGTACATGTCCGTATTGTGCCGCCATTGAAAGATTGGATTGATGGCAGACTGCGCATGCAGCAAATCCGCGATGTCAAGATTGAGGATTTGTTGGGGCGCGAACCCATCGAAATCAATTTCGACAGAATTTCACGCTCATTAAAGAATTCGGTGGTTTTGGTCACCGGTGCCGCAGGTTCAATCGGTTCCGAAATTGTCAGGCAGTTAACCGTATTCGAGCCTAAAAACATTTTGTTGCTCGATCAGGCCGAAACACCCTTGTATGACCTTCAGCAGGAATTGTTGTCCTCTTTCCCGGGAACAAAATTCAGGGTGGTGATGGCCAGTGTTGCCGATCCTGTCCGGATGCGGCATGTGTTTGAAGAGTATCGGCCGCAGTATGTATTTAACGCCGCCGCCTATAAACATGTACCGCTGATGGAGGCAACACCCTACGAGGCTATTCGTGTAAATATTGGCGGAACCCGCCTTCTGGCAGACCTGTCTGTGGAATTCGGTGTGAAAAAGTTTGTCATGATTTCTACTGACAAGGCCGTCAATCCGACGAATATTATGGGTGCCTCCAAACGGATCTGCGAGATTTATATACAATCCCTTTCCCGGTTGACCAGTGTTCACACGCAGTTTATCACCACGCGTTTCGGAAATGTATTGGGCTCAAACGGATCGGTGGTGCCGTTGTTCCGCAAACAGATTGAGGCTGGTGGCCCGGTGACGGTCACTCATCCCGATATCATCCGCTACTTTATGACCATTCCCGAAGCGTGCCAGCTGGTGCTGGAGGCTGGCTTTATGGCGCGTGGCGGCGAAATATTCATGTTCGACATGGGTGAGCCGGTGAAAATCTATGAGCTGGCCGTTAAAATGATCACCCTGGCTGGTTTGAAGCCGGAAGAAGACATCCCGATTCAAATTACCGGACTGCGACCAGGGGAAAAACTATTTGAAGAATTGCTTGCCGACAAAGAAAGCACGGTTCAAACCTATCATCCCAAAATAAGGGTGGCCAAAGTGTGTCCTTTCGATTTCGAAATGGTAAAAAATGAAGTCGATTTGTTATTACAGGCGAGCAAAACTGATTCGGATACCAAGTTGGTTGCCCGGATGAAAGCCATAATTCCGGAGTTTCATTCCCAAAATTCCCAATTTGTTGTGCTTGACCACATTGCCACCAAGGGGAAGAAAAATTGAGCGTTGCATTGTGGATAAAGCGCATCATTCACAAAGGACAGCGAGTTAAATTTGGCACGCCAAGGTACAATTCCGTTACCTCAGAAAGGTGTTCAAATTGTTGTATGTCCGTAATTATTCAGCAAAACCAATTTATGGCGGGGCATTACCCGCTTTTTTTCTGTCTTGCCGAAAATCATTCCGCTCCTGCTTTGGTCGGGTATGTTGGTTTCACAATTAATTATTACTTTTACAGCCGCTGATTTTCAAGAGTTATGATTGTATTGAACGTGATCCTGTTTTTAGTGAATTTTTTGCGCACCGTATTTTTTATCCTGATTATTTATTACGTGATCAGGTTTATCAACCGGCATATCCTGCCTTTTTTTAGCAGTCAATCCGGGAGGGCAGGTCAATCAACAAATTTCCGGAACAGCCGCCCTGAAGGCGATGTGCGACTGGAGAAAAATCAGCCCCGAAACTCACGAATCCCCCGGGATGAAGGTGAGTATGTCGATTTTGAAGAAGTAGATTAATTTCCTATAAGAAGATAATTTGATAACTATGGCTCAGGAAGATATTTTTAAGAAACTGGTTGCCCATTGCAAAGAGTATGGATTTGTTTTTCAATCCAGCGAAATTTATGACGGATTGGGCGCCGTTTATGACTATGGACAGAATGGTGTGGAACTGAAGAATAACATCAAGAAATATTGGTGGGACAGCATGGTGCTTTTACATGAAAACGTGGTGGGGATTGACTCGGCCATTTTCATGCACCCGACTATCTGGAAAGCTTCCGGCCATGTGGATGCGTTCAACGACCCGCTGATTGACAATAAGGACTCGAAAAAACGCTACCGCGCCGATGTGCTGATTGAAGAACAGCTGGCCAAGTACGAAGAAAAAATGAACAAGGAAGTGGAAAAGGCCCGCAAGCGTTTTGGCGATGCTTTTGATGAGGCACAATTCCGTGCCACTAACCAGCGTGTACTGGCAAACCAGGAAAAATGGGACCAGTTGCACACGCGTTTTTCCAAAGCGCTAAACGATAGCAACCTCGACGAGCTGAAACAAATCATCATCGACGAAGAGATTGCCTGTCCCATAAGCGGCAGCCGCAACTGGACCGATGTGCGCCAGTTCAACCTGATGTTTTCGACCGATATGGGCTCAACAGCCGATGGCGCGCAGAAAATTTACCTTCGTCCCGAAACAGCGCAGGGTATTTTCGTGAATTACCTGAACGTGCAGAAAACCGGGCGAATGAAAATCCCCTTCGGGATTGCCCAAATCGGGAAAGCTTTTCGCAACGAGATTGTCGCCCGCCAGTTTATTTTCCGTATGCGCGAGTTCGAGCAGATGGAACTGCAGTTCTTTGTGAAACCGGGCACAGAGCTCAGCTGGTTCGAAAAGTGGAAGGAAACCCGCATCAAGTGGCACCGTGCCTTGGGCTTTGGCGACGAAAACTACCGTTTCCATGAGCACGAAAAACTGGCGCATTATGCCAATGCAGCCGTCGATGTGGAATTCAAGTTCCCGTTTGGCTTTAAGGAAGTGGAAGGCATCCACTCGCGCACCGATTTCGACTTGTCGCAACATCAGCAATATTCCGGCAAGAAGATCCAATATTACGATCCCGAGTTGGGCGAGTCGTATGTGCCTTTTGTGGTGGAAACCTCAATTGGTGTCGATCGGATGTTCCTGCAAGTTATTTCGGCTTCGTATTGCGAAGAGGAAGTGGGCACGGCCAGCGGCGAAAAAGATACCCGCGTGATGCTGAAGCTTCCGCCCGTGTTGGCCCCGGTAAAAATGGCCGTGATGCCGTTGGTGAAAAAGGACGGCCTGCCCGAAAAAGCCCGCGAGATTATCGACGAACTGAAGTTCGATTTCAACTGCCAGTACGACGAGAAAGACTCTATCGGTAAACGCTATCGCCGTCAGGATGCTATTGGTACGCCTTTCTGTGTTACTGTTGATCATCAATCGTTGGAAGACCAAACCGTCACCATCCGCTACCGCGATACCATGGAGCAAGACCGTGTACCGATTGCCGAACTGAAGGGCATCATCAGCTCACAGGTTAGCTACAAGCAGCTATTTGCAAAACTGAATTAATACGTCGCTGCTGCGATACAACAAAGACTGTCCTTCCGGGGGCAGTCTTTTTTTTGTGTGATTTTCTGGCTTGCCGGCAAACAAATCCTGATACGGGATCGAATGACAGCTCATCTGTCCCAGATTCTAAAATGTATGGCAATGAATAATTTTCTCCGTTTCATTCATTCACTCAAATGACCAAAAACATAACGTTCATGAGTTGGGAGTAGGGGGTTCGTGCAAAAATCAGGGTTGTTCATTAATTAGAAGTTTGTGGTTATTTGTTTTATCTGATTTTTTGATAAATTGTGCAGGTTCAATTTTCAGTGCGTATCGAGGTGTTCCTGTTCGTGATGTTATAGACACGATAACCAATAAATAACCATCAACTAATACAAACAACTTATGAAAAACTATTTTGACTTTCAACTAACCGGTAAAAAACTGTTCCCCATTTGGATTTTGTTCCTGATACTGTTTTTTGTTCCGTACATCGGCTTGCTTGTAAGCATGAAGTCGGTTGAGGCCAGCGGAAAACCATCCCTGATTTTTTTGCCGGTACTGTTCCTTTTAATCATTGTTGCTCTGGCGCTAACCTTCTTTCTGGCCAAATATTTCATTGAAGGGGTGGCGTACAAAGAGCAAACAATCACGTTTTCAGGTACATTTGGAAAATACCTGGGCACCGTGTTGCTGGGCTTCTTTCTGACGATAATTACCCTGGGAATTTATGGCGCCTGGTTCATGCGCGACCTGCACCGCTTTTTTGTCAATCATTCTTCGTACCAGTCCAGTTCTTTCAAGTTTTTGGGAAAAGGAAGTCAATTGTTTGTCATCATCCTGCTCACCATCTTGCTGCCAACCATTGCAATCTCCGTTTTCGTGGCGACCATGATGATGAAAAGCCCGGGGAATATTACCTCGGCGGTCATCATTCAGCAAGTGGTTACGTTGGTTATCATGGTCCCGTACACCTACCTGGTGTATAAATGGATGGTGAATGTCGATTACAAGGGGATGAAGATCATGTGGCAGACTAATTTCTGGAATGCCTGCGGAAAGATTGCACTGGAGATCGTTTTGACCATGATTACTTTTGGTATTTACATGCCTTTGGCAATGGTTCGCCTGTACAAATATTTTTCGGACCGGACAGTGGCCAGCTCGCACGAACGGATGCTTCGTTTCGGTTATGATGCCGACCAGCTAAACGATTTCCTGTACCTGTGGGGGCAAATCCTGTTGACAATCGTTACGCTGGGAATCTATTATCCATGGGCAATCTGCAATATTGGGAACCGGATGCTCGGCAGAACCTGGTTGGTCGAAGAATTAACCCCGGCAACCGCGGCTGTATAACTGATGTCATTTTGAACACCAAATAACCAGTTATGAAATTTTTTTTAAGCGCTAAAATGAAAACATTTTATTTAGTGGTTTTTATGCTGTTGTTGACCGTTCAGGCATATGCGCAGATTCAGAAAGGGGATCTGATCCTTTCGGCGGAAGGAAATTACCGGAAGGATAACCGCGAGAGTGGTGTTTATACCAATGCAAACTCGGTTAGGGGCAGTCTGCTGGACGTTGGCGGAACGGTTGGTTTCGCTTTTTCCGACCGGCTTGTTGCCGGGTTCGGGTTGGATTATGTGAGAAATAAAGAAACCCGGACCAACCAGTTATTTTTTAACGATGTTGCTCAAATGGAGGAAATGCAACTGAAGTCGAAAGGTTTTGTCCCCAATTTGTTCCTTGGGTATTATTTTCCTGTTATTGACAAGTTGTACCTGAGTTCGACACTGAAAGTTAGCTACGGAAGAGTCAAATCGGATTTTGGTAGCTTTTATGCCAGAGCGGAGATGTTACCTGAGAATGAACTAACCTATCTTAATGTTTCAACCAGCAGTTATGCAGGGGGTTATTCCGGAAGCTCTGATGCCGACTTGTTTGGGCTCAGCCTGAGTCCTGAACTAACCTGGTTTGCGACAGATAAGTTCGGCATTTATCTTGGGCTTGGGGGAATTGAATACGCCCTGTCGGACTGGGATACGGACAATTCAAATTGGTTGATCAGTTTCAGCCCCAGCTATTGGTCATTTGGGATCAGGATCAAAGCATAAGAAATGATTTCTCCCGCTATCCTGGAAAGATGGCGGGAGAAAGTTGGCTGCTGGGGAGATATTCAGACAAATCAATGGCAAAAAAGTGAAACATGCAATTTCTTCTCCGGTAAATCTTTACTAGACTAAATGCCATCAAACCAAAGGATTTACCTAATTTTGTCAAAAATTGCTTGTCATGAATTTGTCGAAATTTGTATTTGCGTTTTTGCTTGTTTGTTTCATCGCATCCTTTCCTGCCGCTGCACAAACCCGCAGCGAAGTGGCCATCCCCGATATCCTGGGTTACCAAACGTTAAAATGTGACTTTCACATGCACACCGTGTTCTCCGATGGAGATGTGTGGCCAACCGTTAGGGTACAGGAGGCCTGGCTCGACGGCCTGGATGTGATTGCGATTACCGATCACATTGAGTATTTGCCCCATTCACAGGACATTGAGGCCGACCACAACCGTTCCTTTGAAATTGCCAAGCCCCTGGCAGACCAGATAGGCATTCTGCTTGTTCGCGGAACTGAGATCACCCGGAAGATGCCTCCCGGGCATTTAAATGCGATTTTCATAAAGAATGCGAACCTGATTGAACGCGAAGATTGGTGGGAGGCTTGTGTGGAAGCGCAGGAGCAAGGTGCTTTCGTTTTCTGGAACCATCCGGGCTGGAAGGCCCAGCAGCCCGAAAAGACCCTATGGTGGAGCGAGCACACGCGCTTGCTGAATGCCGGTATCTTGAAAGGTATCGAAGTTTTTAATTACGATGAATATTATCCGGAGGCATTAAAGTGGGCAGATGAGAAAAAGCTGACGATGTTGGCCAATTCAGACGTTCATTCGCCAATTGGGATGACTTATCCTGTTGGGCAAAAAGCACGCCCAATGACCCTCGTTTTTGCAGTTGATAATACGGAGGAGGGCGTAAAGGCTGCCTTGTTGGATCAGCGGACAGCTGTTTATTTTAACAATACCATTATGGGCGATCGTCGGTTCCTGACACCGATTTTTATAAATTCAATCAAGGTCATGAACCAGAAAATCGGGTTAAAAAATCAGGAAATCAGTCGTCTGCAGATCCACAACAGCAGCGATGTGCCCTTTCGTTTGAAACAACGACAGCCTTCGGTTGGTTTTTCTTGTCCGGATGAAATTTTGCTGGAACCTCATCGCACAGTAACCATTGAACTTACAGGGACTTCCGACGAGGTGGCTCAAATGAGCGTATTGAAAATGTTTTATGAAGTGACCAACCTGATCACTAAAAAGGGAGAGAACTTGCCCGTTAATATTGATGTGCCCAACAGATAATAGAAAAGCGGTGGCTAGCACCACCGCTTCCCTCTAAACAAACAACTAAAATTACCTTTCAAGCTTTGCAATTGCTCAACCAATCAACCCCATTAAGTGCGAAAAATATAAAAAGATTGCAAAGCTGTAATTACAATACGTTAAGAGCATAAAAATTGTTGCAATTGATTAGAGCTTTTGTGATTTTTTTGTCTTCACTTTTTTGCTTCTTGTTATACCTGTAACGGGTTAATTGGATTTTGGGTTTCAAAACCAACTTCTTGACGAAATGTTATTTTCTGAAATATAGTGGGTTGAAGTCATTTTCTTTCAGGTTCCTTTCATTTTCAATCTGTCAAATTTCAATAAATATTTGCATTTAAATGAAATAATTCATTCTTTTACATCCAAATTCAGGCAAAAACATAAATACAATATGGCTTCCGTGGTGGGGTCTTCTTGTAACAAGAAGTAACAGCCATATTGGTATTTTTAAAAATATTACGATGAACACATTCATGACAACAAATTGGTGGTGGCGCAGAAACTTTTCACAATACCGTGGAGAGAAGTAGCTGTCATGCCTGACATGAATGAAGAAGCGGCTTATCGGAACACGGTAAGCCGCTTTTTTTATGTGCAAAAATTAAAATATCAAATATGAATTCAATACCTGTTCAAGTAACCGTCAAAAAAGTACTCGCTGATACGCTGACGCCGGTCAGTGTTTATTTGAAGTTTCGCGAGCTGTTCCCTCAGTCAATCTTGCTCGAAAGTTCCGACTACCACGGCAACGAAAATGCCTATTCGTTTATTTGTATCAAGCCGCTGGCTTGCTTCACGGCTGATGAAGGGCAAATCATCATCGACAGAAAGGGGCAGGTTGCCCAACAAATGCCTATTGAAGACCATCATACGGTTGCCCGTGAGTTGAACAACTTTTTTAAATCGTTCCAACTTTCCGGCGACACGGCAGATTCACCCGCCAACGGATTGTTCGGTTACCTGAGTTTTGACTCGGTGAAATATTTCGAAAAGATTGACATCACCGCTGAAAAGAAAGAAAGCTATGCTATTCCCGAGGTGAAGTATTGTTTTTACAAGTACATTCTGGCAATCGACCATTCGAAGGACATGATTTCACTGATTGAAAACCTTCCGGACGGCGAACCTGCCGAGATGGGACAGATTGAGTCGTTGCTGAAAAACCTTTCATTTCCGGCAACCAAATTTGAGATTGAGGGCGAAGAGGTTTCCAACATCACGGATGACGAATATCGGCACATGGTAACGAAGGGAAAAGAACACTGTTACCGCGGCGATGTTTTTCAGATTGTGCTGTCGCGCCAGTTTTCGCAAAAATACAAAGGCGATGATTTTAACCTGTACCGGGCACTTCGGTCGGTTAATCCATCGCCTTACTTGTTCTTTTTCGACTACGGCGATTACCGGATTTTTGGCTCCAGCCCGGAAGCCGAGCTACGCATTAAAAAAGGACGGGCAATTATCAATCCCATTGCCGGTACTTTCCGTAGAACCGGGAACGACGAGCAGGACCGGGTACTGGCAGAAAAGCTGTGTGCCGATCCAAAAGAAAATGCCGAGCATGTGATGTTGGTTGATCTGGCACGCAACGACCTCAGCCGAAATGCCGATGATGTGAAAGTGGACAGTTTTCGCGAGGTGCAATACTTTTCGCATGTCATTCACCTGGTTTCTGAAGTGTCGGGACGGTTACCGGCCGATACCAACATGGTGACGGTATTGGGTGATTCATTTCCGGCCGGAACTCTGTCGGGTGCGCCCAAGCACATGGCCATGCAGCTGGTTGACCGGTACGAAAACCAGCGACGCAGTTATTATGGCGGCACGATTGGCTTTATTGGATTCGATAACAGCCTGAACCATGCCATTATGATCCGTTCGTTCCTGAGCAAGGGGAACACACTGTATTACCAGGCGGGAGCAGGCATTGTGGCCGACTCGGTAGAGGAAAACGAATTGCAGGAAGTAAACAACAAGCTGGCTGCTTTGAAAAAAGCCATCGAAATTGCCAAAGAAATTTAATCCGACAGAAATGAAAATAGTAATCATTGATAATTACGACTCATTTACCTACAACCTGGTGCATGCCATTAAAAAGATATCAGGCCTGCCGGTTGACGTAATCCGCAACGACGAGCTGGAGCTGAGCGATCTGGAAAAGTATGATAAAATTGTGCTTTCGCCCGGGCCGGGCATTCCCGAAGAAGCCGGTTTGTTGATGGACATCATTCGCGAATATGCACCCCGTAAAAGCATGTTCGGTGTTTGTCTTGGCCATCAGGCCATTGGCGAGGCCTTTGGCGCCAAGCTCACCAACATGAGCCGCGTGTTGCACGGCATTGCTACGCCGGTTACACAAGTTGCTCCCGATCCGGTTTTGTTTGAAAACCTGCCGGTGCAATTTGATGCCGGTCGTTATCATTCCTGGATTGTTGATCAGGACGGCTTGCCCGATTGCCTGGAAATAACCAGCTTGGATGCCAACGGACAAATCATGTCGATGAAACACAAGCAATTCGATGTGCGCGGTGTGCAGTTTCACCCCGAGTCGGTGTTGACCCCGCTGGGTGAGAAGATGATCGAAAACTGGTTGAAGAATTGAAGATCAGAAGAGAGATTGCCGAAATGAAGATAAAACCTGGAATTTGAACTCCGAATTCGCAAATCTGAATTTTCATGAAAGATACATTGAATTACCTGTTTACAGGAAATAGCCTTACAAAAGAGGAAGCGCGCAGTGTCCTGACAAGAATTGCAGAGGGATTGTTCTCGGAAGCGGAAATCGCCTCTTTCCTCACCGTGTTCCGTATGCGACCAATCAAACCGGAGGAGTTGGCCGGTTTCCGGCAGGCGCTGCTAGATTTGTGCGTAGCGGTTGATTTTTCGGAGTACAACACCATTGATGTGGTGGGCACCGGCGGCGACGGCAAAAACACCTTCAACATATCAACGGCCAGTTGTTTTGTGTTGGCCGGTGCCGGATATAAAGTTACCAAACATGGCAACTATGGCTTGTCGTCGGTGAGCGGCGCTTCCAATATGTTTGAGTATTTTGGTTACCAGTTCAGCAACGACCCGGCCAGGCTACGGCGCGAACTCGAAGAGATTGGCATTTGTTTTTTTCATGCGCCGCTGTTCCACCCGGCCATGAAAAATGTGGGGCCGGTGCGCCGGGCGCTGAAAGTACGGACCATCTTCAACATGATGGGGCCAATTATTAACCCATCATTCCCCAAAAACCAGCTGGTGGGCGTTTCCGATCTGGAGATCATGGATCTCTACCACCAGGTCTTTCAGGAAAGCGGACAGAATTTTCTGATTGTACACAGTTTGGATGGCTACGACGAGATTTCGCTGACCGGTGATGCGCGGTATGTTTCCAATGATACGGAAGACAACCTGTCGCCCGCCGATTTTGGCTTCAAAACCGTCAAGCCGGAAGAACTGTCGGGCGGCAACTCGGTGGAAGACGCCGCTAAAATCTTCAAGAACATTCTGGAAATATCCGGAACCGAAGCACAGGAAAACGTGGTCATTGCCAACGCTGCCCTGGGAATAAAATGTATGTTCCCTCAGAAAACACTGGCTGATTGTGTAGCCGAAGCCAGCGAGTCGTTGAAAAGCAAAAAAGCGCTGGCCGCCTTCAAGAAACTGATGGCCGGGAAATAGTGAACAGTCGCGGGAACAGTCGCAGTTTCAGAAAAATGAATGGAAACGACTGGAATTGCAGCACACGAAATTTGGAATTTGAAACCTGGAATTTAAAGAGATGACCATACTTGACGAAATAAATGCAAACAAACGCCGCGAGATAGCGGAAGCGAAAGAAAAAATTAGTGTGGATGATTTGAAAAAATCACCCTTCTTTAGACGGAAGACCATTTCGCTGAAAACAGCCTTGCAAAAACCTGGGGCCAGTGGAATTATAGCGGAGTTTAAAACCAAGTCGCCCTCAAAAGGGGTGATCAACGAAAATGCAGAGGTGGCAGAAGTTACCTCGGGCTATGTCGCTGCCGGGGTGTGCGGGCTTTCGGTGCTAACCGATCAGAACTATTTTGGCGGTTCGTTTGAAAATTTGGCCAAAGCACGCTTTGCCAATCCGGCAACACCGATTTTGCGGAAGGATTTTATGCTCGATCCGTACCAGGTTTACGAAGCCAAAGCACACGGCGCCGACCTGATTTTGCTGATTGCTGCCAGCCTGAGCAAAGATGAAATGCTGAAACTGACCGAACTGGCCAAAGAATTGGATTTGGAAGTGTTGGTTGAGGTGCATACCGAAGAAGAAATTGAAAAGCTGAACCCCTTGGTTGACCTGGTGGGCGTGAACAACCGCAACCTGAAAACTTTCGAGGTGGATGTGGAAACGTCGGTGCGGTTGGGCAAACTGCTTCCCGGTTCGATGGTGCGCATTTCGGAGAGTGGCCTGTCGTCGGTTGAGAATATCCGCTACCTTCGCAAAGCCGGTTTCGAAGGTTTTCTGATGGGCGAAAATTTTATGAAAACGGAAGACCCGGCCAAAGCTTGTGCCGAGTTTATCAAGAATTTGTAACATGGACGAAAAGAGGGATTTGAAGGTTAAAGTGTGCGGGATGCGCGAGCGGGGAAATATTGATGCTGTTTGCGCAACCTTGCCCGATTTTCTGGGCTTTATTTTCTACCCGAAATCAAAACGGTTTGTGGGTGAAACGCCCGATGAATCGATCTTTAACAGGGTGCCAGCACATATTGAGAAAGTGGGGGTTTTTGTGAATGAGGAAGCAGCCGTGGTGATTGACAGTTGCCAGCAATACGGATTGGTCGTGGCGCAACTACATGGTTCCGAAACGCCGGACTATTGCCGCGACATCCGAAACGCCGGGCTGACGGTTTTCAAAGCATTCTCGCTGAATGAGGATTTTGATTTCGGTCAGTTGGACGGTTTTGCCGCATCGGTTGACTTCTTTCTGTTCGACACGAAAGGGAAGCTGCCGGGCGGGACTGGCGAAAAATTTAACTGGCAATTGCTGGATCGCTACACAGGGAATGTTCCGTTTTTTCTCAGCGGTGGCATCGGTCCGGAGGATGCTCCGGAAATCAAAAAAATAAGTCACCCGCATCTGATCGGGATTGATATTAACAGCGGCTTCGAATTGAAACCTGCCCTAAAGGATGCCGGAAAAGTGGCTGGGTTTATGAAAGAGATAAGGAATTACCGCACAAATAGAGATGATACATAAAATTTCAAAGATATGAGCTATCAAGTCAATCGAAAAGGTTATTACGGGGAATTTGGAGGGGCATTCATCCCCGAAATGATGTACCCCAACATTGAGGAATTGCAGGAAAAATATATGGAGATCATCAATTCCTACAACTTCCGGCAGGATTTTGTCAATCTACTGAAGCACTACGTGGGGCGTCCATCGCCGTTGTATTATGCCAAACGCATGTCGGAACGCTATCAGAGCCACATCTTCCTGAAAAGGGAAGATTTGAACCATACCGGTTCGCATAAGATCAACAATACGATCGGGCAGATTTTGCTGGCCAAAGCGCTGAACAAAAAACGTATAATCGCGGAAACTGGGGCCGGGCAGCACGGCGTGGCAACGGCTACCGTTTGCGCGCTGATGGGCATGGAGTGTGTGGTTTACATGGGGGCGCTCGATGTGCAGCGGCAGGCACCAAATGTGAAAAAGATGCGTATGCTGGGGGCGCAGGTCATTTCGGCCGAATCGGGCAATAAAACCCTGAAGGATGCCACCAACGAAGCTATGCGCGACTGGATCAACAACCCGGTGGACACGCACTACATTATTGGCTCGGTGGTTGGCCCGCACCCGTACCCCGACATGGTGGCCCGCTTTCAGTCGGTGATCAGCGAGGAGATTAAATGGCAACTTGACGAACAGCTGGGCCGCGAATTGCCAACACGGGTAATTGCCTGTGTTGGAGGAGGTAGCAATGCTGCCGGGTCTTTTTACCATTTTTTGGATGACGAGAGCGTGGAGCTGGTTGGCGTTGAAGCTGCCGGCAAAGGTGTGGACTCGGGAGAAAGTGCCGCCACACTTTTCCTGGGCAAACCGGGCGTGTTGCATAGTTCGCGGTCGATTGTCATGCAAACCGACGATGGCCAGATTGTCGAACCGTATTCTATTTCGGCCGGCTTGGATTATCCCGGGATCGGCCCGATGCATGCCAACCTGTTTGCGACTCACCGTGCCAAATACCTGTGGGCAACCGACACCGAAGTGCTGGATGCAGCGTTGGAACTGACCCAACTGGAAGGGATTATCCCCGCACTGGAATCGGCCCACGCCCTGGCTGTTCTCAAGAAAATTGAACTGAAACCGGATGATGTCAATGTGGTTAACCTTTCGGGCCGCGGCGACAAGGATATGGAAACGTATTTAAATTACTTTGGGTATTAATATCTAGTATCATGCAAAACAGAATCAACCAACTCTTTCAGGATAAAAAAGAAAACATCCTCTCGGTATATTTTACCGCTGGCTATCCGAAACTGGACGACACCGTTCCCATCATCGAATCTTTGGTGAATAACGGGGTTGACCTGATTGAAATCGGTATGCCGTTTTCCGATCCGGTGGCCGACGGCCCGGTCATACAAAACAGCAGCCTGGTGGCGCTTCACAATGGCATGACCATCAAAAAGCTGTTCGAACAGCTCCAAGGTATTCGCGGGAAGGTAAACATTCCGCTTATTCTGATGGGCTACCTCAACCCGGTGGTCCAGTTTGGCCTGGAAAATTTTTGTCAGAAGTGTGCCGAGGTGGGTATCGACGGCCTTATTCTGCCCGATCTTCCTTTAAACGAATATCAGGAAGAATACCAGCCGCTCTTCGAAAAGTACAACTTGCACAATATTTTGCTGATCACGCCGCAAACCTCCGAAAAGCGGCTTAGCCAGATTGATGAGGCTTCAAGCGGGTTTATTTACATGGTTTCCAGTTCCTCCACAACGGGGGTGAAAAACAATGTTTCCGATTTTCACCAGGATTATTTTGAACGGATTCAGCAGATGAATCTGAAGAACCCCAGGCTGATAGGCTTCGGCATTTCGAACCGGGAGACCTTTGAGAATGCGTGTAAATACGCGCAGGGGGCTATCATTGGCAGTGCCTTTGTGAAGGCGCTTGATGGAGAGGTAACATTGGATGTGAAGATTTCAAATTTTGTTAAGAGTATTGTAAGAACGGCTTAAATAAAGAACACTTACTTTGGGCGGGTTTTAAAAAGGCAGATGTTTAACAACAAGGCAATTTTTTTTTTGAAAGATATGGCTGAATGCCAAATTCTTATTGACTATTTGTGTTGGAAAAGTAAATTAATAGGGGCAGTACCTATTTTTCAGCATAAGAAAACAGGAACGAACTCATTAAATTTATAGAAGTAACAACCAAAACAACCGGAGCCATGATAGAGTACGCAAAAGTAATCTTACCCAAAGTAAGTTTTAGCCGCGAGTTGTTTCGCAAGGAGTTGACCAAGAGCATGAATTGGGTGGAGCCTGGCCAGCTCGAAGAGTTGATCAAATGGTGCAACGAGAATTTCGGGGAAATGTATCCCGATATCCTACACGAGGTTTTTTCACACAGTGCAGCATAGTTCTTAATATAAAGGCTCCGGAAACGGGGCCTTTTTAATTTCCGTTTCTGCCGGAACGGGATTTCCCATGCTACTTTTTATCTCCGGGTTTCTTTATGGGTTTTACCACAATCTCACCTCGACAATTCGGACAGATGTATATTTCGCAGCCGGTGCAGGCAAAACAATTGCCACAGTCGCGGTCAAGGCTTTCTTTGTCGAACGATTGTCCGCAGTTGAGGCAGGTCAGTATTTTTTCATCGTCCATTTTTCAGCCATTTTTTTCGAAGGAAGACAAACCACTTCATCAGGCCAAAAAGTACCACCAAGGTAAAAATGATGGATGCACCCGACGGGATATCCGCGAAAAAAGAAACCAGCAGTCCGGTAAGTGAGCCAATAAAAGCAAATGCCACCGAGAGTGGCATCATCCGTTTGAAATCGTTGGTGAAGAGGTTGGCCGAGGCCTGGGGCAGGGTAAGCAGCGACATGATGAGGATAATTCCGACCACCCGGATGTTGAGTACAATGGTTATGGCAATCAGGCTGATCAGCAGGTAATTGATCAGATTGACGGGCAGTCCCGTGGTTTTGGCAAATTCTTCGTCGAAAGCCACGTACAAAATCACCCGGTACATCAGCGCAAAAAAAGCGATCAGCAAGGCGGAAAGCGCAGCCATCAGCCAGATTTCTGTAGTCGATACGGTGAGGATGCTGCCAAAAAGGTAGCTCATCAGGTTGGGTGCGTACCCCGGCGAAAGATAAATAAAGATGATACCTACGGCCATGCCCAGCGACCACCAAATGGCGATGGACGAATCTTCGCGCAATTTCCCTTTCTGAGTGAAAAACTGAATGCCCAAGCCGGAGAATACGGCAAAAACAGCAGCTCCAAGCAACGGGTTCAGCCCTAAAAAGTAGCCGATGCCGATACCGCCAAACGAAGCATGCGTGATGCCCCCGCTGATAAAAACAATGCGCCTCGACACGATGTAGGTGCCCACGATTCCGCAACTGATGGCCGCAAACAGCGACGTCCAAAAAGCATTGACAAAAAAATCGTATGAAAACAGGTCAATGAGTGTGCTCATGGTGTTCGTCATTTTCGTGCAAACTTAAAACAGTATGCGGGATTGGCCCGTGCGTGATAATTTGCAGCGGACAGTTATAAGAAGCCAGTTGTGTTGTGCTGATAATATTGCTTGGATGATAATGCAGCTGTGTATTCACGCAAGCGATGGTTTTCACGTAATAGGAAATAGTCCCTACATCGTGCGACACCAGCACAATGGCCATACGCTTGTTCAGGTCCGTCAGCTTTTCGTACAGTTCGCTTTCAAAGTGGTTATCCACAATCGTATCCGGCTCTGCCAAATTCAGCAGCGCCGGCTG
>JBFXGM010000047.1:0-23365 GCA_050178015.1 Mangrovibacterium sp.
CCAGTCAAAGACTGACCACTTCTTAACTGTTCAAGCGCTTTGGCTTGCATCGCTTTAAATTCTTCTGATTCCATAATTCTGTCCTACAAAATTAATACTTGCAGACAGAGTTCAGTTTACAGTCTCTAGAAAAATGACAATTGAAATTGCAATTATTGCAAAGAGCAGCTTGATATTAGATTTATATTTTGCCAATAATCTTAAATGTAGTTCACTATTATTATCAATTGCTCTTTGCTTGCTTTGTAACATTACAAAAACAAATCGTTTTTCATTCAAATCTGCATTTTTACCAATCATTTGCTCAATGATAATGTTCCTTGGTTCAGTTCCAACTAGTGCATTTCTTTTAGGGTAAATGACAGAATATAACTTGTATATGACAAAGCTAAATGTAAGAATATAATAGATCGTCAAAATTTGAATAATTAAAGACGACGGATTTGTAAAAATAAAACCGATTAAAGCTGTTGTTATCACGACAACAATTTTGAATAGCTCATTTGACTTTTCGGTTAATATTTTTATTGAATCCTGAATTTCAGCTAAAACACTATTTGCCTCATTTAAAAGATTTTTTAATGTTTCAAGGTTTAATGAGTCAAAATACTTAGAATCAATTTTATATTTTTCCATTTTGCTTTTATTTTAGTTGACTAAATTACTAAAATACTGGTGTTAATAAATAGTCCCGAACTCCTCCTCGTCTTAGCGAAGCGGTGATTAGGAGCAAGCTGGTGGTCGTTTTTAACGACAAATAGAGGATGGCGATCCAGCCAAATTGAATGGCTTTTCTGCACATCCGATGAGCCGGGGTAAGGGTAAAACAACACTGAAACGAAAATATAAAGGCAATGAAATACATGTTAATCATCCTGGCGACATTAGTCACCAACTTCACTTTTGGGCAATCGAAGTCGGAAAAAGACACGTTGACTGCAAATCCAAATTACGACAAGGAATTAGCCCTCAAATTAGGCGCAGACGAGTATGGCATGAAAAGCTATTTTCTGGTTATTCTGAAAACAGGAACAGCTACCATGACGGACAAAGAACGGATTAGCGAAAGTTTCAGGGGACACATGGATAACATTAACCGATTGGTTGACGCAGGTAAACTCATCGTTGCAGGACCCTTGGCTAAGAACGAAAACAATTACCGGGGCATCTTCATTTTGGATAACACAAAATCGACCGAAGAAGCGAAAGAATTGTTGCAAACCGACCCGGCCATAAAAAACGGGCTGCTGGACTATGAAATATTTACCTGGTATGGTTCGGCTGCCCTTCCTGAATACTTGCATTTTTCCGACAAAATTTGGAAATCAAAACCGTAAAGATGATGTTGGACATCGCGTCACAATCCAATGATACAAAAACCGGCACAGGAATGCAGGCGCAATATTTGGTCAACACGGTGAAATGGTAAGTTTCTGACAGAACAACACGAACTGACTCCTGCAATTCCGGATATGAAGTTCTATCTTTGTTGACGGACTGCCATAGAAAATGCTATACTTTGCAGGTATGAAACAAGGGAAAATTTTAGTGATTGACGATGAAAATCAACTTCGGAAGGCGCTTTCGCGCATTATCGAGTTGGAAGGCTACGAGGTTTTTCAAAGCGAGAATGGGGTGAAAGGGCTGAAAATCCTTGAGAAAGAAAAAGATATCCTGCTGGTGGTGTGCGATGTGAGGCTGCCCGATTTGAACGGGCTTCATTTGCTGACCACGATCAAGCAGAAATACCCGGCCACCGAAGTTATCCTGTTGACGGCCTACGGCACCATACACGACGGGGTGTTTGCCATGAAACAGGGGGCTTTTGATTACATCACCAAAGGCGATGGCGACGAGCAGATTATTGTAACGGTTGAAAAGGCGGTTGAAAAGGCCAAGTTGCAACGGCGCATCTTTGAGTTGGAAAACAAGCTCGAAACCCGGTACAGCTTCGACCGCATCCTGGGACAGTCCAAAACGATTCTGGAGGCCATCGAATTGGCCCGTAAAGTGGCCCCGATGGATTCCACCGTTCTGTTGGAAGGGGAAACCGGAACCGGAAAGGAGCTGTTTGCCCAGTCGATCCACAACGAAAGTCCCCGGCGAAACAAACCATTTGTAGCCGTCAATTGCAGCGCCTTCCCCAAAGAACTGCTCGAATCCGAGATTTTCGGTCACCGCAAAGGGGCCTTCACCGGCGCGGTGTACGATAAAAAAGGCTTATTTGAGGAAGCCAACGAAGGCACGTTGTTTTTGGACGAGATTGGCGAAATGCACCCCGACCTGCAAGCCAAACTGTTGCGCGTGCTCGAAGAACAAACCTTCACCCGCATTGGTGATACCCGACCCACAAAAGTGAACGTGCGGATCATCGCAGCTACCAACCGTGACCTGCTGAAAGAGGTAAGCCAGGAAAACTTCAGGCACGATTTGTACTACCGCCTTTCGGTGTTTAAAATCCAAATTCCGGCCCTGCGCGAACGAAAAGAAGATATTCCCTTGCTGGTGGACTATTTTGTGAAGATCTATGCCGCCAAAACCAAGAAAAAAATTACGGGTCCGTCCCCGGCTTTTCTGCAAAAACTGGAAACCTTCCACTGGCCAGGCAATACCCGCGAGTTGAAGAACGTGATTGAGCGGGCAGTCATCCTGACCGACAGCAACGAATTGACACCCGATTTGCTCCCGCTGGAAATCCGCCTGCCGGATGCCGGGGCAACTATCGACCAATTTGGTACGCTTGAAAGTATCGAAAAGGCCCATATCCTGAGAATGTTGCAACATACCGGCGGCAATAAAACCAAAGCCGCCGAAAAACTGGGCATTGCTGTTCCAACGCTCTACCGCAAGCTGGAACAGTATGGCCTGTCCGATTGATCCTAATAAAATGTAATACACCCCTTACAAATTGTTAGGGCGCTTCCGGGTTGTTCTGTCTGCCATAAACTATTTTGGTTGTTTATTCCGTTGATCGATAGCTGTTTTGCCTGGCGTGTTGCTGTTTGGCAACTGGCGTGGCATGTTCTTGGTTTATTCGTTCTTGCACGGAGAAACTGTTTTATTTTTGTGCATCCATTAATCTGAGGGCATCATGATACGTGTAAGTTTAAAAAACAGGCTTTCCATTGGTTTCGGGCTTTTACTGCTGATGGTGGTGTTGCTTTGGGTTACCGGGGCGTATTTCATTTACAACCTGTCGAACCGGTCGGCTGCCATGCTGAAAGAGAACTACCAAACCGTGGAGTCAACGAAGTTCCTGATCCAGTCGCTGGATGATCTGGAAAATCAGCAATCGTATAACTTGTTAAGTTCTGCCGATAACGTGGATGACAGTCGGTATCAGGGTAATTTGGCTGTTTTTCGCCAGAACCTGGAAGCGGTGAAAAACAACATCACCGAAGCGGGCGAGGCCGAAATGATTAGTGCGCTGGAGAACCATTTCACCCGGTATCTGGCGGTTTATGCCGATTTGCAGAATCAGGAAATTACTGGTCCCGGGGCGTTTCGGGAGCTGGTTAGCGCTTATACGGCAACGCGGAATCAAATTGTGGCCTTGTGGACACTGAACATGGATGCCATCAGCCATAAAAACAGCCTGCTGAAGAATACGGCCCACGGGGCTTTTGTCATCATGTCGGTGATTGGCACCTTCTGTTTTATCATTTCGGCTTTGTTTTTTGTGCAATACCCGGGCTATATTTCCAAACCCATTATCCAACTCACGCAGGGAATCAAGGAGATTGCCAACCGAAATTACGAGCAGCGTCTTCAGTTTAAATCGCACGATGAACTGGGCGAGCTGGCGCAGGCTTTTAATATGATGGCCGCCAAGCTCGACGAGTATGAACACAGCAATTTGTCACAGCTCCTGTTCGAGAAGAAGCGGATTGATACGATCATCAACAATATGAAGGACGCCATCATCGGGCTCGACAACAGCAAACACATCATTTTTTCGAATGCCATTGCCTGCAAGATTCTGCAGATGACGCCGGGCGAGCTTGTTGGCCGGCACGCTCCCGAGTTGGCTGTCAGGAATGAACTATCGCGTCAGATTTTGAAAGATGTTTGCGAAGAAAATCATCCGGCCAAAAAGGAATTTCATCCCATCAAGGTGGAGCAGGAGGGGACTCCCGGCTATTACACGCAGGAAATTCTGGATGTGGTGCTGACGAAAACCGGGGAAGAATCGCCGGTGAATGTCGGACGCGTCATCATCCTGAAAAATATTACCCACTTTTTTGAGCAGGCCGAAGCGAAAACCAATTTCATTGCCACTATTTCGCACGAGCTGAAAACACCGATCGCTTCGCTCCGCCTGAACCTGAAGCTGCTGGATGACCCGCGGATCGGGGAACTGAACGAGGAACAAAAGAATATTATCCAGGCATTGAAAGAAGAAACCCGGAAAATGGCAGGTATCACTTCCGAGCTGCTCGATCTGGCCCAGGTGGAAACCGGAAATATTCCACTGAACCTGCAACCGGTGTTGCCGACGGAGATCATTCAGTACGTGAAAAACCCGGCGTTGAACCAAGCCCGCGAAAAGCATATTTCGATTGATTTTTTGGTGGACGAACCCTTGCCATACCTGCATTGCGACTCGGAAAAGACTGCTTGGGTGCTGTTGAACCTGGTCAACAATGCCATTCAGTATTCGCCGGAAAACACTCAGATACAGGTTGAGGTGAAGGTGGTGAACCAAGCCGTCCGGTTTATGGTGCAGGATTCCGGGCCGGGCATCGAAGAACAGTACCTGCGGCAGATTTTTGAAAAGTTCTTTCGCGTGCCGGGCTCCGGGCCTAAAGGGACAGGACTCGGGTTGGCCATTTCCAAAGAATTCATCACCAAGCAGTTTGGCGATATTTGGGTGGAGAGTGAACCCGGACAAGGAAGCCGGTTTTACTTTAGTTTGCCGGTTTATAAGGCCCCGTTTTAGGTTGGCAGATGATGATGGATTCAGTGAATGAATGGATGAAAAAAGTGATGTTGAAACGAAAGAATAAAGAAAGAGGGCATGAATTTTAAAGTTGTTTTCCACTTGTTGATGCGGATTTTGTTTATCTCGGCCATGGCCCTGGTCAGTTGCATTCCGCTGGCTTTGATTTACGGCGAGGCCATTTCGCCTTTTATATTTACGGCATTCATTGCGCTTTTTGTATCCGGCTTGCTGTATTCCCTGGGAGGAAGGCACGAAATTGATACCTTTTCGCGCCGCGAAGCGTATTTGTCGGTTTCCTTGTCGTGGTTGATTATTTCGCTGGTTGGGGCCTTGCCTTATTTGTTCAGCCAGGCCATTCCTTCGTTTACCGATGCTTTTTTTGAGTCGGTCTCCGGCTTTACCACCACCGGGTCCTCCATTCTTACGGATATCGAAAGCTTGCCAAAATCCATCCTCTACTGGCGAAGCATGACGCACTGGATTGGCGGCCTGGGGATTATCGTGTTGGTCATCGTGGTCATGCCCTCCCTGAATATCGGGGGGTACAACCTGTTTACGCTCGAATCGTCGTTTCAGGAAAAAATACATCCGCGAATCAAGTCGGTGGGGCTGCGGCTGTTGTACATCTATTTGCTGCTTACCTTGTTCGAAGTGGTTTTCCTGTTATTGGGCGGGATGAACCTGTACGAGAGTGTTTGCCACGCTTACGGCACAGTGGCCACGGGTGGTTTTTCTCCGAAAAATACCAGCCTGGCCGGTTATTCGCCCTATCTTCAGTATGTGGTCACGGTTTTTATGGTGCTTTCGGGAACCAACTTTGTCATCCATTATTATGCGGTGAAGCGCGAATTCAAAAAGATAAAACAAAACGAAGAGCTGCGTTTTTATTTGGGGGTTATTCTGGTGGCCGGACTCTTTGTGACGGCATTTCTGTATCTCCATACCGACCGCGACCTGGAGCTGGCTTTCCGCGAATCCTTTTTTCAGGTCGTTTCCATCGTAACCTGTACCGGCTTTGCCACAGCCGACTATTTACTGTGGCCAACCATTGGCTGGGTCGTGATTTTCTTTTTGATGTTTTTTGGAGGAAGCACGGGCTCAACAGCCGGGGGCATCAAGATGGCGCGGCACATGGTGGCCCTGAAAAATGTAAACCATGCCTTTCGTAAACTTATTTCGCCCAAGGCTGTCATTCCATTGCGCATCAATCAGCGGGCCGTCAGTTATGAAGACAACAACAGCATCCTGACTTTCATTATGTGGTACCTGATGCTGTTTCTGTTCGGAAGCCTGATCATGATTTTGTTGGGCTCCGACATTGCCACTTCGGCCAGTTCGATCGCCACAGCAATGGGCGGCATTGGCCCTGGCCTGGGAACGGTTGGCCCCGCAAGTAATTTTGCCCATCTGTCCGAGCTCTCCAAGATTACCTTGACGGTGTTCATGATCTTGGGACGGCTTGAAATTTATACGGTCATCATGCTCTTTACCCCTTGGTTTTGGGAAAATTAGTGGTAATTTGTTAGCTAAAGTTCACGGTTGAACCATGGGCAAGACATTTTTCAAACTAAAAGAAAAGACTTTCAAACGGCTGTTCCTGTTTCAGGATTACTACCGGGTTTTTGCCCGAATGGCAGTGAAGGTTTGCCGGTTTTTCTTCTTCCTGCTATCGCTGGTTTATCTTACATTCTTCATTGTTCAAATCGGTTTTCCCGGGCACGAGGAGTTTCACCCAAGTGTCAGCTTTTTCAAAGATGTTTTTTACGGGCTATTTCTGCTGAAATATGTCCCCGACTTTTTAACCTTAAAAAAACGCAAGCGGATCCGTTGGATTATTGATGCCGGATTATTGGTGGCGGGGGTGTGGCTTCATACGGAATTGGCCGGATTCAGGATCGAGTCGGTATCGTATTCGGTGATTCGAACAGACTTTGTGTTGCTCAATCTGTATGTTATCCTGCTTGTATTGTCCGAGATGTACCATCTGTTCCGGGTGATCCATTCGGTACGTATTGCACCGGCCCTTTTATTTGTGCTGAGTTTTTTATCGGTCATCCTGATTGGTTCCGGTTTGTTAATGATGCCCAATGCGCAGGCTGAGCCGGTTTCTTATCTCGATGCTTTGTTTACCTCGGCCAGTGCTGTTTGTGTTACCGGTTTGATTGTGGTGGACACCTCATCGGCCTATACCCCCTTAGGGCAGGCCATCATCCTGGGGCTTATACAGCTGGGAGGACTTGGTATTATGACTTTTACCGCATTCTTCGGATACATATTTACCGGATCGGCTTCGTTTCGGGATCATGTGCTGGTGCGCGAAATGCTGTCTTCTGATTCGCTGGGGGGCTTGTTCCGGATCATTATCCTGATTATAGGTGTTACATTTCTGTTGGAGGCAGCAGGGACTTTCCTGATCTACACCAGTCTGGAGCCGGGGGAGGTGGAAAATTCCTGGTTTTTTTCGGTTTTCCATGCAGTTTCGGCCTTCTGCAACGCTGGGTTCTCCACGCTTTCGGAGGGCTTAAGCACTGCAGCGGTCGAAAAGAACCGAATGCTGAAATGGGTTGTTGCCTGGCTGATTATAGTTGGCGGATTGGGTTTCCCGGTGTTGTTGTTCCTGTTCTCGTATTTGCGTGTGAAGCTGGTCCGGTTGACGGGTTTATTCAATGTACAGCGAGTGAAACAAGCTTCTTCAGGAGGCAACACCGGGCATCGGATTGTGCTGGTTACTACCACATGTTTGTTACTCTTGGGTACTGTTGCTTATTATTGGCTCGAGAACCAGGGTAGTTTGAATAGGAGCACTGAATCTGACCGGTGGTTGACTGCCTTTTTTGGCAGCGTGAGCGCCCGTACTGCCGGTTTTAATGTGGTTGACATTTCTGCCTGGTCGTACCCAACCATTTTTCTGATGGTGTTTCTCATGTGGGTGGGAGCTTCTCCCGGATCAACAGGTGGCGGTATTAAAACCACTACCTTTGCGCTGGCCCTGAAAACATCTTATGATTTTGTTCGTGGACGGAATCTGGTCGAAATCCGGAACCGCGAAATCGGAACGGAAACTCTTTACCGGGTTTTGGTGGTCATTATCCTTTCGGTCCTGGTGATTTTTATCGGTTTTTTTGTCCTTTTGATGGTTGAACCCGCAAAAGATCCGGTTCGGCTGCTTTTTGAAAGCTTTTCTGCATACGGAACGGTGGGCCTCAGTTTGGTAAACACTTCAACCCTGGGCGAAACCGGGAAAATGACCATTATCGTCCTGATGTTTGTGGGCCGATTGGGGCCGCTGACCGTGCTAACCGGACTTTTTATATCGGATAGAAAGCGGTATCACCGTTTTCCAAAACAGGATTTTATTATTAACTGATCAAACTGTTGACCATGAAGTTCATTATTATCGGCTTAGGTTATTTTGGTTCGAAATTGGCCGTCCTGCTGACCAAACAGGGGCATGAAGTGATTGGAATTGATCATCGCTACGAGCGGATTGAGGAACTGAAAGACGAGGTGAGCATTGTGATGGAAATGGATACGACAAACGAAGCGGCGGTGAAATCACTTCCTTTGGAGGAAGCCGATGCCGTGGTGGTGGCCATTGGCGAAGACGTAGGTTCATCGCTGTTGACCCTGGCGATCTTAAAAAATCTGAATGTGTCCCGGATCATTGGACGGGCGATCAGTCCCATTCATCAAAATATACTCACCCAGATGGGTATAAAAGAAATTGTACTCCCCGAAGAGGAAACCGCCTTTTCAGTCAGTTCGATTCTACAGTTGAAAAATGCCTTGAGAATTACAGAGCTGGATTCCGAAAATGTGATTGCCGAACTTTATGTTCCTGAAAGATACAGGGGGCATAGCCTGGAGGTGATTGATCTGGAAAAACGATTTGACCTGAAATTGGTGGCGATAAAAACCCTTTCGCGTTCCCAACGGATTATTTCATTGCATCCGCAAGCCTACACCATTGACTTTCATTTTGATCCGCAACGGCCACTGTTGGAGGGGGACATCCTGATTATTGCCGGAAGAATGGGTGACATAAAAAGAATCATGATCTAACGAACAATTCACATCCTAAAATCGGCCCAAAGGGGGCGGGAAATATCTTTTTGTTTCTTGATCCTGTTTTTGCGAATATTTATATAATCCTTATACTTCTGTTTGTTTTCCTTATACGGTCTTAATGGAATTCCGTACAATTTTGCGTACTAGTAATTGGACGTTAAAGATTATGGGTATGGACACAATTCATGTTGTAGGTTTTGTTCTGGTTGCGTTGATCCTTCTATTTGTTGTGATTGGTGCAATCGTGTTGCTGGTTAGGTATTTAAGAGATTTGAGGGATTGAAGGTCTTTTTTCAGGTGGTAGCCTGCTGGCTCATGTAATGCTTTGTGTTTGGTGAGAAATATTGATAATTCAATCCTATGTATTTTAAGAACTTTGAAAATATTGGTGTCATATTTGGCTTCTTGCTGATGTTTCAAGGATTGTCTTTTTTATTATGTGTCCTTGTGTCCTTTATTTATCAAGAGTCCATGATCCCTTTTATGCTCCCCGGTTTGTTTTTTCTTGTTGCTGGAGTATTGATGTCCAGGTTTCCGGTTCTGCGAAATCAAATGAATGGCAACATTCCGAAGATATTTGCGGGCATCCTTTTAGCTTGGTTTTTTCTTATTTTGAGCGGAACGGTACCTTATTTGGTAAGTAACACTATTCCGTCATTTGTGAACGCTGTTTACGAATCTGCATCCGGATTTACTACAACTGGTTCAACTGTGCTGGAAGACGTGGAATGTTTGCCCAAATCCATTCTTTTTTGGCGAAGTTTAACGCATTGGTCAGGTGGTTTGGTATCACTCTTTATGTTGAATTTTGTGCTGCCCGCTGCTAATATTGGTGGCGATAAAATCTTCTGCGCTGAATCCTTGCAACTTGGACGTAAACCCCGTCATTTCAGCTATATTCTCAACCAGATTATCCTGGTATATTTGGGCTTGACAATTCTGCAAACTTTCATGCTGTCATTGGGAGAGATAAACTTGTTTAATAGTATGTGCTATTCATTTGGCGCTGTTTCCACTGGTAGTTTTTCGCCTTTAAAGAGAAGTGTGCAGGACTGTTCTGCTTACGTTCAGTATGTTATGATGTTTTTTATGTTCCTGTCCGGGATTGGTTATTTTTTGTATCGGTTTCTGATGACAGGACGGCTTAATATCCTCAAACGCCACGAAGAGGTTCGCGTTTATGTGTTTGTTTCTGCTGTTGTAACGTTGATAATTTCCGGCTTACTTTATTTTGAAACCAAGAGTTCTTTTGAACCTGCAGTCAGGCATGGCGCTTTTCAAGTTATCTCATTTATTACGACGTCCGGTTACTCGACGGTTGATTATTTATCGTGGCCGGGAACTGCTTTGTTTTTCCTGTCTTTAGGATTGGTAATCGGTGGGTGTTCCGGTTCTGCCACCGGAGGGGTGAAGATGTCGCGGTTTTTGATTTTTCTTAGAAATAGCCGAATGGCGTTCAAAAACCTGGTTGATCAAGGTTCAGCTAAACAGGAATGTGAGGTCAGGTATAACAGAAAGAACATAACCTACCAGGTAAATCAATCCGTCCTTACTTACATGATCCTATTGGCGATGATTACTTTGGCCGGGATTGTTTTGTTCTCGCTCATTGGTGTTGAAATGAAGAAATCAGCGTTTTTGGTTATCTCGGCGCTAACGACTTTCGGGCATGACCTGAGTGTGAATCAGCTGCCTGAAATGGGACGGGTGATTTTAATAGTCCTTATGCTTGCCGGCCGTGTTGGGGTTTATCCCTTAGTGGCCATGTTTGTTTGGCCTTTTTATACGAATGATAGATAAGAATATGAATGAGAGAAAAAGTTTAGAACGATGGGGAATGGGACTGTTAAAGTAGTTTTAAAGCAATCCGGGAGCTTATTTATATTGCTAAGTATGATTGTTTTTATCCCGGCAATTGTGGCAGCAGGGTATTCGGAGTGGTATTCAGCAGCAGGTTTTTTATTGTCATCTGTTATATCTCTGGCGATAGGAGCCGCATTGTATTTCGGCTTCCGTGAGAGCGCAGAGCCTCATTACAGCCAAGCTCTGATTATTTCTGCCTGGGGATGGTTGGGGATTACCGTTATGGGCGGCTTGCCGTTTTTTATTATTGCCTGGATTACACCAGCGGAGTTCATGGATCGTTTTATTCCGGAAGGAGCGGATTATACATTCTCAAGTCTGATGTATTTTCGGAACTTTCTTCACTGTTTCTTTGAAAGTATGAGTGCCTATACGACTACAGGTCTTTCTATGGCAGTCCATGAACCTTCGGTTGGGAAAGGGGTATTGTTTTACCGGTCGTTGGCACAGTGGTTTGGCGGTGCAGGGTTTATCGTCATGGTGCTTGCCGTTTTCAAGCACATGTCCGGTAAAAGTGCGCTTATATTATACGGCTCGGAGTCCAGCGGACAGAAGCTGAAGCCCCGGGTAATTGAAACAGCCCGGTCGATTTGGAAAGTATATTTGCTGGTAACTGTATTCTCTGCTGTGTACCTGATTGTCGGAACCCGTCTGATTTTGCCCGACTATCCCTGGGCTGAGAATATATTCGATTCCATAAACCATGCTATGGCCGGACAGTCAACTGGTGGTTTCAGTACGCTTGATGATAGCATTGCCGGTTACCATTCATTAAAGATGGACGTGTTATACCTGTTACCGATGATTTTGGGTGCTTTCTCCATACCTTTTTATTACAAGCTCATATTCGAGCGGAAATTCAGTGAGTTTTGGAAGGATATTCAAACCCGTTGGCTGATCTTTGCCTTTTTGGTTGGGAGCATCATTCAATCGGTTTTACTTTTTCGTGCCGAACTGGTGCCGGAACCAATCAGGGAAGGAACATTTCAATTTATCAGTGCGATGTCAACCACCGGATGGCAAACTTCTGATATTGGCGCGTGGAACTGGTTGCCGGTGGTTTTTATAGTCAGTACAGCTATGTTTGTTGGCGGTGCTTCGGGGGCAACTGTTGGCGGGATAAAAATGATAAGGGCGCTGTTGATTGCTAAAGGGCTACGTTGGCAGGTAAACAAAACCTTTTTATCGGAACATACCGTTAAATCTATCAAGTTCAATGGCAGGTCTGTATTGCCCGAAGAAATGAACGAGGAGTTCTCAACAGCAGCCGCATTTGCCATGATGTTCTTTCTGCTCATGATTGGTTCATCCCTGCTAACGATGTTATTTGTTGGCGAGGAATATTCGTTTGTGGATGCCTTGTTCGAATCAGCCTCTGCACAAGGAACGGTAGGATTATCATCCGGGATTACTTCACCGGATATGCCTCTTGGTTTGGAATTAATATATATTTTTCAAATGTGGACCGGTCGGTTGGAGATATTGCCGGTATTTGCTTTGATTCGGGCGTTGGTTTGGGGAACCAGTCCCAAAAAAATATAATGATCCTGTCTTATGGGAGAATATCAGGGTTTGCTGTTAGATTTGCATTATAGAAGTCAAAAATGGATAAAAAAAGAAAGAATCGGTACAAGTCTTTTCCGGAGTTTATGGCACAGGTAAACCAATACATCCTTGCCATCATGGTCATCGGGGCAACAGCGTTGTTGTGTGTTCCACTCTCTGTTGGCCAGGGGTACCATGTAGTGTCATACATCCTGTTGTTCGTGGTGACCCTATTGGCTACTTTTATGGGGATAGGCCCGATTTTTCTGGCTTCAACGCTTAGCTCCCTGGTTTGGAACTTCTTTTTTATCCCCCCGCATTATACATTTCATATTGACAAGACCGAAGATATTCTGATGTTTGGAATGTTCTTTATCATTGCGTTTCTCAACGGGGTTTTTTCGGTACGGGTGCGAAAACAGGAAAGCTTGGCACGAACCAGGGAAGAGAGAACCAATGCTTTGTTCCAGCTTACCAAAGAGCTTTCTCACTCCAGTGGAATTGATGAGGTACTTGCTGTTGCCGTCAACCAATTAAAAAAACAGTTTTCAGTTGACCCGTTTTTCATTTTACAGGATGGGCATAATATCCTCATATCTTCCGGCCGTCTGCAGAAGGAAATAAAACTCCCTCCGGACGAATATTCTACGGCAGTTTATGCCTTTGAACATTCAAAAATAGCCGGTAAATATGTTGATCCACATTCACCTGTAAATTATACATTTTTCCCATTGTACGGAGTGAGCCTAAAGCCAGGAGTGGTTGCGGTTAAACTTGAGGGATATTTCACCGGGGATATTTATGCTTTCTGGGATGCGTTCCTGGTCCAAATTTCGAATAGCCTTGAACGAGAGTTTTTGGGCGAGTTGGCAAAGAAGGCCCGCTTTCTGGATGAATCGGACAAGCTGTATAAAACCCTTTTTAGTTCCATCTCTCACGAGTTGAGAATTCCGGTGGCCACAATTATGGGAGCTTCCGATACGTTGCTTTCTTCAACACATACCGGAAATGTACAGACTGCTCTTTACAATGAAATATTCACGGCCTCCGTCCGCTTAAACCGGTTGATCGAGAATCTGCTGAACATGTCGCGCCTTGAAAGCGGGAGAATTTCGGTCAGGCTCGATTGGTACGATATAAATGACCTGATCAACAAGGTGACCGGGGAAATGAAAGACGAGTTGCTGCCCTTTAACCTGCGGATTTCAATTGCCGAGGATATGCCCTTGGTGAAAATTGATTTTGGGTTAATGGAGCAAGTTTTATATAACTTGTTATTGAATGCTTGTCAATTGGCTCCTGCTGCTTCTGATATTGAATTGGAAATTAGCCACCAGGAGAATTGTTTGATGATCCGTGTTATGGATCGGGGGCCCGGATTTCCCAGCGAGGTATTAGATAATGTATTTCAGAAATTTTTTAGGGTGAAGGGGAGTATCTCAGGAGGTTTGGGACTGGGATTGTCAATCGTAAAAGGTTTTGTTGAAGCCCACCAGGGGACCGTTACCGTTGGGAACAGGAAAAATGGAGGCGCCGTATTCAAAATTTGTGTCCCTTCCGGAAATCCAGAAATTGAAGAGTTGACAGCAGAAACGCTATGAAAGAAAATGAAACCATATTGATTATTGATGATGAGTTGCAGATTCGTCGTTTGCTGGAAATCACGTTTTCTGCGCATGGTTATCAAGTTATACAATCGGCTAACGGGAAAGACGGTTTGGTCGATGCTGCTACTCACCATCCGGACCTGATTATTCTGGATTTAGGCTTACCTGATCTCGATGGACAAGAAATTTTGAAAAAGCTCAGGGAGTGGTTTTCGAAACCGGTTATTGTTCTTTCTGTTCGGGATTCCGAAGAAGATATTGTAACTGCGTTGGACAACGGTGCAAATGATTACCTGACCAAACCTTTCAGAAGTGGTGAACTGCTTGCCAGGATACGCAATGCTATTCGGTTCTCGCAGGAAAAGCAAGATAAACCCGTGTTGGAAATAGGGCCTCTCAGTATTGAAATTGCTGATCACATTGTAAAAAAGAACAACGAGATCGTGAGACTTACCTCCACTGAATTTTCCCTATTGTGTTTGTTGGCAAAGAATCAGGGGCGCGTATTGACCCATCAGTCTTTATTAAAGGAAATTTGGGGGTATAGCTACCGTGGACAAACTCAATACCTCCGCGTTTTTATTGCACAGCTTAGGAAGAAAATTGAAGACAATCCTGCCAAACCAACTTTGTTGATTACGGAATCCGGGATTGGGTACAGGTTTGGCGAATAATCCGGCACTCCTTTTTTAATTAGCTGCTAATATCTATTTTTGGGCCTTTGTTCTTGGTAAAGAGGTCTAAATAATAATCCATGCCGTGATGTTTAAAGACAACATTGTTGGCCGTAAATTCAGAATGATAAGATGCTGCTACAGGTTTTGCTTTTAGTTGGAGGTTTTGTGTTGTTGATTAAAGGGGCCGACTGGTTAATCACAGGCGCGTCGGCGCTCGGCAAGAAGTTCAATATTTCGGATTTGGCCATTGGGCTCACCATTGTCGCGTTTGGAACCTCGGCGCCCGAATTGGTGGTGAATGCCATTGCTTCGTTTAACGATAAGCCCGATTTGGTCTTTGGAAATGTGATCGGCAGCAACAATATTAACCTGTTTGTTATTCTTGGAATCACAGGGCTGATTACGCCTCTGGCCGTAAAATCGAGTACGGCCTGGAAAGAAATTCCCATCTCGTTTGGGGCCATCATGGTGTTGTTTGTGCTGGCCAACGATTTTGCCTTCGATCATTCGTCTTTGCTATCGCGCATCGACGGACTGCTCTTGATGGTCTTGTTCGTTTCCTTTCTGTTTTATGTGTATAAAGAAATTAAGTCGGATGTCATTCATGCCGATTTGCACCTTCAACACCTGTCGAACCTGAAGATCGCTTTATTTATACTGATTGGCATTGGTGGCCTGGTGGGCGGCGGGAAGATGGTGATGACCGGCGCTGTTGAAATTGCCCGTATGCTGGGCGTGAGCGAAAAGATTATTGGCCTGACCATTGTCGCCTTGGGCACCTCCCTGCCCGAACTGATGACCTCGGTGGTGGCCGCGTTAAAAAAGAACGTTGATATTGCAGTTGGCAACATCATCGGATCCAATGTTTTCAATATTTTTCTGATCCTGTCGGTGAGCTCATTGATCCGGCCAATCAGCTTTCAGGCTTCGTTTAATACCGATTTGTACGTGCTGGCGGGGGGTACCTTGTTTTTGTTCCTGGCCATGTTTACCGGGGGCCGCAAGCAACTCGACCGCTGGGAGGCAGCCATTCTTTTGTTAGCCTACGTTGGTTACACGTATTTGCTGATCCGGCAGGAAGTAGGGTAACCGCGATTAGTTTCGTGTCAGCGCTATACGGTTTTGATTGTGTCACCCTGAACTTGTTTCAGGGCCTCATCGGTAAGGACATACCGATCCGGCAGTTGCCTGGCGGTATGACGCTATGTCAAGAGTGCAGCGACACGGGATCAATACGCCAGTTTCGAGACCACGGCGATCAGGATGTAGCTGATGATGATCAGCGGAAAGGCATATATTTTCAGGGTAAGCAGTAACACGAAACAGAGTCCGGCAAACAGGAAGCGGACTTGGTTGCCCTGCCATTTCAGGTGCTTGACTTTCATCGAAAACATGGGCAGCTCCGAAATCATCAGTGCCGAAAGTAGGACCATGATGGTGAGCAAATTAAAACGGCTCAGGATGGCTTTGCTGATGGCCGGGTGGTTTCCCAGTTCCACAACCAGGGCCAGCGATGCGTAAAACAAGGCGTTGGCCGGAATGGGCAGGCCCAGAAAGTTCTCGCTTTGCCGGGTGTCGAGGTTGAACTTGGCCAGGCGGAACGCACCGGCAATGGGTACCAGCAACACCGAAAGCAAAAATACCCATTGTAAGGGCGATGCTTCGATCAGTGCCAGGGGCCGGATGTCGCCAAACATGGCCAGTTGCAGCAGGCTCATCAGGATGGCCGCAGGGGCCAGTCCAAAGGATACCAGGTCGGCCAGCGAATCGAGTTGTTTGCCAATTTCGGAATAGGCATGCAGCAGGCGGGCTGCCATTCCGTCCAGAAAATCAAACACGGCAGCAGCGCCAATGCACATGGCGGCCCAGGCCAGCTGACCTTCAATGCCCAGGAAAACAGCCATGCTGCCGGCTGCCAGGTTTAGCGCCGTGATAAAGTTGGGCACCCAAAAAAAGTAACTGCTCAGCTTGTTCATTAGCTCAACTCTCCAATGATGGTTTGTGATCCGGTTACTTTTTGTCCCAGCTTGACATTCAGTTTGGTGTCGGTAGGCAGGTACAGGTCAACGCGCGACCCGAAACGGATGAAGCCCATTTCCAGATCTTGGGTAACGGCCTGTCCGGTTTTCAGGAAGTTGAGGATGCGGCGGGCCACGGCTCCGGCAACCTGGGTGGCCATAATTTCGCGCCCGTCGTTTAAGCGGATGGATGTGCAGAAGCGTTCGTTTTCTTCGGCCGATTTATCTTTAAAGGCAGCATAAAACTCACCTTCCTTGTGTTTCAGAAAAGTAACGGTTCCGGGTACAGGCACCCAGTTGATATGCACGTTCAGCGGCGACATGAAAATGGAAACCTTCAGGCAGCGGGTTTTCAGGTAATCTTTTTCTTCGCATTCTTCAATGACACAGATCTTTCCGTCGGCCGGACTTAAAATGAGCTTTTCGTTGGTCGTTACCGGTCGGTGCGGATAACGAAAAAACTGTAGTACCAGCACCAGCAAAACCAGCGTGGCCAGCGTCAGCATGCTGCTGAAGAACGAGGTGGTGATAAACAGCCAACCGATCAGGTTAAGGGCAAGCACCACCACAACGGTGTTGCGAATAATTTTTTTTCCCGCGGGATGAAATATCATGATCTTATTTTTTTTACGCGTGCAAAAGTACTGAATTTTACGTTCAGAAGCAGGGATTGTTCCGGCTAAATTTCCGGTTTCCGATTGTTGAGAGGGAAGCAGGTGAGAAGATTCGGTCAATAACCAATGATCACCTTCAGGTAAAACACAAAAACAGGAATGGCAAACAGCAGGGAGTCGAAACGGTCGAGCAGGCCGCCATGGCCGGGGAAACAGTTCCCGCTGTCTTTCATGCCAAACTGTCGTTTCAGCATCGATTCGGACAGGTCGCCAAAGGTGGAAGCCACCACTGTGAGAAAGGCAATGGCCAGCCAGTGGGGCAGGCTGATGGCAGGAATGTACAGGGACAGAACGTAGGCTGCTCCCAGCGATAAAAAGGTGCCGCCAATGGCTCCTTCCCATGATTTTTTAGGTGAAATTCGTTCAAACAGGCGGTGTTTGCCAAAGCTTACACCAAACAGGTAGGCGCCCGAATCGTACATCCAAATGATAATCAACAGGGCAATCATCAGCTTGGGCGAATAGGTTCCGGCCGAATCAAAAACCAAAAAGTTTCCCAGACTGAAAGGCACGGCCACATAAAAGATGCCGGTGATGGTGGTGGTGATATTTTGTAGTGAAACCTCGCTCTGCCGGTACATTTCAGCCATGAAAACAAGCAGAAGCAAGGGGGAAATTAGCAGGTAAAAAACCGGTGATAACTTGCCGGATGCGATCAAAAAGGAAAGAATAAAAGTGAGGCCGCCAATTGACAGCCCAAGGATACGGTTTGGCCGTAATCCCGCAGTGGCCGGGAGTCCGTAAAACTCGGTCAGGCATCCCAGCAGCAGCACAACAAACAAGCCTGCAAATGTAAATTTACTTAGCAACAGACTCCCAAGGATGGCAGCAACCAATACAATTCCGGTCAGCGAGCGCGTGATCAGGTTCTTCAATGCTTCAGCTTTTTGAGTATTTCCAGGGCCAGTTCCTGGTCATCTTTTTGCACATAAACTTCGATCTCACCGATCGATGGGATCATGGAATCATGTTGGTTCAGCACTACGCAGCGAAGGTCATTGTCCTCCAAAATTTCCCGGGCAATTTCAGCCTGAAACGTTTCGGCCGTGGTAAAAACCAGTACAAAGTCTTCTTCCATTTGGTTAGATTAAAACGGTTCGTCGCATAAAAGTACGAATAATTTTTTGGGCCCGTGCATGCCCATCACCAGCGTTTTTTCGATGTCAGCCGTGCGGCTGGGGCCGGTGATGTTGGTGACCATGGAAGGCAGGTTCCCGTTATATTTCTGCTGCAACTGTTCCAGTGCATCATCCAGATGGGCGACCAGCTGGCTTGTGTGAGCCACTACCAGATGGGTTTCCGGGAAAACGTGCAACCTTCGGCCCGAAGCGCCTGCCGAGCTGACCATCACCGAGCCCAGGTGGGCCACCAGAAACTCGCAGGGTGTGATGCCGGCCTGTAATTGGATAAACTCATCGGCATCGTCTTGAAAGGCTACCTGTCCCTTCAGTGCCTGCTGTAAAACCGGGTCGGAACAAAAAATCCGTTCCAGGTTTTCTTCAGCGGCGAGTTGCTTGATCAGGGCCACGGCTTCCAGCAGGTTTTTGGGACGAAGGACTTTTCCGGCAACCAGTTCCAGGTTTTCCTGAAACCAGTCTGCCAGGCTTTTATCCGTTTGCAGGTAAATGGGCGATTCAAAATCCGGCTGCTCTGCAGTTGGTGCGTTTCTTTTTTCTGCGGCCTTCTTTAGTCGGCCGAGTATGTTTTCCCGCGATGACATAGGCGTCGGTTTAGTGGGTTTCTTCAGTTTCTTTCGGTTGGGAAATGGCGGCTGGTGTTTCAATTTTGTCTCCGTTGCCATTATCGCCAAGTTGTTCTTCTTTGGCCCATGGGCGTTTCCCAAAGATCGTTTCCAGGTCTTCGCCAAAGATCACTTCTTTTTCCAACAGTTTTTCTGCCAGCATTTTATGTCCTTCCTGGTGGTCTTTTAATACCTGTAAGGCCCGCTGATATTGAGTTTCAATCAGCTCTTTTGCTTCGGCATCAATCAGTTCGGCTGTTTTTTCGCTGTACGGCTTGGTAAAGCCAAAATCGGTTTGCCCGGTTGAATCGTAAAAGCTTACGTTCCCCACTTTATCGCTCATGCCAAAGATGCTGATCATGGCATAGGCTTGCTTGGTGATTTTCTCCAGGTCGTTCTGGGCGCCCGACGAGATGGTCCCGAATACGAGCTGTTCGGCAGCGCGTCCGCCCAGGGCGGAGCACATTTCATCCAACAGTTGCTCCTTGGTGGTGATGGAGCGTTCTTCGGGCAGGTACCAGGCGGCGCCCAGCGCTTTGCCACGCGGAACAATGGTCACTTTCACCAGCGGATGGGCATGTTCCAGCAGCCAGCTGATGGTGGCGTGCCCGGCTTCGTGATAGGCAATACGGCGTTTTTCGTCTTTCGAGATGATTTTATTTTTCTTCTCCAGCCCGCCAACGATGCGGTCCACCGCGTCCAGGAAGTCTTGCTTGGTTACTTTATTACGGTTTCGGCGGGCGGCAATCAGGGCAGCCTCGTTACATACGTTGGCAATGTCGGCGCCCGAGAAGCCGGGAGTTTGCTTGGAGAGGAAGTTGACTTCCACCTCGTCGGCCAGTTTGATGGGGCGCAGATGAACCTGGAAGATTTCGCGACGCTCGTTCAGGTCGGGCAGCTCCACATGGATCTGGCGGTCGAAACGGCCGGCGCGCATCAGGGCGCGGTCCAGAATGTCGGCCCGGTTGGTGGCCGCCAGGATGATCACCCCCGAGTTGGTGTCGAAACCATCCATCTCGGTAAGTAGCTGGTTCAGCGTGTTTTCGCGTTCGTCGTTCGAGCCCATGTTCGGGTTTTTGCCACGGGCGCGGCCAATGGCGTCAATCTCATCAATAAATACAATGCAGGGCGCTTTTTCCTTGGCCTGCTTAAACAGGTCGCGCACACGCGAGGCCCCAACACCTACGAACATTTCCACAAAGTCGGAACCCGACATGGAGAAGAACGGAACATTGGCTTCGCCGGCTACGGCTTTGGCCAGCAGGGTTTTACCGGTTCCCGGAGGGCCAACCAGCAAGGCGCCCTTGGGGATTTTTCCACCCAGCTTGGTATATTTGGCCGGGTTTCTCAGGAACTCAACAATCTCTTCCACTTCTTGTTTGGCCTCGGCCAGTCCGGCCACGTCCTTGAAGGTCGTATTTACCCGTGAGTCTTTATCAAAGATTTTGGCCTGCGATTTTCCTACACTGAAGATGTTGCCTGCGCCGCCGCCACCGCCGCCGCCTTTACTCATGCGCCGGAAGATCCACCACCAAATGCCAATGATAATCAGGAAGGGGAAAATCCATCCCAGGATTTCACTGAAGTAGTTGTGTACGGTTTTATATTCCAGGGAAATACGGTCGGAATCGTTAAAGTCGGCCTGGGCACTGCGCAGGTTGTCTTCGAAGGTTTCCACCGACCCAATGGTGAAAAAATAATGCGGCCCAAACTTCGAGGGTGTATTAAATCCCTGGTTCAGTTTATCGGCATAGTCGGCATAGCTGTCTTCTTTCAGGTAAATTTGGGCTTCTTCGCGGTTGACCACCACAATTTTTTCAATATCGTGGTTCTTGAGCATGGTGTTTTTAACTTCCTGCCAGTTGGTTTCAACGGGGCCCCCGCCAAAGCTGAAATACTGAATGCCCAGGAATACGATAATCACGATCCCGTAAATCCAGTAAGGGTTGAATTTTGGCGGTTTCATACCGCCACTGAAGTTGCCCAGGTTGGAATTCTTCTTGCTTTTATTTGTTTTTTTAGTCATCTATTTCTTAATTTTCTGTTTTAATTTCTTCAATTGCTGCGTCGGCCCACAGGTTCTCGATGTCGTAAAAATTTCGTGCCTCATGCTGAAATACATGCACCATCACATCGGCATAATCCAGCAGTATCCAGATCGAATTTTTGTAACCGTCCTTGTGCCAGGCTTGTTCTCCGCTCAGTTCTTCCACCGTATCTTCTACCGAGTGGGCAATCGCATCCACCTGAGTGGTGGAATTCCCATGGCAGATGATGAAATAACTACATTCGGAGTGGTTTATTTTTGTTAAATCTATTTTGATAATATCTAATCCTTTTTTTCGTTCAATGCCTTCAATAATGGCATTAAGCAGTATTTGTGTGTCCCTCTCTTTTGGCGTTATACTCATAAATTCTTTTTAGGAATACAAAGATAAATTTTTTCGTTTATTTTGACCGTTAAAACAGTCTTGGGTAATAACCTGAGGATGAAAAAAATAGTTTACGATCATTTGTTAAAAATTTCAAAAACTTATGTCCCGATCCATCGGCCATACCATCATTTCGGTTCGGAGCACCGAAAGTACCAATAACTATGCCACCAGTCAAGTGCGTGAAAATGAAACAGAAGAGGGTACTGTCTTTTTGGCATACGAGCAAACCTCCGGGCGCGGGCACCTGGCAAACAAGTGGGAAAGCGAACCCGGAAAAAATCTTACCTTTTCCATCTTCATGCGTCCGTTTTTTTTACCGCTCGATAAAACGTATGCTCTTTCGAAGGTCGTTTGCCTGGGCTTGGAGAGCTGTCTCAGCCGCTTGGTTGACGGGGTGAGAATAAAATGGCCCAACGATATCTATGTGGGAGACCGGAAAATCTGCGGCATTCTGATCGAGAATGGCATCATGAATGGCCAAATATGTCAGAGTGTAATCGGGATTGGGTTGAATGTCAACCAGAAACAGTTTTTTTCGGATGCGCCCAATCCGGTTTCGCTGGCCATCTTAACCGGAGAGGAGTTTCAGCTGGATGAAATCCTGGATGAATTGCTGAAACAAATCGATTTTTATTACCAATGGTTGGTGGATGGTCAGTATCAGCAACTGGATGAATTGTTCCTCCGTAAATTGTACCGCTTCGGAGAGTGGCATTCGTTTCAGGACGAAGAACACCGGTATGTCGGGAAGATTGTCGGCATCAACGAAATTGGCCAGCTCCGCATTCAGGAACAGGACGGCCCCATCCACGACTATCATTTTAAAGAGGTGGGATATCTCTAAAGGGGCATTATCGTCAGGAATTAACTTCTTGTCAACGGACTGATTGAATTTGTTTGGAAAACTATCCATGGGAGGATGTTTTTTTCCAGGCAACTGAATCGTCACGTGTTCTTCATCCCGACCTATCGTTACATTCAATCCATATCCGGCTTTTCGTCTTACCATCTCCGGATCTTCTGTGTATCTTCTGTATTACTTCTGTATTACTTCTGTATATCTTCTGTGTTTATAGATACAGAAAATACAGAGAAGAAACAGAGTATAAACGGGGTAAATATGGAGATGCGATGGCGCTGGCAGCAGGAAGGACGTTGGCTGGCAGATCACCGGGATTAAGTAACCGGTAGGTGATTGATGGATAGGTCAGTGACCGTAAAGATGGTTTGACCGTTGCTTTTCTGTAAATAATTCATTTATTTTCATGCATCTAAGCTAAATCAAACAAACGACCATGAACGAAATCTTCCTGTTGGGCGGCGTAATCTTTGCCATTCTGCTGCTGCTTTTCCTGGTGTTGAAATTGAAAATCCATGCGTTTATCGCTTTGCTGATTGTCAGCATTGTGGTGGGGCTGATTAGTGGGATGGACTTTGGCCCGATCATCGACAGCATGAAAGAGGGCATGGGCAGTACCCTGGGCTTTGTGGCGACAGTGGTTGGGTTGGGCGCCATTTTCGGGCAGATGCTGGAGTCGTCGGGCGGGGCGGAGTCGATTGCCCTGTACCTGCTCAGCAAGTTTGGCGAGAAGCGCGCTTCCTGGGCGCTGGTGCTGACCGGCTTTATCGTGGCCATCCCTGTTTTCTTCGATGTAGGCCTCATCATCCTCATCCCGATTGTTTATGAACTCACCAAGCAAGCCAAGCGATCGGTGTTGTACTATGCCATACCGTTGCTGGCCGGACTGGCCATCACTCATTCGTTCATTCCGCCCACGCCCGGGCCGAGATCGGA
>JBFXGM010000048.1:0-22099 GCA_050178015.1 Mangrovibacterium sp.
CCCGAAGGTCGCTGCCCTTGCCTGTTCCGAAAACGGTTCCTATAAAGCATTTGGATGTTGACAACAAAAAAGTAAATTTGAGTTATCTAATAAAAACAACCAGACAGAGTTTGCTTTACACTCCCCCAGCCATCCCTAAAAGGGGCTCCACTTTAAAGCCAAAATCTAATGTCCTTGTCCAGTTTCTAAAAAAACCAGATCAAGATTTTATCAATTATTACATTTTCCTAAAAAAAAGGTATGTATTTTTAATGACCTTGTACATCTTCCTAAAATATCAGTCTGTTTTTTTAATCATCTTGTACGAAGTTCTAAAATAATCAAACCTACATTTAACCACTTTGTACTATTTCTTTAAATGTTGATCTCTACATTTTAGGAAGATGTTGACAATGATAAAAAATCGCTGTAAATTGAAGGGAAAAAACCATTCCATATGCTGCACGAATATCCGCCAATTACCCCGCAACAGGTTTATGCCGGCCTGAACGAAACCGATAAGACCACCGAACACAAACTCATGAACTTTGTCCGCGAAAACCATCCCACCGGGAACAGTTACATGGATTTGTTTGCCGGCTTGATTCTGAAATATGGCAAGCGGCCCGCGCCACAATATGCCCGGATGCTGGGAGCCGACCCGCGGCGGTTCGACGGGGCTATTCGTTGCATGTCGGGGATGAGCGCGCACGATTGGATAAACGAGTACCTGCGCCTGGCAGCTTGCGATTTGCTGGAGCACACGTCCCTCACGTTTAAAGAAATCGGGCGTATGCTGAACCTGTCGCAGAGTAGCTTCAGCCAGTTTTTCCAAGCCTATCAACACATGCAACCCTACCAATATCGCAGCATCATACAGCATAACTGGGACCGGGGTTACCATTTTGATTAGCGGTGAAGTAGTTTTTGTTGCTTGCACGATCGGTGGAGAGTTTCGAAGTTTTTGCATCAGAATCAAAACTCACATTCCAGCATATCGCCATAGTCCACTTGTTGCCGGAAGACATCCCCGGGGGCGATTTGGTTAAGCAAACAATTCAGCGCCCGCAGGATGCCGCCATGCGCAACCACAGCCACCCGACCGGTTTGCTGCTGTTTCAGTTCGTGCAGAAACGAAGCTGTCCGGTTAATCAGGTCGCGGAACGATTCGCCGCCGGGAGTGCGAATATTTACATAGTCGGCAAACCAGGCCTGCGCTTCCGCCGTTTCGCTGACGGCGTCCCAGGGTTGCATTTCCCATTGGCCAAAGTTTAGCTCCATCAGGCGTTCGTCAAACTGAATAGCCATCCCTGGAAATAAATCCTGGGCCAGTTGGCGGCAACGCGTTAGCGGACTGCAAAACACGGCGTCGAAAGTCAATCTGTCGAGCTTCGTTTTTAGTTGTTCGAGTTCCTGAGGATAAGAGTCGGCAAGCGACACATCAGTCTGCCCGTAGCAAATTCCGGGAGCGACGGCAACACGGGTGTGGCGGATGGCGGTGAGCAGAATCATTTTCAATCCGAATTCAGTTTGAATAGCGCAATCAATTTCTGATTCATCTCTGCCAATTCACTGCTGTTTAAATTTCCCAGGCATCCAAGCACAATCTCTTTGTCTAAAGTGGCAATTTTCGAAAGCTTCAAAATTGATTCACGTTTGAGACCATTTTCAGGAGATGGTTGAAGGGCCAAATCATGTTCGTCCCGCCATTTCAGTTGAGAAGTGATAAATGAAACCGTAACATCTTTAGGCGATTCAATCAAAATAACAGCCGGGCGATTTTTACTTCCGGATAAATCGGTAAACGGAAACGGGATCAGAACAATATCTCCCTTTCTCATTTGTACTTCTGTTTAAGATCATTCACGGTATAGATCTCTTCCTCTTCCTTCAAAAATCCGAAAGATTTGGATTCAGAACTCAATTGTTTAATTCCTTCCGTCAACACATGCTCTTCCCTTTTCTGAAGCAGAAACTCTACAAAATCATTCACCTCACGAATTTTATCCTCCGGGAGCTGTTTCATCTTTTTAATGGTGGAATCCAGTAATACCTTTTTATCCATGATGAATCGTTTTTGCAAAAGTACAATGTTGAAAATGAAATTCCTATGGTAAGCCCTTCTCCAAACTACGCTCTGCCTGCAAGCGCCAGCAAACACAAATAAAACAACACTTCAACCAGTTGCTGCAAGGCGCCCAGGCAATCGCCGGTGTAGCCCCCAATTTTCCGTTCGATGTATTTTTTGAACAGGAAGGTCATGAGCAGCGACACCGGCAACGCGACAGCCATCAGTTGCCAGGGCAGCAAAGCCATTGGGACCAAGGCCAAAACAACCGCCAGCAGCAGATCGGAGATTTTGCCCCGTTTGCCGATGGGTTTGGTTTTGCTCAGCTCGTCCTCGCGCGAATACGCGCTGGTAAAAATGACCAGTACCGGCATCAGGCGGCTAAAAGCATGTCCGGCGACCAAAGCCAGCGGAATGGTGTAAACCGGCAAGGCTTGCAGCGCCAGGAATTTGGTCCCCAGCATGCCGATCAGTCCGATAGATCCGTAGGTTCCGATTCGGCTGTCCTTCATGATGGTGAAAATCTTTTCGCGGGTGTAGCCTCCGCCAAAGCCGTCGCAGAAATCGGCAAAGCCATCTTCGTGGAATGCGCCGGTAACAAAAATCGCGGCCATCATGCTGAGAAAAACAGCCAGCTCAAGCGGCAAAACGACATTCAACCCGTAAAAAACAGCCGCGCCCAGCCCACCCACGATCCAGCCAACCAGCGGAAAGTAGCGTGTTGATCGGTTCAGCCGCTCGGGCGAGTACTCCAGCGTTTTGGGCACCGGAATGCGCGTGTAAAACATCAGCGCTGTCAAAAAGAGGTTGAGTTGATTTCTCATAAATTTCAAGTTCCAGGTTCCAAATTCCAGGTTTCAAGTTTCAAGTTCAAAAAACTTATGTACTTATGAACGTTGTACTTCAGTACATTCCTCCTTGTTCGAAACCCCGGCATCTTCGAAGCTGGCCATTTCGTTCAGAAACGTTGCCGCTGCTTGGATGACCGGATAAGCCACCGCAGCGCCCGAACCTTCGCCCAAACGCATGCCCAGACTTAGTACCGGTTCGGCTTCCAGATGTTTCAAAATCAGCTGATGGCCCTGTTCTTCCGACGCATGGCAGAAAATACAGTTGTTGCGCACCGAAGCGTCAAATTGAATGGCTGTTAAGGTAGCCGCGGTCGTGATAAAGCCATCGACCATGATGACCATCTGCTGCCTTTTTGCTTCGAGAATGGCGCCTGTCATCATGGCAATCTCGAACCCGCCAAAGGTTGCCAGTGTTTCCTCAACCGAAGTGGGGTTATATTTTTCAGAAACGGTTTTCAGGACTGATGTTTTGTAGTCGAGCTTGTCGCCCACCATGCCGGCACCACGTCCGGTGCATTGCTCAATGGGCAATCCCAAAAAGCGGTGCATCAGCAGCGACGAGGCCGAAGTGTTGCCAATTCCCATTTCGCCAAAACCAATGACATTGCAACCGGCGGCGGCTTCGGCCTTTACCAGCTCTGCCCCGCGCGTCATCGCCTCCAGGCACTGTTCAATGGTCATGGCCGGTTCTTCCAACATGTTTTTGGTGCCCATATCCACCTTGGCATTAATGACCGGCATGTCTTTCGGAAAGTAAAAATCAACACCAGCATCCACCACTTTCAGGTTGATGCCGTTTTGCCTGCAAAATACATTGATGGCGGCGCCACCGGCACAAAAGTTCAACACCATCTGCCAGGTCACCTCCTTCGGATACGGGCTCACACCGGCATCGGCCAAACCATGGTCGCCGGCAAATACCAGCATGACCGGATTTTTCAACTCGGGTGAAAGTGTTTGCTGAATCATCCCGATTTGCAGGGCAATGCGTTCCAGTTGGCCCAATGCCCCGGTAGGCTTGGTTTTCAGGTCAATTTTGTGTTGAAGCTGGTCTTTTAGTGAAGTCATTTGGTTGTCATTTATGGTCATTAATAGTCATTTAATTGGGAAGTCGTGAGACATGAGTAACGAGTCGTGAGTTGAAGATTGCCATGGGCTGTTATTTCTTGTTGATGCTCCATGAAACTCTGTGTTTAAACAGTAGCGAGGAATAAAACACGAGTAGTGAGTTTTTCCGGTCTCAAGACTCATTACTCATGTCTCGCTACTTTATTCTCACCGGAATGCCCGACACCATCAGGTAAACGGCATCTGCCTGCGCGGCGATGTGCTGGTTCATCCAGCCTTGCAGGTCGGCAAACTTGCGGGCCATTTCATTTTCGGGATGAACGCCCATGCCCAGCTCGTTGGTCACCACAATCAGTTCCATATCCTGCTGAATGAACTGTTGCCATTCGGCTTTGGCAGCGTCCAGGGCTTCATCCAGTTTGTAGCCGCTGTCATGGGAAAAATTGGTCAGCCAGAGGGTGATGCAGTCGAGCAAAACCACCTTACCTGAAAAGTTGTGCTTCGAGAGTTGCTTTTCTTCTTCCACATTTTCCCAACGCTCGTCGCGGTCGCTTTGGTGGCGGCGCACCCGTTGGGCAAAATCCTCGTCCCAAATGCGGGCGGTTGCCAAATATACAGGCCGTTCGCTCTGCTGCTCCGCCATTTGCTGTGCAAAGCTGCTTTTGCCCGACCGGGCGCCTCCGGTTACAAGAGTTATTTGAGTCATGAGTATTGAGTCGTGAGTTTACAAATTGCTTTTACAAACTTATGTACATAAGAACTCTGTACTTATGCACTTCTTTAAACTGATCGTTTCTTATCTACCGTACACGAGCAAACATCTTTCACAAAACGCCAGCTGATGGTGTCACCCGCTTTTACAGGTTGGTTGATGGCCACTTTCGGTTTTTTTCCATTGACGGTATAGTACCAGGCCATTTCGCCGCGCGCCGCTTCAACCCCGTTAATACTGGTCACAAATACATAATTTGCTACCGGGTGGGTCTTTACCTTGGCAGCGTGTTGCAGCGCTTCAAGGGCTGTCATGGTTCCGGCGCATTCAACCCGGATGGTTTCCGAAGCTTTTTGCTCCCCGTAATTAATTTCAACGGTTACAAATTTAGCTTTTCCGGCAAAGCCAGGCATGCCGATCAGCAACATCAGCATCATGCCTAAAAGGAATTTGGTTAGTTTCATTTGGTGTTTTTTTGTTTTCACAAGATACGAAAGCTACCCTTGCCTGTGCAAGGGTAGCATTTTCAGATCGCGAAACTATGCTTCATCGAGGAAGATAGCCATTCAACGAACTAGAAGGCATAACCAACTTTAACCTGGAAACTACGTCCCGGCATGTTATACCCATCCTTTTCCGTATAGTTTTCATCCAAAGCATTCAGTACAGAACCTTGGATGCTAAATCCTTTTTTGAATTTATACCCTAACGTATAGTCAAAAACCATGTAGTTTGAATGTTGGATTATCTCGTCGGCCAATGTGTAATCCTTGCGTGTATAATAATTATCAGAAGAATAATCCGGCCGCAGAAGTGCAAAGCGGTCCATTTCCAAACGAGGCCCGATAAAACGGGCATTGATCCGGCTGGTCAAGCCGTTAAAGCTATCGTAGAACACACCGAAACTCCCCGTAGTTTTACTTACATATTGCATATCTTTTTTCAGCGTAATGCCGGCATCATCAATTTCAAGTTCAGATTTGAACATGAAGGTCCAATTTGAATACAGTTCCAGTTTATACTTACGATTGGCCAACACACCAAAATCGAAAGAAGACATCAGCTCCAAGCCTTCCATCTGTGCTTTATCGGCATTCATGTAGCTGGTTGTACCGTTTTCGAGGGTATAATCAGCAATTTTATCTTTATGGTACGTTTTGAAATAAGTTAAATCGGCATTAAAGGCCTGATCCAACAAATTATATTTGAACCCAAAATCGACTGTTTTTGATTTCTCAGGTTTTAGATCAGGATTACCTGCGTAAGAGGCTACCCAAGTATAGTCCCATTCCGGGAAATAAACAGATACCTCATAATTACCTGCCACTTTATAGGCATCCGGGACAAAAAAGGCAGTTCCGGCAGAGGCATGAAACCTCAAGTTGTCGAGAATGTGGTATTGCGCGCCAATGCTAGGATTTACCGTATTATAATCTTCATCTGATTTTACAGAATTTAGGTCTTCATTTGCATCCAGTTCATAGGTAAAATGGTCGTAACGGATGCCGCCGTTCAAATCCAGTTTCCCGGATGAATAGGCCAGTTGCGCAAACAAAGCAGTGTTGAGGTTCCGGTTGTCCGGTTTGTAAGGGGCTGCCGGAGTTGTGGCATCGGAGTAGCGTTCCGAATGGTAATCATAGGTTTTATAATCAACGCCCATCGTTGCTTTCAAGTTTCCCAAGGTGATCATATCCTGAAACTGAAAACCGTATTCACGTACCCTGCTTTCGAAATTAATGAAAGCCTCGTTGCTGTTATCCGAATAGTTCGGGTCATTTTCCTGCGTAAAATACGGGCTGAAACGAAACGTGCTCTTGCTTGTTTTGTATTCAACATCGGAGTACAAGTTAAGGCGGCGGACATCTTTCAATGCCTGTCCGTAACTACCCCAATAATTGCCGGGAACACCGATTTTATTTCCGTAGGTATAAATCGCATTGGCACTGGCCGACCACTTTTCCCCAAATTGACCGTTCAAGCCAGCATTAACCGAGTTTAACTCGTATTTCGAGTTTTCCATCCGGTCACCATACGAATTTTTATCTAGAAGAAGTTTATCGCTTTCAGATAGATCCAGGAAATTGTGTTCACCTATTTTGTAGTTCTTATTTCTTTTTTGATGCGAAAACCCCGCTGTGAAGCCGATCCCATCGGCAACATCGCCGGCCAGGAACACATTTGCGGCTTGTTTCTCAAAGCTACCGTATTCTACAGAAGCTTGTCCCTGAAGTTTTCCTTCGTTCTTTTTAGTAATAATATTGACAACCCCTGCCATAGCATCGGAACCATAAATAGAGGAATAAGGCCCTTTTACAATTTCAATCCGCTCAACGTTATTCAGGTTGATGGCTGCCAGGTTGGTTGTTCCGGCAGGTTTTCCATCAATCAAAACCAACGTATAACTTCTGGAAACAGCGCTGGGAGAAAAACCGCGCATACTGATGGTAGCTGAAATACCGGGATACTGGACCAGATCGATGTTGGTGTATTGTTTTAAAACTTCAACCAGGCTTTCCTGCGAGCCTGACCTGATTTCATCCTGACCAATAACTTCAACTTTTTGAGGGATGTTTTTCAATTTAGCATCAAGACGAGATGCTGTTACGACAACTTCTTCCACATTCAAACTGTCAATCACTTCTGCCTGTGAGAAATGGAAGGCCAAAACTGCAGCCAAAACTGCAACCCACTTAAGGGGAATTCTGAAATTTTTTGTTTTCATTCAAATTTAAAGTATGGTTAAACATAAAATGCAACCATAGACTTTCAACAGATCCTCACATTCAAAACAAAGAATGAAACGGAGCAACGGATAAAGGTAAGATTCTTACCCTAGCTTTTATCCCGAAAGCTATGATTAAAAAGTGGCCTTGGCAGGTCTTCTGGCTCACCTTACTTTCTGATGCCTTCCCGTCCGTCAGATGACGAATAGTGGCTGGGGTTTCAGAAAGCTTTTACAAGGCTTACAGCTGCGGGTACAGCTCCGGATTTACACCGGATTCCCTTTTCATCCGGATTCGGCAGTTGCCGGATCCATAGAACCAAATCCGCGACAAATGTAGAAATTATTTAAAAACGGATGATCGTTTCGGAGGTTTAATTAGGAGAACTTTTCAGTATCCAGATATTCAGTCTTTTACCAGTCCCCGCTCAGTCCATCCAATAAGGCATGGTTGTACTTTTCGAGATCGAACCGGTACAGGTAAGGTGCTTTGTGGGCCACACCCAAGCGGCGTTCGGGCAGGCGTTTGAGGATTTTGTAGCTCAATATTTTTCGCTGAAAATTGCGACGGTCCAGTTCCCTGCCCAAGATAGTTTCGTAGAGTTTTTGCAATTCGGGCATGGTAAATTTCTCGGGAAGCAAGTTGTAGCCGATGGGCTGGTAACGAAGTTGAAGGCGCATGGTTTCCAGTGCTTTGTCCAGAATCTGACGGTGGTCCATCATCAGGGTTTCCACCTCGTCGATGCTTTTCCATTCGCAGGTTTGCGAAAATACATCGGGTTGGGGATCAACCTTCGAGAATTCGACCAGCGCATAAAACCCGACCGACAGAAACCGTTGGCCCAACCATTCGTAATTGGTGAGTTTTACGCCGGCCTTTTCCATGTTCTCGGGCTTTAGCCCGGGATTGCTTCGTTTCGGATCACTAAAAATATGAAACTGGTTCAGGAAAATTTCGCCCAGGCCAGTCCGTTCTTTCAACACACGGGTGGCAGCTTCTTCCACCGTTTCCGTTTTACCGACAAAACCACCGGGCAAACTCCATTCATCGATGAATTTCGATTTCAACAACAACACTTTCAACTGGTTATCATGAAATCCGAATACCACACAGTCAACCGACAAATGGGATAAGCACTGCGATTCCAGTTCCTCAAAATTTACGCCTATGGGTTTTGTCTTGCTCACGAAAGTTCTTTTGGTTCACAAAGTAAGCAAATTTCAGGAATTTCACCTCTGTTAAAATCTGTTAAAAGACCAGCGCTATTAAACGTTCGGGAAAACCTCCAGTCTAATTCACATACGCAAGGGACAAGTTTTTTTTTCATGAATTTGCCGGGAAGCTTTCATCGAGAAGTTTCCCGGTTTTTCGTTATAGCGACTTCATCATTTTTTCGCTCACCAAAAAAATAACGGGTTTTCCCGAATACGGATTAGTGCGAACGATCACAGGCGTTTTGTAAACTTCTTCGATGGTTTCGAAAGTTAGCACATCGTCCGGCTTGCCTTGGGTGAAGATCCGGCCTTCGTTGAACAGTAACAACCGGTCGCAATATTCCGAGGCCAGGTTCAAATCGTGAATGACCATCAGCACGGTCAGCCCCATTTGCACATTGAGTTGCTGTAAAAGATTTAAAATACGCACCTGGTGGGTAATATCGAGGTGCGAGGTGGGTTCGTCCAGTAGCAGCAATTCCGGTTCCTGCACCAGCGCCCGGGCAATGGCGGCGCGTTGCTGTTCGCCACCGCTCAACTCGGTCATCAGTTTATTTTTATGATGAAAGATTTCGGTGAGCCGCATGTATTTTTCGGCAATTTCCCGGTCCCGTTTGGTCTCAAAAAATTGAAACCGCGAGTAATAAGGAATCCGTCCCATCAGCACATAATCCTCCACCGAAATCTGGTCGGCATCCACAAACTGGGAAACAATCGCGATGTTTTGCGCCCTTTTGCGCAACGAAAGAGATGGGAGCGACCGGCCATTCAGCAACATCCGGCCCGAAATCGGCGGAAGCGAGCCGGTGATGCCCCGAAAAAGGGTGGTCTTCCCCGAACCGTTGGGGCCAATGATCCCGGCAAATGCGCCCTTTTCCAACGAAAAGCCGATCTCCGATAACCGGAAAGACGGATAGCCGCACGCGAAATTCTCGATACTAAAAAATGCCTGCCCCATTGTTACATTCCTTTCCTCATTTTTCGGCTCATCAACAAAATAAAAACCACGCCGCCAATAATGCCGGTGATAACCCCAATCGGCAATTCGTTAGGCGAAATGATAGTCCGGGCCACCACATCAGACAGCACCAGGAACGAGCCGCCCAGCAAAAAAGAGCTGATCAGCAGGATGCGGTAATCGGTACCCAAAAACAAGCGCAACACATGCGGAATGATCAGGCCCACAAAGCCGATGACCCCGGAAACAGCTACACAGATACCAGCCAGCAGCGAGGCCAGCAAAAACAAGGCTTTGATGGCCACATTGGTATTGATGCCCAAGTGGAGCGCTTTTTCTTCGCCCAGCCGCAATGCATTTAAAGGCTGGACAAACAGGTACGAAATGAACAGCACCAGCAGTGTAACGATCAGCGTTAACCAAACCAGGCGGGTATCGGGCTCGTCCAATGAACCCATGATCCAAAAAACGATGCCGTGCAGGTTTTCGGTGCTGCTCACTGCCATCAGGAACATCATGGCCGACGACGCCACAAAGCTGACCATCACTCCGGTGAGCAGCATGTGCTGAATATTGATATTCCCGCGGCGCGAACTCAGCGTATAAACCAGGAAGATGATGAGAAAAGCGCCCAAAAATCCCGAAAGCGGGAGGGCAAAAGCGCCCAGCTTTTGGTGCAGTCCCAGCACAATGGTGAACGCCACCCCCAGCGAAGCGCCCCCCGAAATGCCCAGCGTAAAAGGCTCCACCAGCGGGTTGCGGTAAATACCCTGCAACATCACCCCGGCCAGGCTGAGCGCCCCACCAACAGCGACACCCAACATAATGCGCGGCAACCGCACCTGGCTGATGAGCATATGCTCCAGCGAGCCTTCGTCGCCCCCGGTAAACAACAGCCGGAGCGCTTCACCCAGGCCGATTTTCAATTCGCCGGTACTCAGCGATATAAGCACAGCCACCAACAGCAAAGCCGACAAGCCTGCTACAACCAGTAGCCACTTAAAATATTTTGATCGCTCCTTCACGCTGAATGTTTGTATCCGTTTGTGTTTAAAATTCAATGCCCCGGCGCGACGTGATTCCCTGGTCGTAGGGGTGTTTTATTTTGTTGATCTCGCTCACGTAGTCGGCCCGTTCAATCAGTTTAGCGGTTGCCCCGCGTCCGGTTAGCACCAGTTCGGTGCCTTCCGGTTTCTGGTCGATGAAGCCGATCAGCTCTTCTTCATCCAAAAAACCATCCCGCACGGTAATCAGGATTTCATCCATAATGAGCAGGTCGGGTGGCGAAGTTTTCAGGTAATCGGTCAAGGTGACCAGGGCTTCTTTCATCTGTTGGCGGAGCAGCTCAGTGGTGAGGCTTCTATCGCAAAACGGATGTCCGCTGGTAAAGCCCATCACCGTGGCGCCCAGCTTTTTCAGGCTGTCGATTTCGGTGTAGCCATACACGTCGGGCCGTTTCATAAAGTGGGCATATACCACCCGAAAGCCCTGTCCCAGTGCGCGGGCAGCCAGGCCTACCGCTGCCGTAGTTTTACCTTTGCCCGTGCCGGTGTAAATATGAATGTAGCCTTTGTCCATGGCGTTATCTGTTATGGCTTATCCGGATAAATAAGATCGATGATTTCTTCCAGCGCCTCCACAAATGAGATCGGTGTCGGGCTGCATGTACGATCGGCATCCACGATAAAAATCTGCCCTTTCTTCACAGCGCTCAGACTTTTAAACTGCTCCCAGGTTGCTTTTTCTTCGGCCCCAACAATACCCATTAATACCACAATGATGATGTCGGGGTTACGCAGCAACACGGTTTCGCGGGTGATGCTTCCGATGCTGAGGTCGGCGGCAATATTTTCGGTCCCCGAAAAGCGGAGGAAGTCGTTGCAAAACGTGTTGGGCACCACCGCAAACAACGGATTGGCGCCAATTTGCATGAACGCTTTTTGCCCGGTTTTCTGCTTGGGTACACGTTGTTTGATGGTTTCTATCCGTTTTTGCACATCTGCGATAATGCTCTCCGCCAAGCGCTTTTTCCCCAGCTTTTCGCCCAAGGCAATAAACTGGCTGCAAATTTCGGCAAACGAGCGGGGCGTTTCGAGCACCATTACTTCAATGCCCAATTTTCGGAAGGTTTCGATGGTTTTCGGGTTGGTGAGCGTGGTGGTAATTACCAAATCAGGCTTCAGCATTACCGCCTTCTCGTAATTTACCTGCACGGCCGTGGCCACCACTTCGGCATCGGTTTTACTTTGGAGGGTGCAGTAGTTGGTGCAGCCCACCAGCAAATCGCCGGCTTCGAGCAGGTACAGGTTTTTGGTGAGCGAGGGCGCCAGCGAAATAATCCGTTCCGGATATTGAGCGGCGGCTTGTGTTGCCAGTACAACCACCAGCAACAGGGCAAAAAAAGTTTTCAAACGCGTCATCATGCAAGTTGGCATTAAGCCCCGGAAAAATCGATTTGGAAGATCTGGCACTTCTCAACGATCTTTTTTCCCCGAAGATCAGGTTAAACAATGTGTGTTCCTGGCAGGTCTTCTGGCTCACCCTTCTCCGGGCCTTCCCGCCCCGATTGTAATCGGGACAGTGGCGTAAGTTCCGAAGAAACATACAGGTTTACAGCAGCGGGGACTGCTCCGGATTTGCACCGGATTCCCTTATTAAGGCACTTTCCCGACCGGGGAAAGAAAGCCACCAAAACATGGCAAAAGTAGAAAATTATTTCAGAGGAATGGATGATCGCACCCGGAATAGCTTACAGGTTAATCACCTTATCCGCTATTTTCTGTAGCAAAATGATGTCCATCATGGTACCGGCAATGCCTACCTCCAGTTGGCCCATCAACCCAAAATGGTTCAAACAGGTTTTGCAGGCCAGCAACTTAACGCCCTTTTGCTCCATAGCCCTAAGAACAGGAATAGCCGGAGAGCCGGTGCAGATTAGCTTTACCCCGCCGTTGTAGAAAGCAATCACCTTCGGCAATTCGCTTTCTTCATTGATCAGCGTCAGGTAGTTGGCAACAAGCTGAAGGCCGAGCGCTTCATCTCCTGTGCCCATGCCGTTATGTGTAATCTGTACCAGTGCGTTTTTTAAGGATTTCATAGGGCTGTTTTTTGGTTAATTCAGGCCATAAAGATAATCAGAAAGTACGGTTGTACTTGTAAGGCCACTATTCAATTTCCACCGATCGGGAAACGGTGGAATGATAGTTGCTGGCCGGAAGGGAGAGCCTTAACATTTTGAAACATGCCCTATATTTTATCGTATCGTTGAAATTCTAATGTACATCTATGAAAACACAACATTCCCTGCTGATCATCGGCGCAGTCGCGCTGCTGGCAACTTCGTGCAAACCATTTTACCAGTGCGGGCAGGCCCGGCCCGAAAACGAAATGTTCATCACCAAACGGGTGATGGTGCTTCTCGACGAGCGGGACAGCCTTTGCCACACGCTGGAATTGAGAGAAAATGAAATCGGTTCGCTGAACAAAAATGTGGCGGACCTGAATGGGGACATTTCAAATTTGAATACCTCCATTCGCGACATCGAACGAAAGTACAACGACCTGATGGGTGAAAAGCTTTCGGAGTCGGAACAATTCAGCCTGGCGTTGAAACAAAAAACGGATGAGCTGAACGCGAAAGAAAAACTCCTTGAAGAAAGAGAAAGTGCCTTGAACGAACTTCGGCAAGTGATTGCACGCCAGGATTCGATCACTAACCGGTTGAACGATTTGATCCGGAACGCCCTGCTGAGTTTCCCGTCCGATGAACTGTCGGTCGAGATTAAAAACGGGAAAGTGTATGTTTCCATGTCGGATAAGTTGTTGTTCAAATCGGGCAGCGCGGCCATCGAAGCCAAAGGGAAAGATGCCATTAAAGTGCTGGCCGATGTGCTCGATAAAAACCGCGACATTGACATCCTGGTTGAAGGGCACACGGACAGCATTCCGATTCGTACCGCCGTTTACCGCGACAACTGGGATTTGAGCGTGGCGCGGGCAACCTCAATCGTTCGGATTTTAACGAATGATTACACCATCGCCCCCACCCGGTTGACCGCTTCGGGCAAAGGCGAATTTTCACCTAAAGCAAGCAATTCCACCCCCGAAGGAAGGGCATTGAACCGGCGTACCGAGATTATTCTGTCGCCCAAATTGGAAGAAATCATGCAGTTGCTAAAGATGAATTAGCAGGCTGAATATTTGGGGATCAAACACAAACGAAAGGTCCGGGCTTTTAAGAAGTCCGGACCTTTTCATATTTATCTGCATGGTGTTAAAGTCTGAAGTGGATGCCAAATCCTCCATCGGGCATAATTTCCCAATCTGCCTTCCCGTAATGGTAATACCCTGCCCCAAAACGGAAGTTGAGAGCAATACGTTTGGCAATATAAAACTCAAAACCCGGGCCTGCACCTAAAATCCATTCTGTCGATTTTGTATTGGAATTGTTCGGTGAGGAATAATAATCGTAATACGAATTGTCTTTTTCAAAAATGAGGTGGTTCCCCAGATAAGTAAAGAAACGTATCTTTTGGTTTTCGTATAGCGATCTTAAGGCCGTAACACCAACACTAATGTGGTATTCGTTTGGGGTGGCAACCGGAAAACCGTTGAACTGTATCCCCCACTTCGAGGGCATGTACTTGTACGACAGGCCCCATCCGTTTGACGCCCCGGCATCAAACCCAACAGAGTGTTTGAACTCCGGAAGGGTCGCGTCCTGGGCATCAACATGTTGCACAAGAACGAAAAACGCAAGAAATAACGTCGCAATAATTTTTTTCATAATAACAAATATAGGGTGTTTGTAAAATCTGCTCCGGAAAACAAATATAATGCCAATAAATGAAATTATATGCAATTAATTGAAGGATGTCACATAATAGGTTGATTTCATGATATGACACAAGACAGGGAAGTGATTTCTTTGTCTATCAGTCCTTAAAATTTCTCAACTTCCTCTGTTTCAAGCCAACGACCGACAGAATCTTCAAACTTTCCCCTTTAGTTTTTTAAACTCATCCATAACATTTCGGGTAAAAAGCCCGGATTTACCGTTACCAACAGCAACTCCGTCAATCCGCGTTATCGGCAAAATATGTTTGGTAGTGCTCGACAAGAATACCTCATCGGCTGATTGTAAAGTCTTCAGGCTGACACTGGTTTCGGCATGAGGGATTTGTCGGTCGTTCAGGATTTCGAGCACCAGGCTTCGTGTTACGCCTTTCAGAATCCCGTTGTCCGGCGTCAGCACCTGGCCGTCCTTCACCACGAAAATGTTTCCGCGTGATGTTTCCTGAACGGTTTCGTCATGGTGATAAAGCACGTCCACGATCCGTGGATCAGTTTGTTCATTCATCCAGTATTGTCCGGCCAGGTAATTGGTCGATTTGGCTTCGGGCAAAAAGCGCTGAAAGTTTTTCGTCACCAAACTGGCCCCTTCTACATACAAAACCGGGGCAAATACCGGCATATGCGTGGGGAAGGCATACAAAGCCGCCTGGTAGGTTCCTGCAAATTCTGTTTCGTGGGGCAAGGCAAACAGCTTGATGTAAAAATCATTCAGCTGGTTCCGGTTGATCAGTTCTTCGATAATGGCGGTAAGCTGGCCGGTAAAGTCCGTTTTCAGCTTTAGGATTCGCAGGCTGTTGGCGAAACGGGCCAGATGCCGGTCGCCATAAAATGGTTTACGGCGAACAACTTCGAAAAACTCGAATGCTCCGTATCCGCGATTGACAGAAAGACTGGTCACCGGAATACATATTTCAGATAGCTGCTGAAATTCGCCGTTATTAAATCCAATCATGAGTTGCAGGTTTTTGAGAGGCAAGTTACAAATGATTTTCAGCCGCCAAAAACCTTCGCGATGAAAAAAGCCTGTCAGGCGCTGGGTGGCGTGACCACCCAGAGCAACTCGCCGGATTCGCCTTCAGCCAATTGAACCTCATGCTCGAGTACCGTGTTGAAATAAAAGCTATCGCCGGGTTGTAGCAAATAAGGTTCACCATCCAGTAAAAACCGAAAAACGCCCTGCAGCACCTGGCAAAATACCTGCCCGGCATGGGGCGCAAAGAAATCCGAAATATCCGATCCGCGTTTAAACCGAATCAGGTAGGTTTCCATCTGCTTGAGCGGATCGTGGTGCGACAGCAGGTACAGTTCGCTGCCACCCGCATTCGTTTCAACAAATTTTCTGTCCGACACAGTCATCAACGGATTCTGTGACAGCATCTCGTTTTCACCAATTAAATCGCCCACCGTAGTATGCAGGTTCTCGGCTATATTTTTGAGCGTCACAATTGATGGGAACGCCTTGGCCTTCTCAATTTGCGACAAGGCGCTGGCACTGATCCCCACCCGCTTGGCTAAATCATTCAGTTGAAGATGAAGCAGCTCGCGCTTCTTTTTTATACGTTCACCTAAACGTTTCATGGTCCACTCCTTTCTGTTTTGACCTCGCGGTCAGTAAATCCGGGTAATGATAGCGAATAATTATCATACCCTCTTTGTCAAAATTGAATCCGGTAATGCTGAACTAGCGCGTTTAACTTCTTTCCTTTTTCACCAGCCCGAGCTGAATCCCAAACACCCCGATTGCCAACAGGCTGGCCAGGAGCGAAAACAGCGTTGCCTGGCTAAAATCCTGAAACCGGTCGAACAGCTCACCGCCGGTAACCGGGCCAAAGATTCCGGCCAACCCATATCCCCAGAAAATGAACGGATAGATTTTCCCCAGACGGTGGATGCCAAACTCGTGAGCGGTTTCGCGGGCAAAAAGCACAAAGTTGGCCCCAAAACCCATGCCTGTCAGCATCACCAGCAAGAAAAACACGACCACCGGAAACCTAAAATGCCCCAACAAAAAGGTTGACATTCCCTGCACCAACAAGGCGACTGCCAGTAAGACGAAGGTTGGAAACCGGTCGCTCACCCAGCCCCAGCCAAGCCGCCCGCCAAAATTGGCCAGCGAAAACAGCACTATGGCAGCCGATAATTGCCAGTCGGTATAAACCCCTTCCCCCATGAGCTTCAGGTTGCCAATCACCATCAAGCCGGCAAAAGTACCCAGAAACATGGCTGCAAAAAGAAGCAATAACCGGCGGAAGGGAACTTCGAGCTTTTCAGCACGACCAGTGCCTGCCAGTTTTTCGCGGGGCAAAGCAAATGCAATCAACGCCATCAGCAAGCCGTACGAGATTCCGATATAACGAAAAACAACCAGCACATCAGTTCCTTTATCCAGGAGCCAGCCCGACCAAATGGTCAGCAATATCGAACCGGCAGCAAAACCACCCGAAACCATCCCGGTAACCAAGCCTTTCCGCATTGGGAACCAGCCAACCGGTACCGAAAGTGAGCTCATGTAGCCCAAGCCGGTACCAATGCCGCTCAACAAGCCAATGCCGATGAAAATGGTTTCAAAATGTCCAGCCGAATAAGATGCCATCAGATACCCGGAGGCATACAGTAACGCAGCGGCCAGAACCATCCCCCGGAAACCGATTTTCTGTAGCAACTTGTCCGCACCAATCATGGACGTAGTAAACGATGCTATCACCGCACCGAAAATCCATTGGGTTTGTGAGGCTGAAAGCCCGTATCCGTGCTGAAGAGGCGGCACAAACATGCTCCAGGCATAAATGCCGCCCAGGAAAATCATCACGGATACCGGCAATATCAGTATGGCTCGTTTCATCCGTTACTATTTTCCAAGCAACGAAGCATATTCCTCAACAGTTGCATCGTTCAGGCAGGCAGCAATAATGCGCCGTCCCAGACTGGACAGGGCCGGAGTGTCGTACTTTTTCACTTCATTTTTAAAGAACTCCATCAGGATGCGGTGCCCTTCATCATATCCTTGTTCTCCAACCTCAGGCTGACGATAAACTTTGAGGAAGCGCGAAGGAATTTTTGCGCCTTCAATAGTCAGGTAATTCAACTCGTAACCCAGCAGCGAAGAACGGGCCGGCTGATACTGATCGGGACGCAATTGGGCGTCGCCGCGACGGGTCAGGTATTCGCGCATCAACAGTTGCGGCTTGAATCCCACTTTCCAAACACCGACATATTGGTTGGGCGCCAGGGTATAGCGAACTTTGGGTGTCGCAACAATCTGTTCGAGCAGCAGGTTGGCATGATGCACCATTTCTCCGGTGGCAAAAGGCCAATACGATCCGACACCCTCGCTTTCCATGCCCCCGGTGCTGACAATGCTGGGATTGGCGTGGCCGCGGGGCGATACCAGGCGCCACAACCAGGCCAATGCAGGTGGCAGCAGATGAAACAGGCCAAGAATACCATAGGAGGGTGCTTCGGCTGAGCAAGGCGGGGTACGCACTCCAAAACTGCGAACGTCAACCGACACCGGTTTGTCCAAAACGCCCGGCACAATGTCGCGTGGCAGGATTACCCTTGGGTTGGGACATTTCTTGCCCGGAGCATCTTCAATATGGTCCCAAACCAAGGCGGTGGAACCCGGCGTGGTGGCTATGTTCAGGAACAAAAGCGGCTTGGGTGGTTTCAGCGTAATCTTTTCCAAAAACGGATCGTCGCCATACTGGTTGATGGAGTCAACCCGGATAAACCAGGCGTTTTCGGCATCGAGCACACGCAAGCGGCCATTTTTCTTTTGAATTGACGGATGGCAAAGGGCCATGTCGTCGGTTACCGGGTTGAAGGCGCAAAACAACGGAATGTTAATCAACCTGCGTTCGCCGGTTTTGGTGTTCTCGCCAATCAGGATTTGCCCGTTTTCCTCGCGCACAATGTGTTGGAGCATTTCACTTTTTCCACCTCCACTGGCCCCTTCGTGCATAAACGTGGTGGTGTTGTCATACGGACTAACCACCTGCACGGTACTACAATGAGCCGTCACCCAGTTTTCTTTTTCGCCCTGGCTTAGCAACACGCCGTACAACCCTTTTTTGGCGCTTGGCCCCGGATACAGGTTGTACGAAAACATCTCGTGTACATTTTTCAACCGATTGTGAACTACCACTTGTTTGCCATCAAAATGAGTATGCCGGAATGGCGGAGCCACATAAATCATCGATTTCAGCTCAAATCCTTCGGGAAGTTCTTCTACCGGGATAATTTGCTGGAGCATGGACAAGCCCATGGCAAAAAAGGCCGCATTAGCCGGAGCTACAGCAACTCCACCCGCGCCAATTCCATCGCGCCCGGCAAAGAAGAAGAACATAGCCAGGTCTTGCTTCTTCAGCCAGTCGAAAGTGGACAGTCGCAAATCATCAAAAGCATAGTTGTATTTATCGGCAAACCGTTCCTTATCCGAGGGTTGGTCATCGGCAATGGCCATCGTGTCGGGGTCGCGGCGCCGCATGTACGGGTCGGTGTAGTTGGCCGAAACACCGTTTTTCACGCGGTGTACAATCGCTTCGGTCACCAACCCTTTCCCTTCCACCTCATAAGCAACTTTAAACTCTTGGCTACCGGCTCCTCCGGCAGCAGCCACGCCCAGCTCGTCGGTGCTGTTAAACACCGTCATGCTTCTACAATTGTTCAGGATATCTTCCAGCTCAACCGGAAGGACAATTCCTTTTTCTTTACAGGTTGTAATCAAATTTTCCATTTATTCTCGCTTTTTAAATTCATCTCAGAATCTTGATAAACTCCTTCTTTTTCAACTACCGCCAATGAGCAGTAATCGAGTTACCTCCGGGTTACGCGACAAAAATAATTAAGTATTGCTTAATTTATTAACTATTGCTTAATTTTTACTATTTCTTAACGAAAAATAAAACTGACCCCGGATAAGAAAAACAGAGGTATTTCTTATTGGTCATGCCCTGTTTATAAAAGAAAGTATCTTTCGCGGCAAGCATAAGGCGACAAGGAATATTTTGTTTGTAATCCTTGAGAGCATTTCTGGAATTTACGCCATCTTTGCACATTAAACTTTCATCAAGCTGGTTTCGCATGGCCTCATTTACGTTAAAAACACTCAGACGTTATCTGCCCGACGGTTTTATCACTGGTATTTTGTCGATGATTTTACTTGCCTGGCTTATTCCGGGCATTGGCAGGGAAGGCAGTGTTATTGAGCTGAAAGTGGTGATCAAGTACGGCATCGCGTTACTTTTCTTTTTTTACGGCCTGCGCCTAAGCCCTGACAAACTGGTGACCGACCTGAGCAATTGGCGGCTCCACCTGATAATTCAAACGATTACTTTTTTGGTTTTTCCGTTGGTAGTGCTGCTTTTCCGTCCGTTCCTGAAAGGCACCGAAAACGAAATTCTGTGGCTGGCAGTTTTCTTTCTGGCCGCCTTGCCTTCCACCGTTTCCTCTTCGGTGGTGATGGTTTCGATTGCCGAGGGCAACCTGCCCAGCGCCATTTTCAATGCCAGCATCTCGGGTGTAATTGGCATCCTGATCACCCCCACTTGGATGGGCATTTTCATGGACAAGCAGCAGGAAGCTTTTGCCTTTGGCGAAGTGCTGCGCGATCTGGTCATGCAAATCCTCATCCCGTTTTGCGCCGGGTTGCTGATGCACCGTTTTTGGGGACAGTGGGCCAACCGAAACCGGCGTTATATCAGTCTGTTCGACAAATCAGTGATTCTCTCCATTGTTTACCGGAGTTTCAGCGATTCATTCCTGAAAGGCATTTTCAGCAGTATCAAGCTGACCGAATTGTTGCTTTTATCGGCTAGCGTATTGACTTTGTTTTTTTTCATTTTTGAAGGAACCAAACTGTTGACCCGGCTGATGCGTTTTAACCGCGAAGACCGGATTACCGTTTTGTTTTGCAGTTCGAAAAAATCGTTGATCCACGGCTCGGTGATGGTGGGCGTGTTGTTTGCCGGATCAACCTTGGGCAGCTTATTTTTGGTACCGGTAATGATTTATCACGCTTTCCAGCTTTTCTATATCAGCATCGTGGCGCGCCGTTACCACCGCGAATTGCTTGCTTCGCTGAAATAATAGCGCAAGCTCGAATTAAGCTCCTGAAAAGTAAGTTTGTGTGAAATTCACACGAAATAGATATTGGAAACCGGCTTGGTTTCTGATGACAGCTTATTTTTGCGATCAAAAATAAGTATTACGAAAAAGATGGGTATGCTGAAAAGGTTTTTAATTTCGAGGGACAACAAATTTTTTATCGCGCAAATTACCCTGCTGCTGGCCATGCTGACGGCTATTTCGCCTTTTGCCACCGATACCTATATTCCGGCTTTGCCCACGATGGCCAACTATTTTGGTCAACCCATCAATATGCTCGAGATATCGCTGACGGTGTATTTTGCCGGTGTAGCTGTCGGCCAATTTTTGGGAGGGCCGTTTTCCGATTCTTTCGGTCGAAAAAAGGTAGCGCTCACCGGCCTGTTTCTGTTCAGCATGTCAAGTTTACTGGCGGTTTTTGTGCCCGATGTACGGCTGCTTTGGGTATTGCGCTTCACGCAAGCCATTGGCGGGGGCTGCGCCTCGGTAGTGAATATGGCTTTTGTGCGCGACTGGTTCGAAGGCAAGCAGGTAGCCCGCCTGTCGTCGCTCATCAGTATGATTATGATGATGGCCCCGCTGGCGGCCCCGGTTATCGGCTCATTTTTGCTGCTAAGTTTTGGCTGGCAATCCATCTTCATTTTCATGTCCTCGGTTTCGTTGCTGGCCTTTGTCCTCTTTTATTTGTTGATGCCCGAATCGCGAGGCCGCGAATTTATTACCAACCGGGTGACAGTCCCGCAGTTTACAAAATCGTACGTTCGGGTTTTCAGCTCGCCCAAGGCCGTTTTTCTGGTGCTGGCCAACAGCTTTGCCGTAGCCGGTATGTTTACTTTTTTAACCGGCGCCTCGTTTTTATATATCGACTTTTTTGAGGTGAAAGTGAACCACTTCCCCATTTTCTTCGGCGCCAACATTGTGCTGAATGTATTGCTTACTTTCATCAATTTCAGGTTGGTAAAAAACATTCACCCCGCAAAATTGCTACACGTTGGACTGCTGCTTCAATTAGCTTCCGGACTGCTTTTGTTTCTGGCTGTAAGGCAGGACGTACCCAATTTATGGGCAGTTTTTAGTTTGATAATCGTTTTTGTGGGCAGCCTGGGCTTGGTTTTCTCCAATGTGGTAGCGCTCATTCTCAACCAGTTTCCGGATATTTCGGGTTCGGCCAATGCTGTTATCGGAGTGATTCGGTTTGCCCTGAGCGGAGCCGTTGGTTCGTTGCTGGCGCTTTTTCACACCGGTACACCCGTCCCGATGGGTTCCATCATGTTTGGCTGCACCATTTTGGCGTATCTGTTGTTTACTGCTTCAAAGATGGCATCAGAATAGTTGAAATTTTCTCCCCGGCTGACCAAATGTCAACCTAACCGGGCACCATACAGAGATTTAAAAAATGAGGCCGAAAAACCGGCGTAGCGGTTTCGGCCTCATCTGAAGTCCTGACTTGTCCCCTTTAAAATTAGTGCGGTTGTAAGTGTTTGGTAATCAATGTTTGTTTCTGAAAAAGGGCTAAATTTACCGCACTAAGGGTAGATTTGGTATGAAAATCAGGGTTGTCAAAACC
>JBFXGM010000049.1:0-15795 GCA_050178015.1 Mangrovibacterium sp.
AGCATAGGAAAGCTCTACCGCCTTTCGTTTAAATTCTTTGTCAAACTTCTTTCTCATTGGTGTCATTTTGTAGGTAAATAAAATAATACTTAACCTACCGTCCAATCAAATGTAGCAACTCCAGCTGGTGTTTCTTGAGCAAATGCATTACCACTGGTTAATACCGAAACAAAAAATAGGATGACTATTCTTTTAAACACATTTAAAGCTGCCTTCGTTCAGGCTTGTTAGTCCTTTTCATGTTCTCGAACCTTTAGCGGGGGCAAATAAATTCCCCGCTAAAACACCGGCGGCCAGACCGGTCACTACACCGAAAAATGCTTTTCATGAACTCATACGTTAATTATTAATTGATCGTTTATAAAATCCTTCTTCGTCCTTGAATAAGATTGATTATTACTGCAATAATTGCAATTACCAGAAGAACGTGAATTATGCCCCCGGAATGAAATCCCAGGAATCCGATTGCCCATCCTATAACCAGGATGACAGCAATGATGTAAAGTAATTTTTCCGTGGTTCTTTGTTTTAACTGCTTTTGTTATCAGCTACATGTTGGTCCAGGAGATGCCTGCTTTTCTGTTCTGAACCGTTATAAAAATCAATTGAGTACCTGCCTGATATTCCATATGTCTGTACCTAAATACGATCCCTTTTCCCTCCCAAAGTCATTCAACAGTAAAATCAGATATGGCTTTACCAAGCTTGTTCATATCACTTTTGAATTCCGATTTGAACCGTTGCCAATTGCCGGTTTCTTTGTCATTGTATCCTTCCAATTTCTTTTTCAGTTCATTGTTATTTTTTTCCAGTTGGGCCACAGTTTTTTCATATCTAATGTTGGCTGCTTTGTCGCCGTTTTCAATTTTTAGTTTAAATGCACCAATACTTTTCTCATTGTTACTGATGATCGATTTCGATTCTGATTTAAACTGTTGTATCGAATCTCTCATCGCCAAGCTTCGTTCCTCTTGGGCCAATGTTAACTGCACTTTTACATTCTGCGCTTTATTCTGGTCATTTTCTCCTTCTTCAGACGATTGGCAAGCCACCAATACTATTCCGGCTAAAAACAGCGCCAAGGTGAAAATTGAACGTTTGTTTCTCATGCGGTTCATATTTAAGTTTTCAATACAATAATTGCTCATTCAAAGTTATTTCAATCCGGATCTTAAACCATTACATAATTTCGAAAATGTTTTTCATCATTCACCCGTTTTATTTCGCCTGATTGTAGTATTTCATGGCTTCGGGCATAAATTGTTTCAGCTTTCTTATTCTTGTTTCATCGGAAGGGTGTGTGCTCAAAAATTCAGGTGGGTTTGCCCCTCCTGCATTTGACATCCTTTCCCAGAAAGGAATTGCTTCCAGTGGGTTGTAACCGGCCATGGCAGCATATATTAACCCGTACTGGTCGGCTTCTGTTTCCTGCTGCCGCGACCAGGGCAATACTGCCCCAAGCTGGCTTCCAATGCCATAGGCTTGCATAAACAAATTTTGGGTTTCCTGGGGTTTTTGAGATAAAGCAACCTGCAAGGCCATCCCTCCCAACTGCTGCATCATTGCCTGGCTCATTCGTTCACTGCCATGTTTTGCAATGGCATGGGCAATTTCGTGGCCAACTACTATGGCAAGCGCTGATTCGGTCTGTGTAATTGGCAATAAGCCGGTGTAAACAACCACCTTTCCGCCGGGCATACACCAGGCATTAACTGCTTTGTCATCTACGGTATTAAACTCCCAATTGTAGCCCTCAATCACTGATTCCTGCTGTCGGCTTATGTAATACTTTGTTATGGCGTTTGAAATACGGGCGCCCACCCGGTCAACCATCGCAGCATCTCTGTCTCTTGCCGGATTTAAGACCTTGTGTTCTGATAAAAATGTTTTATACTCGCTGGCGGCCATTAACTGCAGTTCCGATTCCGGGACTAAACTCAATTGTTTACGGCCTGTTACCAGGTTTAACGCGCACCCGGTCAGAAAAAAAGCGATAAATATTGAAATAATAATATTTTTCATTTTGAAAATTTTATTCATGCCGTTGTGTACAATTTTTTCAGCCAGCCTTTTTTTTGTTATTGGCGAGTTTTTTATTAATTCAGCACCTGACAGATGGTCCATTCATTCGTTTCTATAATTCTCATCTTTTTTATGCACATTCAGATAAGGCATATTTATATGAACCTTCCAAATCTTTGTAGATACCTGTATCTTATTGAACCTGATTAATTTTCGATGTGAAACTTTTCTGAATATCATGATTATCTTTTATTCCCAAAGGTATTTCTCTTTATCCTCTAAACTGTTAAATAACTTTAGCAATAAGTTACATCATTCAAACAGTTGTAATAGTAGGGCTAAATTGTCACGTTCTTTAAGCTGTCCAATACTCCAAATACGCTGAGCAACCATATCACAAGAATAATTACAACAACTGCATTCAAAATATTTTTAATGGTGCGCTGCATGGGAATATAGCTGTTTACCAACCAGAGAATAACCCCGGCAATAACAATAACGACAAGAATAGTTAATATTGGCATGACGATAAATTTTAAATTTGTACTAAATCGTACAATGTAAAGGTCAACCTTCTTAAGCTAGAAAGTATTACATTATTACTGTTAATCGTTACATGATTCACACATTTGGAAAATCAAAATTATTTTTTTGAAGTCAATTTTTGCTCAACCTTAACACATTTAAAATCTTTGATCTGAGTTATTTATGTTACGCTGCCTTATTTTGTACCGTTGGTACATCTGGTCAAAAAACTGTTCTTCGGTCATTTCTCTATAGGCCATGAACAAAAACCATTTCTTGATATTATTGGCTGAAAGCAGCGGCAAATCCTCAAAGTTCCGTAGTTTTTCCTTCAGTATAAACGAAGAAACGATAAAGTTCAAAGCTACCTGGTGTTGCCATGCCAGCCACTTTCGGGTCTGAAACTGGTCTGTTCCCAGTATTTGCTTCGATTCTTTGATGCAGTGTTCAACAAAAAAGCGTTGTGCCTGCATTAGCGTTATGATAATAAAACAAAGTTGATTTCAGGAGAATTTCCGAAAATTATTTCGATTTTTTCAACTCATTTAAAAGCTCCCGTAAATTGACAGTTGCATAAGTAGATGCGTAATCCGACATGGCGTAGGGTATAATCAATTCGTCATTATGAATCATCGACCCACAGGAATAAACCACATTGGGAACATATCCCTCCCTTTCTTCTGAATTGGGAACCAGCAGAGGAGATTTCAACCTGCCTATTTCTTTCCCGGGGTTTTGCAAATCAAGCAGTGATGCCCCCAAAACATATTCGCGCATTGGGCCTACCCCATGTGTAATGACTAACCATCCTTCCGGTGTTTCGATGGGCGATCCGCAATTCCCGATTTGGATCAATTCCCACGGAAATTTGGGTTGCTGTAATAACTGTGCCTCCCTCCAAATATTAACATCATCCGAGAAGGCGATGTAATTATTAAATCCGTCCAAACGGCAAAGCATCCCATATTTCCCATTCACCTTGCGTGGAAACAGCGCCATTCCTTTGTTTTGAGCTATTTCGCCATGAAGGGGCAACACCCGGAAGTGATAGAAGTCATTTGTATCCAGCATCTTTGGCAATATGCTTGTTCCGTCATAAGCAGTGTAGGTTGCATAATAGGTTACCTCGTTGTTATCATCTGTAAATTTCACAAAACGGGCATCTTCAATGCCATTTTTTTCGTTTACGGATACCGGGAAAATGACCCTTTCCGAGATATTCGTATCCAAAGAAAAATCCAGTTCGTAATGAGACTTGGCCAACCAAGTGATCTGGTTAAACAGGATTTCCTTATCAGAAGCAAGGTGCAGAGAATTTTTTGCCTTTTCAATGCAACCTCGCAATTCGCCGTAGGTGAATTTATCATTTAGTTGATCCAGTACAAGGCCGGCAGGGATGATCCCATGTACATCCTTCATTTCATCCAACTGTTTTTTAAATGATTCTTTATCGTAAATATGCCGACGGATATGTTCAGCTTCTTCCAACAGCTTTCCAACTGGTTCGATGAACAGGTTGTTATCTATATCAAGTACGCCTGTCCGAAAAACGATTGACGATATATGGCCCTCCCCGGTTGCCCTGAAACTAAATATAACCCTTTTTTCTCCCGGAACGGTTTCTGATTGATCGGGATGTTCAACAACTGATGGATTAAAAAAAGCGGCTGATTCAATCGAATACTCCATGGTAAAATAAGATCCGATCAGTATTTTTTGTGAAATATCAAGCGATCCGGGATCAACGCCCAATAGTTTGAATAAATGGGCAATTTTACTAAAATGCTTCTCGAATATTTTCGAAATATTCCGATGTCGCAATGAGTAATCTCTCAGGACAGGGCTTATGGCAACTGATGCTTCATTTTTTGACATCTCCAGAACAGAACGAATGGTATTTAGAGCCCTTTCTTCGCCTGTGTATAGAAAACGGGCAATTACCCTGCTGGTATCCGGACGAAATTTAATCGCTTTTCTTGTAACGGCAACTTGCATCAATTATAAGTTTCTAATTTCGTTAAAGGTAGTCGCTTAACTTGAATATAACCCTGTATTCCAAATTAGTTTATCACTACTATACGTAACCCAAAAATGAAAGTGCCTGAGAATACCCTATTTTTGAACTCGACAATAACTTACAAGAATAATGGAAATGCACTGGCTAGAAAAACCCGGGAGGTTCTGTCGAAGGGATACCTTTATAAACATCCGGTAGGTTAAGGCTAAACGCAGCATAACGGACACCGCTTTCATCTTTTTTAGCTCCTCTTGAGCTGATGCAGCAACTGACCTCATCAGCACAAATATAAATTATAATCATAATTTTGAATTCACAGCATGGTTTTTCAATGATGGATAAATACGAAGAAACACACAACTAACGTTTTAGTTTTTAAACGATGCAATTAGCCCATCCAGAGATAACCAGTTGCGTAATACCTACCTTCCGAAAAAAAAATCAGGGCCACACACATGTGAAACCCTGATTATGACTGAAGTCAGATATGTCGTCTTTATTGTATCAATAAGAAAGCCTTAAAGTCTTTAAACTCTTTGCTCAGCGGAACGGAAAGCTTCTCCCCTTTCATAAATTCGGCCAGTTTTTCGGGCAGCGGAACGTTGCCGGCGCCAATTATTTTTTCAACCGTATCGGTGAATTTGGCCGGATGGGCTGTTTCGAGGAACACACCAATTTCGCCTTCCTGCAAATCTTCGGTCAAGGCTTTGTAACCGGTTGCCCCGTGCGGATCGGTGAGGTAACCAACTTGTTGATAGACCGATTTCACCACCTCACGGATTTCGTCATCCGAATACCGGAAACCTTTTATATCTGCTTTTATGCGCTCGTATGAATGGTCATACAAATCAAGGATGCGTGCAAAGTTGCTTGGGTCGCCCACGTCCATCGCGTTGGCAATGGTAGCTACCGATGCGCGTGGCTCGTACTTCCCGGTTTGCAGGTAGTTGTAAACAATGTCGTTTTCGTTGTTGGCCGCAATAAACCGTTTAACGGGCAGTCCCATTTTTTTGGCAAACAGGCCCGCCGTGAGGTTACCAAAATTTCCGCTGGGCACCGAAAACACCAGTTCGCCGGTAACCCCCTGCTCGCGCAGACGGGCATAAGCATTGAAATAGTAAAATGCCTGCGGAAGGAAACGAGCCACATTGATGGAGTTTGCCGAAGTCAGGGTCAACGCATTTTTCAGGTCGCTGTCGAGAAACGCTGTTTTCACCAGGCGCTGGCAATCGTCAAAAGTGCCGTCAATCTCGATAGCGGTGATGTTTTGTCCCAGCGTTGTGAACTGCTTCTCCTGAATTTCGCTAACCAGCCCTTTGGGGTACAGCACGTACACATGAATGCCGGCAACTCCTAGAAAACCGTTGGCCACGGCGCTTCCTGTATCGCCCGAAGTGGCCACCAGCACATTCACGTGCTCGGTATTTCCCTTCAGAAAATATCCCAGCAAACGGGCCATGAAACGCCCGCCCACATCCTTGAAAGCCAAAGTAGGACCATGCCACAACTCCAGCGAATAGATGTTGTCGCTCACATGCACCACGGGGCAGTCGAAACTGAGCGTGTCGTAAACAATGGTTTTCAGGTCGGCTTCGGGAATGTCCTCGCCAAAGAACTTTTTGGCTACTTCGAACGATATTTCCTGGAACGACAGGTTGTGAATATTTTCGAAAAAGCTGGCAGGAAGCGCTTCGATACGCTCCGGCATAAACAAGCCTTTATCGTCGGCCAGGCCCTTGGTAACCGCCTCTTTCAGCGACACTTCCGGGACCGATTTGTTGGTACTGTAGTATTTCATATATCAAGTTTCGAGTTTCGAGTTCCAAATTCCATCCGCCAGCTGGCGGACAAGTTTGGAGGTTCAGGTTGTCCTTTGTCTATGTTCAAATGACAACAAATGACTATTAATGACAATAAATAGCCCAATGACCATTTATCCAATCCCTAATCGACCAACTATTCCAATCAATCCTTCAGCAAGGCTTTGATGAAATCGGCGCCGTGAATGAGGCCGTAACTGCCTTTTTGTACGGTAAATTCATCATACGCTTCAACGCCGTCGGGTTCAACGCCGGGTTTGTAAATGATGAACGGCACCGGATCTTTGGTGTGTACCGTTGTCGCGCAAGGCGTTGGATGATCGGGCAATACGGCAATGGTGACAGGTTCATCCATTTTCGCTGTTTCTTCCACCAGGTATTTTACCACGCGCTGATCAAGGTATTCAATCGTTTTGGTTTTCAGTTCCACATTTCCTTCGTGCCCGGCTTCATCGCTGGCCTCAATGTGCAGGTAAATCAGGTCGTGATCCTTCAAGGCATCGATGGTTGCTTTGGCTTTCCCTTCGTAGTTCGTATCGTGCAAACCGGTTGCACCATCCACTTTGATCACATCCATACCGGCATACACGCCGATACCCTGTATGAGATCAACCGCCGAAATAACAGCTGATTTTTCAATGCCGTACATTTCTTTCAACGTGGGCATTTGCGGTTTGTAACCGGGTGACCAGGGCCAAATGCTGTTGGCCACATCTTTTCCGGCAGCCTTTCGTTTTTGATTGACCGGATGCTCCGGCAACAATTCCATCGACTTGGTGATCAGTTCATTCAGCAAAACGGCTGTTTCCTCTGCTTCAGCCTCTTTGGCTTTCACCAGATAATTTTTGTATGGTTTGCCCGGAACATCGTGCGGCGGGGTGCAGGCCAGTTGCTTTTTGCCACCCTTCACCACCAGCAAATGCCGGTACGACACCCCTTTATGAAAGACAACCCTTTCCAAGCCCAGCTTTTCATTCAGAAAATCAATGAGCTCATGCGCTTCCTCGTTAGAAATATGTCCGGCCGAATGGTTCTTGATATTCTCGCCATCGATGCAAATCAGGTTGCAACGCAGGGCCAAATCGCCTTCTTCCAGTTTTACACCCATGCTGGCAGCTTCGAGTGTTCCGCGTCCTTCAAAAACTGCGGGCACATCATAACCCAACACCGACATGTTGGCAATTTCGCTGCCCGGGTGCATACTTGCCGGAACGGTTACCAGTTGTCCGCACCGGCCCAGCTTTGCCAACCGGTCAATTTCCGGGATGTTGGCCATTTGCAAAGGGGTTTTCCCGCCGTAATTTTCCAATGGCTCGTCAGCCATGCCGTCCCCTAATACGATAATATATTTCATAAATTTCTATCTAAAATTATAGTCTGGAGTAGTGAGTCACGAGTCGTGAACCTAAAATCTGCCTTCTCACCTACTCTTAATTTATTACTGTTACACATTTGATACGCGGATGATGTCGGCAAAAACGCCGGCTGCCGTTACAGCAGCGCCCGCCCCGTAACCTTTGATGATCATCGGGAACTCGTGATAACGCTCCGTGGTGAACATCACCAGGTTGTTGCTTCCCTGCAAATCGAAGAACGGGTGCCCCTGGGCAATTTCCTGCAAGCCTACCTCGGCTTTTCCATCCTCATATTTGGCAACAAAACGCCAGCATTTGTTTTGCGATTCCAGTACCTTTCGCCGGGCTTCAAAATCAGCATCCAGCTGCGGAATTCCTGCCCAGAAATCATCAATGCTGCCGGCAAAAAATTCATCCGGTACGAATTTATTGATGACAACATCTTCTTTTTCAATTTTATAGCCCGATTCCCGGACCAGGATAAGCAATTTGCGCATTACGTCAATTCCGCTTAAATCGATACGCGGATCAGGCTCAGAATAACCTTGTTCCTTGGCCATCTTAATCGTTTGGCTAAATGGAACATCAGCCGAAATGGTATTGAATATGAAGTTTAGCGTGCCCGAGAGCACCGCTTCGATTTTCTGGATTTTATCGCCTGCGTTTACTAAATCATTCAAGGTGTTGATGATGGGCAAACCTGCGCCCACGTTGGTTTCAAACAAAAACTTAACGCCTTTGCGTTTGGCTATTTTCTTCAGCATCAGGTAGTTCTCGTATTCCGAGGACGCTGCCACTTTATTGGCTGTTACGATCGACACGTTGGCATTCAGCAAATCGGCATACAAATCCGCAGCCGCTGTTGAAGCGGTACAATCCACGAAAACCGAATTGAAGATATTCATATCGATCACCGCCTGCTTGTACAAATGAAGGCTGGAATGTTGCCCTTCGCACTCCAGTTGCTCTTTGAATCCCTCAATGTCAATACCTTCGCGGTCGAGCAACATTTTCCGGGAATTGGCAACACCTACCAGTTTTATTTTCAGATGCTTCTCTTTTAACAGCTTCTCCTGTTGGCGCTGAATTTGGTTCAGCAGATTTCCGCCAACCAAGCCAATTCCCAACAGAAAAACGTTTACTTCCACGTTTTCGGAAAGGAAAAACGATTCGTGCACCACATTAAGCGTTTTGCGCAAATCGCTGTTTTTCACCACCCACGAAATATTCAGCTCGGAGGCGCCTTGAGCAATGGCAATGATGTTGATCCCGTTTTTGCCGATCGTGTTGAACAACTTGCCGGCAATACCCGTGGAGTGTTTCATATTTTCGCCCACGATGGCCACAATCGACAGGTCGCTTTCCATTTCAACCTTGTTGATTTTTCCAACAGCAATTTCACGCTCAAATTCCTGGCGAATGGCAGCTTCCGCCAGCTCCGCTTTAGTAGTATCAATAGCCACAGAAATTGAATTTTCCGATGAAGCCTGCGAAATCAGGATTACATTGATATTTTCTTTGGCCAGCGCCCCAAACAAGCGCATGGAGATACCGGTCACACCAACCATCCCCAGCCCCTGAACCGTCATCAGCGTGATATTCGATATAGACGATATGCCCTTGATCGGCAAATCTTTGCCATTTTTGCGGCTTTCGGTGATCAACGTTCCCTCAGCTTCGGGTCGCAGGGTATTTTTAATCCAGGTTGGGATGCCTTTCTTGTAAACCGGCAAAATGGTTGGCGGGTAAATTACCTTTGCCCCAAAGTGCGACAATTCCATCGCTTCGGCATAACTCAGCGATTTGATCACATACGCTTTACTGATGACGCGCGGGTCGGCAGTCATGAAGCCATCCACATCGGTCCAGATTTCCAGGACCGACGCATTCAGGGCAGCTGCAAAAATAGCTGCTGTATAATCGGAGCCGCCGCGGCCCAGGGTGGTGTAATCGCCCTCGCGGTTACTGGATACAAAGCCCGGAGCGATGCAAATTCCTTTAAAACCAGCAAACTTTTCGCGAATCAGCGGCATCGTCACATGGAAATCAACCTGCGCTTTTCCGAAAGCACTGTCGGTTTTTATCAAGCGTGAAGAATCAACCCATTGAGCGCCTTCAATAAACTCACTAATAATCAAGGATGAAAGCCGTTCGCCAAAACCACCGATTTTATCGAGGGTTTTTGGCGTCAGTTCCCCAATCATCGATACGCCCTGGATTACCTTTTCCAGCTCATCCAGCAATTTGCTGACCCGGTCTTTCACTTCTTCCTTTTTCTCGCCTTCAAAAAGCGATTCAACAACCTCTTCGTGCCTTTCCCGGATTCCCGTTATTTCCGTGTTGAAGTATTCCGTACCCAGTACGGCCATTTTCGAGGCGTTTAGTATCTTGTCAGTAATTCCGCCCAACGCCGAAACAACCACGATCACATCGTCGCTCTGACTTTTCACAATTTCTTTCACCCTTCGGATGTTTTCAGCACTTCCAACGGAAGTACCTCCAAATTTCAACACTTTCATCTGTAACCGTTATTTTAACATTTATAAGCCTTCGCCTCCAGTTGCTTTCAAAATCGCCAAAAATACAATCAAAATCCTTTAAATCGTAGCAATTAAAACAGAAACTTTCAACTCAGGCCTGTATTCTATCCGGCATGAATAAAATTTCTTTTTTATGCCCGGCCAAACCCACGAAACAAAAACAGGTATGTGCAAAAAAAATCTGGGTGAAGCAGCATTGCCCCACCCAGACGTTACTGCATACTATATCTTCTATACCACGGCGTTCGTTGTCGTGGTTACAGCTTCAAAGATTTTTGTTTCAAGCTCGTGTGACAATTCCTGGTTGTCGCGCAAAATGGTGCGGACTGCTTCGCGCCCCTGCCCCAGTTTGGTTTCGCCGTAACTGAACCACGAACCGCTTTTTTTGATGATGTTGTAATTTACGCCCAGGTCGATAATTTCGCCGGTTTTGGAAATACCCTCGCCGTACATAATGTCGAATTCAGCCTTACGGAATGGCGGGGCTACTTTGTTCTTCACCACCTTCACGCGAACGTTGTTCCCCTGAATTTCTTCACCGTCCTTGATTTGGCCAATACGCCGGATATCCAAGCGAACAGAGGCATAAAATTTAAGGGCATTACCACCGGTTGTGGTTTCGGGGTTCCCGAACATCACGCCGATTTTTTCGCGTAACTGGTTGATGAAAATACAGCAGGTTTTTGTTTTGCTGATGTTGGCCGTCAGTTTTCGCAGCGCCTGCGACATCAAACGCGCCTGCAAGCCCATTTTCGAATCGCCCATCTCGCCTTCGATTTCAGCTTTTGGGGTCAGTGCGGCAACCGAGTCAATCACCACAATGTCAACAGCTCCCGAGCGGATCAGGTTATCGGCAATTTCCAACGCCTGCTCGCCGTTATCGGGCTGGGCAATCAACAGTTCGTCAGTATCAACACCTAGCTTTTTGGCATAAAACGGATCGAAAGCGTGTTCGGCATCGATGATGGCAGCGATGCCGCCAGCCTTTTGCGCTTCGGCAATGGCGTGAATGGCGAGGGTTGTTTTTCCCGATGACTCCGGCCCGTAAATCTCAATGATCCGGCCTTTGGGAAAACCGCCAACCCCCAGGGCAATATCGAGCCCGATGGAACCGGAGGAAATTGCAGGAACATCTTCCACCGCGCGGTCGCCCATTTTCATGATAGCGCCTTTGCCGTAACTTTTTTCAATCTTATCCATGGTCAGCTGAAGCGCTTTCAGCTTTTCCTTATTTACGTTGTTTTGTTCTTCTTTTGCCATGTTTAATTCAAATCTAATGCTTTGATAATTTGGTTTGTATGATCTTTGGTCTGGACTTTTTCAAAAACTTCGTCAATAACTCCCTCTTCATTAATGACGTAGGTGGTACGTAAAACGCCCATGTATTTTTTGCCGTACATGCTTTTTTCGCCCCAGGCGCCGTACGCCTCCATGATTTCATGTCCGGTATCGGCAATCAGGTTGAATTTAAATCCGTATTTATCGGCAAATTTTTTGTGCGAAGCCACACTGTCGGGACTCACGCCAACCACTTCGTATCCCTTGGCCAGCCAAGCATCGTAATGGTCGCTTAAATTACATGATTCAGCCGTACATCCCGGGGTGTTATCCTTGGGATAAAAATATAAAATTAACTTCTTCCCCTTGAAATCACCCAAAGAAATTATTTCACCATTTTGATTTACCCCTTCGAATTCAGGAGCTTGGTCGCCTTTGTTGAGCAAAGCCATAATTATTTTTGTTTAATTAGACAAATATACTTGAATTAGGCATGATAACAAACCTCGCTCCGGCTAAAAATAATTCATCAATCATCCCGGTTCATTCAAACGAACAACAGGGTAATTCGCCATGAATACAACATCGAATTCGTTGTTCTGATCCAAATCCGGTCTGGTTATTGTTACATTAATTGGCGTTTGCCCCGACTGGCAAGACCAAATCCATTCAACTATTTTTGTATTTTTATATCGACAAAAACCGAAATGAACTATGTTACCACAAATAAAGTATGACCAGAAAACAAGTTTAATTCTCCTAATGTTTAGCTTCATCCTTGCTATTTCGGGAAATAAGGTTTTTGCGCAAGCCGATCCGGAGCTGCAGGCCAAACAATTTTTCAATGAAGGTGATTACGAAAAAGCCCTTCCTGTTTTTAGAGACCTGGCCCGGTTATACCCGGATGATGAAGAGTTGAACTTTTACCTGGGAGCCAGTTTGTCTGAAACGGAAGAATTTACAGACACAACGTATTCGTCGTTGCAAATCGCTTCAGCAAAATTTCCGAAAGCTTACTATTACCTGGGACAATACTTTCAAGCCACTTCTGACTGGGAAAATGCACAAAAAAGCTACCATCAGTTTATCAGCACGGCCAAAAAGAAAGAAGTGGGCAACACCCGGGCAAAAGAACTTCTGGATATGTGCCAAAACCAAATCAACCCTTTTAAAACACCGGAAAAGGAAATTACTCAGCCAGACACCATTCAGACCACGGATCCGGTCACAAAAATTATTGAAGGTGCCCCGGAACAAGAAGTAGCTGCTGAAATCCCACAAATACTAAAAGATACGGTGATTTCATTTCAAGTTAATTCGCGGATCAAGTACTTAAAGGTTGACCAGTTTAAAAATGAAAGCTCAAAACAGGCTTTTATTAAAGGCTGGCAAATTGAGCAGGAGCTGCAAACAAAATTGGAACAAATTGGCAAATTGCGCCAAGCCTACGAAAGTTCCCTCGATTCGGCAAAAGCAGATTTGGCCGGACAAATATTAACGATGGAACAAGAAACTTACCAACTAAACCAGCAGGCACGAAATGCCTACCTGGAAGCCAATGAGAAAGAGGCCGGCTACTGGGGCCAGGCCAGCGAATCAGAAATCAACCACTTCCGCGAAACAATCCAACACATACAGGACAGTATCCGGGAAGCAGCGACAGCCAAAAAACTGGCCGCTACACCAACAGCACCACTGGTAATCCTGCCCGACACAGCGGCAGTTAGACCAGCTAATGAACTACCTCCGCCAGCCGATGTGGTCATCTATAAAATACAAATTGGGGCATATAGCAAAACCCCGCCCGACTGGGTACAACGCCAATTCAAAAAGCTGTCGGTCATCCGTCGTATCGACCAATACACCGATAATAAAGGAGTGACGGTTTATACGGTTGGAGAACTAAAAACCTACCAGGACGCCTTGCAAATGCAAAAACAGGTGAAACTGGAAGGAATTCAGGGTGCCCTAATTGCAGCCTATAAAAACAATGAACGTATAAGTGTAAGCGAAGCCAGAAAAATAACCGAACAATGAAATCAAAAGAAAACTTAAAAAACAAAACCTCCCAGGATGAAGACGTCGGTTCAAAAAATGATCGGCTGCTTGTCCTTCATAATGACGACTACCATTCATTCGACTATGTCATTGAGGCCTTGATAAATATCTGCGACCACGAGCCGGAGCAAGCCGTTCAATGTACCCTATTGACACATTACAAGGGGAGATGTGATATAAAAAAGGGAAGTTTTAATTACCTTAGTCCAATGAAAAAAGCTCTGGTTGATAAAGAGCTGAAAGCAACCATCGATTAACCGATAAAACATGACCATTCTGATTATCCTCTTCCTAATCTTCCTGGGAATCTTGCTGCTCTTGCTCGAGTTTGCCGTTATCCCAGGCGTTACCATTGCCGGCATTGGCGGGGTCGTTATGCTCGGGGCCAGTGTTTATCTGGCCTTCAACACGTATGGTGTTGTCGCCGGAATCGTTACCCTGGCCTTTGTTTTGATAGCCTCCCCGCTATTGGTATTTCGTTTTTTTAAAAGTCGCAGCGGCAAAAAAATGGTGCTCGACTCCGAAATCACCGGAAAAGTTGATCAGGTTGACATCAACCTCGTGCACCCCGGCGATGAAGGAATAACAATAGGCCGGTTGGCTCCCATGGGAAAAGTGCGCATCAACAATCAAACCATGGAAGGAAAATCTATCAGTGGATTTATCGACCAGCAGGTAAAAATAAGAGTCATTGAAGTACTGAAAACACAAGTTATTGTCGAACCAATAAATCAAGAATAATGGAATACGTAGGACCTTTTGGATTAATTTTTGGGATTTTTATCCTGCTCGTTATCATTTTATATTTTATACCGATCGGGCTGTGGTTTTCGGCCCTGGTTTCGGGAGTAAAAATTTCGTTGTTGCAACTCTTCCTGATGCGCTTCCGCAAAGTACCGCCATCGGTTATTGTGCGTGCGTTAATTGAAGGGACCAAAGCCGGTATCAAACTGGACCGCGACAAACTGGAAGCCCACTATTTGGCTGGTGGAAAAATTGACATGGTCGTCCACGCGCTTGTGTCGGCCGAAAAAGCCAATATCGACCTGAGTTTTAACATGGCCACAGCGATTGACTTGGCCGGGCGCGACGTGTTTGAAGCCGTTCAGATGTCGGTAAACCCCAAGGTAATTGACACCCCGCCTGTTGCTGCCGTTGCCAAAGACGGTATTCAGCTGATTGCCAAAGCCCGCGTAACGGTCCGTGCCAACATCAAACAATTGGTGGGTGGCGCCGGAGAAGAAACCATATTGGCGCGCGTTGGCGAAGGGATCGTTTCATCCATCGGTTCTTCCCACACACACAAGTCGGTTTTGGAAAACCCGGATTCGATCTCCAAGCTGGTATTGAACAAAGGACTGGACGCAGGAACTGCATTCGAAATCCTGTCGATTGATATTGCTGACATCGATATCGGCAAAAACATTGGCGCCGGCTTGCAAATTGACCAAGCCGATGCGGATAAAAACATTGCACAAGCCAAAGCTGAAGAACGCCGGGCCATGGCCGTGGCCCTTGAACAGGAAATGAAGGCCAAGGCACAGGAAGCCCGCGCCAAAGTTATTGAAGCGGAAGCGCAAATTCCGTTGGCCATTTCGGAAGCTTTCCGTAGTGGAAACCTGGGGATCATGGATTACATGAAGTACAAAAACATCATTGCCGATACACAAATGCGCGAATCCATTGCGGGTGAAGAGCAAAATAAGAAAAACGAGTAACCGGCTGACAATCTTGTTGATAGAATCAACCGAACAAGCATCAACAGATAAAGAACATTAATACAAGTAGTTACAATAAAATAAAGCCCGGCTGGAAACCAGCCGGGCTTTATTTATAAAATTCAGGGATTATAAAAAATGCTGCGCAACACATATTTTAACATTCACTTAACACGACGCTGTGTTTTTCAGCATATCTTTGTCGTAGATTTTATTTCATAAGTTTAGGTTTGATTAGTTTTATTGGTTTAGTTAGGTTTGAAAAGGGTAGATAGAGATCTACTCTTTTTTTTTGCCTCACGGCCAAGTGAAATGCCCCAAAAGAATAAAAATGCTGCAAAACATGTTTTTTAATATTCGCTTAACACATGATTGTGTTTTTCAGCATATCTTTGTCGTAGATTTTATTTCATAAGTTTAGGTTTGATTAGTTTTATTGGTTTAGTTAGGTTTGAAAAGGGT
>JBFXGM010000050.1:0-15479 GCA_050178015.1 Mangrovibacterium sp.
TCTAGCATAGGAAAGCTCTACCGCCTTTCGTTTAAATTCTTTGTCAAACTTCTTTCTCATTGGTGTCATTTTGTAGGTAAATAAAATAATACTTAACCTACCGTCCAATCAAATGTAGCAACTCCAGGGTGATGATCATGGACGAAAACGCCTGTCACGAAATCGCCGTTTTCCTTAACGACAACCTGCTACTCGACCGGGTAAACACCGAACTGACCGGGAAATTGCCTGATCTCGACATCAAGAACTGGCGGGAAATTATGCCGGAGGTATATTTATTGGAAAGTAGCTTTAATCTCACCATGTATATTTTCATCGGCATCATTTTGCTGGCCCTTCTTTTCGGGATCATCAACACCATGCTGATGGCCGTGCTGGAACGGACAAAAGAACTTGGCATGCTCATGGCCATAGGCATGAACAAATCCCGCGTGTTTATGATGATCTTGCTGGAAACCGTCATGCTGTCGCTGTTTGGCGGAATGTGGGGGATTTTGCTTGGCTGGCTGCTCAATGCCTGGTTTGGCATGCAGGGAATCGACCTTGGCGCCTGGTCAGCAGCCTATCAATCGATGGGTTTCGATACCTTGGTGTACACACACCTGCCCCTGTCAATCTCGCTCCAAATAGCCTGGATGGTGATCGTCACCGGCATCCTGGCAGCCATTTATCCCGCCATCAAGGCCCTGAAACTTAAACCGGCCGAGGCCGTCAGGATTGACATGTAACCAATGAATTTGCCACATTCAGTAGAATACAAACGAACCGTTAAAACAAACAACCATGAAAGTAATTGAAGTCACCAACCTGAAAAAAATATACAACGAATCGGAAGTGAAGGTGAACGCCCTCAATGGCATCGATCTCAGTGTTGAGGAGGGCGAATTTACGGCGATAGTAGGACCTTCCGGATCCGGGAAAACCACCTTCCTGAACATGTTGGGAGGACTGGACATGCCCACTGACGGCGAAATACGGGTTGGCGGGACCGACATCAGCAGGTTGTCATCCTCGCAGCTGATTGATTTCCGGTTGCGCAACATCGGCTTTGTATTTCAGGCCTACAACTTGATCCCGGTACTTACGGCCATCGAAAATGTAGAGTTCATCATGCAACTGCAAGGAGTACCGAAAAAAGAACGCGAAGCCCGGGCACAGGAACTGCTCCACCAGGTTGGGCTGGGCGACCGGATGAACAGTCGGCCATCGAAACTTTCGGGCGGGCAGCAGCAGCGCGTGGCCGTGGCACGGGCGCTTGCCTCCAAACCCAAATTTGTGCTGGCCGACGAGCCCACGGCCAACCTCGACTCCAAATCGACCGACAACCTGCTCGATATGATGGAGGAACTGAACCGGAAAGAACAGGTCACCTTCATTTTCAGTACCCACGACCAACGGGTGGTACACAAGGCCCGCCGGGTAATTACGATCGAAGACGGGCTGGTAATCAGTGACGAACGAAAATAAATTAATGAAACAGTTATTGCTGATCATATTGACGCTGATACTTCTGAAAGCCAATGCACAGGAAAACAAGTTAAGCTTGCACGGATATGTAAAAGACCTTTTCATGCTGTACAAACCGGAACAACCGATGCCTGGATCTAACAAGGCTTCCTTGACAACAAACACCTTGCACAACCGGTTAAATTTTAAATGGTACACTTCAGAACAAGTAACGGTGGTAGCCGAAATGCGAAACCGGCTGTTGATGGGCTCTCTGCTGTCCGAATATCCGACATACCGACAATTGGTTGATACGGATCAAGGCTACCTCGATTTGTCGTTTATCTCCTTTTATGGCGACAGCTGGTATGTTCATTCGATGATCGACCGGGCATACATCGACTGGACCTCCGGAAACTGGCAGTTGCGGGTGGGTCGGCAACGCATCAACTGGGGCATCAACCTGGTTTGGAACCCGAACGATGTATTCAACTCCTTTTCTTATTTCGATTTTGACTATGAAGAACGCCCCGGTACCGATGCCGTGAAACTGCAATACTACACCGGGCAAACCTCATCAGCCGAACTGGTGTACAAAGCGAGTGAAGATGCAAACGAGACCGCAATGGCCGGACTCTACCGTTTTTCGAAATGGAACTACGATTTTCAGTTTCTCGGCGGCTGGGTGGGTCCCGACTGGATGATGGGCGCCGGTTGGGCCGGCGACATCCGAGGCGGCGGTTTCCGGGGCGAAATCACCCATTTTGAACCCCGCAAGCAACATTCGGAATCCGAAAAAGCGACGGTCATCTCGGTTTCGGGCGACTACACATTGAAAAGCTCGCTCTACCTGCATGCCGGCCTTTTGTACAACAGCCACGGAAAAACCGGCAAGGCCGGGGGCATGGACTTACTTTTCAACCCGACCCTGTCGGCCAAGTATTTGTCGTTTGCACGCTGGTCGCTGTTCGGACAGGTCTCGTATCCGATCACCCCCTTACTTGGCTCCGGACTCTCAGCCATTGTAAACCCCGGCGATGGTTCTTTGTACACCGGTCCGTCATTCACCTATTCCCTGCAAAACAACCTGGAATTCATGCTCACAGGCCAACTGTTTTTCGGACAATCGGGAAGCGAATTTGGCGACATCGGCCAGCTCATTTTTACCCGGCTCAAATGGAGTTTTTAAGCACAGCTACCTATTTCCCAACAATTTATCTTTCTGCACCAGTGAATATCAAAATATCAGCAGTTAAAAATGTTAAACTGACTTCCCGCTGTACGCCATGTCTGAAAAATAGATTAATTTGCACCAATAAATGTAAAAAGACGGATGGTTAAACACGATGTTGACGGTGATGATTTTGTTCTGAAGGCTGTTGAAGGCGCAAAAATTGGCTTGTGGCACTGGGATATTGATAAAGAAATAATCAACATCAATGCAACACTGGCAGAACTTATAGGATATACGGTTCATGAACTAAGCCCGATTAGCCTGGAAAAATGGATGCAGCTCAAACACCCCGATGATGCATCGGTGTCAAAACATTTTTATGAGCAGCTAAAAAAAGGGGAACGTTCCGGTTTTTTGTTTGAACACCGGCTCCGGCATAAAAACGGAAACTGGGTAACTGTCCAAAGCAACGGCAGGGTCACCAAACACGGCCCCGAAGGGAAACCCAGCATCATGGCTGGCACCTTTATCGATATCAGCGAACTGCACCACTCCCGGAAGCACTTACAGTACCGGTACGAAATTGAGAAGTTGGTGGCCTCTATTTCGTCCGACTTTGTGGGTATCCCGAATCGAAAGCTCAACTTCACCATCCAAAAAACACTGGGAAAAATCGGTAGGTTTGCCGGTATCGACCGGAGTTATGTTTTTTTACTAAAGCAAAACAATACCGTCATGGACAACACCCATGAATGGTGCGCCCCGGGCATTCATCCGGAAATTAAGAATCTTCAGGATTTGCCCACTTCTATTTTTCCGTGGTGGATGAAAAAAATGAACCGGCTGGAACATATCCACATCAGCGATGTAGCCATCATGCCCAAAGAAGCGTCGCAAGAACAGGAGACACTTAAGGCACAAGACATTCAATCCTTGCTGGTAGTACCCATTCATTATAAAAAAAACCTGCTTGGCTTCATGGGCTTCGATTCGGTCAGGCGCTATAAAGAATGGCCCGAAGCTGATATCCACCTGCTTGAAACAGTGGGCAACACCATTGCCAACGCGCTGAATGCCAAACGCAACCAGGAAATGCTTGTGAAAGCCAAAGAAGCGGCCGAAGAAAGCAACCGCCTGAAATCGGCCTTCCTCGCCACCATGAACCACGAATTGCGTACGCCACTTCACCACATCCTTGGGTTTAGCGAGTTGCTGCGGAACAACAAATTCCCGAAGGAACAAACCGGAATTTTTGCCAACAAGATCTATGAAAGCGGCAAAAACCTACTTCAGATCATCGAAGACATTTTAAGTTTAGCCCTGGCAGACCAATCAGAAATTAAAATCCGGAATGAAGTATTTAGCGGCCCCGACCTGTTTATTCAGCACAAATCGTTACTGGAAGAAATCCTGTACGTTTCAAACAAAGAAAAAGATATTACACTAATATACAACCCGTCAACGGAGTTCCTGTCCAACAGGTTCATCGCCGATAGAAACAAGATCAACCAGGTTATTCTCAACCTGTTTAAAAACGCGGTCAAGTTCACCGATACCGGTTCGGTTGAATACGGCATACAGCTTGACAACCCGCAACAACTGACCTTCTATGTAAAAGACAGCGGCATGGGTATTCCCAAAAGTCAGCAAGAGTTGATTTTTGACTTCTTCCGCCAGGGAGACGACTCGCACACTCGTTTACACAACGGCATTGGCATTGGATTATCCATCTCAAAAAAAATTACCGGCATCCTGAAAGGCCAACTCACCGTAGAATCAGCGCCGGGAAAAGGCAGCACCTTTCGGTTTTCTGTGCCGGTTGAAACGATTTCTGATTCGATGCAGGTGCTGCAAACCCGGACAAAAACGATGGCTCCTCCCGATTTATCGGGCCATCGCCTACTCATGATTGATGATGACCCCAGCAGCTTATTCCTGCTAAAAAAACTGCTACAAGAAACCAAGGCAGATCTGCTTCATCTGGAAAACAGCAACAATGTGACTTCGTTTTTAAACGAAAATCATCCGGTTGATTTGGTACTGCTGGATTTGAAAATGCCGGATGAGGAAAGCTTGCTATCGGCGAAACAACTGTCGGAGGCCCCGCATTTTTATCCGGTCATTGCCCTAACGGCCCACTCGCTTTTGGATGAAAAAGAAAAAGCGCTGCACGCCGGCTGCAAAGCCACCCTCAGCAAGCCCCTTGAACCCGGGTTACTGTTTGAGGCGATCACCAGCGCTCTCGCGTGCAAATAACTGACTATCCGGGTAAGACCAGTTCTCCAATAGCAGAACAACAGTCTTTGCTCCCTAATTTCACCTCCTACCTGACAACCAGCCGCTGTGCGCAAATACGATCACCAGCGCTGTTTTTCAGAACAATGACATAAAGCCCCTGCGACAATTCAGTAAGATTGGCATCGGTGGTGGTGACGGTTTTCAGAAGAGAACCTTTCAGATCGTAGATTTCGGCCAAAGCAAAGCCTTGCTGATCGATATGCAGAATGCCCGAAGTTGGGTTTGGATACATCACGCCGGGCAGCACCTGCTGCGATTCGTCCCCGGTAAAAATATCGGTTGTAAGCTCATAAAGCGCCGATTGCCGCTGCCCGTTTTCTTCGGCTGTCAGGTAATACTGCCCCTGGCCACGAAAAGCAACCCCTTCGTATTGCCACGAATAACCGTTTACGGTGGAAAGCTGCCTGCGGCTAATGACGCCATCCGAAAAATTAGCGCCCGAAAAACCGCTGATGCCAACCATAAATGGCGACAGCAACGTATAGCCAACCAACAGGAGAGTGTTATTTCCCGGATCATACGCGGCATCGGCCACCAGACCTTGCACGTTGATGCTGCCCGATTTCTGTACCTGATAGGTTCCAGGCGTCTTTGGAACAGCATAGATATTCGTTTGGCTGTTGCCCCAGTTTTTGGTGAACACGTACAGCTTGTCGTCTACAGCAATAAGTGCTTCCGCATCGAAATTAGTACTGTATGAAGTAGCCGTGAAATCGGTCTGGTCGGCATACAAGAAACTGATCGTTTCGGCGGTTACCACATCATTTTCTGCTTCCCGGTAATCCGACAACGAAATGCGATAGATTTTCAGGTCGGTGCGCGAACCTGAGTTGTTCCCAAAATCGCCGATGTACAGGTAGGTGTCATCCGCGCAAATGGCTTCCCAGTCCACGTTGGTGGCGTTGGTCACAGTAACTTTTCGCAGCACGTTTCCGGTGGCGCTGTCAATTTCATACAATGCAGCTTCTCCTCCCGAATCATTGTGTGTGACGATCCGCTGATCCAGGTACAACAAACCCGATGTTTCGTTTACCGCTCCCGGAAGTGCTGTAACCAGCGACAACTGCTGCCCTATTGCCAAAAAAGGAGCAACACTGACCAACAGGAAATAGACAATCTGCTTCATAAGCCAAGGTGTTATACGGATATCGAAAAATAGGTAATTGTCTCCTAAAGTTACGTCTAATTCTTTTACCGAATTCATTCGGATTTGAGGTGGCTACCCCCACTTCGGAAGTACCCCTTCCCACTTCAAAACCGACTCGTTGACATTCAAAGACGACTGAAGTCGGTAAAAAGACGACTGAAGCTAAAAAATGACGACTATCATCGTAAAAAAGAGGACTGAGTTGGTAAAAAAGAGGACTGAGTTTGGTAAAATGAGAACTGCAGTCAAAAAAAAACGACTCCGGTCATCTTTTTATCCCTTGAAGTCGGTAAAAAGATGACCGGAGTTATCATGGATGTGGTAGCTGAAGTATTACTGAAATTGTTCGGTGTATTATTTCTTAGGCAGGACGTCGATGTTAAGGGCGCCGGTAATTTTCCCGATATTTTCCGGGTCAATCAGCCCACGGATACTGATCAGGGCATTATCGTCGCCGCCCACCACCAGCAGCAGTTCCGAAAATTTGCCTTTTCCGGCGCTGCGCCCGTAGAACCGGACCACTTCATTTTTTTCGGTGACTTCCATCAACACCTCATAGTCGTGGTTTTTAAAAAAGCCGTCGGCCTCCAGTTCCTTGTAAAAGTCGAGCGAGCGGTTCAGCTCATCATTTTCCACGGCCAGAATGCGGATACCTTCCAATCCCGAAAGAAAATCCGATTCGGGAGAAACACTGTCCATTTTGCTGGCGAAACTGAGCAAGGCACCACTGATGTTTACCGTGGTCAGCCCATCGCGGTTGGCATATTTCTCGAAAAGCTTGTCAACCGGGCTTTTCTGGGCCATCCCAACCAGAGGGAGCAGCATCACCAACACGAAGATCAGCTTCACAACAAAGGCACCGGTTACACGGGCAACTGTCATTTCGGGTTTATTTTGCCCCGCACAGCTTTGGTTTTTCGTTTGAACAATTCTTGTTTTCATGGCTATTCGTTTTTAAGTTTTTCATTCATCCGATCGAGGTTTTCAATTTGCTGAAATCCTTTGTTTACAAGGCCAAACCCGGTACTCATCGGCGCGGTAGCCTCGTTCAGCTTCCTTACAGGTTGCAGGTGTGCCAATCCCTTCTGGTATTTGCCGGCTACATATTGAAGGGTAAGGGTGGCTTCGGCATAAGCCTGTTCAGGGTCCGAATACGTATCTTTCCAGCCAGGTTTGTCGTCGTTATAGTTGATTACCAGCAGGGCAACAAGCAATATGGCAGCGATGCCGCTCACCATTTGCCACAACCGGCGGTATGTTGTCTTTTCGCGATGTTCGGTTTCCAGGATGTAGTCCATCAGCGTTTCTTCCAGCAACGGATCTTCCCGGGAAGAAAGTTCACCCAAACCGGTAAACAAATCCCGGTACGAAAGCAGTTCTTCCGCCACGTCATCGCCGCTGAAATAGTCGTGGAGCAATTTTTCGTTCTCCAGGCTGCTTTCGCCGTCAACGTATTTCTGCAGTTTGTATTTGATGATTTCCAGTTCCATATTGCTGATGTTTTATCAATTCGTCCCTCACTTTTTTCCGTGCCCGCGATAAAGTCACCCGGATCGCATTCACGTTCAGGTCGGTCACCCGGGCAATTTCTTCGTATTCGTATTGTTCGATATCGCGCAGGTGCATCACCGTGCGCTGCATATCGGGCAGCTGACCAATCAGTTTTCGAATCAGAACAGCTGTTTCAGACAGCTCAATTTCCTGTTGCAGGTTGCTTTGCTCATCGCGATGCCGTTTTAGTTTTTCATCGTCCATCGCGATGGTGTGCTTCCCGCGAAACAGATCGAGACAACGGTTACGGGTCATGCGCATGGCAAAAGCCTCCATATTTTCGACCTGCCCAAGCGAATCGCGTTTTTGCCAAAGCTTGAGGAACACATCCTGTACAATGTCCCGGGCTTCGTCCTCATCGTTGGTCAGCTGGGCCGCAAAGCGCAGCAGTTTATTGCTGAGGGGCAAAATTGTCGTTTTAAATTCGCTGGCTAACATCCGTTTGTCGCTGTTTCCGTTCGTTTTCAAAGGTAAGACGGGCAGCCATGAGTTTCATTACAAGAAAGAGGAAAGTTTTGCAGGAGATCGCGCCAACCACTCCGAAGACGGGTAAAATACAATTCAGAAAAGACCCACGGCCTTCCTGAAAGCTAAACTTCGATGGATTTGTCGCGGAAGATTTTTTTGAAGACCATCACGGCCACACCTTTCAATCCGGAATGTTCGCCCATATCCGAAATTTCGATACGAACACTTTCGGAAGTACTTTCCAGGCAATACTTGTTCAGCGCCTGCCGTACCGGAATGAGGATGAATTGTCCGGCTTGGGTGAGCGGGCCGTTCAGCACTATCAGTTCGGGATTGTACAGTTGAATGAGGATGGAAATCCCCCAGGCCAGGTTGGTGCTGAGGGTCGTGAGCAGCGAGATGGACAGCTCGTCGCCCTTTTTGGCGCAGCTGATAATGTCGTCCGGGGCGAGCTCCTGCGGACGTTCCCCGAACTGACTGGTCAGCTGCGAAATGGTGCCCTGGGCAATTTCGTCCCGGGCCATATCCAGCAAGTGCTGTGCCCCGGCAATGGTTTGCAGACAGCCCCGTTTGCCGCACTCGCACAGCTTGCCGTTTTCCATAATGCGGATGTGGCTCAGCTCGCCAGCGCAACCAGTGGATCCGCTGTAAATATCGCCGTTCAGCACCATGCCCAGTCCAAGCCCCCAGTTCCAATTGATGATCAGCGTATTATTCGTGTTCCTGGCCTTCCCGAACACAAATTCGCCCAAGCCCTGCATCCGCGCATCGTTCTCAATGTAGGTGCGGATGCCAAACCGTTCAGTCAGCCGGGCAGCAATGTTCCTGTCCGCGGTTCTTTTTATCGTTCGGTTGATCCCGTTTTCCGAATCCACCAAACCAGGCATACTTACACCAATGGCAGAAAGTTTCCCCGGTTGAAGTCCTGATCCGGTCAGCAGCTTATCCATAATCTTCTCCATCTTATCTTCCAGCTGCGGATCGTCAATATTCGTATCAAAAGCAACTACAGGCGATACTTCCTCGTTCAGACTGTTAAAAATGACAGCTTTGCCCCGGTATTGGCCCAACTCAATGGCCAGGATAAAAAAGGCATCGCCGGCCAAACTGTAAATGGTGGGCTTGCGCCCGCCCTGCGAGTTGCCGGAACCGGGGGCAACCACCACCTTCTTCGCTATGAGATCTTCCAGGATGGAACGCACCGTGGGCAGGCTGACGTTTATTTTTTTGCTCAGCTCCGAGGCCGACTGCAAGTTCCGCTTGTACAACAGGCGGATGATCTGCATCCGCAGTTTGTAGCGCTTCAGCTCGCTGATGGCCATCTTTTGGGTGTCTGCTTTTTTAGGAAAGGGCATATTCCGAATTCTTTGAGCCGGTGAAATTAACAATAATTCAGATCAGATCATTGTTAAAATTTTCAAAAAGATGGCGTTGGATTACAGGTAAACCAGCCTGGAACAATGCACAAAAAAAGCCCCATCCAGCAGATGAGGCCATTTCATTCATACAAAAAATCTTATCCCAGGAATGAGATCAGCACACCAGCAGCAACGGCAGAGCCAATTACCCCGGAAATATTACTGGCCATGCAATACTGAAGTACATGGTTCTTCGGATCGTATTTGATAGCAATTTCATTGGCTACCCGCGATGCCATAGGAACCGCACTTAAACCAGTTGCTCCAATCAATGGATTAATCTTCTTTTTGGCAATCATGTTATACACCTTCACGGCAACAATGCCTCCTGCAATGGAAATTGCAAAAGCAATGAAACCGCCTACAATAATCATGATCGTCTTCACATCCAGAAAAACCTCCGCGGTCATGGTAGCTCCAACCGCCAACCCAAGGAAAATGGTTGCCGTATTCATGATTGAACCGGTAGCCGCATCAGACAGGCGTGCCACGGTAACGCCAACTTCTTTGATCAGGTTACCAAAGAGCAACATGCCCAAAAGAGGCACCGATGAAGGCACAAAAATAGAGATGACAATACCCAACACGATAGGGAAAGCAATTTTCACAGCTTTCAGGTTTTTAATCGTGTATTTGGGCGGATATAACTTATCCATCTCCTTCATGTTGATGCGTAGCTCTTTTTCGGAACAGGTCAACCGGGTAACCAAAGGAACAATTACCGGCACCAGCGCCATGTACGAATAGGCGGCAATGGCAATTGGCCCCAACAGATGCGGCGCCAGCTTGATGGTGGTGTAAATGGCTGTTGGGCCATCGGCACCGCCAATAATACCGAGTGAAGCTGCTTCACCCGGAGTAAATCCCATCAGGATCGCTGACACCAGCACGGTAAAAATGCCGATTTGGGCAGCTGCCCCAAAAAAGGCCAGGCGAAGGTTACGCAACATCGGGCCAAAATCGGTTAAAGCGCCTACCCCCATAAAGATGATGGGTGGCAAAAATCCGGTTTTGATCAGCGAGTAATACACAAAGTTCATGATTCCATATTCATGGGCAATCTCAAACAAGTTCATGTAGTGATGCTCATCAATCTGGACAAGTTCAGCGGGGACAACGCCCATTCCACCTCCAGGCAAATTGGCCAGCAACAATCCAAACGCAATCGGGACCAGCAACAGCGGCTCGTACTTTTTCCGGATCCCCAGATACAGCAACAAACCACCTATTGCCAACATCAAAAGCGTTCCCGGGCCATCAATGATCGCCTGGATAGCGGTCATTTTATATAACGTTTCTATAATAGACATGGATGCAATTTTGGGTTACTGGATTCTCACCAACACATCATCTTCTTCCACTTCGGTGCCACTGGTAAACAAAATTTCGACCACCTTGCCCGACAAGTCAGACTTTATGGCATTGTAGGTTTTCATGGCTTCAACATAGCCAATCAGATCACCTTCTTTGATTTGATCACCCACTTTCAGCGGAGTTTCGGAGCTTTCTTTGGTGAGGTAAAACTTACCTTCGAGCGGCGCAACAATCTCTTTGGACGACCCGTTGGTTGATGGGGCCGGAGCTTCCACCTTTGCCGACACCGGGGCAGCAGCTGCGGCTGGTTCGACGCCAGCGCTTTCACCATAAGAAACCGACACTTTGAATTTCTCACCATCCACATCAATAAACATGGTTGAAGGCGCAAAGTTTCCGGGTGGAGCTGCCTGGGCCACTTCAACCGCCTTTTTGGTCCCTTCGAGCAAACCACCGCCTTCTTCGCGGCGTTTGGCCAGGTCTTCTTCAAAAGCTTTCTTCGCCTCACCCGATTTGTATAAGCGGTACTGTTGCGGGTGCATGGCCAACTCGAAAAGCTCTTCGTCGTCGGGACCGTATGCCCACCCTTTTTCGTCCATCTCTTTGCGGAAGGTATCTAAAGCATCCGGATACAACGTTTGCGGATTGGCCGTAAATTCTTCTTTCCCGTGTTTTTTGGCCAGGGCTTTCAGCTCGGGAGACAGTTCACCCGGCAATTTACCGCCTTTGCCCATCAGCATGTCCCAAATGTTATCAGCAATCATGCTCCAACGTTCTTTGCCTTTTTCAAGCTGCATAACATTCATCAGCGCCAGGTTTTTCACGTACTGGCTGTATGGGGTCACCAGGGGAGGATAGCCAACCAGTGGCCAAATATATTCCACTTCGTTGAACAGTTTCACCAGCAAATCGTCCTGCGTAAGTGTTGGCTGGTTGTTTTTCACCTTCCATTTATTCAGGCTGTCGAGGTTGCTTTCCAGATCGGCCATCAACGAGCCCATCATCCCACCGGGAAGCCCGGGGCCGATCAACAGCGAATTCATATAGCGGTTTTTCGGATCGATGTAGTAACCGAGGAAATCGTCGATAAAACTTTGCGTCAGGCTACGTACTTTCATGTAAGCATCCATATTGATTTCGGGCACATCAAAACCGGCATCTTTCAGCATGGCCTGAACGGCAAGCAGGTCAACATGGCCCGTTCCCCATGAAAGCGGCTCCATCGCCACATCAACATACTCAACACCGGCACGGCAAACTTCGAGAATGGAAGCCATCGCAAAACCGGGCCCTGAGTGTGAGTGATATTGCAGAGGAATTTCCGGGTGCAACTTTTTAATGCCCGCCACAATTTTCCCCAGCCACACGGGACGACCGATTCCGGCCATATCTTTCAGGCAAATTTCGTCGGCACCGCCTTTAATGAGCGTATCGGCCAGCTTCACATACGACTCAACCGTATGTACCTTGGAATACGTCAAACTCAAAGCGGCTTGGGCAATCATACCGGCCTCCTTGGCATATTTAATCGAATCCAGGATGTTACGGGGATCGTTCAATCCACAAAACGGGCGGGTGATATCAGTTCCCTGCGCTTTCTTCACTTTGTACATCAACCGGCGGACATCAGCCGGAACAGGACTCATGCGCAAGCCATTCAGGGAGCGATCGAGCATATGGGTTTGAATGCCGGCTTCGTTGAAGGGTTTGGTCCACTGGCGGACAGCATTATTGGGATTTTCGCCAAAAAGCAGGTTGATTTGCTCAAAACCTCCCCCGTTGGTTTCCACACGCGAAAAACATCCCATCTCAACAATATGGGGGGCAATTTTTACCAATTGGTCAACGCGGGGCAGATATTTACCAGACGACTGCCACATGTCGCGATAGAGCAATGAAAATTTAATCTTTCTCTTTTCCATAAGGTTATCCTTAATTATATTGATTCGTGATTTATTGGGTTAATTCTCTAATGATCAAAGTTTTTCAATTTTGGACACATGCCCTTTTCCTCCGGTAACTGTTTTTACGGCCGATACAATGGCTGCCATCTTTTGGGGGTTAATGCCGCCCGACTTCACTGTTGCCGGCTGTACCTTTTGTGTCACAACCTCCGGAATATATTTATTGACAAACCGGATTATCAGGTTACCCAGTAATACCACCAGGGAAAGAATAACAAAAACAGTTATCATTCCCACACCCATCATTTCGAAAGCAATTCCTAATTCATTCATATTATTCCGAATTTATATTTTTCATGAAGCTATCCCCAAACGACCTGCCAAATAATCACCACTACAATAAAAAGAAATACTGCCGTTTTCGTCCGCTAACCGAACACGGAAAAGTTGCATTTACCGGGTTTTGGGGTCTTACAATGTAAGCAAATATTAAAATAGAAACAGGCCGATGAAATTACAAAAAAATACAATTATCAAAAAATTAACATTAAATTTTACATTTCGACAGCTATCGATGTGTTTATCTTTCATTTTTTCTCAAACATGCTTTACAAACTATTGGGCATTTCGCTTTTGTCATTTTTTTTCATTATTTGTGTGCTCCAAAATACAAGTTGCCTTCACCCTCAAAAAAACAGGATGAAAGAATACAAAAAACAGTCACTCAAACTTTTTCGGGTTCCTTTTAATCTTTATTTTAGTCTGAAAAATATCTCACGAACAATCTCAACCAATTTTAAATCAACTAACATGAAAAAACAACTCTCGAAAGGCTTCTCCAGAAGACAATTTCTGAACACTGCCGCCATCGGTCTTGCCGGATTAACCGTACTTCCCTCGCTAACCGCATGTCAAAAAACTGTCACTCCCGACCACGTCAATTTAGGCTTTATCGGCATGGGGCGTCAGGCGATGTTCTTGCTGAACGGATTTATTCAAATCCCGGGTGTCCGTGTTATCGCCGGATGCGATGTGTACGGACGTAAGCGTCAGCGTTTTGAAAATCGGGTGAATGAATTCTATCAAGAAAATAATGTTCAGGTGGACGTAAAAACTTACGAGAAATATGAAGACCTGATCGCACGCGAGGACATTGATGCCGTGGTAATTGCCGTGCCCGATCATGCCCATGCCATGATTGCTATCGCCGCGTGTAAAGCGGGCAAAGACGTTTACCTGGAAAAACCGATGACCTTCACGATTTATGAAGGGCAGCAACTTCGAAAAGTGGTTCGTGAAACCAACCGAATTCTAGGAATTGGCAGCCAGCAACGTTCGGACCCCAACTTCCAGCACGCCGTAAAAATGGTTCAAACCGGGCAACTTGGGGCCATCGAAAAAGTTTACGCCTATGTAGGGGCTCCACCAACGCCTTATAACTTGCCGGAAGAACAGCTACCTGAAGATCTGAATTGGGACCGCTGGTTAGGACCATTACCTGAAACTATTCACTTCAACAACGAACTTAACCCGCCAATTTCGCTGGATCCGGTGGAACACGAAAAAATATGGGGCGCCTGGCGCTGGTACAAGGAAATGGGTGGTGGTTTTACCACCGACTGGGGCGCACACATGTTCGACATTGCCCAATGGGGCTTGGGCATGGACGGCAGTGGCCCGGTGGAAATTTCACCGCTTGGCGAAAATTCAGAATTCATTTCATACACCTATGCCAACGGAGTCGTCATGACCTCGGAACCTTTTGATGAAGGGCTGACAAAAGGGGTAAAATTCATCGGCGACAAAGGGTGGATTGAAGTGTCGCGCGGGCACTATAAAGCATCAGACGATGCATTGCTGCCACCCCCCAGCGAAGAAGCTGCCGAAAATGTGCCATACGAAACCAAAATCCCGCATCAGATCGACTTTATCGAAGCAGTACGCAAACGGGTTGATCCGATTGTGCCGGTTGAGATCGGTCATAGTTCCTGCACGGTTTGTACTTTGGGAAATATCGCCGTTGATTTAGGGCGTACTATCAAATGGGACCCTGCTACCGAAACTTTCGTGGAAGACGCGGATGGCACTGCAACCGCTAAGCTTCATTACCATTACCGGGCAGGCTGGAACCTGATGTAAACGGACAGGCTCCTTTCCGCCAAAAAAAAACATCCGACTGGGTGTACCGAAATGCACAAAAAGCTGTTTTCTTTCGAAAGCAGTTTTTTGCTTTTGTAAGGCTTTGTATTGTTTAGCATGAACTTGGATGAAACAGAAAAGCAATTAGCGGTGTAAACAGAAGAAAACCAATCAGGAAAGGAGTAAATTATGCCAGAAAGCGTTTACAAAATCATTGAACTGGTAGGAACCAGCAACGAGTCATGGGAAAAAGCAGCAGCCAATGCCATTTCCAAAGCATCCGAAACCTTGCGCGATCTTCGCGTTGCCGAAGTTACGGCGATGGATTTGCACATTAAAGATGGTAAAATTGAAAGCTACCGCACAAAAGTAAAAGTATCCTTCAAATTTGAAGGACACCATTAACCATTAAAACGCCTTGACGTTTAGCTGTTTCCAACAGTCGGGAAGAAATTAACATGCAAAAAGCCGTTCGCTGAAATCAGGAACGGCTTTTTCCTGACTTGTCCCTTTTAGTGCGGTGACTCCAGTTTTGCGATAAGCTCCTTCATTTTCGAAGTTGGTTGGGCTTTGACGGTTACTATTTTTTGTGTGATGTGGTTCAGGATCTCGCCATCGAC
>JBFXGM010000051.1:0-15140 GCA_050178015.1 Mangrovibacterium sp.
AAAATCATGGTGCCGGTGCTGAACCCTCGTTTCCGCGAGCAATTCGAGGCGGTTGAAAACATCATTCTTTCCGAAGTGAACGTGAAAGAGGTAGAATACCTGACCGACACGGCCGGCATCATCAAAAAGAAAATCAAGCCCAACTTTAAAACGCTGGGGCCGAAATACGGCAAAATCATGAAGCAGATTGCCGCTTCGGTTTCCAAATTCAGCCAGACCGATATTTCAGAATTGGAAAAAAGCGGTGCTTACACGCTGGATGTTGACGGCCAAATGGTGGCGTTGGCAACCGACGATGTTGAAATCACCACCGAAGACATTCCCGGATGGCTGGTGGCTACCGAAGGCGAAATGACCATTGCCCTGGATATTCATGTAACCGACGAACTAAAGCAGGAAGGTATTGCCCGCGAGTTCATCAACAAGATCCAAAATATCCGCAAGGAAAGTAACTTTGAAGTCACGGATCGCGTTTCGTTGAAAATCGTGAAGCATGACTTTTACGATGAGGCCATTCGCCAATTCGGGGAATACATTAGCAGTCAGACCCTGGCAGCCGGTCTGGAGCTGGTTGACCGCCTCGAAAACGGACAAGGGACCGTGGTGGAAATCGATCAGGATGTGGAAGCCCGCATTCTTGTTGAAAAATTGGGATAACAAAGCCGACAGGCTATGTTTAACGAACAGTTTAAATTCAAATATATTTTATAATTTAGGAACCGAATGAAGTACGCATTCTGAACCGCAATAACGAACTAAAATTTTTGGTTATGACAGAAAAAACCAGATATTCGGATGCTGAGTTGGCGGAGTTCAAGGCACTCATCCTGGAAAAGCTTGAAAAGGCGCAGAAAGACTATGAGATGTACAAGAATTCCATTACACACAGCGATGGGAATGATACCCAGGACACCTCCCCGACCTTTAAAGTGTTGGAAGAAGGTGCCGCAACGCTTTCAAAGGAAGAGGCCGGAAAACTGGCACAACGCCAGTTAAAATTTATCCAGCATTTGCAAGCTGCCTTGGTTCGTATCGAGAACAAAACCTACGGAATCTGCCGCGAAACCGGCAAATTGATTTCGAAAGAGCGTTTACGTGCGGTACCTCATGCTACCTTGAGCATTGATGCCAAGATGAATCAAAAGTAAAAGAACAAACGGATAAAAAATGATGGTTGGAAGCACGTTCTTCCAATCATTTTTTTATGAACAGATTTTAATGATGTCAAAACGGAACAAATCATTCATCCTTATTTTTCTGATCCTGCTAGCCGATCAGCTGCTGAAATTATGGATAAAAACCAATATGCACCTGGGTGAAGAATTTTCGGTAATCGGCAACTGGTTTCTGATCCATTTTGTGGAGAACAACGGAATGGCCTTCGGGATTGAATTTGCCGGCGAATACGGCAAAATGTTCCTCAGCGTATTCCGGATCATTGCCGTTACCGGCATTGGCTGGTATTTATTGAAGCTTTCGAAGCGCGAAGATATCCCCATGGGATTCGTAGCCTGCGTGGCGCTGATATTTGCCGGCGCCGTGGGCAACATTATTGACAGCGCCTTTTACGGGTTGATTTTCAGCGAAAGTTACGGCGAAGTGGCACAACTCTTCCCTGATGGCGGGGGCTATGCTACTTTCCTGCATGGCAAAGTGGTGGACATGTTCTACTTCCCGCTGATTTCGGGCCGTTATCCGGATTGGTTGCCGGTTTGGGGAGGAAATGATTTTCTGTTCTTTCGACCGGTGTTCAATATTGCCGACTCAGCCATCACCATTGGTATCTTTAGCATCGTCATTTTCTATTGGCGCTTGTTTAACCGACTGGACCAGCACGAAAACAAAAACGAAGCGGAAGACAACACTACTGCCGAATAAGCCGAAATTCGCGGCACTCCTGAAATATAACTTTTTACTTGTGAAATTTCGGCTAATGTTGTAAACTTGCAATCCGAAAACGGGGAGTACAAAAAAATAACCGTCGGCATCCAACGTTTGGGGGAATAGATCGCAAGATCAGAAACCGACAAAAGATATTTCAGGGCCTATAGCTCAGTTGGTTAGAGCATCCCGATGCAAATCGGGAGAGTCACCGGGGCGGAGGTCACGTTCTAAAAGTCAGTAAGATCGTTTGGTTCAAAATATGCAGGGCCTATAGCTCAGTTGGTTAGAGCACCTGACTCATAATCAGGGAGTCACTGGTTCAAGCCCAGTTGGGCCCACTTATAAATCAGAGAGTTACAGCAAATAAGCTGTGACTCTTTTTTTTATTTGCACACAATTTGCACACAAAATCTTTAGGCAGAAGTGAACAGTAAGGGATCAGATGATATTTCCGGTGGATTAAATTTTCAAGCATAAATTTTAGCGACTCTGAAAAGGAAATATTTTACATCGCTTACCCCTCTCAAAACTGCTCTGAAATCTTTCAGTTTAGCATTGAATGATTCAGCAGAGGCATTGGTTGAACGGTTGTCAAAGAAGTTCAGTATTTCCTGGTAATGGGTGTAGATGGTTGCCGAGATGGTGTTGAAAGATTCGAAGCCTGAATCAGTTACCTGGTTGTACCATTTTGCCAGTTTGGTGTAAGCTGGCACCTTTGTCTTTTGTAAGTGAAAAGATCATTCACAGAGAGTGGGTCAGGCCATACGCTTGTTTGATGTCGGGATATTGGGCAAACAGGATCTTTGCTCTTTCCTTTTGTGTATTGGACCATTTGTCGGCTGATTTGAAAAGCAGGTATCTGCTCCGGGCGAGGAGTTGTCTTTTTGTGTCCCCGTTGTCAAAGCGAAAAGGCACATATTCTGTTTTTTCCCAGCGGGCATTGTCTATGGCATTGGTTTCTTCATTGATCGCATCCCATCTGTGTTTGACACGCATTTCCTGTAGTGCTTCATAGGCCAGTTTCTGCACATGGAAACGATCGATAACCTTTGTTGCCTTGGTAAAACAACGTTTTACAATCAGGTTCATTGATCCGGCCATATCAAGGGTGATTTCATCAACCTTGTCGCGTGACTTTTTGGGGATTTTCATCAAGATTTCAATAATTGATTCCGACTTTGTCCCTTTAATCATGGCAACCAATGCACCTTTTTGCCCTTTTGCTGCTTTGTTGGTCAATATCGTGTAAAGTTCCCCGTTCGACAGGGATGTCTCGTCAAGGCTCAACCGTACCCCGATATTGTCAGGAAACAGCAACCAGTCTTCGGCATGGTCTTTCTGATCCCACCCGGGATAATCGCTTAAATACTCCTTGTATTGCTGCCCAAAATGATCGCCATTTATGAAATAAAATTTTTCAAGACTATTGCTGCTGATCGGGTAATTGTCCAAATATCCCTTTTAAAAAAGACGCGAAACTTTTTGTGTAACGCGTTCCTTCGGCTGTTGTATCCCAGCTGTTGCTGATGATTTGCCCCGTCTCTTCAACTTTCCATTTCCGCCTCCTTATGTGAAGAAACACCGCCCTGCCCCGTATTGGAAAGTCTTGTACCGCCACCAGGGCATGGAACCCTTTTGAGCTAAGCTTAACATGTTTGTACGCCGGCGGAGAAACGTTCAACTCATCCAGGTAAACATCAATGGACTTATCCTTGGTTATTACATCGGCGATCTCAAAATAATCAAACAGTTCTTCCGGTAGAATGGCTTTGATAAGCTGGTTGTAGTGGCTTTGTTTCGATTCCATTGCTGTGGTCTAAAAAATAACCAGGCAAAGATCTACTTATTTTTTTATCCACCTACTTTTTAAAGTGATCCGTTATAATGGTTTCCCATTAATTCATACAGTTGATTCATAAAGGCTTTGACAGAGTTCGTAGCCATTCATGCCTGGCATCAGAACATCGCTGATAATCAGGTCGGCATCAAGTTCCGGCAAAATACTCCAGGCGCTTTTCCCATCGTATTTGGTAATAACGGTATAGTGTGGGCTGAGGAGAAGGAGAGAGGTGGTATCTATTGCCTTCAATCTCTGGATGTTGTTGTCTTGTCATACTTCACTCGGCGGTTAAGGTTCTGCAATGGATTTACTGTTTGCATCAATCAAACGCACGATGAACAATTTCGCAAGAGTAATAACGCGAAGCAAAAATATTCGTGCAGATGTTGCAGAATTAAATATTTTGCCTTTTCTTTGTTAGTGAATACAAACTAACCTGCATTGTTTTGCTTTCATATTGGTAGAATTAATATACAATCCACATGAGTATTACAAAAATATTTTTAAAAATAATCATCGGACTGCTGCTCATACCGACAACTATTCAAGCCCAGTCTTCACTCAATATTGGGATTCTTAAGGATGAAAATATCAATGAATTTGAACTTCTCAGCAACCAATTGAAGCTTGAGATAGAAGCATTAACAGAGAGTGGTGACCGAGTTGCTTTTAAGGAAGTGACTTCAGCGTGGAACTACGAAGTAGCAACACAGCACCTGCAAACTTTTTTTAGTGATCCAAACATCGATATCATTATCACCCTTGGATTCCTATCTTCCGATGCTGCCGCAAGGCTATCTTTTTATCCAAAACCGGTTATTGCGACTGCCATTTTGGACCAGGAACTTCAGAAATTGCCTACGGGCACAGATCAAGGATCAGGAACTGATAATTTTTCCTACATCGAATCATGGATTCGCTTAAAAAGCGATCTGCTGGATTTCCACAATGTGTTTAATTTCAAACATCTGGCTATTATACTTCCCCAAGCAATATATGAGCAGTTTGCCCCGGTAAGCCAGTTGCTCAAATCAGAGACCAATGCGTTTGATGTCATCTTTGTTCCAGTTGGAGGTGGCGGGCAAGTGTCACCAAGGCTGCCATCCAACATTGATGCTGCCTTTGTATTTCCATTGATCCAGCATTCTCAACCGGAAATTGAATACTTTTTTGCAGAACTAAACAACCAACAAATCCCTTCATTGGCCATAAGCGGAATTCGCTATTTAGAAAATGGTGCCACCTTAACCTTTACGCCACAATTCACGTTCCAGCAGGTAGCGCGGCAGGTGGCCGTGCGAATTTTAAAGGTCTCCAAAGGAACCACTCTTGCCGACCTTCCCTCCACGATAACAGAGCTGGAACGGGTACCCGTAGTCAACATGGAAAGCTTGCGGCTTACAGATAAATTTCCCAAATGGTCAGTACTCGAAAATGCTGTTTTGCTGAATGTGACCAAAATCCCCGGCAAGGAATTAACGTTGCACAGGGCCATTGCCTTGGCGCTGGAAAACAGCCTGCAGGGAAAAATAACCGATCAGGATTTGCTGATGGCCGAAAAAGACATCCGCATTGCCAAAGCCAATTTGTTGCCCCAGGTGGAAGCCTCTGGAACAGCAGTTCAACTGAGTGAAAACCTGGTGGAATCTTCCGTGGGGCAGAAAGGTGAATTTACCGTTTCCGGCACGGTTTCGTTAAAACAGGTGATTTATTCTGAAGCGGCCTTTGCAAACATCGCGCTGAAAAAGTTGGTGGCCGAAAACACCAGGCACAGCAATAGGCAAACCACACTCGATATCGTGCTCAATGTTTCGGAAGCATATATCTCGCTGTTATTTGCCAAAAACAACCTTCAGATAAAAAATGCAAACATAAAAGCCACGTTGCAAAATCTGGAACTGGCCAAAGCCAAAGAGAAAACCGGCGAGGGCAGCGTTTCGGACGTGAACCGCTGGACCAGCGAGCTGAACCTCGGCAGAATGGATTTGAACGATGCAGAGACAGCATATAAGACAGCCATGTACAGGTTAAACGAATTGCTGGACCAACCCATCGGAAATGCCGTTGCCACTCCCGATTCGGCCAATATCGCCGAAACCGTTATTCAAAACCAAAACCTGCTGGATTTCTATTTCAGCAATCCGAAGTCAACCGAAAAATATGCCAATTTTATTCTGGAAGAAATGCTGGCCCACTCACCCGAGCTGCAACAACTGGCAACTGCCGGAGAAATAATTGACCGGCAAAAATCGATGAAAACCAGACAGATGTATTTACCCGAGGTGGCGCTAATCGGTAGCGCCGACCAGGCATTTGTGCGCGAAGGCGTTATCCGCAACCCGCAACTGCCCGTTCCGCCACCGCCCGACGATATTACCTGGAACCTGGGCCTGCGTGTGAGTATTCCCCTGTTCGGAGGCGGTCGGAAACGAACCGAAGTGCAACGGGCAACTATCGAACAGGACAAAATCACCTGGCAAAAAGAAGATTTGCTCAACAAGCTGGAAACGGGAATACGTTCCAACGTGCAATTCCTGCAGGCTTCCTACCGCGAAATGGAACTGGCTGAAAATGCAGCAATAGCTGCCGAAGCCAATTTCCACACCATTCAGGATGCCTATGCCCAGGGAATGGCCAATGTGGCACAACTCACCGATGCCCAAAGCGTAATGATACGCACCCGGCAAATGGCGCTGGGTTCGCGCTACCAATACATGCTGGATTACCTTAAAACCGAACGGCTGCAGGGGAAATTTACCTTTTTAGACGACGAAACAGAAAGAAAGCTGTATGCCGACAGGTTGTTGAATTATTTAACCAAAGAATAAAAATTGAAGATGAAGAAAAAAATACAAATACTTGTTGCCGGTGCTCTCCTGCTGGCCGGATGCAGCGGCAAAGAAGTAAAGGAGGAAACTGTTCGTCCGGTTTTTTACCAGGAAGCGGGGAAAACACCCGCGCTGAATGTACGCTCCTTTTCCGGGGTGACCCAGGCTTCCACCGAAGCAAGGTTAAGTTTTAAGGTGGGTGGGTTGATTGAACAGGTAGCCGTTGACATGGGCGACACAGTAAAAAGGGGCGCCGTTATTGCCCGTATCGACGACACCGACTACCGCATCAATTACAACAAGGCAGAATCCTCGCTGAAAAATGCAGAAGCCCAGTTGGCCGCATCCAAATCAGCCTTTTTGCGTGTTGAAAATCTTTATGTGAACAACAACGTTTCCCTGAGTGAGTACGAAAAAGCCAAAACGCAGTTTGAATCGGCCGAAACCATGGTGAAAACTGCACGATCGCAACTCGATGCAGCACAAAACCAACTGGATTATACGGTTTTGCGGGCGCCTTTCGATGGTGTGGTTTCCTCTATAATGGCCAAAGAAAACGAAATGACCAGCACCGGACATCCTGTCGTTGTTTTTGCTTCAATGAACAACCTCGAAGTTAAAATGGCCGTGCCCGAAAATATAATCGGGCAAATCAGCCGCGGGCAGGAGGCAAAAGTGCGGTTTAGTGCCTTTCCTGAAAAAACTTTCAGGGGAATTATTACCGAAGTGAGTCCGGGAATTCCCAATGCCTCAGCCTTTCCGGTGATTGTGCAGCTAACGGAATCTGCTTCCCGGCTGTTACCCGGAATGACCGGAACAGTGGAGCTTTCCCTGAACGGAGGAGATTTGTCCGAAAACAGGATGGTGGTTGCCACCGACGCTGTGGGGCACGACCAGACAGGCGACTTTGTTTATGTGGCCGCCAAAACAGGAGAGAACGGAATTTATGTGGCTGAAAAAAGGCACGTTACGCTGGGCGAGCTGCGTGCCGACGGATACGAAATAACCGGTGGTCTGAACAGAGGAGAGATAGTGATAACCGCCGGGTTGAGTTTTTTGTACGATGGCCGGAAGGTGAAACTGCTTAATGAGGGTAAATAAAAAAGGGAAAAATGAATCTTACAAAAATAACGCTGAATAACAGCCGGATAACATTTATTACCATCCTGGTGGTAGCCATAATTGGTATTGGAAACTATTTTGAACTGGAACGCGACAGTATGCCACCTTATACCATCAGAATTGCTACGGTCGTTACGCAATTTCCAGGCGCTGACCCCAACAAGGTGGAAACCCTGGTTACGGAACCGCTGGAAGAAGTGATTCGGGAAATGGCAGAGGTGAAAACCATTACCAGTGAATCCCGGCCGGGATTGTCGGTAATTACAGTGGAGTTGATAACTGACGTGGGCGGAAAAGAGTTGCAGTCGGTGTGGACCACCCTCCGTAACAAAGTGGAAGATTTAAAGCCCACTCTGCCGCAGGGCGTTTTCGGTCCGGTAGTCAAAGACGAAGACATTGGCACTGTGTTCGGAATCATCCTCGGCGTTACCGGCGATGGCGTTCCCTACAACAAACTGGAAGACTATGGCAAAGAGGTGCGCGATGAACTGCTGCTGCTCCCCGATGCGGCCAAAATCAAATACGGCGGCGTGCAACAGGAACGCATTTTTATTGAGTTCAACGACAAACAACTGGCCTACTATGGCCTCGATGCAACAAAATTGCGTAATATTATTTCGGCAATTAACATACTTTCCCCGGGAGGTGAAATTAACATGGGACGCCAGCGTATTGTGCTGGAACCTTCGGGCAATTTTGAAGATTTGGCCGACCTGAAAAAAATCCTCATTCCCACTTCATCCGGCGCCTCTGTTTACCTGGAAGACATTACCACCCGCATTTACCGCGATTACATAACACCGCGCGAAAAAGTTGTGAAAATCAATGGAAAACCGGCCATTGCACTCTTTATTTCACTGAAAGACGGCGCCAACATTGTGCGGCTGGGCGAAGATGTGGATAAAGTACTGCCCCGGATAAACAGCAACCTGCCACTGGGCGTGGAGGTGGTGCGCTCAGCGTCGCAGGACCAGGTAGTAAGCGGGCAGGTGAACGACTTCCTGGTGAACCTGGTGCAAAGTATCCTCATTGTACTGGCAGTAATGCTGTTGTTCCTGGGATTCCGCACCGGCTCACTGGTTGCAACACTCATTCCAATGGTTATTGTAACATCCTTCTTTTTTCTGGGACTGCTCAATCTGGGGTTCAATAAAGTATCGCTGGCAGCGCTCATCATTTCATTGGGTCTTCTGGTGGATAATGGTATTGTGATTTCCGAATCCATCCTGGTAAATATGAAGCGCGGGCTTAGTACATTTGAAGCCAGCGTTTATTCTGGCAAGGTATTGCTAATACCACTGCTTATTTCTACGCTCACCACTTCGGCGGCCTTTTTGCCGTTCGCTTTAGCGCGCACACCTATGGGTGAAATCTCTTCTCAGTTATTTTGGGTAGTTAGCTCCACGCTGCTGGCTTCCTGGTTTCTGGCATTTACCTTCATCCCGTTAATGGCTGTGTTGATTGTGAAAGTGAAAACCAGGAGTAAAACGAAAAAGGAGAATAATATAGATCGTTACATGGAAAAGCTGAATTTGTGGTACAACGGATTGCTTTTCCGGGTATTGAGAAAACCCTTCCTGTTTCTGGGATTTATTTTGGCTTTGTTTGTGATTGCGGTTTCACTGGTGCCGTTTCTGCCTTTCAAACTGGTTCCCGACAGCGACCGGAACCTGGTAACAGTGGATATTAAGTTTCCGTCAGGTACGCAGATGGGATACACCGAACTGGCGGTGAATGACATTGGCAACTATATTCTGGAAAACCTGATTGTCAATCCCGAAACCGAAAAAGACAAACCGGGCGTGCTCGATTTCTCTTCGTTTATTGGCGAAGGCCCGGAACCCTACGACCTGGGCTATTTTAAAAACGAAGCCAACTCCAGCTATGCCCACATGTTGCTGAATACCACCGGTGACAGGGATAACGATTACATTATTGCCAAAGTGGACAGCTTCTGTTTCAACCACATCCCCGATGCCGACATCCGAGTAAACCGGCTGACCGGCGCCGGCGCTTCCGGTACACCGGTCGAAATCAGAATATCGGGCAGTGACCCTGAAAAACTGGCCATTATTTCAGAAAAAGTGAAAGAGAAGTTGGTGACCATCGAGGGAGCCAAAAACATTACCGACGACTGGGGGCCGAAAATCAAAAAGCTGGTGGTGGATATCTATCCCGACAAAGCACAACGCGCCGGGTTAACCAACATGGAAATTGCTTTGGCGCTGAATACCGGGTTGTCGGGAATGAAAGTCGGCGACTTTTTCGATGCCGATGAGCGGATTCCTATCTTTCTGAAAAATGAAAATAGCGATGAACACGACATCGAAACGGTGCAGGCATTTACTGTTTATTCTTCGGCCCGAAATCAGAACGTGCCGCTTTCGCAGGTGGCCGATATAAAGGTTGAATGGCAGTTTGGCAAGGTGATTCGCAAAGATTTGAAACAAACTATGACTGTAGGAGCCTACCTGGAACCTGGCTATAATGCCTCTGATATTTTTGAAGCCATCATCCCCTGGATGGATGAGCAAAAAGCCGGATGGGATTTTGGCTACGATTACGAACTTGGCGGTGAAGATGAAGATAAAATTGAGAACCTGGGAGCCATTTTTGCCAACCTGCCTCTGGCGTTCTTCCTTATAGTCATTTTGCTGGTCCTCCAGTTTAATTCCATCCGTAAGGCAACTATTATTGTACTTTCCATTCCATTGGGAATGATTGGGGTGGTGGCCGGTTGGTTTATCGGCGGTTCTTTCGTGAGTTTTTTCGGTGTGCTGGGGGTAATTGCCTTGGCGGGGATTGTGGTGAACAACGCCATCATTCTTATCGACCGCATTGATGTGGAAATTGCTGAAAACCCCGATGTGGACCGGCGCGATGCCATTTTAAAAGCGGCAAACAACCGTTTCAGGCCGGTGATTCTCACCACACTGACCACCTCAATGGGAATGTTGCCGCTCTGGTTTTCAGGCGATTTGTTATGGGAGCCGCTCACGCTGGCCATCATCTTCGGATTGTTTTTTGCCACTTTGATTACACTGCTGTTTGTACCGGTGCTTTACCGCCTTTTCTTCAAAGTACCCTACAGCGATTATGAGTTCAACAGAGACATACTGGAACACTGATGATTTATAAAAAATAGAAAACGCTTAATCAATAAACGATGCACGCGAAGTTAGTTAATTTTAACCAACAAAGTAAAAACGATGGAAAAACATGATGAAGCGATTATCGCTCAAGTTGGAAAAATAATCATTGAATCCGGAATAGAATCCTTGTCCCCGGAAAGACTGGCCCGTAATTTAAATATCGACCAATTGGATCTTCCCTGTCATTGTGGAACTACAGAAGAGATTCTACTCATGATGTTAGAAAGTTTAGAAAGTGAACTAAACCAGTTGGTGAGTACATCCAAACAAAAAAAGTTCTCGCCAGAGAAAGAATTAAACTATCTCTTTAAAAACCTTTATTCCTTATTTAACATCAAACCATATTACCTCACCATAATCTTCTCAGCTGAATTATTAAATAAAAGTCCTGAGATACAGAATCTATTGCTAAAAATAAAAATTGGTGCTAAGTGCTACTTATTGCAAATAATAAACCATGGAAAAGAAGAAAAAGTGTTTAAGTCCAAACGAACAGCCAAATCATTAGCTGTTGCCATCCTGGGAAGCTTCCGCTTATTTATGAATCAACAGCGCCTCGTCAATAAAATGGTCAGCGAAACTGAGGCCATTAAGAACAAATCACCCGCAGATTAGTCGTTACGGAATGGCTAAATCGCACGGCACAGTTCAATTTATCTATATACCTATGTATTTAACAAACCTAAAATGTAAAACAAAGAATTACAGGGTCAACGAGCACGTCCGTTGGATAAGTCAGGAGAACTTCGTTGGGCTCTGAAAAATAACACCAAAATTGAAATCAAATTAAAATTCAGAATCATGAAAAGGTCATTATTAAAGAGAAACATCGTCCTCGGCCTATTATTTGCCCTAATCGGATTGAGCTACTCATTTCGAATCCCTTCAAAAGAAGTTAGCTATTCATTATTGGTAAATGTCGAGAACCTCAGAAACTCGGAAGGACATGTCGTATTTGTTTTGTACAACACTCAGGACGCAATACCCGACAAAGAATTAAATAAGTACTTCAAGAAAAACCGGGGATCAATTTCCGAAGGAAGCTCGACTGTAACCTTTCATGAACTTGTTCCAGGAGAATATGCCGTAAGCATTTTCCATGATGAAAATAATGATGGTGAAATTGAGAAGGGATTTTTTTTGCCCAAAGAAGGACTGGGATTTTCCAACTATCAGTCGATTGGTCCTACCAACAAACCGTCATTTGACAAAGCTTCCTTTAGTTTGACAGAAGACACCACGATTCAGGTTAAGATGATCTATTTCAAATAGGCTTTCATAAAGCCTCTGACTTCAAAACACATAACTATCATTCATGAAAATCAATCAAAATGAGGGTATTAGTTAAAAAGGATGAAAAAATCCTTGATTCAGCCATAGTTATCTTCTTTCAAAAAGGATTTGCCGGTGCGAGACTACGTGAGATTGCACAACATGCCAACGTCTGTAAGTCATCCATCCATTATTATTACCGCTCAAAGGAAAGTTTATTTGAAGCTGTAATGGATAAAATAATCGATATCATTTTTGAAAACGTGGAAGTTATATCGCAAGGAAACACGAATCTTTTCGACTTAATCGATGAGTTTGTTTCCCAAGTACTTAACATGTTTACCATTCATCCATATTTGCCTTCTTTCATACTCAATGGATTAAACACGAATCAGCAGGTTTCCAGCATCACCAGTGAACTAAGCGAAATTTTTGTCAGTAAGTTTGAAAAAGAAATCATCCTTGCAGAAAAAAAAGGATGGATCAATCCGATTGATCCAAAATATCTTTTCACAAGCATACTGTCGCTTTCCGCATTCTCAATTATCAATAACCAATTTTATTATCAAAATTCTCAAAATCGATCTGACGCTGGTTCGAACCTCGAAAACCAAAAATACTTGATATCGAGCTTTATCTTTCATAACCTACTAAACCAAGGAGAGGTTAGCTAACATGTTCTAGCGTTACGCCTGAAAATTTATACGCACGTTACAGAAATTGAACCTATAATCAGAAAAAGACATGAAAGTCTCCGGATATAAAATTTTAATGTTAGGAATTCTCTTAACAGGTGCAAATTCTATTTTTGGACAGGACATAAACCTATCGGGAATTATTACTGACAAGGGAACTCAGCAACCCATTGAAGCCGCCAATGTTCTGTTCGAAACAACAACGATCGGAACAATTTCAGATGTCAATGGAAATTACAAACTATGGACCAATGATTCCGCCAGGACCGTGGTTTTCTCGGCACCAGGCTATAAACAAGTTGTCATTTCTTTGGACTCAATAAACAGTACTGCGCTTAATGTTGAATTAACCAAAAAGATGACTCCAGTAAACAAACTCAACGCTCATCCGCAAGAAAAAAAGGCAAGGAAGAGCAGAAGATAGGACAATGAATCGGAATCCTTCTCACTCATTAGGTGCTTGACTTGTTGTCTGCAATCTCGATAAAGCTGTATCCTGCGCCGTCCTTTAATTTTGACATCTTGAAACGATAGCGTTCGTCATGACATTTTTCAATAAATACGACCGATCAGTATCGAGAGCTCGGCTAATTCATTTGGCAGGAACCACTGATCCTATAAAGATTGAATGAATACTTATCCGAAATAATTATAAAAAATAAGCTACAAATGATGTCAAACAGAAAACACAGATCCCGCAAACAGCGAAAAAATACGGAGATGCTATTTAACGCTGAAATTGCAGGTAGTGAGCGACTTCGAGCGCTTATTCTAATTAGTTTACTTGGGCTCGAGGCTGTTCTCCTAATAATTATCTACTTTTTTTATCGCACTGAGTATATTTCTCTTTTCAATACGCACATTGCTATTTATGCTATTCTCATTTTTACACTGATAATGATCCTTTACGAATCATCTGTGCATTACTTCATTGGGAAAGAGATGGCATTGTTCTCTCACCACCGGAGTGTTTTTGGGTATTTAAACTCGTTCTCAGAAATAACGCTCCTTACCATTTTATTTATTTTTATCGTTGAATATTCGGAGCAAACAGTTATTCTCCAAGCCCCTGCGACCCTCACTTATTTTCTTTTTATCGTACTCTCTACTTTACGGCTCAATTTCAGGCTTTCGGCTTTTTCAGGTGGATTAGCGGCAGTTGAGTATGTGGCCGTCTCCATTTATTATTCTACTGTTTTCAGCGATATTCCTGTTGACCGCTTTCATCCCGATTTAACCGGAATGCAGTACCTGGGGCAAGGTGTCATACTATTGATTTCAGGGATTGCGGCAGGATTTGTGGCCGATTTAATTAAAAAGAAAATGCTGGCTTCATTGGCAAGTAGTAATGAAAAAAATGAGGTCATCGACTTATTCGGACAGCAGATTTCACCCCAAATAGCCGGTAGTATCCTTGAAAAAAAAGATGAGTTGTCCGGTACACGTAAATATGTCTGTGTCATGTTTCTTGACATCCGAAATTTTACGCCGTTTGTAGAGAAACATACGCCAGAAGAGGTTGTAACCTATCTTAATAACCTTTTTTCTTTTATGATAGACAGCGTGCAACGGTATGATGGTGTCATCAATCAATTTCTTGGCGACGGGTTTATGGCTACATTCGGCGCCCCGGTTTCCAAGGGGAATATCGCACAAAAAGCAGTACTGGCTTCGGCGGAAATCATCGAAAGGGTAAGGCAGGAGAATACTGCCGGAAATATTCCCACAACAACAATTGGGATTGGCCTGCATTATGGAGAAGCAGTTATCGGGAATATTGGTTCTTCGGTACGCAAACAGTATTCCATTACCGGAAATGTGGTGATAATAGCTTCGCGCATTGAACAGTTAAATAAGCTATGGCATTCACAGCTCATCATTTCCGAAGAAGTTTTCAATGAAATCGATGCGAAAGTGAAATCGATGTTTGTGCCTCAGAAACCGGCAAAAATTAAGGGAATCAACCGACCGGTTTTACTTTATATTTTCAATGAAGAAATGGAAATGTCAAAAATTCAGAAACAATGAGGATGAATGAAACAATTATCAGAGAGGCTGATGAGTTTGTTACCTGTTTCATAAAGTTACAGGGAACGGACTGATAAACTGAATGCTTTTTACGGAGAACTGACAGCTTTTGCGCATAGAAATGGTCAGGCCATGGTAGTAGCCCATGGAATGGTGAACTGTGAGTTGATTAAAATTTTGAAATAACGTGGCGAGACTGTAAACTGAACTCTGTCTGCAAGTATTAATTTTGTAGGACAGAATTATGGAATCAGAAGAATTTAAAGCGATGCAAGCCAAAGCGCTTGAACAGTTAAGAAGTGGTCAGTCTTTGACTGGT
>JBFXGM010000052.1:0-13475 GCA_050178015.1 Mangrovibacterium sp.
ATCATTTGCCGGAAATATTGAAAAAGGGTTTGAGTTTTACATCAAAAGTTTTTTTCTTGAAGATGGCACGCCCAAATATTATCACAACAGGGTTTATCCCATCGACATACATTGCCCGGCCCAGCTTTTTGTAACACTGCACCGGCTGAACAGATTTGAAGAACACCGTGAATTGGCTGGGAAAGTGATACAATGGACAATTGAAAATATGCAGGATAAAAAAGGATATTTCTATTACCAGATAAAAAGAGGCTTCAGTTCAAAAATTCCTTATATGCGTTGGAGCAATGCCTTTATGTTTTATGCAATGTCGTATTGGATGAACGCGGATTTAACAGATACGACGGATAAGCACAGATAAAAAAAAATAATCCGTTTATATCCGTGTCATCTGTGTTCTCTTTTAAATAAATAAAAATTGTATGAACCAAACCACCATTAACGACCTCAGGGTTTTCAGCTTTTCCTCCCGCAATGAGCTTATAGATTACATTGAAAAGGAGAAAAAAAGCCTTATCGCAATCAATGCCGAAAAAATATTGCATGCCACAGACCAGACACGAGACCTGATAAACAAAAACATTGGTTATACCGATGGGATAGGGGCAGTGTGGGCTTTAAAAAAGAAGGGGTTTAAAAATACCATAAAAATTCCCGGTTGCGAATTGTGGCTGGATATTGTGGCCCATTATCAGCAAACCGGCACCTTTTACCTGGTGGGTGCTACACAGGAGGTGCTTGATAAAACCATTGAAAAACTGAAAACTGAGTTTGCGGGTATCAATATCGTTGGTTACAGAAATGGCTATATAAAAACCGAAGCCGAACGAAAGGAATTGATTAAGACCATCGCTGCCTTAAAACCTGATGTTGTTTTTGTAGCAATGGGTTCGCCCAAACAGGAGTTGCTAATGCAGGAAATGCAGGCTGTACACCCTGCTGTTTACCAGGGGTTAGGCGGTAGTTTCGATGTTTATGTAGGCAATGTGGAGCGTGCTCCTGAATGGTGGGTGAGTCACAATCTGGAATGGGCTTATCGTCTTGTTAAACAGCCATCGAGAATAAAACGGCAGATTCATCTGGTGAGGTTTGTGTGGCTCCTGTTGTGGAATAGGATATAAAAACGGATTGCTTCGTCGGGCAGCTTTCAAACTGATAATTGTTGGTAACAGGAAGATTGCTTCGTCGTACAGCTATCGAACTGATAGTTGTTGGTAACAGGAAGATTGCTTCGTCGTACCTCCTCGCAATGACGATTCCAATAATAACATGGGGAAAGGGGATGGGCAGCTACGCTGCCCATCCCCTTTCCCAACCATCTAAAATGCAACGCGTCATTGCGAGGAGCAGCCAGAGGAATGAGGGCAGCGACGAAGCAAACTATTCTTTCCTCCCAATTTATTTGAACAGACAGAAACGAGAGAGTGAGGCACGAACGACCGAAGCAATCTAATAACTCAGTACCATTGTCGAACAAGGCACGAAAAGCAAAGTAATCCTTTATTTCATATGCGATCCTTTATGGGACATGGAGGTTACATATATATTCTAACCAATAAAAACAACACTGTTTTATATGTGGGTGTAACAAGTAACCTTTCACAAAGGATTTGGCAGCATCAAACAGGAAAGTTCCCTGATTCGTTTACAAGCAAATATCATGTGACAAAGCTGGTTTACTATGAAGAATTTCTTTCAATAGCAGATGCAATTGCCAGAGAAAAACAGTTAAAGGCAGGCCCAAGGCAAAAAAAGATTGATCTTATTAAAAAATTAAATCCTGAATGGATCGACTTGTTTGAAAAAGTAAAATAAAAATCAAATCAAAAATGAAAATCATCTCTGTAGTTGGCGCTCGTCCCAACTTTATGAAAATAGCGCCTTTTATAAAAGCAATTGAAACTTATAACAATGCTTTACAAACAGGCAATAACCTGCAACCTGTAACTCGCAACCCGCAACAGCTAACTCACCTTCTTGTCCACACCGGTCAGCACTACGATGTGCGCATGAGTGAGGCATTTTTTAAAGCGCTTGGAATCCCCGACCCGGATATTAATCTTGAAATTGGTTCGGGTTCACATGCCGAGCAGGTGGGGAATACAATGATTGCCTTTGAGAAAGTATTGTTGCTTGAAAAACCCGATTGGGTGGTTGTGGTTGGCGATGTAAATGCAACTTTGTCGTGCTCGGTGGCTGCAAAAAAGCTGAATATCAAGGTTTGTCATATTGAAGCCGGATTGCGCAGCGGGGATATGACCATGCCTGAAGAAATTAATCGTTTGGTAACCGACCGTTTGAGCGATTTGCTTTTAACACCGGACACCATTTCGGTCCAAAACCTGAAAGCAGAGGGGGTGCCTGATGAAAAAATCAGGTTTGTGGGCAACATCATGATTGATACGCTGGAAGCCAATCGTTTTATTGCAGAACAATTGCAACTGGCAACAATTTTTAGTGAAAACCGGTTAGAGGAATGCCCTGAAGTTTCACAGATTCCGGAAAACGGCGCTTATGCTGTAATGACTTTGCACCGGCCTTCGAATGTGGATAAGCAGGAAGTTCTGGAACCATTGATGAATTTTTTGCTGGGAGAAGTGTCAAAAGATCATCCGCTGATATGGCCTATCCATCCACGCGCAAGAAAACAACTACAATCGTTTGGTTTGTGGGACAGGGTAAAAAGTAATCCGGGGGTAATTTTGCTGGAACCTGTGGGTTATCACGAAATGTTACGGCTCAACATGGGTGCAAGGATAATGCTTACCGATTCGGGGGGATTGCAGGAAGAGTGCTGTGTGCTGGGTACTCCCTGTCTTACATTGCGCTGGAATACCGAGCGTCCGGTTACGTTGCGTGAGCATGGAGGTGCAAGTGTTTTGGTGGGCAATAATGTGGAAAGGATTAAAAAAGAGTATTTGGATACTTTAAGCATACAACGCAATCCGGCACGTCCGGAGCTTTGGGACGGAAACACCGCCATGCGGTGTGTGGAAGCAATCGTGAATTATTAGTTCTTAATCAGATAAAAATAGAGCGCAACGGTGAACCCGCTGCGCTTTTTTGTTTTTCAGGGGTTGGGTGTTGGGTAAAACAACGGGTTGCGGAGGCCGGCTTTTCTCCCGAATGGTCGGGACCACTTGCCGGGTTGTTGGGGTGTATCATCACCCGGGGTTAATCCCGATGCGTCGGGACCGGGCTATTCAAATTTAACCCCTCCGGGGTTTTCGTGGGATATTGTTTGGAATGCCAAACAATTAAACAGGAGCAAACAATTTCCACCGGGGTTAATCCCGATGCGTCGGGACCAGATTATTCAAATGTAAGCATTTGGTAAACCACGCCCTGTTTTCATAGAAAATCAGAAACACTATGAGAATTTCTCAGAAACATTCGGAGAACTTTGAGAGGCATAAGAGACGTTAATCAGTTCTTTGGTGGGCAATAATATCGATCGCATCAAACAGGAGTATCTTGATACATTGAAATTGCAGCGAACCCATCACGTCCTGAGTTAGGGGATAGCAATGCGGTCATGCCGTTTGTGGAAGCAATTGTGAATGATTACTTAAACTTAAGTATGGCCAAAAAATTGAAATTCTTTTTTTAGCTTTGTAGAAACGAAAAGTAAATGGAAACTTTAAAGATAAATATAATCAATCAGGATGCATTGGCAATTTTAATAGGCATGGAACAAGCTGGCTTAATTATTCTGCCTAAAAAAGAGGTTAAGAATAAGAATCTGTCACGACAACTTAGAGGGGCAATTTCAGGTTCGCGGGCAAAAGAAATGATGGAAACCATAGAAAAAGAAAGAGCAGAATGGGACGAAAGATATTAATCGACACCAATATTGCAATTGGATATATTGGCAATCGGTTGAACACCAAAACCATGGCCGGATTGGATATTATTTTCGATGCTGAATACCACATTTCCGTAATCAATAAAATTGAACTTCTTGGATACCCAAATCTGGATAAAAACGAAGAAGATAAATTTAATTTACTAATCAATCATTCCATTTTGCATCCAATTGATAATAAAGTCATTGAAGAAACAATAGCAATTAGAAAAAGACATAAAATTAAACTCCCCGATGCAATAATTGCAGCCACGTGTATTGTGAAAGGATTAGATATCCTGACCCTTAATTCAAAAGATTTCAAAAATATTAATGGGCTAAAGGTAATTGAGTCAGAAATATAGCAGCAAATTTTCTGTCTCCGCTGGTGCGAACCCGATATTTCACCCGCAGCGCTCTTTTTGTTTTTCAGAGGTTGGATGTTGGTAAAACAAAGGGTTGCAGAGGCCGGTATTTCTCCCATCCCGATTACTCAGGAGGGGGTTATTCATATCAAACCCAGCCTGCGGCAGGCTGGGGTAATCGTGGGATACTATTTTGAACATGTTCACAGGTAGTTCGGCAACACCATTTAAGAGTTTCGTATCCCCTCGTGCCAATTCGTGTAAACAAAAAAAACGTCCCCAAAGCGGAAACGTTTCTTTTTAACATTACAAAAGTTTACCGGAGTAAAAACTTTTATAACTTGAGCGCTCTTTTACATTTCATTGTTTCGCTGTCAGGCGTATGGTTCGAACAAGGCCTGCCGGTGGCAATGGAAAAGGAACATGAGAATCAGGATGGTACGGCAGGCGACTGTGTGCTGTCCTGAATTTTTCTGCGACCCGTGTAGCTTACAATCAGCCGTGCATTTTTGTAGGTGTTATAAAAATCGGGCTGCGTAAACTGAAAGGGCATCATCAGGATATCGATCTCGGTTTTCAGCAACTTGTCGGTTGCCATAAAAACATCAGCAATATTCCTGGTCGAAACTTTGGAAAAGTTCAGTGCCACCCTTTTTTGAGGTATCGATTCCACAAACTGTGCAATCAGTGTCTCCAGTTGGGTAAGGTCGGCTCCTGATACAAAATATTTCTCCAGATCGCTTTGCAATGGCAAAGCCTCGTGAAGAATCAGCCGCGCAATATCGGCCAACACCGGGTCAGGTTTTTGCAGCATGTAGGGTTTGTAATTCACCCGTTTCAGCAAAACCTTATCCTTCGTAGCGGTGGCAAATGCCAAAAGTCCCGATACCACTTTCGATACCGAGTTAATTAACTGCTCTTTCAGCATCGCCTTGTTATTTGTTAAACCACTATGGTTTAACTCCTGCACCTGCCGGTAATTACCAATCAGGTCAAGATGATTCGTTAGCTGACCTTGGGCAGCCACCAGTTCATTGATCCCGGCATATAATGCCAGGTTACGCTCAAGTACCTTGTTTACAGCCTGGTACATTCGGCTTTTGTTTACTTGTAAAGAATTCATTTTACAATCCTTTAAATATTAATACTAACTATCTAAAGGGATGATTGTAAACTTTAAGGGATTTTGGGGTAATGTAGGAAACGAATTCAGAGCATTACTACTTATCCGCTGAGGGTACAATCAATCCGCAATATTTCAAAGTTCCCGGTAAATTTTTCATAGTAATTTGCTTTTAGATTGAACTTGATTGATTGATCTTTAATCATTTATCCGATGCTAAAGTAGTAAAATATTTTTTATCTCAAATTACTGTAATTCATAAGTTATTAACAAACATTGAACGCAAAAGAGCTGGTTGGTTCCATGTATGATTGAATTAACAAAAGGAACAGACCGGCTGCATATGCTATAATTCTTTGAAGCAGGTGATAAAAACAATAGTTGAAAGAAGCCCTGAAATTGACTTAAATATTACCTGAACGTATTAAAATATTGTATAAAATGACAGCATGGCATAACGCATCAGTCAATTGAAACGATAAAGTCACAAAATCAAACCATCCAAAACCTGCTTTGAATAAATCGTCAATAAGATGAAACCCAAAGACGGCGTCAACACATTTAAAAATGACATTATTGCAGTACAACACCGCTGGAGTCCCCGGGAGCATTTCGTGCCTCTTTTGGAACAAAAGAAAATAACAGGCTGAAGAGCGCTCCGGTGAACCCGCAGCGCTTTTTTGTTTTTCAGGGGTTGGATGTTGGTAAAACAACGGGTTGCGGGGGCCGGTGTTTCAAACCACTTAACGGGTAAATTTCAGGGTGTATTTTCTACTATAATCAAACTCCTACGGATTTTCCGTGAGATAGTTCGGCAATCAATCAGCAGCACACAATTTCCCCTCCTGCCGAGGCACGAAGGATAGGAGGGGTGGACGCGAAAAGAATCAATTTCACCAGCAGCATCATTTATCGCGGACGGGGTGGTTTAATTCCTGAAATTCGTATGCGTGCGCCGGCATTTCAAACCACTTGCCGGGTTTGTTGGGGTCGCGTCACCCCCGGGCGTTGCGCGGGGCTATTATAATCAAACCCTTTCAGGGTTTTTGTGGGATATTCTTTGAAATACAAAACGATCATCCCTCTTTCTGTGAGAGAGGGATAAGAGGGTGAGTGTACAAACAACGACAGAACACAAAATTGGATATTTCAGAGATGCTGACTGGATATTTCGGTGATGCTGACCCTCACCTCCCCCTCGTCTGCGCCGAGGGGTAAGTTGTTCAGCTGTATGCTCACGTGTTCTGTTGTTACTAACTGGTTGATTTTCTGATTTCTTTTTAATGTTTAAATACAACCGGGTGTCAGCTCTTCCAATATTTTCGCACGAAACACAATTTTCATAAATAATGTCAGTTTTTTGCTGATTTGCGGTTTCGTAATAATCCAGGTTTTTGCCGACCAATCTATTCCGCTTCATTAATTGATTTTTCAGTCGTAATTCTTTAGCTTTGTACAAAATAAAAAAATGCGACTTTCAAAATTTGAGATTAATATTATTAAAAGTGTTGCCTGTGAAATATGGGGCGCTAAAACGAAGGTCTATTTATTTGGATCCAGAACCGATAATTCAAAAAAAGGGGGAGACATTGATTTGTTTGTCAATTTAGAAGTTGAGCAGGAACCAGGCAAAATCATGTTGCAGAAAGCTGAATTCCTCAGTAAACTTGACATTCTGCTGGGTGAACAGAAAATCGATTTACTGGTAAAGACTCAGTATAATAATTATTTGCCGATTATTAAAACAGCTCAACGAACAGGAATTGCATTATGATAGAATCAGAACTTAATGACAGTATAACACAAACTCTCGACACGTGCGCACTACATGTCAAACGAATGGAGTTTGCCAAATCAAAAATTGAAGCTTTTATCCCCTTAAACAGAGACAATTACTACAGCATGGATGATGAAACCATCGGTTTTCTGGATCAATATATATTTCGTTTTTCAAAACTACAGGATACGATAGGAGCCCGCTTATTTCCCCTGACACTTGAAGCTTTGGCCGAACCTGTTGCCGACAAAGCATTTATAGATATTTTAAACCGGCTTGAAAAATTGGAAATCTTAGATTCTGCCTATAGTTGGATACAATTACGAAAAATCAGAAATGATATCGCCCATGAGTATCCGGCTTCGCTGTTGGAACGTATTGAAGGGATTAATTTTCTGTTCAATAATCTGGAAGGGCTTAAACAAATAATTGAAAGATGTTCGTCCATACTCGATAAGCACAAATAGCACCTGATTATTGGCAATTGAAGTGGATGATCAAAAAGACAAGGTACATCCCGGCTGCCTGAATATTCCAATAAAAACGGCGTAATGACACGCCCGCTGGCGCAATCCCGAGGACTCACCTCCCCCTCGTCTGCGCCGAGGGGTAAGTTGTTCAGCATTTGTAATGCAATTGTTGTGTTGTTTTTATGAAAATCAGGTTGCACAGGCCTGTATTTCCGGATATTTCGGTGATGCTGACCCCTCGTTTCGGTGATATTGACCCCTCATGCAGTAAAAGGTTCAAAAAACTGGATAATTCGGAACATACTGACCCTCTCAAATCTAATAGAAAAAGTACTTTCGGTTGCGGGCGCCGGTATTTCAAACCACCTACAGGTTTAATATTGGTCGCATTACCTCCGGGCTAAAGCATCGGCCTGTCCCGATCGTAACGCAGTGAAGCATCGGGAGGCTATTATAATCAAACCCTTTCAGGGTTTTCGCAGAAATTATTTGGAATACCAAACAATCGTCCCTCTTTCTGTGAGAGAGGCCCGCCTGACCGAAGTCATTCGGGCAGGGATAAGAGGGTGAGTGAAAAATACACAGCTAAAAAAAAACGCACGTCTTTGCGAGGCTTCACCCAAAAATAAATTTTTGGGCATAATGAGGAAATGACAGGGAGATGCCGATCCCGATAATTATCGGGACGGCAAGACGTTCTAACGAACAATGTATATCAGAACGTCACCCTGTCCCGATGTATTTCGGGATTGTTTCAGGGTCTTATTTTTAAAATCTGTCATTGGCAGGAGTGAGGCACGAACGAAGAAGCAAACCTTTCTCTGAACTACAAAATACCCCGTCTCCCGACTTCTCTCTCACCGCTCACCGCTCATCACACGCTCTTCCTCCGGACTTCCGACTCCGGACTTCTTCCTCAACTCTTTCTTTCCCTCCGGTCTCCCGTCTCCCGACTTTTTCCAAAAAATTCCTATTTTTACACAATCTAAATATTCAAAACTATGTCACAAAAAACAGCCCTTATCACAGGAGTAACCGGACAGGACGGTGCCTATCTCAGTGAATACCTGTTAAAAAAAGGTTATATCGTTCACGGATTGAAGCGCCGTTCGTCGATGTTTAACACCGACCGTATCGACCACATTTACCAGGACCCGCACGTGGAGAACCGCAATTTTTTGCTCCACTACGGCGATATGACCGACTCGATGAACCTGACACGCATTGTGCAGGAAGTGCAACCCGACGAGATTTACAACCTCGCTGCCATGAGCCACGTTAAAGTTTCATTCGACACACCGGAATACACAGCCAATGCCGATGGAATTGGTACACTTCGTTTGCTCGAAGCGATTCGCCTCCTCGGACTTTCGGAAAAAACACGCATTTACCAGGCCTCCACCTCCGAATTGTACGGTCTTGTGCAACAGGTTCCACAAACAGAAACCACACCTTTTTATCCGCGTTCGCCCTATGCGGTGGCAAAACTATATGCTTACTGGATTACGGTAAACTACCGCGAGGCATACCACATGCACGCCAGCAATGGAATTTTATTTAACCATGAGTCACCCATCAGGGGCGAAACTTTTGTAACCCGCAAGGTTACCCGCGCATTGGCTCGTATTGCGCTTGGGATGCAACAAACCGTGTTCATGGGCAACCTGTCGAGTAAACGCGACTGGGGACATGCAAAGGATTACATTAAAGCCATGTATTTAATATTGCAGCAGGACCAGCCCGATGACTATGTGATTGCTACTGGCATTACCACCACCATCCGCGACTTCATTAAAATGTGTGGCGAAGAAATCGGGCTCGAAATCACTTTTACCGGCGAAGGCGCCGGTGAAAAAGGGTATCTGACTGCCATCAACGAACAACGCTTCACCGAACGTGTGGGAGAAAAGTATCTTGATGCCCTCAGACAAAGAATTGCGCTCACCGCTCATCTCTCATCTCTCACAACTTCTTCCACTCCTCTTGTGGCTGTCGATCCCGCCTATTACCGTCCCACCGAAGTGGAACTTCTTATCGGCGACCCTTCAAAAGCCATGAACAAACTGGGCTGGAAACCAGAGTACGATTTGCAGGGCCTTGTAACCGATATGATGCAATCTGACATTACCGTAATGAAAAAAGATGCCTGGCTGCAGGAAGGCGGATTCAGAACGATGAACTACTTTGAATAACAGTCCACAGATTACACGAATTTTGGGCGAATTTATCGAATGGTATGTCAGAGCTCATTTACAAGGAAGAAAGCTATGTGATTATAGGGGCTTGCATGAAAGTTCATGCTGCCTTAGGTCCAGGCTTTCTCGAAGCAGTATATCAGGAGGCCCTGAAAAAAGTGTTTATCAAAGAAGGTATTCCTTTCTATAGTCAGCATAAATTGAATATTTACTTTGAGGGTGAAAGGTTAAATAAATATTATTTGGCTGATTTTTATTGCTTTGATAAGATCATTCTGGAATTAAAAGCAGCAAACACCTTCCATCAGGACCAGTTCCTGCAGTTGCAAAATTATCTGAAAGCGACACAATCGAAATTGGGAATCCTCGTTAATTTCGGGACGCCTTCACCAACTTATAAGCGCATTCTAAATCCTTCGTTTCATTCGCAATAAATTCGCATAAATTAGTTTTACATGAATAATCAATCAAAAATATACATCGCCGGCCATCGCGGACTTGTAGGTTCTGCTATCTGGAAAAACCTTGAAAGTAAAGGGTACTCTAATCTCATTGGAAAAACAAAGGAAGAGCTTGACTTGCTGAGTCAGGCTGCCGTGGAGCAATTTTTTGCCGCCGAGAAACCAGAATATGTATTTCTGGCCGCGGCAAAAGTGGGCGGAATTGTGGCAAACAATACCTACCGGGGTGAGTTTATCTACGAAAACCTGGTGATACAAAACAACGTGATTCACAATGCCTGGAAATACGGGGTAAAAAAACTGCTCTTTCTGGGTAGCACCTGTATTTACCCGGGCGAAGCGCCGCAGCCGATGAAGGAGGAATACCTGCTCACATCGCCGCTGGAATACACCAACGAGCCTTATGCGATTGCCAAAATTGCAGGCATCAAGCTTTGCGAAAGCTATAACCTGCAGTATGGCACCAATTTTATTTCGGTGATGCCCACCAATCTTTATGGGCCAAACGATAATTTTGATTTGGAAAAGTCGCATGTTTTGCCTGCCCTGATTCGTAAAATTTACCTTGGCAAATGTCTCGAAGACGGCAACTGGGATGCCGTTCGCACCGATCTGAATAAACGCCCCATTGAAGGTGTCAGCGGAACTTCGGAGAAACCAGATATTCTGCAAATTCTTTCAAAATACGGTATTAGTGAAAATAAGAATTCTCACCTCTCATCTCTCACCTCTCATTTCTCAGTAGAAATATGGGGAACCGGTGCGCCTATGCGTGAGTTTCTGTGGAGCGAAGAAATGGCCGACGCCTGTGTATTCATAATGGAGAATGTTGATTTTGATGATGTAATCCCAAAAGTGGTGAACCCGGAACCCGGAACCCGGAACCCGAAACCCGAAACCCGTAACCCGAAACCCGAAACCCGTAACACCCACATCAACATTGGCACCGGCAGGGAAATCAGCATTCGTGAGTTGGCAGAACTGATAAGGCAGGTCATCGGGTTCAGCGGAGCGTTGTTTTTCAATACCAGCAAGCCAGATGGCACACTGCGCAAGCTCACCGATGTTACCAAACTTCATATACTGGGCTGGCACCACCGCATTGAGATTGAAGAGGGGGTGAGAAAAATGGTGGAATGGTATAAAAATATTGATTGAATATCCCTTTTGATTTTTGATGAATTGCCGGGCGGTAACTCGCTTTCAACTGATATATTCGTTATTTTTGTAAGAATTAAGATACTGGTTATGGAATATTCTGTGATAATTGAAAAGAGTGAAGATGGATATTACGTCGGTCAATTACAGGAATTACCGGAGGTAATCGCCCAGGGAAAAACTTTAGAGGAGTTGAATTCAAATTTATTGGATGCGTTGAACCTTGTTCTTGAATACCATCGCGAACAAACACTTGGTAATTATAAAGGGCGAAATATAATCAGGCAAAAACTACATTTTGTTTGATGAAACGCACCGTATTTATTAAATATTTGGTCAAAAATGGATGTTTACTGGTCAGAGAAGGTGCCAGTCATTCCATTTACCAGAATGTAAGAACAGGAAAAAAATCAACTGTGGCAAGGCATTCTGAATTGTCGGAATTGATGTGTAAAATTATTTGCAAACAGTTGGAAATTCCAACAATTTCATAAAACGATAAAAAAAAGACTTCCCTTATGACCAAAAAAGTTTTTGTATCGGGCTGTTACGATATGTTGCATTCGGGGCATGTGGCGTTTTTTCAGGAAGCAGCTGCACTGGGTGATTTGTATGTTGGCATTGGTTCCGACAAAACCATAGAAGGATTAAAAGCGCGTAAAACCATCAATACCGACGACGAACGCCTTTTTATGGTTCAATCGCTCAAGGTGGTGAAACAAGCCTGGATAAATTCAGGTTCAGGCCTGATGGATTTTGAGCAGGAACTGCGCGGCCTCAAACCCGATATCTTTTTTGTAAACGAAGACGGATATACACCCGACAAGAAAAAGCTTTGCGATGAACTTGGGATAGAACTGATTGTCAGCAAACGATTACCGCGTCAGGGGCTGCCAGCACGTTCAACCACTGCGCTGCGTGCTGAATGTCGTATCCCATTTCGTCTCGATCTTGCCGGTGGCTGGCTCGACCAGCCGTTTGTTTCGAAATACCACCCCGGCCCGGTGATTACTATTTCTATTGAACCCGAAATTGAATTTAACGACCGCAGCGGCATGTCGAGCAGTACCCGCATGAAAGCCATTGACCTTTGGAAAAGTGATATTCCCAATGGTGATTTGGAAAAACTGGCTCACACACTTTTTTGTGTCGAAAATCCACCCGGAAGCAAGTACATCAGTGGTTCGCAGGATTCCATCGGCATTGTTTTCCCGGGTGTTAACAAGCTCGATTATGCGAAAGGCGCATACTGGCCTTCAAAAATTGAAAGCATTACAGATGATGACATCCTTTCGTTTATCGAAAATCATCTTTGGTTTATCAATCTCTCACCCCGCGATGGCGATTTTGAGGTACTTGCTGAAACAAAAGTGGATGAAGATGGAGCAGCCCGGCTTGCATTAGCTGCTGAAAAAACCTGGGAAGCCATCATAAATAAAAATGCAAAAGCATTTGGTAAATATTTTCGTGAATCATTCGATGCACAGGTTGCCATGTTCCCGAAAATGGTTAATCAGCAAATTCTTATGATAATTGATGAGTATAAAGATTGCTCAATCGGCTGGAAGATATCCGGTGCCGGTGGTGGGGGATACCTTGTATTGGTTGCTGATAAGCCTGTTGAAAATGCGATGCAGATTAAGATAAGACGAAATCACATAAACTAAACTGTTCAGCAATTGCATAATTGTACTTTCTGTTTCACAAATAAATTCAGAAACACAAAACAATTATCCCACTTTCAATGAGAGAGGCTCGCCTGCCAGCCCGACAAACCAGTATTGGCGAAGTTGGGCAGGGATAATAGGGTGAGTGAAAAATCAATAAAACAAATCAGAATTTTATTCCATTGAAAATCTATTTTCCACTATCTTTAAATTTCGAATCATTAAATACGCGTTTCTTAAAATTTAACTTAACTATACCGCCCGATTATGAAAATAAAGAAAGCCATTATTGTAGGCTCCCCATTTTTAGTACAGATTAAAAGTAGACAATTCTTTTCTTTTTAAATCATTCTGATGGGCGAAGTGAAGCGAAGGCGTAGCCGGAGCGAAACGGAGCCCATCAGAATGATTGCCG
>JBFXGM010000053.1:0-13274 GCA_050178015.1 Mangrovibacterium sp.
AACAAGAAGAGAAGGCACTCAGCTTTGGGGTACAAAACAATAAATGAATTTGAACAACTAAATAATAATCAGGGAATAGCAGCGTAGCTCTTAACTAACCGTGCATATTTTTGTTGCATATCCACAGGTGTTCCGGATACTGTATTAACAACAAAGCAATTAGAGACTAAAAAAAAATTGAATATGCTTTTAGAGGAACGTTTAAAAGTTATAAATAATCATTTTGTACTCCAAGCAGAACCACTGGACTTTGGAAAAGCAGGACTATCAAAGTACTATTACCAAATTTTGAAGAAGAGTTTTGAAGAACTCAACCATCTTGTAAAATGACAAATAAAATCATTCTTTCACTCATTTTTCTCGAAAGTGTATTTCTCACTTCCGGGAAATTTGTAAATGCAGTGAATACGCCAAAGTTTTACTTTGCCCTGGTATCCGTGCTGATCTTTATTATCATTAACGTCGGAAGCAGGAAACCCATCAATATTGGTATTTTTACAGGTAAAACAATACATCGGGCAATTTATTCCGTTTGTTTGCTACAGGCATGTTCCGGACTATTCCAGCTTGCAGGTTGGGTCCCGTCAAAGCATTCCCATTTTACCATCGCGGGTTTTACTTATGAAAAAGGGAAACAGGTTTGGTGGTGACATTTACCATTGACTGTGCTGTTTCTCATCCTCCGTCTTTTCCTGAAACATGAGCAATTTCAAGTTGCAACATTTGTGTTAATGACTGCAACAATAGAAACAATCGGCAGATTCGGTATCGGTTACTTTTGGCTCTTGATTTATTCATATTTAACAACTACTAAAAACTAAATCTTCATTGAAATGAAAAAAAAGAAGTTTTGTGTTTTGGCATGTTTCTTCGCAGCATGCTTCATTGCTTGTAATGACAAGGATGACGACCTAAATGGTTCTGTACACGATCCATCAATGCCGGTAGAAATCCATACCTTTCTCCCCGACTCCGGACATATCCGTGAAAAGGTAGTTATAAAAGGTACTAATTTCGGAAATGATGTTTCGCAGGTAGAAGTATTTTTCCAGGATGATGTAGCCACCCGTAAGGCTACGGTGATTGGCGTCGAAGGAGAGGCTATTTATTGTTTGGCTCCCCGCCAGAATGGAGGCAACAACGCCATCAGGATAGTGATAGCCGGAGGCGATACAATCACAGGTGATGTCAGGTTTCGCTATACTGTATCCGAAAATATCTCGACAATTATCGGTGGTGATGGTTTATGGGTAAATCCGGCAACGGTACCGATAACGGATGGCAAACTGTCTGATGCGCGCACTGACTATGTTGGGGGGATCGCTTGTCTTGGGAACGAGTCCGGAATTGTTTTCGACAATGGGTATTCGGCGGTGCGTTATTTCTCTGTACCCGACAATACAGTTGTTTTGCTACAGCAGGGTTTTATCGCAGCTAAACCCGCAGTTTCAAGCGACAGGACTAAAGTCTATGCTGTCAGATTCGATGGTACTCACACCATTTACAGATACTCAAAGGACAATGGCTGGGCGCCGGGACGCGTTGGCGAACTTGGTTCATCTGTTAATGACGGTGCTAACACGTTATCTCTAAGCTATATTGGCTCACTTACTTTTGCAGACAACGACAATCAGCTGTACTTCTGCGACAGGTATGGTGTCTTCGGCTACTTTGACATATCGAGCCAACAAGTTGTTATTGTCAACTCCGATTTAGAAATTCCGGATTATGGCGGTTCAATGTCAAGTGGGTACAATGAATTCGAGAAAGTCGGATTTCTTGTTTACGATAAAACGAATGATTGCTTCTTTTTCAGTGCGCCATGGGCTTATAGCATTTACAAAATAAGTCGTGATGGACAGCAGGCCGAGCTTTATGCAGGCTCACCATCGACAAGTGCCATATCTGATGGTTACCGGACAGACTGTTCATTTCGTATGCCACACGGACTGACGTTGGATGACGACGGCAACATCTATGTGACAGATGGCAGCCGCGCAGGAGGTTTCGGTATCCGCAAAATATCAACAGACGGATATGTTTCCTTAGTCGCCGGGGACCCGACCATCGTCAACATACCTAGCGACCGTTTAGCCATTGACGGCCCTCCTTTAAGCTCACGTTTCATTTATCCCTGCGAAATAGCTTATGACGGTGAAGGTGCTTTCTGGATCGGTGAAGGTTGGGGCAGACGTCTTAGAAAATACGCGGTAGAATAATCTGAATTACAAATTAAATTATTTTTCAAGTGAAAAAGATAGGTTTCATCTTAACAATTATGCTGTGCATATCATTATCGATAAGAGCACAACAGCAAGCTATTGATGTAGCAGGAACAGTCATGGATGCAAATGAAGGAGAGCTTCTTCCTGGTGTGTCCGTTTACGTAAAAGCAAAGCCGGAGATAGGTACCGCAACTGATGCTGAAGGGCGATTCCGGTTAAACGGCATTCCAGCCAAGTCTGTTTTGGTTTTTACCTACATAGGTTATAAGAAACAGGAAAGGGAATATGGCATTTCAAATAAAGAGAAAGAAAAAATCGGTCTTTCTCCCGATGTTGACGAACTGGACGAGGTGGTTGTTACGGCTCGCGGTACACAACGTAAAGCATCTGTTACCGGAGCCATAACGACGATCGCCCCAAAGGAATTGCAAACTCCTGCTGTTTCAGTAAGTAACATGTTGTTGGGTCGCGTCCCGGGAATTATCGGGATAACCCGAAGTGGTGAACCCGGCAACAACTTCTCAGAATTCTGGGTGCGGGGTATCAGCACCTTTGGAGCCAACCAGTCGGCTCTGATTTTAGTCGATGGAGTGGAAGGTAGCCTAAATGATCTTGATCCCGACGATATTGAGAGCTTTTCCATATTAAAAGACGCTTCAGCAACAGCTGTATACGGCGTACGGGGAGCAAACGGCGTCGTCGTAGTAACCACAAAACGAGGAAAAGCAGGAGAATTAAAAATCAATTTCAAGACAAATGCGACTTACTCCTACTCGCCACGTATGCCAGAATACGCCGATTCTTATAACTATGCAAAATTGGCAAATGAAGCGCGGGAGGTCAGAGGATATGAACCGACATATACTGCAACCGAACTTGAACTGTTTCGCTATAACCTCGACCCCGACTTATATCCCAACGTGAACTGGAGGGATGTTATCCTGAAAGACCACGTCATGAATTACTCCTCCCATTTAAGTATCTCTGGCGGCGGCACAAACGCCCGCTATTACATGAGCCTGGGAATGCAGCAAAATGAGGCGTTATTCAAACAAGACAAAACAGTGGAAAAAACGAACACCAATGTCAATTACAATAAATATAATTTCCGGGCGAACATTGATGTTAACTTAACAAAATCAACAGAAGTGTCATTAAACCTGGAAACGGTGTTTGTTTCTCAGAATGCTCCTGGCGATGGAACAAGCAATGATGCATTGTGGTCTGCGCAGGCCAATTTGCCTCCGACAATGGTCCCGGTAAGGTATTCCAACGGACAGCTGCCTTCTTATGGCACCAATGCCGATGAAATGTCACCATACGTACGGCTCAACTATACCGGGTCCACCGCGACCGAAAGGTATTCTACCAAATCGAATCTATCGTTAAAACAGGATTTGAGTATGATCACACCCGGACTGTCACTTTCAGGCCTGTTCTCTCTGTCCACGAACGGACGGCATACCATTGTTATGTCAAAAAATCCTGATTTGTACTATGCTGATCCGAGGAATGGCAGAAATTCGGACGGCAGCTTATTTACCGTACGCAAAGTTACCCAAACAACTCTGGAGACGAGACAAAACTCTTACTCCAACCGCGAATACTATTACGAAGTGCAGGCCAATTACAACCGGGTTTTCAATGAAGACCACCGGGTAACCGGTTTGGTACACTTTTATCGGCAGGAAAGCAAAGACAGCGAGTGGGGCAACAATGTGTTGGACGTACTTCCCAAACGTTACCAGGCGCTCTCAAGCAGGATAACCTATTCTTATCAAGACACTTATATGATTGAGGGAAATCTGGGGTATACCGGCTCAGAAAATTTTGACAAGGAACATCGCTATGGTCTATTCCCGTCAGTATCAATAGGATGGGCTCCTTCTCAGTATGCTTTTATTAAAAATTTAAAATCTATCGATTATCTCAAACTAAGAGCGTCTTATGGAGAAGTGGGTAACGACCGCCTTAATGTACGATTCCCTTATCTCACTATTGTGGATAATGTATCTACCGGTACATGGGGTGGCGGCTCTGCTATCGGTGAAACCACGACCGGAGCCACTAATATGGAATGGGAAACTACACATAAATATAATTTTGGAGTTGACGCTAAATTGTTCGATAACGGAATTGATGTAACCGTTGACTTTTTTAGGAACAAGACTACGGGCATTTTTCAACAACGCGCCAACATTCCTGATGAGGTTGGAATGACCGACGTTTTACCTTATTCCAATATCGGCTCAATGACAGCATGGGGAACTGACGGTACCTTAGCTTATACGCAAAAAATAAACAAAGAAATGAGTTTTACAGCACGCGGTAATTTCACCCTTTCCCGCAATCAGGTTGATTATTGGGAACAAACGTACAATTACCCTTACCAGTCTTATTCGGGCGTTCCTTATGGTGTAATGCGTGGTCTAATCTCCCTTGGCTTATTCAAAGACGAAGAAGATATCAAAAGCAGTCCGAAACAAACCTATATGTCTGATGTTAAACCAGGTGACATTAAATATAAAGATGTTAACGGAGACGGACAAATTAATGATGACGATATTGTGCCTCTCTCTTATTCCAATATACCAAATTTCCAGTACGGATTCGCACTCGAATTTAACTGGAAAAACCTGACCGTGAGTGCATTTTTGGAGGGCGTTGATGAGGTTCAGTATTTTTATGGAGGTACGGGCTACTATCCTTTTGCTTATGAATCAAGGGGAAACATCCTGAGCATTGTAACCGATCCGAATAATCGTTGGATTCCTGCAGATTACGCCGCAACCCACGGTATTGAAGCATCTTTAGCTGAAAACCCAAATGCACGGTTTCCGAGGCTGACCTACGGTGAGAACCAAAATAATAACCGAGCTTCAACTTTCTGGATTGCCGACGGGAGTTATCTGCGACTCAAAAATGTAGAAATTGCCTACAGAATACCGAAAAACTGGATAAAAAAGGCGAAACTGGAATCCGCGACCCTCAGCCTTATCGGCGATAACCTGCATGTATGGGATAAGGTGAAACTTTGGGACCCAGCCCAAGCCTCTAGCAACGGAAGCGTTTATCCGCTTCAACGAATGTATACCGTCCAATTATATGTTACCTTCTAAATAAACTTACAATGAATATGAAAAAATATCTTTATATTATTAGTCTCATGCTTACTGCGGGAATCTTTTCGTGCAAGAATGATTTCCTAAGCGTTGACGATTATTTTAAAGAAATGACCCAGCTCGATTCCGTTTTTCAACGCAAAGAGTTAGTTGAACAGTATATCCGTGGAGCAGCCAGATATTTACCGAATGAGGGGAACCTCTGGACAAACGCACCAAACCCATTTCAGGGGGCTTCAGACGAAAACTTCACCTCGTGGAATGACGACCGACATGCAGCAATCAAGTTTCTGCGGGACGAAATCACTCCGTTCGACAGCTATTTCAATAACTATACGACTTACTATCAAGGTATCCGCAAGGCAAATATTGTACTGGAACGCATCAGCGAAGTAACAGATATTTCAGACGCCGATCGCCGGGATTTCATTGGCAGGTGTTATTTTCTTCGAGGATATTATACTTACCTATTGATGTTACAATATGGTCCCGTCCCGATAATCCCGGACGCTCCCTTTGAAATGAGCGCCGATGTTGAAACCATGTCGCTCGAACGAAGTACTTATGATGAATGTGTTCAATATATATGCGACAATCTGGAACAGGCATATACCTATTTGCCGGATAAACGAGAATCGATAGCTGACATCAATGTCCCGGATAAGGGAGTTGCGCTTGCTACTATGTCGCGGTTATTGCTTTTTGCGGCAAGTCCATGGTACAATGGAAATGCATTTTATGCAGACTGGACGCGCGTGAGCGACGGTGAGTACTTTATTAATCAGACGTATGACAACGCCAAATGGGGCAAGGCTGCCGTCGCAGCCAAACGGGTAATGGATATGCCCGGAGATTACAACGGGAAAAAATACAAACTGTACACGACTGGAAGGGAAAATACCACACCAGCTCTTCCCGACAATGTTCCTGCAGATGCTTTCCCTAACGGTGCGGGGGGTATCGACCCATTTCGTTCATACACCTATATCTTCAACGGCGAAGTGCCGCGTACCATCAATTCCGAAGTTATCTATTCCTGCAATCCGAATACATCCGGCGACTCGCCGCTATGGATAGCTACACCAACAAGCATGGGCGGCGGAAACGGTTTGAACTTGACACAGGATGTAATCGATGCTTTCTATATGAAGGACGGACGCGATATCAGCTATTCGAGCGAAGAATATCCCTACCCGACCACTGATGAAGCTTACAAGGAAATAGGCGGTGGAGATCAAACCTTTTCAGGATATACGCTGAAAAGTTCGGCGGCAAAGATGTACAATAATCGCGAAATGCGTTTCTATGCTACAATCGGCTTTAGCGAGTGTTTCTGGCCCGGAACATCCTATACCGGTAGTGATGTGACTCAAAAAAACGTCACGGTGACCTACTATAACGATGGGAATGCCGCTCCGAATGCGTCTTCTCCGAATGATTACAATCACACCGGGTATACCTGCAAAAAATATATTCATCCTGAAGATCAACGAAAATCAGGTTCGGTACGAAGTAAAACATTCCCTATTTTTCGCTATGCAGAGATACTACTAAACTATGCTGAAGCACTGAATGAATTAGACGGAGCATATACGGATGAGCCAACCGGAATAATGGTTAATGGCCGTGATGCGAACGAAATCCTGGCAGCATTTAATCAAATCCGTTTCCGTGCCGGATTACCGGGGCTGACATCTTTACCCGATCGGGATGAGATGCGCAGACTGATCAAGCGAGAGCGTCAAATCGAATTTGTATGCGAAGGGTTACGTTATCATGACATCCGTAGGTGGGGCGATGCTTATGAAGCGTATAATAAGCCGGTAAAAGGAATGAATATCAAAGCCAAAAAAAGCGAACGCCAATTATTCTATACAGTTACATCACTATCAAATGACCCGCTGGCCTATCGTTCTTTCTCTTATAAACATTATTTCTACCCGATCCCTAAAACAGCGCTGAATAAAAACCCGAAACTGCTGCAAAACCCGGGATGGTAATCAATATTAAGAACTTTAAAATTATTTTTAGATGAAAGCAATAAATAAAATATTTTTTCTGGCATTCTCCATCGCAAATATGCTGTTATACTCCTGTGAGAGGGAGGATCCTATGGAAAAGGAACAGTATATTAAACAAGTATATATGGTTGATTCCTATCAAGATGTTGCTGTCTTTCCGGTTCGATATGATGATGAACCGCAGGAAGCATACGTATCGGTTGCTGTGAGCGGCACCCTGCTTCCCGATCAGGATGTGACTGCGACTCTTGTCTTCAACGACAACGCGATATCCGCTTATAACGACAAGTACATGCGTGATGCACCCGTGCTATATCAACGGCTTCCTGATTCTTATTTTGAAATGCCGTCGATGAGCGGTACAATTATAGCAGGCGATATATATAGCCATATCCCTTTTAAAGTATATACCAGTAATTTACATTGCGATTCGCTCTATGCGCTTGCATTTGAGATCGAATCTGTTTCTGCTTTCCAAAAAAATGAATTGACACCGACATTGCTCCTTAACCTTGAGTTAACAAATACCTATTCGGGTACATATCAACTGAACGCAGGGAAATATACGGTAACACCGACTATAACTGACCGACCCGATACAGCGAGCCTATCAATACCATCTTCTCTCTCGGCGAGCCGTACCCTAAAAGCCGTTGATGCCACAACAGTCCGCTTCATCCATGAAACAAACGCTGAAGTACGTAGCGGTTACGATTCCAACGATGCTTACTGGGAAGGGCTGAAGAAATATGGATTGACGTTTACAGAGAATAGCGATGGCTTATTTAGTATCGAACCTTGGATTCCATATAACGATGCTGATGTAACCAAGAGTTTAAATATTCTCGCCGGTGAATGCTCTTATGTAGACGGTGTGTTTACCTTTTGGTATGATTATATGAACGGAGAAAAACGAAGCCGAATAGCAGGTACACTAACTAAACTAAAGTAATTATCAATAATAAGTGTGCCGGTGTAAAATCAACGCATCGGCACATTTAATTTTTTTATCAGGTAGTGAGATATATCAAATAGCAATCATCAGATATTCAGTAGTTAATACATGTCAACGCTAAAAAAAATACGCTAAATTGGAAACATACAATGAAAAAAATCATTAGTTGTTTGTTCATACTCCAGCTGGCTGTTTCGGGAATCTCCCAACCGGGAAACGATTGGGAAAACCCGGCTGTCTTCGGCATCAACAAGGAAGCGCCCCGAATGGCCTTTATTCCGTATCCGGACGAAAAAGCGGCCTTGGAAAACGATCGCTCCAAGTCGGACTATGTGCTTGATTTAAACGGAACCTGGAAGTTTCACTGGGTGTACTCACCCGATGAACGCCCGGCTGATTTTTACAAGGAATCTTATGATGTAAGTGGCTGGGATCAGATTGAAGTCCCTTCGAATTGGGAGTTGAAAGGATACGGCATCCCGATTTATACCAATGTCAGCTATCCATTCCCCAAGAATCCGCCTCACATCGATCACGAACACAATCCCGTAGGCTCGTATAAACGCAGCTTCGACCTGCCTGCTAAATGGAATAACCGGCGCGTGGTGCTGCATTTCGAATCCGGGACTTCGGCCATGTACGTTTGGGTGAATGGCGAAAAAGTAGGCTACAGCCAGGTGACCAAAAGCCCGGTTGAGTTTGACATTACTGACTATGTAAAAAAAGGCAGCAACGACTTAGCGGTTGAAGTTTACCGCTGGAGTGATGGTTCATACTTGGAAGATCAGGATTTCTGGCGTCTTTCCGGTATCGATCGCGATGTGTATCTAACCAGCACCGACCAGGTTCGTATCGACGATTTCTTTGCCAAAGCCGGGTTGGACAAGGCCTACCAAAACGGGGTCTTCAGCCTGAATCTGACCGTTCGGAATTATGAACGCGCGGTACAATCGGGAGCCTTGCAGGTTCAGTTGATGGACGCGGCGGGCAAAACGGTGTACACGTCGAAGAAAAGCTGGAAGGCTAATGCTGAAAACACAACCGACGTTAACCTCTCAACAATCTTGAAAGACGTCAAGCAGTGGAGCGCCGAAACACCGAACCTGTATACCCTCCTGCTGTCGCTGTACGACCCAAAAGGCCAGTTACTGGAGGCCACTTTTCAAAAAATTGGTTTCCGCACCGTTGAGTTAAAAAACGGCCAGTTATTGGTGAACGGGAAAGCGATCCTGGTAAAGGGTGTCAACCTGCACGAGCATCACCAGACCACCGGGCACTATGTGGATAAAGCTACCATGCTGAAAGATATCGAGGTGATGAAAGCGCACAACGTCAATGCGGTGCGCTTGTCGCACTATCCGCACAGCAGCCTTTGGATTTCACTTTGCGACGAGTACGGCTTGTACCTGGTCGACGAAGCCAATATTGAAACACACGGCATGGGCGCCGAATGGCAAGGCTGGTTCGACAAATCGAAACACCCGGCCTACTTGCCCGAGTGGGCGCCGGCCCACCTGGACCGCATTCATCGCCTGGTGGAGCGCGATAAAAACCACCCCTCTGTGATTATCTGGAGCCTGGGCAACGAGTGCGGAAACGGGCCGGTTTTTCACGATGCCTACAACTGGATTAAGCAGCGCGACAATACCCGCCTGGTCCAGTTTGAGCAAGCCGGCGAAAACGAAAACACCGACATTGTTTGCCCCATGTATCCACGTATGCGCAGCATGCACGCGTATTCAGAAAAAGAAAACCCGGGACGGCCTTACGTCATGTGCGAGTACTCGCACGCCATGGGCAACAGCAGCGGAAATTTTAAGGAATACTGGGACTTGATTCGCTCAAAGCCGCACATGCAGGGAGGCTTTATCTGGGACTGGGTTGACCAGGGATTGCTCACCAAAACCGAAACCGGTGAAAGCTTCTGGGCTTACGGCGGCGACCTGGGCGGCCACAAATATACCAACGATGCCAACTTCTGCCTGAACGGCCTTGTTTTCCCCGACCGAACCCCGCACCCGGGATTAATGGAGGTAAAACATCTTTACCAAAACATTCACGTCAATGCGGCCAACTTGGCCAAAGGTGAACTGAATGTGTACAACGAGTACGGGTTTATCTCGCTCGATCGCTTCAACTTTAAATGGGTGCTGCTGAAAAATGGTAAAAAAGCGGCTGAGGGCGAATTTAACAGTAATGCCAAGCCAGGCGAAACTCAAAAAGTGAAAATTGATTTGCCGGAGGTGAAAGCTGAAGCCGGAGTGGAATATCTATTGGATGTTTACGCATATACAAAAGATGCTGAGAATCTCGTTCCGGTCGGTCACGAAGTGGCACGCGATGAAATTGCTTTCGAAAGCAACGATTACTTCGCGACTCCCAGGGCGTCAAAATCGAAGCCAACCGTGAAACAAGATGACCGTCAGGTGACACTCGAAGCGAATGGTGTTCAGGCGGTCATCAGTAAAAGTTCCGGTTTGCTGGGTCGGATGGTCACCAATGGCAAATGGTTAATTGGTTCGGATCTGGTTCCTGATTTCTGGCGTGCGCCAACCGACAACGATTTTGGAAACGGTATGCCAACGCGCTGCAATGTTTACCGCACGGCAGGAACTAATCGTGAACTAAAAAACATTAAGGTTGAAGAAAAAGACAATACAGTTGTGGTAACGGCCAATTTGATGCTGAAAGATATCCGTTCGGATTACCAATTGGTTTACACCATGAATGGAGACGGAAGCCTGCAGGTAGATGTAAACTACCAGGCCGGACCGGATGACCTGCCGGATATGCCGCGCTTTGGAATGACTGTCCGTTTGTCGGGCGATTACGACCAGTTTAGCTATTATGGACGCGGCCCCTGGGAAAACTACAACGATCGTAACTCGGCATCGTTCCTGGGAATTTACAGCGGCGATGTGGCCGATCAGTATTACCCCTACATTCGTCCGCAGGAAAATGGTTATAAAACCGATATTCGCTGGATGAGTCTGACAAACACAGAAGGAACAGGACTGAAAATAGCCGGTTTACAGCCGCTGAGCGGAAGCGCCCTTCATGTTGAATCGGCCGACCTGGATCCGGGCCTGACCAAAAAACAACAACACAATACCGACGTTCATCCGCAGGAAGATGTTTTTTTACGTATCGACCTCAAACAATGCGGTGTTGGCGGCGATGACAGTTGGGGAGCCTGGACACACCAGTCATACCGGTTAGAAGAAAAATCGTACGCGTTCAGCTTTATACTGCAAGCTGAATAATAATTGACATTGTTATTACTGGATTAGTTTTAGCTAGATCTCTCCTTTGTATTGCAGTATATTCCGGGTGAAAGTAAAAGCTATCCCCGGAATTAAATTTTTTAACATGATAAATGAGCTTTAATCGTTGTTGCAGAGAGTAGGATAGTAAAAAGGAAAATTTGAGTTTTGGGTATAATTCGATTATGAAGTGGGACAATAAAATATTACATACTTGTGTGCTTAAGGGTGGAAGAAACTGATTTGCATAAGAAAAACGATTCATGCTAATTGATAAACAGTTCTATTTACCCATGACAAAATTCGAACAGATTGTTGTCGATTTGGAAGCCGAATTGACAACAACAAGCGATGTTCCAGAGAACATCCTTCAATATTCAGACCGGGCAATCGGTCATTGTAAAGTAGCTTTGGATAGGCTGCGTGAACTGGTGGAAAGTGAAGGTTTTTCCGACAAAGAGTCGGAAATCCTGTTTTTCAAGAAAATCAAGCCATCGGTTTTCAGCAAATTATTGTACTTTCAGAAAGTCTTCGACCTGGAAAGTAACCGTCCGGGGAAAGATAAAAAGGGAGTCAGAAAGTATTTTAACCAGGAGTTGAAAAAACTCCGAAAGTATATGAAAGAGCACCAGGTAAAAGTACAATATTACCGGTGCGGACACAGCCACCTGGACGAGAAGTACTTCACCCGGAACAATGAGGATATTCCGGTGGAACTGAAGGATTCCTATTCCCTGATGGATGAGGACTTTTTTGCCTGGAAAGATCATACGTTCTCGAACATCATGGCAAATGAAATGCTGATAGACTACATCCAAAAAGAAATGGAAAAATTGGATTCTCCCGACAAAAAGAGCATACCGGAATTACATCTTAATTGGACCGGAAATAAAATCGATTTATATGAAATGATTTACGCTATCTATCTGGAGGGTTCTGTGAACCAAGGGAAAGCGACCATCGTTGAGCTTACCAAAGCCTTTGAATGCATGTTTAACATCGAATTGCAAAAGGAAATTTATAAAACACAGGAACGCTTAATTAGAAGAAAAGATCCGGTTAAATATCTTGCCCGCTTAATCGAAATATTAAGACGGAGAATAAACAACAAGCTTAAATAAACTACAGTGTCAAAATTATTGATATCGCAAAACCATTAAGGTATGTTTACTATCTTTGCTGAAAATAGAATTATAAAAATATCATCCGGATAGAGGTTCGGATGAACTGAAAATATAAAAGGCGTTAGCTTTTTATTCTTGTCTCGAAAACCGTCAATTTTTTAAGTACAACAAGAATAATAGGTATGACGCCCACGCATTGGCGTGGGCTGTACTTATTTGTTGTACGGGTGCTTGACGGTACCTCGAGGCGGTAAGTTATGGTTCACGCCTCTTTTTTGCCCACGTTTTAATGCTTCAGATTAAAAAAAATAACACCATGTCATCACTTTATACCACAAAAATCCGTCAGAATGCCGACCTGGTTAATGCCATGTCTAAATGCCCGTTTGGGCAACCTGTTGCTGATTGCCCGTTCATGCCCTATTATGCCATGAAAAACGAACGCAAGCAAATTGAACAAATCGAAGTGATTCCGCGGAAATATCTGGATGAGATGCGCCGGTTTCACCGGGCCTGTATGCAGGAACTGGCAATATCACGAAATGCTAACTTTTGATTAGCCAA
>JBFXGM010000054.1:0-12775 GCA_050178015.1 Mangrovibacterium sp.
CACACTTTGCGGCGTATATACCGTGCCCTCCTACTCAAATGTTTTGGGCAACTCGCCCAGGTACGAGTTCAGCGTTCCGCGAGCAATTTCTTCCCAGGCCGTACTCAGCTTTTTATTGCGGATTTCCACCACGGCTTTTACCTGTTCTTCCAGCAGGCGGTCCATTTCGCCATGCACATGCTTTTCTTCACCGTAATTTAAACCGTTGTAGGCCGATTCGGGCACGATGCCGTATTTTTTTATCATGGCGGTTACATCGTGAAAAGCGCCGCCGGCCGAAAAGTTGAGGTTGCCGTGCAGCCTAACGGTTTTAATGGCTTTTTCGAGATAGGTATTCCAAACAATATACATTTCCGACAAATCCACTTCCGGCTTTCCCAGCCGGAGCATTTCGGCTTCCAGGAACGCCAGGCCCGAAAACGACCAACAGGTACCCGAGCGGTGCTGGTCTTTCACCGGAGTAACCGGAATGTTTTTCAACTCGGTAAACAGAAAGCCTTCTTCCTTGGTTGTGTCTTGCTGTGCAATGGCTTGGTTTCCCGAGAAAAGCGCCAGCAGGGCCATCAACATCATCATCCTTATATGCTTCATCTTAATCTTTTTTTTACCCTTTCCGCATGCTGTTTTAGCAGTCAGGGACGAATCTTCACGCACAGAAAAAAATACTTTCAATACGAAAAATTCATGTTCGTTTCAAAAATAAAAAATATACACACACATTCCCTGTCCGCCAGCGGATTATTTGACCCAAAAATTAACTTTCCGGCCCGGTCCGATACGGCAAAGTTAGCAGATAGGTAAGATTCTCTTTACCTGCATTACACTACCCCGGTATTTTTTTCAGAAAAAAGATCAACTGCACCCATGCTCACGGTCTGTTAATGGTCCGGTTTAAATCCATAGTTTTTCTATCATTTCTGTTAGGTTTCTCTAAGGTTTCTGTTAGTTAACTAACAAAAATGTAGTAAGAAGATAGGTTAAAGGTAAGAGTTAACAGGAAGTAGGTCCGGACCGAAAGCGCACGAATAGCAACCGGAGGCCGATCGTTCGAAGAAGTAAGGCCTCCGTAAGGGAATATACACCCCTGTTTTCGTCACTTGTTACTGGTGTGCTTTTTAATAAGCTGTCTAATTGTCAATTATAATGTTTTGTGAATTGAAACCGGGTGTCCCGGGGGGAAGTCGAGCATGAATTACATCTGCCGGTCTCCTACTGGTATAATTAAATTTAGCTGTCCTCAAGCCGGACTGGCTCTTCCTTTTCCAGTCCCTGCCCATCCGGTCAGGCGGGGATGAAAAGGAAGCAAAAATCTTGTCAAAACGAACCCTCGGCCGGGCGTTCCCAATTACGATCGGAACAAGTCTTGACGGCCAACGCACCCGCTCCGAGCAACAAGTGTGATAAATTACTCATCTGTGATATTCTCGCTTTTTGGCGTCGTAGACCTATTCATCGTGCAACAGCGTTTTTAAAATTGAAAGCGACCAATAAACAGAGCATGGCAGCTTTTGGATTGGCCTACGGGGGTTTTGAATTAGAAAACAAGGGAAGGGAATTCATGTGGGGACTGGTAAGCGGCCCTGTTTGAGGAGGAACGACGAGTTGGGCCGTGTGGTATTCCCAATCCGTCGTTTTCTTTCAAAACCCCCGTCAGCCTTGATTTTTTTGGTTACTTTTTGGATTAAGCCAAAAAGTAACTCCCGTCCGGAAGGACATTTGGGTTTTGGGTGTCCCAATGACGAAAACATGAAGTAGGTCCGGACCGAAAGCGCACGAATAGCAACCGGAGGCCGATCGTTCGAAGAAGTAAGGCCTCCGTAAGGGGATATACACAGAAGCAGCGGATACTTTTTACCGGCTTTTATGTGCTGCTTTTTTCAACCGGTCCATAATGGCAAGGCCGATTCCATGCCCGGGTACGGGTTCTGCAACAATGCACTCCACGTCCGACTCTTCCAGTTGATGCATGGCGGCAAACAGGTTCACGGCATATTCCTTCAAATCCTGCGTGCTTGTCAGCCGGATTACCTGAGCAAAGCCTTCGGTGTGGTTGCCGGAAAAGGACAGCAGGCCGGCTTTCTTTCTGTCGATATGCTCAAGCACCGGATCGCTCATCAAGAAAAACGGCTTCGTGGGAGCGTAATGCGATTTCAGCATCCCGGGCGCCACCAGGCTGGCAGGTTTTCCTTTTTCGGAATAATAAGGCACAACCTGCTCGATTTCTTCGCGGGTAATGATGCCATGGCGCAGGATTTCAAAGCCTCTTTCGTTGAGGGTGATGATGGTGGATTCGATTCCGACATGCGTTTTGCCACCTTCCAGAATAAAATCAACCTCGGGCAGTTGTTTTCGGACATGCTGGGGCGTTGTGGGACTGATCCGTCCGAACTTATTGGCGCTGGGAGCGGCAATCGGGCAGCCGGATTTCCGGATCAGCGCCAGGGCAATTTCGTTATCGGGCATTCGGATGCCGACAGTGGGCAGGCCGGACGTCACCAAATCAGGGACAATTTCTTTTTTGGGCAGCACCAGGGTCAACGGTCCGGGCCAGAACTTTTCAGCCAACCGGTAAACACGCTCATCACAGGTTAGCGCCAGTTTTTCCAGATCGTTCAAATCGGCGATATGAACAATCAACGGGTCGAAGGTGGGACGTTCTTTCAGCTCAAATATTTTGGCCACGGCCAACGGGTTCAGCGCGTTGGCCCCCAGCCCGTAAACCGTTTCGGTTGGAAAGGCAACCAGCTTTCCTTCGCGGATGTACAGGGCAGCCGTGTCAATGCTTTCTTGCAAACTCATTTTCAATGGTATTAATCCTAATTTTTCTTCGTCTGAAAATAATTCAGACGCTTCCAAACAGGTACTTGTTCCGGGCTGCAATTATCGCAATTTCCTTCCAATTTTCCATCATAATGAATGAGAACCCTTCCTGCTCTCGTTTGCGTGGCCTATTTTAACGGCATTTTCGTTTCCTGGTACCGGCGCCGCCACCTCCAAAAAAGATCATCACACCCAGCAGATAGCCAAAATTATACCAGCCTCCGGTGTTTGGAAAGGCGTAAATTTCGTAGTCGGTAAACAAACTCAGGATAAAACTGAACAGGATGATAAAACCGTGAAACAGTCCGTGCAGAAATCCGGGTGGATTTCCGGCGGGAACCACGCTTTGGGTGGCGCAACCGGAAACGAACAGGCTAACAGCCAACAGCGTAAACAGATAAATGACTGATCTTTTCATGTTTTATGGTTTTATGGATTCGTGAATAGCCGTTTTTTTACGGTGAAGGCGTTTGCCGGATTAGCCACCAGCAATTGATCCAGTTCGGCATCGGTAAAGCCTTCCTGCCGCAAACGGGGCAAAAGTTCGTCAAACAGCGGGGTGTATGGTTTGAAGGGCTGATCGGGCTGGCCGGGGTCGAACCAGCCGGCATCGTGCGAGAGCAGCACCTTGTGCAGCAGCCCTTCCGACTTAAAACGCAGCAACAGTGCCGGGTAGTCTTCCCGGTAGGCTTCGTCCCAGCCATATTTGTCGAGCGAGATCCAGGCCCCCAGCCGGGCCACACGCACCAACTTGTCCCAATCTTTTTCGTCGCTGGCGTGCGTCCAGATAAATGCTTCGGGCGCAACGCCTTCCTCGCGCAGGATGTCCAGTTGCTGGAAAGCAGCTACAGCCGGCCCCGTATGGGCCATGATGGTGAGGCCGGTAGCCTTGTGGGTAATGGCGGCTGCCCGAGCCAGGGTGGCGTGAAACTCGGACAGTGGCTTGCGATCCACGCCAATTTTGATGAAGCCGGGTTTGATGCCGGTGCCTTCAATGCCTTGTTCAAACTCGGCAATCCAAAATTGGGCAATCGTTTCGGCATCCATCAGTAACACCTGTTTGGGAATAAAACGGTTGTTCTGTGCACCGTAAAAACCGGTGTTGGTCAGGATGTGCAGGCCGGTTTCGTCCGACAGGCGCTTCAGCAACCGTACATCGCGGCCTACATACAGCGGAGTACACTCCACGAAAGCTTTCAACCCGTGGGCCTGCAACTCCTTCAGGTAAGGAAGAACATGGGCAACGGCTTCATCCAGCGTGTAAGCTTCGGGGGCATTGTCGGATGGGCGGGTAAAGTCAACCAGCACATGCTCGTGTTCAAGAGTCGGTCCTAACTCATCGGCGCTGATTTCCCCGTTGACGGTGATAATTTTTCCCGGCTGGCGGGAAACGCAACCGGATAGCAGCAGCATTAGTATAAGAATGGGTTGAATGCGCATCATTGGTTTGTATTGAATCAACCAAAGTTAAGTCGAAGAAGTTAATTTCTTTCATAAAAGTATTTGCTACTTTTATTTTTCATTCAAAACTGCCATATTTATGCAGGAATTCATGAGCCAGATTAATCATCATACAATAACCATTTAACTACTCAAGACCATGCTAAAGAATTTAATGACCGGAATTTTCCTGTGGGCGCTGTTTGTGCAGCCGCAGGTTTTTGCACAGTCAACCATCACGGTGCAGGCCAACAAGCCTGGCGCTGAAATCGCCCCGACCATGTGGGGAGTCTTTTTTGAAGACATCAACTTTGCTGCCGATGGCGGTATTTATGCCGAGCTGGTAAAAAACCGCTCGTTTAAATTTCCCGATCCCCTGATGGGCTGGAAAGTGCCCTTCCGCGATTCAATACGGGTTATCAACTCCCGGATCGACGAACAAGACCACCGCTATCTGCGGTTGCCATCCCTCAAATCGACTCAGCTCAACTATATTCAAAACCAGGGCTTCCGCGGCATGGGCATACACGGTGGCGAGAGCTATCGACTGGTGATTGGCTCACGCGCAGCCGAAGGCAACAATCTTTCACTCCTGATTGAATTGCTGAATGAGAACGGAGATCCAATTGGCAAAACCCAACTTTCGGGTTTAACGACGGACTGGGACCGCAAGGAAGTGGTTTTTGAAGCTACAGCAACCTCGGCCAAAGCCAACCTGCGCATCAGCCTGCAAGGCCAAGGAGCCGTTGATTTCAACTACGTTTCGCTATTTCCGGTGAATACGTTTAAAAATCGCCCCAACGGCATGCGCGCCGACCTGGCCGGTTTGCTGGATGGGCTGAACCCAGGCTTTCTGCGCTTCCCCGGAGGCTGTGTGGTGGAAGGGCATCACCTGGATTTGCGCTACCAGTGGAAAAAGACAGTGGGCGACCTGGACGAACGCGAGCTGATCATCAATCGCTGGAACACCGAATTTATGCACCGCCATACACCCGATTATTATCAGTCGTTCGGGTTGGGTTTTTTTGAATATTTTGTGCTGTCCGAAGATTTGGGCGCCGAGCCGCTGCCTATTCTGAACTGCGGGATGGCCTGTCAGTACAACACCGGCGAACTGGCCCCGCTCGATGAAATGGAGGTGTACATTCAGGATGCGCTCGACCTGATCGAGTTTGCCAATGGCGATACGTCAACCAAATGGGGCAAGCTGCGGGCCGACATGGGACACCCGGAGCCTTTCAACCTGAAATACTTGGGCATCGGAAACGAACAATGGGGCCACCAGTACCTGGAGCGCTACGACCTGATTGCTGCTGCCGTGCGGGCCAAATATCCCGACATTCAACTGGTCACCGGCTCAGGCCCTTCGGCTGATGGCGACCGCTTCGACTATCTGTGGAAAGAACTGAAAGGACGCCAGGCCGACCTGGTAGATGAGCATTATTACAAAGACCCAAACTGGTTTTTCAACAATGCCAAACGGTACGACAGCTACGAACGTGGCGGCCTGAAAGTGTTTGCCGGCGAATATGCCAGCCACGTGCGCAACGATAATATCAAGGAGGCCACTTCAAGCAACTGCTGGTTGGCTGCCCTGTCGGAAGCTGCTTATATGACCGGCCTGGAGCGCAACGCCGATGTGGTACACATGGCCTCGTACGCTCCTTTGTTTGCCCATGTGGATGCCTGGCAGTGGCGCCCCGACCTGATTTGGTTCGACAACCTGAAGGCAGTGGCGACCCCAAACTATTATGTACAACAACTGTATTCGACCCACAGCGGCACAAATGTATTGCCGGTATCGGCTGATGGTGAAGTGGTGGCCGGACAGGACAGCCTGTATGCCAGCGCCTCGCTAGATAAAAACACCGGTCGCATCTTTCTGAAAGTGGTGAACGCCTCCAAAGAAGCGAAGGAGTTGGTGGTAAATTTCACCGGGCTGAAACCGGCCGTCAAAGAGGCCTTGCTGACCGAGCTGGCCGAAAACGACCTGACGAAGTTCAACACACTGGATCAACCCGAAAACATTATTCCGCAGAAAGGCAAAGCTGCCCTGAAAGGCTCAACGCTGAGCCTGACGCTTAAACCGCAGTCGTTTGTGCTGGTGGATGTGGCCGGGAAGAAATAGCCGTAGAGGTTTCGGATGAGCGATTACAGATCGGGGATCCGATGATTTTTTGCCATACCAAAGCCCTTCATTCATTCGGATGAGGGGCTTTCTGTTTTCTTCCGCTTCTTTTTCACAACCAGCACGGCGCCGGTGAAAACAATAACCGCACCCAGCAGTGAATACACCGAAAACCGTTCCGCATCAATCCATGAAACCTCTAATTCGGAAAGGATTCCCATGGTAATAAACGTGATGATCGGGTTGAGCAGGATAATGATGCTCACTTTATTGGCTTCGGTGTAGCGCAGCGCCATCGCCAGCGAGCTGTAGGCGATCAGCGTGTTCAGTCCTAAAAAGATCAGCAGGGACCACCACACCCAATCCAGTTGGGCCAACGATGCGAAATCGACAAACGGCAGGTACACCAGTGCCGGAAATCCAAACAAAAACAGGTTGAGCATCGCCGGTGCATGGCTTTGAACCAGTTTCTTCTGCAGAACAGCATAGATCGACCAGGCCGCCGCTCCGCTCAGGGTAAACAAGTATCCCAGGTTATATTGACTCTCCTGCCCGATCATCAGCCTGATTTGCTGACTGTAAAACAACAGGAAACCGGTAATGGCGAGGACAAAGCCAAACAGTTGCTGAAGGCGAAGCCGCTCTTTAAAGAAAATAACCCCTGCCAACGCCAGCAGGATCGGGCCGGTTTGGATAACCAGCTGGGCATTGCTGGGACTGGTATAGTGAATACCCAACATAAATCCCAGGTAATTCCAAGAAAGGGCTATGGCGGCAAAAATAAGAAGCAGCGGCGGACGTACCAGTATTCTCAGGCTTTGGGGCTTGTGAACCAATTGCCAGACCGATAACACACTAAAAGCCACGACAAACCGAAACCAGACGATGGTTTGCGGCTCCACTTTCTGCACGGCCACTTTCAGCGCAATGGCCAAAAAGCCCCAAAAAAAGGCCGTCAGGCAAGCAAATAATATCCCTTTTTGGTTGCTGGTCATTGGTTACTGGTTATTGGTCATTTGTCATTTGTCATTGATGGTCATTAAGTCATTCGTTGTCATGGCGCTTTCGCCTGAGATCATAAATCACTGATCTGCAATCGATAATCACTGATCGTTAATCGGCAATCGTTGATCCTCTTAAATCATTCAGTCCGTCGCTAACGCTGTCCACTCCTGTTACCGGACAGCCCCCTGGATTTGAAACCACCAGGTGATATCGACCCATTAGAACAGTTGAACTCCTTTGGAGTTCCGTATAAGACCCCCTGTTCACCGCCAGTTACACTGGCGGTGATGAACATTCAACTCCTTTGGAGTAATATCGGCAATTACAAAAATCTTGTCTCATTCGAGGAAATCCGATCACGAAGTGATCAAACGATCCATCACCCCCAATTCGATTGGGGATTTCGCTAACCCACCGCTTTCTCAACCCCGAAGCGGGTTGAACAAAAAAGCCACCGGGCAAATTCTGGTGGCTTTCGGTTCGTTTATCTGAGCTGTGCCCCAAGTTCTTTATCGAAGGTGAAGATCAGCTTTTGCATAATCTTGTCAATTTGCTTGTCGTTGAGGGTTTTCTCGTCGTCGCGCAGGATGAAGCTGACAGCATACGATTTTTTCCCTTCGGGAACGCCTTTCCCTTCGTACACATCGAACAAATCGACCGAGCGCAGTAGTTTACGCTCTGATTTGGCTGCCAGATCGCGGATTTGAGCAAAGCGTACATTTTTGTCGATCAGCAGGGCCAGGTCGCGCCGTACTTCCGGGTATTTGGGCAGTTCTGCAAAAAGCGTTTTGTTGTTCTTTTGCTCCAGCAGCAGGTTGTCCATCAAAAAGTCGGCATAATATACCGAGCTTTCAATTTCAAACTCCTTCAGCAGCTTTTTATGAACGATGCCGAACTCCACCAGTTTGCGTCCGTTGGGGGCAGAATAGATTAATCCTTCTGCAAAAAAATCGGTGCTTAAGTCTTCAAGTTTCAGATTTTCAGCTTTCATTCCCAATTTCAGCAACAGGTTTTCCACATAGCCTTTCAGCTGGAAGAAGCTGCTGCCACTTTGCGGGATGGCCCAGCTTTCGCGTTCTTTTTGTCCCGAAATGAACAGCGCCAGGTGCTCGTCTTCCGAATAACTTTTCAGTGGGTTCTCAACCAATTGAGCGCCGGTAGTGTGGTAGCAATTGCCGAATTCGTACAAGCGCAGGTCGCCGTTACGACGGTTGGCGTTGTAGGCAATGGCTTCCAGTCCGCCAAACAGCAAGGATTGGCGCATGCTGCCCAGGTCGGCGCTCAAAGGGTTAAACAGCTTCACCGTATGATCGACCGACAGGCTGCTGCGGTTCTCGTAGTACGAGGTTTTGGTGAGCGAATTCGACCAGATTTCGTTGAAGCCCTGAGCCGAAAGCATGTCGGCCATCAGGTTGCGCACCTTCACCGGGTCGGGTCTTACCGAATATTGCAGCGAAGCATTCACCTGGGTGGGTATTTCAATATTGTTGTACCCATAGATGCGCAGGATTTCTTCAATCACGTCGGCCTCGCGTTTCACGTCAACGCGGTAAGGCGGCACGGCCAGCGAAAGTCCGGCTTCGGTTTCGCCTTCAATCTTGATTTCCAGTGCCGTCAAAATATTTTTGATGGTTTCAGCGCCCAGGTCTTTCCCGATCATCCGCTTGATGTTGGCGTACGTAACGTCGATTTTGAAATCTTCGATTGGCGTTGGATAAATGTCCACGATATCGGACGAGATTTTCCCGCCGGCCACTTCTTTGATCAGCAGGGCGGCACGCTTCAGGGCGTAAATGACGCCGTTGGGATCGGTGCCGCGCTCGAAACGGAACGAAGCATCGGTATTTAACCCGTGACGGCGGGCAGTCTTCCGGATAAAAACCGGGTCGAAACAGGCCGACTCCAGGAAAATATTTTTGGTTTCATCTTTCACGCCCGATTTGATACCACCAAACACGCCGCCGATGCACATGGCTTCGTTCGTGTTGCAGATCATCAGATCGTCCTGGTGAAGTTCGCGTTCCACCTCGTCGAGGGTGGTAAATTTGGTTCCGGCAGGCATGGTTTTCACCAGCACTTTTCCGCCGGTAATTTCGTCGGCATCAAAAGCGTGGAGAGGCTGGCCGCATTCAAACAACACGTAGTTGGTCACGTCCACCACATTGTTGATCGGGTTCAGGCCAATAGCTTTCAGCCGGTTTTTCAGCCAGTCGGGCGATTCTTTGATTTCCACCCCGCTGATAGTCACCCCGGCATAGCGCGGGCAAGCTTCGGGATTGAGCACCTCAACCGGGATTTGCAGCGAGTGGTCGTCCACGCCGAAAGCCTCCACCGAAGGTTTATGATAGCTGATGTCCTGTGTTTTTTTCAGGAAGGCGGCCAGGTCGCGGGCCACGCCGATGTGCGAGGCACTGTCGATGCGGTTGGGCGTCAGGTCCACCTCGATGGAGTAGTCCGACTCCACCTTGAAATACGTGCTGGCAGGCGTTCCCACCACGGCATCGCCGGGCAGCACCATGATGCCGGCATGGTCGTGGCCCAGGCCTATTTCATCCTCGGCACAGATCATCCCTTCCGAAACTTCACCTCGGATTTTTGATTTTCTAATTTGAAATTCGTTGTCGCCATCATACAGGGTTGTGCCGACAGTGGCCACCACTACCTTTTGTCCGGCCGCCACATTGGGCGCTCCGCAAACGATGGGCAGAATTTCGCCGTTGCCCACATCTACCGTAGTTTTGCTGAGGTGGTCGGAGTTGGGGTGTTTTTCGCAGGTAAGCACCTGTCCGATCACCAGGCCGCGCAGCCCCCCTTTGATGCTTTCAACTTCATCAATGCTGCCTACCTCCAGACCAATCTGGGTGAGGATGTTCTCCAGGTCTTTGGGTTGCAGGTCGGTGTCAATGTAGTCTTTCAACCACTTGTATGAAATATTCATAATGCAATGCTTTTTTGCTGAGGTTCAGAGAGCGACAAAAGTAAACATTTTTTAGCTGGAGCAAAAGACGATCCGGGGAGAATTGCAGGGAAATCGCCTTTAAAATATCGTTCCCCGGTTCGATGCGCACATGCTTGAAAACTCCAAATGCCGGAGGCGTTTTCCACAGATGCAGGATAAGTTCATATGGGCTTCCCACGGGGCAATAGCCTATTGGTCACGACGTGTCGTGACCGCAGGTGGCTTTCCCGTTTCGGAGCATTTCGGATTTTATCCGGCGTGTAAGGGCACGGCATGCCCTGGCCGGACGAATGGTGATGAGCTTAAAAGGTCAGGTTAACATCTTCGATGAGAAAGGACAGCATTATTCATCCCTAAAAGCGATTTCCCTGGGGGGGGAATCGCAGGGCCGGAGAGTAATTACAAGGGCAACCCAGGGCACATTTTTATTTTTGCCTTTTGCAGTTTTACTATTAATGATGGTTGATTATTAATGAGATGGGAAGACAAAATTATTTATAGCCTATTGGGATAAAGACATGTTTTGATAATTCCGTGTTTGCTCAATTAAATCGGATTGAATAATGTGATTAAAAATTGTATTTTTCGGAAACTGAATAGCTAAATCATTGAATTTTTGAAATGCAAGTTCTTTGTTTTTTTCAATGTCAAGGTAGATTTTTGCTAATAGATAATTCTTTATTGTTTCAAAAGATTTATATGAGTTGTTATGTAAGCTTTCAATTCGCTTCAAATGTATGTTCATGTTTTCGTTTGAATCCCTATAGAATGGGTTACATTTTTGGGAAACCTTACTCTTTAAATAACTATTTATTTCAAGAATTAAATTATTAAAGCTTTGATTAATTGAGTTATTTGATGTCCAGATAGAAGCTTGCCACTGGTCTAAGAAAAGTTGAAATCTTACCATGTTCGATACTTTCCTTATAATACTTCCTTTATAGTTATTATATCTTGTGGCGTATATATAGTAAAGCAGTATATTATTATCTGATTTAGCTATTTTTTTTGATTTTGAAAATGATTTAAGTTGCTCAAGGAAAGCAGATTCAGAATGTTTCGTTCCAAGTGTGATCATTTTCCACCAAAGTAATTCCATTCTTATAAATTCAGCTTCTTTGGGAGAAGATATTTCAAGCTCATTAATTTCTTTTTCTGCTTTTTCAAATTCCATATTATAAATATAGAAGATTGTTTTGTCGACAGTTAGTGCATTGGGAACTGTGTCTGATCGACATATGGCATAAGTGATTATGAGCATGAAGATTGTAAAGAACGATTTCATATTGAAGTAGGACTTGATTGTAATGTTTAGTGTATTAATAGGTATGCCTCTGTATTACAGAGGCATACCTGTTTCAACAATGTAAAGTCATAATGTAAGTTTTATACTTCTATGTTCATTGTTGTGGCGACGCCTGCACTGACTTGATATCCAGCAGGTATCTGAGCGTTCTTCCCTTTCATTGTTAGAAACAAAATGCATACAAAAACCCCTAAGAGAATAGATAATGTTTGTTTATCATCTCCTGAGTTGTAGAGATTTCCCCCTGTTAAGAATACTTCTTGCCCATCAACGGCTGTTACTGACTTTATTTGAATTTCAACAAACCCTTCTTTCCCTAATCCTTTTGCTTTTTCTGCACGCATGACTTGACCTTTTGCTATTGAACCTGCAGGGATTACCACTTGGTTGTCTACTTTAACATCATATTTGACTCGGAAGTCAATCGTTTGTCCAATACTTACTAAGTCGGATTGAATCATAGAAACAGTTTCAAGATTGACATTTGTCCCTGCGTTCAAAACTACATTATTACCGGCTGATCTAAAGGACATGAGCAGGAATGATAATGAAAGCAATACCGCTAAAGGTTTTGAATAAATTGAATTGTAAATTTTTGAAAACATTGTTGTAAGATTAAATGTTAAACTAATAATTATTTAAAGACTCTAGATTGTTGATTATTTGCTGTTTTTGTGTATTATTGAAACGTTTGGCACTTTTTGTAGCACCTTGAATATTTCCAATGTAGAAGCTTAGATTAAAAATTCCAGTTAAAATTCCCAATCCATAGTTTTTTGTATTAAAACTAGTATAAGTCGCATATCCTAATAATCCATTTATTAACAAGGCTGAAATGGCTGTTTGTTTATGGCCAGAATAAGCATAGCCAGCTCCAGGAATTATCGAAATGATACCTGCAACAAAAGGGCTTTTATGTCGAATATTTTTAGCATTATTTAATGCATTTAGGCTTCTTTGAGCAATATTGTTATGCGATTCAATATATGATTGGAGTTGCTACATTTGATTGGACGGTAGGTTAAGTATTATTTTATTTACCTACAAAATGACACCAATGAGAAAGAAGTTTGACAAAGAATTTAAACGAAAGGCGGTAGAGCTTTCCTATGCTAGA
>JBFXGM010000055.1:0-12319 GCA_050178015.1 Mangrovibacterium sp.
GCATTGATGTTCTTTTGTTCGTCCATATTTGATGTGTTTTTTGAACCAAATTCTGGGACAATTTTAAGTCACCAATGCCCTAATTTCCGTCGTCGGACTGTCCGATATTTTAAAGAAAAATCATATCTGTTTGATATTGTGATTTATACAAATGGTCTTTTGAGCCTCAAAACCCGTTATTCCTGAAAAGTGTCGGATAATGAAAACTGCACCAAATAGCAATAAATGGTAATTGGCCTTTGAAATTGCTAATTGGTAATCAAATTCAGTATCTCTTTTTCGATGTCCCCAGTGGGCAATTTGCTCTTTTGGAAGTGGAGCCGGATGGTCTCTAAATCGGCCAACAGCTTTTTGTCCTCTTTCACAAAAGGAGCTTTGGATACCAACTTGTAGAAGTAGGATTTTTTGTAGTCCTCAAGGTCGTTCCGGTTCACAATTAGCAGGAAGCGTGTCATCATGGCCGCATCAATATGCAGCCTGAGTTTCATTCCCATGAGCCGGAAGAGGAAGTAAGCCCAAAGCACTTGCTGGGAGCTGGTGAGTTTAAGGATTTCCTCCAGTGCCTTGGGCGTGTTGTGCAGGGTGTTGTCAAATGAGTTGTCGAGGGCAAAGCTGATTGTGTCCTTGGTGTTGAAATATTTGAGGAATTGGGTTTTGCCGTAGTAGTCGCAAAAGAAGTTGTAGTAGCATTGGGGGTCTGTGGTAGTCAAATCCAGAAAAGGGGAGTAATAGTAGATTTCTAAGTCACGGAGCTGGATGGATTTCTGCTTAAAGGTGAAGATGTCGTGGAAGGTAAATGACTTTCTTCCGGGAAGAATCCAAATCAGCAACCTGTTAAAGCGGATGTAAAGTTTGCCCATTTGCTGGTAGCACAGTTCTCCTTCGTGGTTAAAGACTTTCAGTTTCTTCAGGAAGGTGTTTTTGGGCAAAAAGGGCAGCGAGTAGTATTTCTCCTCGATGTGGACAAATCGCTGAGTGTGCTGCATCTGTTCACGGATTTGCAGGGCTTTTTGGATAAGGGTGTTGATGTCTTCGGATAATACCAAATAGTTGTAATCGAATAGTTTCATCAATTCGGTTGGGAACGGAGCCGTGGGCAGATGGGTCATTCTCTCAATCAGGTCGTCCATGTTCGATTCCCACACCAATGATTGCTTCGCTTTTTTGTAGCCTTGCAGCATCTTCTCAAATGCTGTAAGGCTATCCCTTTCAAAATTCTCTGTTGTCATTTCTCTTTGATTCATAAGCTTAATTTCTTTTTTAAAATGTTAAAATATTCACTTATGATTATAGTTCTAACAGCGGTGAATTGGCGTAACTGAGCCGCACTTTTTTCGGCTTTGTTAATAACTTTTATTCGTATCAATGGCCGATGAATAGGGCAAAACAGAAAGAGATTGAAAAAGAAAGGCTTCCGTTTTTACTTGGAAGCCTTTCAGGTTTATTTCTTAAATGCCGTCAGGTGTTTGGCAATTTCTAGTTTGTGGTCGTTCTCAAAGCTATCAAGGTAGGTCTCCGTGATGGTCACATCTTTGTGGCCTAAGCTCTCGCTGATGAACTCGGTGGACACGCCGGAGCGTTTCAATATGGTGGCAAAGCTGTGCCGGGCGGTGTAGGTGGTGATGTGCTTATCCACACCCACCTTTTTGCCAATTTTGCCCATGTGGACGTTGGTTTTGCGCACCCTCCAAGCAATCTTATACACCTTTTGTTTGTGGCTCAGGTCATCGGTAATCACCGGGAAGACGTAATTGTCTGGTGATTTGTCCTTGTTTCCCCGTTTCTCAATGATTGCCCTAATATCATCGGTGATGGGGATGGTAATGGGACGTTTGATGGCAGAGGAATGCTCTGTCTTTCTCCGGATGAAGGAGATGAAGTCCGTTCCAATATCCTTGTACTTCAGGTTGCACAAATCCACCATGTTGATGCCGTTGCAAAGGTAGGTGAACATCCAGTAGTCTTTAGCCTCGTCTTCGTGTGAAAATGGTTCAGGCTGGTAGTTGTAGATTTTCTCAATCTCGTTGAGTTTCAACGCCCGTTTAACGGTCACAACACGGGGAGCCAGATATTTGTCCTTATCCCGGCCAAAGGGGAACACGTCCATTGAAATCATGTTTTCCCTTAGTGCCATAAAGAAGACGCTTTTAAGAGAATCTATGTATCGGTGATATGTGGTTGGCTTAATGCCTTTGTTGCGCATGTATTGCTCCAGTTCCCGGAGCTTTGTAGCAGTGATTTCTTTAAATTCCAGATTTTTTTCTCTTTTGAAGAATTGCTGTAAAGCCTTTTTCATGGGCTTTGCGGTTTTATCCCCATAGCCGTTCTTTTCAAAAGCCTTGGTTTTGATGTCCAGATAGTGATAGACGTTTTTCATATCACTCCCGGTGATACCGATGTGGGTCTTGAATCGGTCAAAGGAAAAATCCCTCATGGACTTGATAATCTTCTGGGCTTTTTCCTCTATCAAAGAAAACTCAATCTGAATCTCCTTGTACTCGCCTCTTGGTTTGGGAGAGGTGATTTTCTCGAACTCCTCGTCGGTGAACTCATACACCCGGTCTTTGGTGTCGATGTTATAGTACATCTGTTTCCTATCGTGCGTCAAACGGAGCTTTGCCGGATACTTACCATTTTTCTTCTGCCGTTTTTTGAAAAGCACGATTGCTGTGCTAACTTTGTGAGACATAACTGAAAAGCAATTTTTGGTTATACATTCAATCTTTGTATGGCAGATTTCTATGGTTGTTCGCCAAAACATGTACCATGAAATTTGCCATACTTTTATATCCCAAAACTAGGAAAATGCGGTATTATATCAAAATTGGAATCTCGGTAAACTGCTGAAAACTAACCAAATCAAAGCAAATGGTAACAAATAAAAACAGGGCTACGGTTAATATTTGCCAACCGTTAGCAAACAGTTAAAAACAATACACTATGAAAGCAAAAACATTATTTTTGATTTTTTCTTTTATGTTTTCAATTTCAACTTACAGTCAAACTTATTATCCTAACCTAGTAAGCCAAACTGAAAAAAACCTAAAAATCACTAGGATTGAGAAAAATCCAACAAATACGAGAGTTGACTTTGAATATACAACAACAGAATCAAGAGGAATTTATATTTTTTTAAGCCCACCCAATACTTATGGAGCTTACTACATCAAAGCAAATGGTATAAAATTTTCTCTTACAGATACTGAGGGAATTGGAAACAAAGACGGTATAACTGCTGCGCCACCAAATAAAACAATCAAGTTTTCAGCTTATTTTGAGCCGATACCAAAATCTATTGAAAGAATTGACCTTATAGAAGGAGCTTCTGGCACATGGAATTTCTATGGAGTTGAATTGGCTAACAATACAAATAAAGCTGTTTCCAAACAAACAGTTTCATATTCACTTACACTAACATCCGAGGGAAAATTAAAGAATAAGGGCGACGCTTTAGGAGACATATTATATAGAATTCCAGCGGGAACGAGTGTTGGTATTTACTCTAAAGAAAATGGCTATTATAAAGTAAAACACAATGGTACAGTCGGTTATTTAAGCGAATTATATTTTGGGAACAACAATAGTTCATCGAAACAAATCAGTTATGCGGCTAAAAAAAATCCAGTGCAAAAGAAGGAAATAAAGTCATATTTTAAAGATGGAAAAACTTTTCAATATTATGTCCATAATGGTATATCTGTGACCATGCATTTATCCATCGAAAATAGTTATGGGAAATATTATATTGCTTACGTTGCGCTAGAAAATTTAACTGGTAATTCTTTCAATTTTAATCCAAACAATATAACAGCGATATTTGTAAAAAATGGAGAAGAAAGTTCTGGAGAGGTATTGTCTTCTAATGACTATATGACAAAGATAAATAGACGACAAGCATGGAACGCCGCTTTGGTTGCTTTTGGAGAATCATCTGCTGCAAATCAAGCTGGATATTCGTCATCATCGACAACATCTACGACAACTGGTTATGCAAACAGTTATGGTAGTGCATCTGGTTATTATGGAAATACATATGGTAGTGTTTATGGTAACAGTACAACTTATGGTACAGCTACAACTAGGAGCAACACTCAATCATACAATGGTGCATCTGCTTACGCTGCACGACAAAATGCTCAAAATAATATAAGTAATTTTCAAAATCAGCAATATCAAATTAGAAATGTACTAAATCAAGGCTATTTAAAACTTAATACTATTAATAATGAAGAAAGAATAGTTGGTCAAATAAACATAAAATATCAAAATGCTGATAAAATAAAAATTACAATTCCTGTGAATGGAAATGATTATGAATTTTGGTGGGGGAATTGAAAACCGTTTGCTAACAATAAATAGGACTCTGAGCGGTCTGCAAGCCCCCCGCTGGCGCGAATTTGCAATTCGTGCCATGATGAAACAAATAACAAATCCCCTGCCCCCCAAAACAGTCCGCCCCGCCGGTAAACACCAACGGGGCGGACATTATTCTTCATTTAAAAGGTCAGATCTTTTTGCCGATGTAGAACACATAGCCGTAATAAGCTTTGTAAGCCTCGTATAGCTGCATTTCGTGGCGTTCGCAGGCGATGAAATCTTCCACCGCTTTGTTGCCCGGGTATTTTTTCAGGAAAGCTTCCTGCGCGGCCACCTGCAGGGCATAAAAATGATCGGTCCAGCAGTTTTCGGGCAAAATGAAGGTGGCTACGGGAACATAACCGGCCTGTTGCAGTTGCGCCACCTTGGCCGGAATGGTGTCGATTTCGGGATAAGCATCCTTCCAAAACCGGTCGATCTCGTCGGGTCGTTCTTCGGTAAACCACGATGCTTCCGTAACGGCCAGGTAGCCCCCGGGTTTCAGGTAGCGGCGCCATTCGTTCAGTCCCCGTTCAAAACCGATGTTGTATATGGCCCCTTCCGACCAAATCAGGTCCAGTTCGTCGGGTTGAAACGGCAGGTTTTCCATCGAACCTACTACTCCTTTTACCCGGTCGTGTAGTCCCCGTTTTGCGGCATTCCGGTTAAACAGTTCGATAAACCCGGGGAACAGGTCGATGCCCGTAATATGCCCCGGCGCATGTTGTGCCAGTACCATCGTTTGTCCGCCTGTGCCGCACCCCAGGTCGGCAATTCGCGATTCGGCGGTCAGCTGGTCGATAAAACTCAGCGCTTTCAGGGTTACTTCCGGGCTGCCCGGCCCTTGCCGTTCCAGTTGGGCAAAATATTCGCAGATGATTTGAAAATCGAATTCGTGAATGGATTTAGTTTCGTCGTCCATGATGTTTAAATTTTAAGGTTTGTGTGGCCCCGACACCGGCAAAAGGGATCCGTTGCCTGGCCGGAATAATTATTTCGATATCGTTGTGAAAATAACTCCGGCAAGATTTTGCCCGAGTATAATTAAGGGATAACCGTTGGCAGCTTGTCGCCAAAGGTTATTTACTTCACCAGATCCGATTTAAACTTAAACATCCAACGGTTTTAGATTGAACAAAGGTATATTTTTTTGGCTGGACGGCATTGACTTGGTCCATTTTTTCGGTAAAGCCAGCTCTTCCGGATACTCGAAAGGATGCGGTGGCTGGTTCAGTCATGCAAATTCAAAACGACCTCAGCAAACCTTACTCCTTTACCAGGTTCATTTCGTCGAGCAAGTATCCGGCGCCGGCAAATTTGTCGATCAGGAACAGCACGTAGCGGATGTCGATCATGATGTTCCGGCAACGGTCGGGGTCGAACAGAATGTCGCTCATGGTGCCTTCCCAGCAACGGTCGAAGTTGATGCCCACCAGTTCGCCGTCGGCGTTGATGGCCGGGCTTCCCGAGTTTCCTCCGGTGGTATGCACCGAAGCCGCAAAAGCGACCGGCAAGTCACCGTTCGAAGCATACGTTCCGTAATCCTTACCGGCATACAAGTCGCGCAAACGCTGCGGCACATTGTAATCATATACTGCCGGGTCGTCTTTCTCCATGATGCCTTTTAGCGTGGTGAAATGTTTGTAGTAAACGCCATCGGCAGGCTGGTAACCTTCCACATTACCATAGGCCACGCGCAGGGTGAGGTTGGCATCGGGGTAAAGCGCCCGGTTTTGCTGCATGGCCATAATACCGGCCATGTAGGTGCGCTGCACCTGGTCGATTTCGCGCAAAATGTCGCGGTACACATGTTCCACATTGCGCTGGTAGTGCCCCCGCAGTTCCTTGTAAAAGGCCATCAGCGGATCTTTCTGCAACTTTTTGATGTGCTTTTCATCCAGCTTATTCACCAGGCCGGTCAACTTGGCTTCGTTGGTAAAAACCGACTTGCGGTACACCTTGCGCAGCAATTTCTCATCATCGTTCGCCTCCATCAACCGGTGAAAATGAAGCGGCAGAAACGACGGATCGAGATCGGCCTTTAACATGCGGAGCAGCTGCACAAACACATCTTCGTCGGTGGTCTGGTCGTAATCTTTAAAATGCTCCTGCACCTTTTTGCCAAGCTCTTCCACATAACGTTGACGGATGGTTTCGCTGGCCTTCTGCCAGCCATTTTCGGTTCGTGGAAAAAGGTCGGCCAGCGCCAGGATGTCTGTTCCGCGAAAAACAATTTCGTCGTAATAACTATTGGCCCGGTTAAAAGCTTCCAGGTCGATATACAGCTTTTCGAACCGGGGCAACACGTCGGCATACTGTTCCGTCAGCGAATCGCTTTGCGCGAACCATTCCTGAAATTCCTGTTCAAACTGTTGCTTTATTTTCAGGGCTTCCATGCGTTTCAGCCCTTTTATTTCGCCTTGCCATTTTTTCCAGGCATTGGCCGTGCGGGCATATTTCGAAGCGTACTGAATGCGCACTTTCGGATCGGCGGCCATGTGTTTCGAAAGAAGTTCAAGCTTCCGGGTGCGGATCTTCACCTTGTCGGGATCGGTTTGGTTCATGATCAGGTCAACCGCCTGCGAAGGCAGGTACTGGTCTGTGCTTCCCGGAAAGCCAAAGACCAGGATAAAATCGTTGGCCTGGACGCCCTTCAGCGAAACCGGGAAAAACGATTTGGGCCGGTAGGGAACATTATCGGGCGAGTATTCTGCCGGTTCGTTATTTTTATCGGCATAGATGCGAAAAACGGAGAAGTCGCCGGTATGGCGCGGCCACATCCAGTTGTCGGTATCGCCGCCAAATTTTCCGATAGCCGATGGCGGCGCCCCAACCAGTCGAACGTCTTTGAAAACTTTATAGACATACACAAAATACTGGTTGCCATGAAAAATAGGTTTGACGATGGCCTCGTATTTTCCGCTGTCGGAAGCCGTAGCCTCAATCGTCTTGCTGTTTTCGGCCACCTTCCGGTAGAAATCGCTTCCGGCAAGTCCTTCTGTACCGGCCAAGGCCGAATCGGTCACCTCTTCCATCCGTTCCAGAAAGCGGACTTCCAATCCGGGATTGGGTAGCTCTTCTTCTTTCGATTTGGCCCAAAAACCAGTTGTCAGGTAATCGTGTTCCACCGAGCTGTGCGCCTGAATGTTCGGATACGCGCAATGATGATTGGTTAAAAGAAGGCCTTCGTTCGATACCAATTCCCCGGTACAGCCTTTGCCGAAAAGCACCACGGCGTCCTTCATGCTGTTTTGGTTGACACTGTAAATATCTTCGGCTGTCAACCGAAAGCCAAGTTGCTGCATTTCTTCGATGTTGTATTTTTCGAGCAGCATGGGCAGCCACATGCCTTCTTTGGCAAACGACAGGCAGGAATAGAACAGCAGGAATAAACCGAAAAGTAATTTTCTCATCATGATTGTGAAGCGAACAGAATTTTGAAAAGGAATAAACAAACAGAACGGGTTATACAACCCGGTAAAAAGGAAGGTAGGCCCACTTCCGCGAGCCCGGAACTAAAGCTAAAACTCTTTTAGGTATTGGTAGAGTTTGTGCACCGGCAAGCCCATCACGTTGTAAAACGAACCTTCAATTTTGTTGATGGCCACGTAGCCAATCCACTCCTGGATGCCGTAAGCACCGGCCTTATCGTAGGGCTTGTACTTGTCCACGTAGTAGGTGATTTCTTCCTCGCTCATCTCGTCGAACCAAACTTCGGTAACGGCATGAAAAGAAATCTTTTTGGTGAGCGTTTGCAGGTTCATCCCGGTGATTACCTGGTGCTGGCTGCCCGACAATTCGCTGAGCATACGGATGGCTTCTTCGCGCGTTTTGGGTTTGCCCAGCACTTTCTCATCTTTCCACACAATGGTGTCGGCTGTAATCAGCAGTTCGTTTTCCCGAAGCGTGTCGAGCAGCGCATCGGCCTTTGCCTGAGCCACGTACTCCGGAATGGCAGTCATGCCCAGTTCTTCGGGATAAACCTCGTCGAGGTCCACCGGCCGCACATCAAACTCAAGCTCCAAATTACGCAATAACTGCTGGCGACGCGGCGATTTTGACGCCAGCACCAACTTATAATTTTCAAGATTTTTCAGCATCATCAGATTGACCTCCAGTAATATGATTTTTCGTTTACCCAGGTACCCTGTGCCCGCATCACCTGTTCAACGATGTCGCGAACACAGCCTTCCCCGCCTTTTTTATCGGAAATATACAAAGAAATTTCTTTGATTTCGTGCACGGCATCCAACGGACAGGTGGGGACCCCAATGGTTGACATGATCTGGAAATCGATCAGGTCATCTCCCATGTAAAGAACTTCCTCTTCGGTGACGCCGGTTTTCCCCATGAAATCGTGCAATGGCTGCAACTTATCGCGCACCCCCATATAGATGTGCGGAACGCCCAACTTTTCGTAACGCAGGCGAACCCGTTCAATGGCGCCGCCGGTAATGATGGCAATGTGGTAGCCCATATTCAGCGCGTTGCGCAGGGCATAGCCGTCTTTCACATTGGCCGTGCGTACCGGATCGCCCTCTTCGTTCAGGGGCGAAGTGTCGGACGACAACACGCCGTCGATATCGAAAACAAAGGCTTTTACGTGTTTCAGTTTATCTTTTATGAAGGTCATATCAGCTGTTTTTATGGGCCTGAAAAATGCTTCCGGACACAAAATTATAGATTTCGGCCAACTCGGGTTGGTTGCCCAACAAGCTCAGGTGATTATTAATGATGGTTTCATCGAAACGCTTGGCCGGGCCGGTTTGCGCGTCAAACGGACGCAGCTCCATCACCTTGCCGGCTGTTTCCCTGATCAGCGGTTTCAGCAGGTCGAAATTTAACTGATGCTGTTCCAGCAGCAGGTCGCCGAGGTAATAAAAATGATTGACGAAGTTGCAGGAAAACACAGCCGCCAGGTGCAGTATTTTGCGCTTGGCAGAATCAATTTCCAGCACCTGTCCTGAAATCCGGAAAGCCAGCTCTTTTAGTTCGTTCATTGTTTCTGCGGAATTGGCCTCCAGACAAATGGGAATTTCGGAAAAATCGACATCCCGCTTTTTCGAGAATGTTTGAAGCGGGTAAAACACACCGAACCGATTGGTGTGCTTTTCGAGCAACTGCATGGGCACGCTTCCGGCCGTGTGGGCAAGCAGCGTTTGCCGGCAATCCAAACAGGCAAGAACTTCCTCAATAGCGTCATCTTTCACGGCCACCAAAACCAGGTCGGCCGAAAGATCAATTTCTTCCGTTTTGTGGGTGAAGGTGGTTGTCAGCAAATCGGCTAGTTCGCGTGCCGACTGTTCGGTCCGGCTGTAAACCTGCCGGATTTCCAGTCCCGCCTTTTTCAATGCCTTGCCGGTTTGCGTGGCCAGGTTGCCCGCGCCAATCAATGTAATCGTTCGAATCATCATGTTTTGTTTCGGAATGCAAAGAAACAAAAAAACCGGCTGAAAACCGGTATTTGCGATCAGGCATTTTCGAAACGCTGGCTCACCACCTGCCAATTGACAATGTTCCAAAAATTATCGACATAATCGGCTCGTCGGTTCTGATAGTGCAGGTAATAAGCATGTTCCCACACGTCAATCGCCAGAAGCGGTGTTCCTTTCAGGCTGGCATCGTTCATCAACGGGTTATCCTGGTTTGCCGAAGTAGTCACTTTTAATTGTCCGGTTTCGGTCTTCACCAGCCAGGCCCAACCACTGCCAAAATGCGTTTTTGCCGCCTTCGAAAATTCATCTTTAAACTGATTCACCGAACCAAAATTATCCACCAGGGCCTTCTCCAATCCTGGCGATAGCGCAGTGGTTTCAGCACTCATATTCTCCCAAAACAATTGGTGGTTAAAATATCCGCCGCCATTGTTCCGGACAGCAGCATCGTAGTCGTTAATTTTGGCGAAAATTTCGGGCATGGCTACGGAAACCAAATCTGTTCCTTCAATCGCTTTCAAAAAATTATTGAAATAGCCCCGGTGGTGCTTATCGTAGTGCAGCTCCATGGTTTGCGCATCGATGTAGGGCTCTAGGGCATTATACCCGTATGGCAACTCGGGGAAAACATGGCCTTCGAACTTTTTAGGTTCACTGCTGCATGCCGCCAACGCCGAACCAAACATGGGCGCAGCCAGGGTAGCTGTTCCGACAAGAGTAATAAAATTTCTTCGTTCCATTATCTGTTGTACTTTTATGTTCTTCATGTACAACAAGATAAGTTGTCAAATGTTTTCTGATGCGACAAACAAACAGTAAACAAACACGAAAAAATGCCCGCCAACGTGTGTTTCCAGATTTGAGTCGGCAAAATTAGCCAGGAACATGCTTACCAAAAAGAGCAGAAATACAGGATTTCGGTAGGCCTTCGTTTTCACAACAGGAAAAATGATGAGCGACAAAATCAAGAGCAAGCCCACCAGCCCAAATTTCACCCAATAATTCAGATACTGGTTGTGGGCGCTGGAATACCATTGCGGCTCCATTTGCGAACCAAGCTGATGATAAGCTTCGTTGAAAGCGGCTTTCCAGTTCCCCGTGCCGACACCAAACCAAAAGTGATCGCGGATAATATGCCAGGCAGCTTTGCTGTATTCCATCCGCAGAGCCAGCGACCGGGCATTGGCATAACCGGTTTTCAGGTAGTTATCCACCTCCCAAATGCTCACATAAATGCGGGGATAAAGCGACAGCCCTTTCCGCGCCAGGATATCATTGCTGATTCCCGCTTCAATATTCCGGATATCGTCCGCAGTTAATTGACTAACCCCAGTGGCATCCTTGCGCAGATTCTTCGAGGTTAGGTACCGCACCAAAGTTTCCTTGATTTGATAGCCATGCTGATCGGGTTCGTTATATTTTATATCTGCACGCTGGTTCCAGGCTTTCTCCATTTCCTCCTCGCACCAGTACAAGCCCACATAATGCCCGTTTTCTACCTGAAGGTTTTCCAACTGATGGGTATAAGGATTTTCGAGTGAGGTCCTTTCTTCCAGAGAGGTGGGATCAAGCGGATCTAAATCGTAAAACCGGTTGATGGCATACGCAAGATAGACTGAAGGAATCAGGATAAGAAGCATTAACGACATTCCTAGCAGCATTTTTTGGATTCGTCCGCTTATTTGAAAAAGCAATAAAACACCACCCGCAAATACTGTCCCCAAAAAGGAAACAATTCCCGTTAATGACTGATGCCAGAATAGGAATAATATTAGGAACAGGCTCCCCCCCAACCTCAAAAACCTTATGCGCAACGACATCTCAGAATAGGCGAGAATAAGAGGAATACTTAAAATAAGAATAGACAGAATGACCTGAAAACTGAACCGGATATGATGAACAAAACCCAACTCCTGCGCTTCCAACACGGATAACCGGGTGCTTCCGTAAAACAAAACCACCGCACTTAGCGCGGAAAGCACTACCGCCAACGCAAAAATAAGAAGCAGTTTTTTCATCTTCGTGACCGTAAGTTGCGGGCCAAAGACAAAGGCCAGTGGAATCATCAGAAACGGAATATTTTTTTGAAGGTCGTACAATCCCCATTTCCAATCCTGGCAATCGATCAAACCGAAAAGGTAAATCAAAAAAACACTTGCAAAAATCAGCAGGTTTCGTCCGGCTGCAAGTTTATTTCTGAAGTTATTCTGATTAATCCGGAAGAGTGATACGATGAAAAGCAAGACAGCTGCCACAGAAATCATCCCGGCAGAAAAAGGCAACGAAACAATCAACAGCACAAGCGAGAAGTAAAACCAATCCGTATTTTTCAGCCGTTCCATCATCGGTTCAGTATTTTCTTAAGGGTAATCGAGGCTCCCGTTACGAACCGCAATATAACAAAAAACCCTGTGCTCTGGAGAACACAGGGTTTGGAAAGGTTGGCGACGACCTACTCTCCCACATTACTGCAGTACCATCGGCGCTGGCGGGCTTAACTTCTCTGTTCGGAATGGGAAGAGGTGGAA
>JBFXGM010000056.1:0-12311 GCA_050178015.1 Mangrovibacterium sp.
ACTGCGGTATTCAATCACTGGTTTTGGATATTACCGATTTCGACTGCGAAGATGTAGGTGACAATGATGTGGTACTGACCGTAACCGATGTGAACGGCAACTCAAGTACCGCCAACGCTGTGGTGACCGTGGTGGACGACATTGACCCGACAGCCCTTGCCCAAAACGTGACCATCTACCTGGATGCCACCGGGAATGCCTCTACCACAGCCGAAGCCGTTAACAACGGATCAACCGACAACTGCGGTATTGCTTCACTGTCACTCGATATTACTGATTTCACTTGCGAAGATGTAGGTGACAATGATGTGGTACTGACCGTAACCGATGTGAACGGCAACTCAAGTACCGCCAACGCTGTGGTGACTGTGGTGGACGAAATTGACCCGGTTCTTTCTTGTCCGGCATCCATTACGCGACCTGCTGATGCAGGTATGTGTGGTGCCATTGTTACTTTTGAGGCAACCGCTGTCGATAATTGTTCGGCAGATATTACCTACAGCCAAAATCCAGGAAGCTTCTTCCCGGTTGGAATTACTTCGGTTACCGTTACTGCTACAGATCCATCTGGAAATAGTGATGTATGCTCATTTGATGTTGAAGTGACAAACAGTGCTCCGCATTCCGTTGTTATAACAGGTCCTGATAGCCCGAAAGAAGTTGGTGCCGATATAACTTTGACGGCAACCTTTGAAGATGAGAACATTGCAACAGCTGTGTGGAAAGCGTTTGACGGCACAATAGATGTGGATGAAGTTATGTATAACATCAGTGGGAACACTACAAGTCATACCTTTGTAAATCTTCCCGTTGGCGTTCATACAATCATTCTGGAACTTGAAGATTATTGTGGTGCCCGTACAACTGAAGTATTCCAATATGTTGTCGTTTATGATCCCGATGGTGGTTTTGTGACCGGTGGTGGTTGGATTAATTCTCCGGAAGGGGCCTACACCGCTGATGCAACACTGACAGGTAAGGCCAACTTCGGTTTTAATGCCAAGTACAAAAAGGGCAGTAATGCCGTAGATGGGAACACTGAGTTCCAGTTCCATGCCGGTAACATGAACTTCAAGTCCAGTTCACACGATGCTATGTCGCTGGTAATTGCCGGCGCCAAAGCAATTTACAAAGGACAGGGCTCCATCAACAAAGTATCCGGGTATAGCTTTATGGTTTCAGCCATTGATGGAGAGTTGAAAGCCAAAGGTGAGCCGGATCGGTTCCGGATTAAAATATGGGAAAGCGCAACAGGTTCGGTGGTGTACGATAATCAGCTTGGTGCGGACGACAATGCTGAAGCCACAACAGCATTAGGTGGTGGCTCGGTAGTCATTCATAACCCGAAAAAGAAAACAGCTGAGATTGCCTCCATCGATATTGATGATCAGCTGGTAACAGCAGTTGAACTGAAAGCTTATCCGAACCCGTTTACCGACCGGTTGCTTTTCGAGTTCGTAGCGCCGGAAACCGTTCAGGCACGGATCGACGTGTACGACTTAAACGGACGATTGGTGAAAACAGTGCTCGATGAACTGGTTGAAAGCGGAGTGGCCTACCAAGCCGAATTTGTGCCGGATGTTCAATCCAGCAATATATTCTTCTACCGGATGGTTTTAGGCTCGGAAGTATTTAATGGCAAAGTGATTTGTAACAAATAGGGTTAAAGCAAACTGAAAAGAGAGGCGCACCTTCGGGAGGCGCCTTTCTTTTTGGGGACGCGAAATAGAGGCACTATTAGACGGGTTTCATCGGGAGAGAAAGAATGTGGAGAACCGGATCCGCGACATGTTTGTTTCATTTGAAAAAATTAAGGATGATGGAAAACTTCTGGGACCAGCGATATGCCGCTGATGAATATGCTTATGGAATTAAACCCAATGTGTATTTTCGGGATGTGATGGGGCAGTTGAATCCGGGTAAACTGCTTCTGCCCGGAGAAGGAGAGGGAAGGAATGCTGTATTTGCGGCAAGTTTGGGTTGGCAGGTCACTGCTTTTGACTATAGCAGCGAGGCCCGGCGAAAGGCTCAACTACTGGCTGCCCGGCGAGGTGTTTCGGTCGATTACCGGGTAGAATCGTACGATGAGGTGCAGTTTTCCCCTGATGCATTTGATGCACTGGCATTTATTTTCACCCACATGCCGCTGGGGAATCGATCGTTTTACCACCAAAAACTGCTCAGGTACCTTGCCCCTGGTGGTGTTCTGATCTTGGAAGGCTTCTCGAAAGCGCAAATCGATTATCGCACCGGAGGCCCTTCCAACCCGGACATGCTGTTTTCACGCGAAGAACTGGCCGCAGACTTTGCCAGTCTTTCTGAATTGTCCATCACCGAAGCGGAAATTGACATCAATGAAGGTCGGTTTCATCAGGGGAAAGCTGCCGTAATTCGGGTGTTGGGTTTTAAATGATTTCCTTACATTTGGGTATATTTAAACAGTTACAGATGACTACAGTTTTCTGGATTATCATTTTCATATTGGTTCTCGATTTTGCCTTGGAGCGTTATCTTGAATATTTAAACACTACTCGTTGGAGCGACCAACTGCCCAATGAGGTGAAAGGCATATACGATGAAAAAAAATATAAGCGGCAGCAAGAATACTCTAGAACCAACCATTATTTCAGTAGGTTAACCAGTTTCCTTAGTTTTCTGCTGATCCTGTTGATGCTTTTCACACAGGGGTTTTCCTTGGTGCATAAAGCGGCCTTGTACATTACCGGAAATCCCATCCTGGTTGCCCTGATCTTTTTTGGCGTGCTGTTCTTGGCTGCCGAGATGCTTTCCATTCCTTTTGGTTTGTACCAAACGTTTATTATCGAAGAGCGCTTTGGATTCAACAAGATTACGGGTCCGGTTTACATGTTCGACAAAATTAAAGGATTGATTTTGGGTGTTTTTGTTGGCGGGGGATTGCTGGCCCTGATCATCTTTATTTATTACCGCACCGGCCCTGATTTTTGGTTATATGCCTGGTTGGTAATCGGCGTGTTTTCTGTTTTTATGGCCATGTTTTACTCCACGCTGATCGTGCCGCTTTTCAACAAACAAACACCGCTCGAAGAGGGCGAACTGAAAGAGGCGATCAACAACTTCGCATCCAAAGTCGGTTTTAAATTGGAGAACATTTACGTGATCGACGGTTCCAAACGGTCCACCAAGGCCAACGCCTATTTTGCCGGACTGGGGCATAAGAAGCGGATTGTATTGTACGACACCCTCATTAAAGATATGGAAGTGGACGAACTAGTGGCTGTGCTGGCCCACGAAATAGGGCACTATAAGAAAAAGCATATTATTCTGAGCCTGGTGTTGGGTATCCTGCAAATTGGTTTTATGCTGTACCTGTTTTCTGCTTTTGTGGGGAGTCCAGCCCTCTCTCAGGCCTTGGGGGTTAGTAAGCCCAACTTTCATATCGGTGCGGTTGCTTTTGGCATTCTGTACACGCCCATATCAACGGTAATTGGCATCGGCATGAACCTGCTCTCGCGTCGAAATGAATTTGCTGCCGATGCTTTTGCCGCCAAACATTTCGATGGACAAGCCCTGGCTACGGCGCTCAAAAAACTTTCGGTGAAAAACCTGAGCAACCTGCGTCCGCATCCGGCCTATGTTTTCGTGCATTATTCGCACCCTCCCTTGTTGCAGCGTTTGGAAGCTTTGAAAAAATTGGGCCGGTCGAAATAACAGGAGATTTATCTATTATTGCCCTGTTGGCTTCCGGGTGATACATTGTATTCTTAATGTCGTGTCAACGCGATGCTGTCTGATCTTCATCATAATGGAGATGCCGAAACAAGTTCGGCATGACGCTCTGTCAAAAGTCCGTTGATACGAAACTAGCCGGGATTTTCCGGCTTTTATTAAAAGATATTGTACGTTATACAATAAATCAATTTTTCACTTTATCTTTGCGGGAACACTAAATTATTAAACTGGATAAATCATGATGAAACGATTTTTTGCCGCGATGTTGATTTCCTCCTTAGCATTTGGAACTGCCATTGCTACAGAGATCAAGGAAAAGAGTGATGTGGACCAAAAGGTTGAGGTCTTGCTTTCGAAAATGACACTGGAAGAGAAGATCGGCCAGCTGAACCAATACACCAGTCGCTGGGAGATGACCGGCCCAGCCCCCAAGGGGCAATCGGAACAGGAACTACTGGATATGATAAAAAGCGGTATGGTAGGCTCTATGTTGAATGTGACCGGCGCCGAAGCTACCCGCAACGCGCAGCAGCTAGCTGTGGAAAACAGTCGTTTGGGTATTCCGATGATTTTTGGCTACGATGTGGTACATGGCTACAAAACCATGTTTCCGATTCCGTTGGCAACAGCTGCCAGTTGGGAGCCTGCTGCTGCCGAGCTGAGCGCGAGCATGGCAGCGAAAGAAACAGCCGCCTCGGGTGTTCACTGGACCTTTGCCCCCATGGTTGACATTGCCCGCGATGCCCGCTGGGGACGCATCATGGAAGGCGCCGGCGAAGACCCGTACCTGGGATCGGTGATGGCAGCGGCACAGGTGCGCGGTTTCCAGGGCGCCAGCCTGGCCGATGAAAATACCATCGCCGCCTGCGCCAAGCACTTTGCCGCTTACGGGTTTGCCGAGGCAGGCCGCGATTACAACACGGTGGAGATTACCGAAAATACCTTGCGCAACGTAGTGCTCCCGCCGTTTAAAGCTTGTGCCGATGCGGGCGTGGCCAGCTTTATGAACTCTTTCAACGAAATTGGCGGCGTGTTGGCCACTGCAAACAACCATCTCCTTCGCGACATCCTGAAAGGGGAGTGGAACTTCGACGGATTTGTGGTGTCCGACTGGAACTCGATTGGCGAGATTGTTGACCACGGTGTGGCGCCCAATAAAAAGGAAGCTGCTTACTTGGCCATGAAAGCCGGATCGGACATGGACATGGAAGGCAATTGCTATGTGCCTCATTTAAAAGAATTGGTGGAAGAGGGGCGGATTGACGAAGCTTTGATTGACGATGCCGTTCGCCGTATCCTGAAAATAAAATTTGAACTGGGCCTGTTCGACGATCCTTACCGGTACAGCAACCCCGAAAAGGAAAAAACGCTGCTCAACGCCGAACACTTGCAGGCTGCCCGCGAAGTGGCCAAAAAAAGCATTGTTTTGCTGAAAAATGAAAACCAGCTGTTGCCTTTGAAAAAAAGCGGGCAGCGCATTGCCGTGATTGGCGACCTGGCCGACGACAAAGATTCGCCGCTCGGAAGCTGGCGGGCCCAGGCGATTACCGGTTCGGCGGTTTCGTTGCTGGAAGGTATGAAAAATGCAGCGGCCGACCCGACAGTCATTCAGTTTGAGCAAGGGCCGGTATTTGTTTCCAATGAGGCCGATTTTACGCATCACCTGGAATTTAACGAAACCGACCTCACCGGGATTGACAAAGCGGTGGAACTGGCCAAACAAGTAGATGTGGTGGTGATGGCCCTGGGCGAAAACTGCTTTCAGTCGGGCGAAGGGCGCAGCCAAACCGACATTACCCTGAAAGGCGTTCAGCAGCAGTTGCTCGAAGCGGTGTATGCAGCCAACCCGAATGTGGTGGTGGTACTCATGAATGGCCGCCCGCTGGTGATCAACTGGATGGCCGAACATGTACCCGCCATCGTGGAAAGCTGGCACCTGGGCTCCGAAGCCGGAAATGCCATTGCCGATGTGCTGTTTGGCGACTACAACCCATCCGGGAAACTGCCGGTTTCCTTCCCGCGTGCTGTAGGACAGTGCCCCATTTACTACAACCACAAAAGCACCGGACGCCCAACTGATACCGGCCTGGTTTTTTGGTCGCACTACACCGACGAATCCAACGAACCGCTCTATCCGTTCGGTTATGGACTGAGCTACACCACTTTTGCCTATTCCGGTTTGAAACTCAGTAGCAACGAATTCGCCATGGGTGAAAAAATAACCGTGAGCGTGAAAGTTGCAAATACCGGTAACTATGCCGGCGAAGAAGTGGTGCAACTCTACATCCGCGATTTGTTTGGCAGCGTTACCCGACCGGTAAAAGAGCTGAAAGGTTTCGAAAAGATCAGCCTGGCCCCCGGCGAAAGCCACGTGGTTGAGTTTGAGCTTTCAGCCGATGACCTGGCCTTTTATACTGCCGAAGGAAAATGGCAGGCCGAACCCGGCGACTTTTTGCTGTGGGTAGGCACCAACTCACAGAAAGGATTGGAAGCCGCTTTCAGCTTGAAATAAGAGAAATAATTTTCATCGAAATAACGAGAGGGAGAAATGTGCAACATGTTTCTCCCTTTTTTTGCTCTCGACCCTACTGGCTCAGTTTTGCGATTCGCGTTAACCAGATTTTGCCATGATTCATCATCCGGATTTCCTAACTCCTCCATAGCCCAAAGACTCTCCGGGACTTTGGTGGTGCAATTCGCCGTTCCTTCGGCGGCCCAAGCATCTTCAAACTTCAGTGTCCGCTACCTAAATGTTTTTTTGGAGATCGATCAAATAGTTTACAAGAAAATGACCAAATAATTACTTATTTTTAGGGAATAACATTTTAATATCTGAGCTTATGATTTTAGGTGTATCTGGCTGGTTAAACCAAAAATTGGGATGGAATGAAACTTACATTCGAATCGGATTTGTAGTTTCTTTTTTGCTGTTTGGACTTGGATTAGGGTTGTACTTAATCCTGTGGCTGGTGAAAATATTATCTAAATAAATTTCCAGTAATCTGCTGTTGAAAACCCTGTCTGCATGGAGCTGAGATCCGTTATTTATGCCAAAAACAGTCCATTCCCATCTATTTTAAGGCCCTCCCGGGCCTTTTTTAATGTCCTCGCTGGTATCGTTATGCGATGCTAAGGGGTCTCGAAAACCACTCTGTCAGAAATGATTTACGGAAGATCTAAAAAAATCGTTTTTACTGCTATAAAACAGTTGTTCGGATGATTATATTCGCATTTTTTTTAAGCAAAATTTCATGACAAAAATCAACCTTTAATTCGTGTCTTTCCCTTTTGGGCAAATACATACCCGGTATGAAAACAAATCGATTTAAGAAAACAAAATCACCGTGGGATAATCTTTTAGTATTCACATGGTATAGAAGGTATTGTCTCCGGATTTTGGGCTTGATGGTTCTGCTTGTCGGTGGCCTGATGTCTTACGCCCAGGAAAATATCGTATCGGCAGGGGGCGATGCTGGTGGGAGCGGTGGTGAATTCAGTTTCTCCATTGGTCAGGTTGTCTTTGAGTCTCACCAGGGAGCTGATGGTTCAGAATGGCAGGGGGTTCAGCAGCCCTATGAAATTTCAGTTGCAACCGGCTCTGAAGCGCTGGAAAATATTCAGCTCCGGATTTCTGCTTTTCCTAACCCGGCCACCAGCTTTCTAATACTAAAAATAGAACAGCTTTCTCTTCGCCACCTTTCCTGGCAGCTTTTCGATAGTCAGGGGAAAATCCTCCGGCAAGCACCAGTCCTTGACCGCGAAAACCGGATTGAAGTAGAACAGCTGACCCCGGCTACTTATCTGCTTCGGGTATTGCAGGATAACCGGGAAATTACCCTGTTCAAAATTATTAAACGATAGACAAATGAAAATCTTTACCTTACTGAGCACTCTCTTGTTAACCCTGAGCCTGTTGGCCCAAAGCCCACTGAAGATGAGCTACCAGGCTGTCATCCGAAATTCGTCCAATCAGTTGGTCATCAATCAGCAGGTGGGCGTACGGATAAGTATTCTTCAGGGAAATGCTGATGGGTTGGAGGTTTTTGCTGAAACCCATGCCCCAACTACAAATGTCAATGGCTTGCTTAGCTTGGCGGTTGGTGAGGGAAGCCCGCTTTTAGGTGATCTGACGGAAGTAAATTGGGCCGAAGGACCTTATTTTATTAAAACCGAAACCGATCCCGCTGGAGGAACTGACTATTCCATTACCGGTGTCAGTCAGCTAATGAGCGTCCCCTATGCTTTTCATGCCCAAACCGCACAATCTCTATCAGGCGGCATTCAGGAGAACGATCCCGTATTTGCAGCTTCGCCGGCTTCGCAACTTCAAACCTCCGATCTTGCCGATTGGGACCAAGCCTACAACTGGGGAAACCATGCTGCTGCCGGATACCTGACCGGTGAGCAGGATGCCTCAGTCACCAACGAAATCCAATTGCTGAGCATCAGCAACGATACCATTTACCTGACAAATGGAGGCTTTGTAAAACTTCCTGCCGGATTCGATGGCAGCTACAACAGCCTGACCAATAAGCCAACCGCTTTGAGCGCATTCATCAACGATACGGGTTATCTCACGCAGGAGGAAGACGGATCAGTCACCAACGAAATCCAGCTGCTGAGCATCAGCAACGATACCATCTATCTGACAAATGGAGGCTTTGTAAAACTTCCTGCCGGATTTGATGGCAGCTACAACAGCCTGACCAATAAGCCAACCGCTTTGAGCGCATTCATCAACGATACGGGTTATCTCACGCAGGAGGAAGACGGATCAGTCACCAACGAAATCCAGCTGCTGAGCATCAGCAACGATACCATCTATCTGACAAATGGTGGCTTTATAAAACTTCCTGCCGGCTTTGATGGCAGCTACAACAGCCTGACAGATAAACCAACTGGCTTGAGCGATTTCATCAACGATGTCGGATTTTTAAATATCGAAGAAGACGGCTCTGTGATGAATGAAATCCAACAATTGTCCCTCGGTAATGATACCATTTATCTCACGGATGGAGGATCTGTAAAATTGCCCAACCAGGTTGCTTCGGTCACGATTCAGAATGATTCTCTGTATATCAGCTATACTCATGGCGCTTTGGTAAACGTAGGGTATGTCGGGAATGGCAGCCCGGGTTCTGCACTACCTGCCGCTTCTGTGTCAACGATAACAGACGTACGTTATGCCTCAGCCAAAGCCAGTGCAGAGGTGCTGAATGCTGGCGGAGAATATATTATGAGTCGCGGAATATGCCTTTCTGCAACAATTGACCCCAACCTTTCCGACATGTGCTATACTGCAGGTAACGGGACCGGAGTTTTCACGGTATCGCTCGAAAATCTCGAACCAAACACCACTTACTATGCCCGGGCTTATGCCACCAATGTAATAGGTACTGCCTACGGCGAGGAGATTTCCTTTCAAACACTTCAGGTTACATTACCCGGCTTGACAACCAATCCGGTTTTCAATATTTCGCACACAACCGCCCAAAGTGGCGGAAACATTGTTGATGACGGGGGATCCCCAATCTTGGAACGGGGCATTTGCTGGTCAACCAATCCGGGGCCAACTACAACAGATCAGACAGATCCGCAAGGGGCCGGAACAGGAAGCTTTAATGCGCTCATGAGTGGACTCATACCCAATACCCTCTATTATGTAAGGGCTTACGCCACCAATGAACAGGGGACCACATACGGCAACGAACTTTCATTAACAACCGCAAGTTTGTCCCTGGCCAGTGTGACTACCACTGCCGTTTCTTCCGTTTCCTATAACTCAGCTGTATCAGGTGGAAATGTCACGGCCGACAATGGCTCGCCGGTTACCAGTCGAGGGATATGCTGGTCAACTTCTCCGTCCCCAACAGCTTCTGATGCCAGTTACACCGAAGCGGGCGGCTTGGGGAGTTTTACTGCATCCATCACGGGGCTGGAGCCGTCAACTATGTATCATGTAAGAGCTTTTGCCATCAATGAGGCTGGTACAGTCTATGGAAATGAGTACAGTTTTACCACATTAACTCTCTCGGCTCCAGTTTTGACTACCAAAGCTATCAGCGGAATTTCTTCCAACCTGGCCGGTTCGGGAGGGAACATCAGTACAGACGGAGGGGCGGCCATTACCGCCAAGGGAGTTTGCTGGAGCTTGAATCCATCCCCAAGCCTCTCGGATAATTTTACGACAGATGGCACCGGAGCCACGTCTTATAACAGCCTGATGACCGGATTAAATCCGCTTACATCCTATTATGCAAGAGCATATGCAACGAATAGCCTGGGTACCAGCTATGGCAACGAATTGATCTTTACAACAACCGACCTGGTTTTTCCGGGGCCAACGGTTCCGCTGGTGGGCACTTCTACCTCAATTATCAATAGCAGCACAACGGCCCAAAGTGGTGGCTATGTTAGTTCAGATGGCGGATCGGAAGTAACAACAAGGGGAGTTTGCTGGAGTACCAATAGCGAACCTACCTTAGCGGATAATTACTCGGTTGACGGCAGCGGACTGGGTTATTACAGCAGCACCATCACCGGACTGAGTGGCTGTGGAACGGTTTATTATGTGAGGGCTTATGCCACCAACAGCACCGGTACCGGATACGGAAACCAGAATACCGTAAGCACCGGACTTCTTGCAACAGTAATTACCGGCGAAGTAACCGATATTGATTATTACTCGGCCGTGGTGAGTGCCTTGATCCCCGATGACGGTGGTTGCGACATTACAGCCAAAGGGGTATGCTGGAGTTACACGGAAAACCCAACCATTGGTCACCCACACACTTCCGAGGGAGCGGGAAGCGATCCGTTTACATCAACCATGACCGACCTGTATGCCAACCGCACCTATTATGTGAGGGCCTACGCTACCAACAATACGGGTACCAGCTACGGGCCGCAGGTGGTGTTTACTACGGCAACTCCTTCCACCCCTTATATTGGACAGCACTATGCAGGTGGTATCGTCTTTTATGTCGATGAAACCGGTCAGCACGGGTTGGCGTGTGCCGAAAATGATTTAGGAGATTATGTCTGGGGTTGCGGCGGTACGTTAATCTCGGGTACCGGCACAGCTGTTGGAACGGGAGCGTTAAACACAGCTGCCATTGTGGCCGGCTGCAGTACTGCCGGTATTGCCGCACGTGTTTGCGACGACCTGGTGCTGAATGGGTACAGCGACTGGTGCCTTCCTTCACGAGATGAGGTAAGCCTGATGCGGACCAATTTATATACCCAGGGATTGGGGAATTTTTACCAACATTACAGTTACTGGTGTTCCAGCGAGGCAAATGCTACATCTGGTTGGTTTGTGATGTTTTACGATGGGAATTCATGGTACACGAATAAAAATTCCACGCAAAGAGTGCGGGCGATCCGCTCATTTTAAAAGATGCAAAACGAACGAATCGGAATTTGGCTGATTTACCGGCTGGATTCCGATTTCTATTTGTAAATTGTCGGTGGATAGGTACCAATCCAGCTGCCCCCGACGTTTACTTCACGTAATTGATATCGTTTTCAAGAATAAGTGGAGTCCAGAAACCACTGAAAAAACGGAGTTAATTTAAAAATAAAAGATATGAAGAAGAGTTTTTATCTTATTCCTGTTTTGGCGTTAATGTTTTCTTGTTCCGGCGAAAAACAACAAACCGAAAAGTCAACTGAGGTATTGCAAGAGGAAATTGAAGCGATTGAAAAATCGACTCAACAACTCGATGAAGCAATAAAGTCATCAGACGATGAAATCGAACAAACACAGAGTGAAATAGATTCTTTATTAAGTAACATATAATCTTAAGTTATGAAAAAGCTACTTGTAATTGCATTGTCAATTTTTATTGCCACTTCCGTTTCATTTGCTCAGGGAAAAGGTAAAGAACAACAAAAACAACAAGTGTTGAAAGCTCAGCAGCAAGAGAAACAAGATCAGAAAGGAGAATTGGAAGTTAATGAGGAGGAAGATCAACAGAAAAAGGGAGAAGCTACACAAGATCCTAAAGGTAAAGGACAACAAAAGAAAGAGGTAAAACTTGAAAAGAAAAATGGGGAAGATCAGCATGAAGGTGCAGAGAAGTCTGATAACCCCGAAATGGAAGGAAATGCTTACGGTAAAAATAAAAGTGATTTAACGGGTAAGGAATTCGGAAAGCAACGTTCTGCTGATGCGAAAATGAAGGCTCAGCAAAAGAAAGCCTATGCAGAACAGAAAATCGAAGAACAAGAGGATCAAATTGGAGCCAATGAAAAAAAGATTGAAATGGCAAAGGAAAAGGTAAAGAAGCAAAAAGAAAACGGCGAAATAACTTCCGAAGAAGAAAAAGTCAAGCATGAGAAAATTCAACAAGCGGAAGAAAAGGTCAAAAAAATGAAGGATGTTGTGGAGAGAAGTAAAAAAGATGTTGAAGTGTTGACTAAAGAAATTATTGAATCTGAATAATTGGGTGGAAAATTGCTCCATGCATAAGGGGGAGTGTAAAGCAAACTCTGTCTGGTTGTTTTTATTAGATAACTCAAATTTACTTTTTTGTTGTCAACATCCAAATGCTTTATAGGAACCGTTTTCGGAACAGGCAAGGGCAGCGACCTTCGGG
>JBFXGM010000057.1:0-10721 GCA_050178015.1 Mangrovibacterium sp.
TAAAATCCCATCGAAGAGAACACCACGAACGACGACATTCCCCCGCCATCTTCATCGCCCGGGACCCCCATCAGGTCGTTTCGAAACCATTCATGCAGCAGTTTCCTGATCGTTTTTTGTGTTTTCCAGGGCTGCCCGGCATAATTATATAAATAGGGAATGTGCAGCGATGGCTCGTTGGCCATCGAGAATTGTCCCACATTGCCGGTATGATCGGGCAACTGCGAATAGAACTCAAACTTTGATTTTCCAAGCGGCTGGACAAACGTCGCATCCAGGTTTTGCACAAATTTCTCCTTCCCCCCCATCAGCCGGATCAGGTCGGGAATGTTGTGCTGCACATCCCAACGGTAAACCCAGGCATTATTTTCGTCATATGCATTCCGGGCGCCAAGCCCTCCGGAAAAAACATAATCGAACGGTTCAATAAAATTCCCGTCGCTGTCTTTAGGATGAAAGAAGCCGGTTTGGGGGTTGAACAGGTTCCTGTAGTTGAGCGATTGCTTCTCAAAATACCGGCTATCTTCTTCATTCCCGATTTCTTTGGCGATCTGCGACAGGCACCATTCATCATAAGAGGTACCCAGCGTTACAGCCACAGGCTGGCGCTTTTCAAAGCCATGCACTTCGGGAAAGGTTTCTTTTTCGCCTTCTTTTAGCGCCGGAATATAGCCATGATCTTTGTAAAACTGATCCAGCTTTCCCGCCGGCACTCCCGACCAGGGGGCCAGTGTTTTTTCGGTTATCCCTGCCTTGCAGGCCTGGTAGGCTCTTTCAATATCGAAATTTCGTAATCCCTTCCGGTAGGCATCCAATACCGAAGCCACACCATGATTGGAGTTCATGCGGCGGCTGTCGCCGGTGATCTCAGGGAAAGTAGGCCACCACGGATGGTCCATCTGTTCAGTCATCCGGACAAAAGAGTTCAGAATATCTTCTTCTTTCTGAGGATCGAGCAAAATCCGCAAAGGATGATGCGCCCTGTAAGAATCCCAGATCCAGTCGTCGGTGTATAAGGAACGGCCGTTGTCGGCATGTACCTTCCCGTCGAAGGCGCTGAAATAGCGCCCGTCCTCGGAAATGCAGACCGGACGTTCGTAACAGCGGTAAAGTGATGTGTAAAAAACGGTCCGCTCATCATCCGTACCTCCGGCAACCTCTATTTTTCCGAGCGCTTCATTCCAGATCCTGCGCCCGTTGGCCTGCAACTGAGCAACCGTTTTTCCGGCGGCCTCCCGTTCCAGGTTCTTTTTTGCCTGGGCAGCATCGATGAAAGAAATGCCATAGCGTAAGGTCAGCGATTTGGTACCTTTAGGAAAATTCAGCACGACCGAAGCGTTTCTCCCCGTGGCTGATGTTCCGGGCCTGATGCCGCTGTTGTCCAGCACTGAAACGCCTGAGGGCTTTTGCTCCGGTTTCAGGTACAGGTATACCCGGGTGTTGTTATCAAGAAGCTGGAATCCGGCAAGCGCTTCCCCATCCCACTTCATTTCGCCATTGCGTGAATTCAGCACCAGATTAACCGGAAGATCGCGTGAAAAATCCAGTTCATAAACAGCAGCCTGATGCGACAGGCCAAAGTTCACCTGCGTTTGCTGTTCATCCAGATAAACGGAATAAGAATACGGAGTCAGTTTCTCCAAATCGTAACTATAGGAGATCACCGGCTTTAAAGCCGTTTCCTCTCCCTGCCAGGGACTCAGGTTAAAAGCGGAGCTGCCCCGGTGACTGGTAATTTCGAGCGGCAAGCCCCGGAGGAGCACTCCTGTATAATCATTTCGTTCAGGATAAACCCGAAGCATACTGTTTGGTAAATGGATGGTTGGATAGGTAGGCACCAGCAAATGGCTGATGTTTCCCATATAGGGGTTCACATAGTCGACCGGTTGCTTTGCTCCTTCCTGTTGCGCAAAACTTCCTGTCCATGCCAGCATAAGGGCGGCTAAAATGATTTTACTGAACTTCTTCATCATTACGGTTTAGATTATTATTGATACGCGTTACACAAAGCCTTTCCGGTCTAAGCTTTACAATCCCGCCTGCCTGTCAAAAAAAAACAGTCTTCCCGGTCTTCGCCGACTCGCGTGCAGCTTCAAGGATGCGGACAACCAGCAGGTTATTTTCGAGCGAATACGGATCATAATCGCTCAGGCTGATTTTTCCGTTCAGCACGTCGGCAAAACAGGAAAATGGATCTTCATACACAGGCACCTCCTTTGCAGTGACTTTTCCGGTCATTTCCGTGTTCGCAGACCGGTTTCTCCGGCGCATGTGCTGATTGTCGATGGTGATAATGTACCCTTCATCTCCGTATATTTCCATATCTTTCCGGCTGAAAGGCCAGTTCCAGGAAGCCTGAATAATACATTGTGAAGTTGGATATTGTACAATGATTGTGGCATCGTCATCTACTTTTGGATAAACTCCTGGCTTAAACTGACGGGTTACTGCCGTAACCGAAAGAGGTTCTTCCCCTTTTGTGAGTGCTGTCATTAAATTGGCGCCATAGCAACCGAAGTCGGTCAGCGCCCCTCCCCCGTTCAATACCGGATCGGTTAACCATTCAAGGAAGAATTTATCACAACCAATCTCTTTCGGCCCCTGGTGCCCGTCATGAAAGACCGCTTTTCTGAGGCTACCTGCAAAATTTTCATCGACCAGTTGAAATGAGAGGGCCGTTGTGGGATACCAGGAGGTCTCATAGTCGGTCAGCAAATGGATTTTATATTTTCGGGCCAGTTCAGCCATTCGCCGGGCATGTTCCACGCTCACTGCAAGCGGCTTTTCGACCATCACATGAATTCCCCGCGGTGCGCAGGCCTCCACTACTTTCAGGTGATCGTAAACCGAGCCAAATGCCACAACAGCTTCCGGCTTTGTCTCATCCAGCATTTTCTCAAGATCGTCATATAAAACAGATGAAGGCAGTTGATACCTTTTCACGATCTGCCCGACCAGTTCCTGATTGGTTTCGGCGACTCCGACGAGCTTAAAATCGCCTTTGTCCGGCCTTCCCAGAATGAACGAAATATGCCCGTGACTCATCCCGGCAACCGCCAGCCGGATCGGCTTTTTCTCCGCTACCGGCTTTTCTGCAGGCTGTGACTCAACCGTTAAAACCGGCATCATCATGAATAAAAACACCTTCATTAATTTGCGCATCTGTATTCCGATTAAGTGATCAGTTTTTATAAATACCCAGCCTGCAATTTACCCAAAATGCACCAGCCCGGCACACCCAAATCAAAGAATTTCCTGCATATACCTGCTTTTAGTCCCCGGGACGGAATGGAACCTTGTGGCGTCAGGCTGTCACCTGCTTTGCACACGCCCCGCGCCGGGACTTCCCTTCCGCTGCCGGACCGGTATTTTTTCATTAAATATTTTGCCAAAGTAAAAAGTAGTTCTATATTTGCACCCACGTTCAGCGGGCGTTGCAGCCTGCATTAAGATTGGGAAAATCCAGACAAATGGATAGCTGTCAAAGGCCTGAGTTGTTCAATACAGCTTGGTTCTGTCTTTTTAGGAACTCACGGAGAGATGGGTGAGTGGCTGAAACCAGCAGTTTGCTAAACTGCCGTACGGGATAACTGTACCGGGGGTTCGAATCCCCCTCTCTCCGCTCATTGGAGCACTTGCATGGGGTACAAGGGGTCGAAAGCTGAACCCCGGGGATCCAGTCAAAAAAACAATCAAATTTCGGGATGTAGCGCAGTCCGGTTAGCGCACCTGCTTTGGGAGCAGGGGGTCCCAGGTTCGAATCCTGGTATCCCGACAAAGTGAAAATCAAGGAGTTAGATCAATATCTAGCTCCTTCTTTTTTTAGCCCGGGTACAACATGGGTACAACAAAATTGAGCGATAAGTGATGGTAAAAATGGATTGTAGTGGGTGCCAAGAATCTGATTGTATCTAATCCACGCAAACTTTTTCAGTAAGGAGGCATTTTTTCAATTGAGTTGTAAGCTTATGGCACTATCTTCAATTCCCATCAATCAAGTATTTTTTCAGGATCTCCGTCTGCGGATTTTTCAGAATTTCATTCGGATGCCCCTGTTCAATAATGTCACCATAATACATAAATACCACATGGTCGGCCAAACGAACGGCCTGCCGTAACACGTGGGTTACCAAAATGATGGTGTAATGCTCTTTCAGCTCTTTAAAGAGGTTTTCAATGATCTTGGTTGAGATGGGATCCAAAGCTGATGTTGGTTCGTCGGCCAGGATAATTGTGGGTTTTACAGCTAGCCCGCGAGCCAAACAAAGACGCTGTTGCTGACCAATGGACAGGCTGGTAGCCGGACTGTTCAGGCGATCCTTCACTTCGTCCCACAAGCCCACCCGTTTCAGGTTTGACTCCACACTATGACTAACGAGTTTTTTATTGCGGACTCCTTTCAATTTTAGACCATAAGATACATTCTTGTAGATTGAAGCGGGCAGGGGAAACGGGCGCTGCGACAGCAAGCCCATCTTTTGCCGCATGGAGGGAAGGTCTCGTGAAGCTTTCAGGATATCTTTTCCATCAATCAACACCTTTCCGCTGACGATCAGTTCTCTGTGCAAATCGGTCAAGCGGTTCAAACTTTTTAACAAGGTGGTTTTGCCACAGCCCGATGGTCCCAACAGAACCACAATCTTATTTCGGGGAATATCCAGGTTAATATTTTTCAGAATCTCACCTTCGCTGGATTTTACACTTAATCCTTTGATCTGAATAATTGGTTTTTCGATGCCCGTCTTGTTCATCTTCAATTTTGATTTGGTGTGTACACTTGTCTGTTTGAATACCTTTTCTGTATACATCGTCGTTCTATTTAATTATATTTTTTGAATACCGTTTGGATAACAGTCGTGCGGAGACACTGATAACCAGAATAAAGATGGTCAAAACAACTGCGGCAGCATAGGCGCGTTGGCGGACTTCCTCAATAGGGGAACTAAGCTGAAAGAAGATAGCCAAGGGCAGTGTGGCTACCGGCTCGTCAAGGGTAATGGGAATATTATCGGTGTAGCCTGCGGTAAAAAGGACGGAGGCCGCATCGCCTATTCCACGGCCAAAAGCCAATAACAAAGCAGTGATAAAGCCAGCAAATCCTTGTTTGAATAAAACTTTCAATGCGGTTTCGGTACGGGTTGCCCCCAATGAGAAAGAAGCCTCCTGCAACTCAACCGGAATGGTTTTAAGCACTTCATCGAAAGCTCGCACAAGGATCGGGGTAATCAGTAAAGCAACGGTAATAATCCCGGCCAACAGCGAGGCATTCAAACCAAAAAACAGCATGACCGCGAATCCAAAAGCTCCGTAAACGATGGATGGGATGCCCCATAGCGCATCCAGCAGGTAGCGGATGGTATTTTGCACCCGTTTCATCCTGATCAGCTGTACGTTGATAAACAAAGCTGCCGGCAGCCCGATAAAGACCGCCAGGACCGTAGCGCCAACCGACAAGTAGAATGAGCCAATAATCGCATTGAGTATCCCTCCTTCACCGCCAAAATAGTAACCACCTTTGGGCAGTTTGGAAATGGTATCCCACGACATGGCCCCAACACCCTTATTGAACACCACAAAAAGCAGGAATAATAAAATGGCAATGACCGAATAGGCAGCCAGGAAGGCGATGACCTTGAAAATTTGTTCTTCGATGATTTTCCACTTTCTCATGACTGCTCAGTTTTATGGATGAAATACCTGAAAAAAAGGTTGATAACTAAGATGATCACAAACAGTAACAAGGCCGCAAACATCAGCGCCGAATCGTAGTCTGGTATCGACATCATCTCGCCATAGTTGTTGGCAATCAGGGCCGGAAGTGGATATCCCGGGCTGAAGGGCGACACTGAAATGTCGAGTGTGTTGCCAACCACCATCAGTACGGCTATGGTTTCGCCAAAGGCTTTGGCAATGCCAAGCCCAAAAGCTGAGATGATTCCGGGAAAGCCTTTTTTGAAGATGACATGTTTCACCATTTCCCAATGGGTTGCCCCCAATGACAACGAGGCTTCCTTCATGCCCACCGGAATGGTATGGAATACCTCGATCAGCATGTTCAGCATATAGGGAATACACATGACTGCCAAAACAACGCCACCAGCAAGTAAGCTGTAGCCGGAACTGGCGGTTCCAAAAAAGGGAGCCACATAAACTGAAATCGCTGGCACAATGACCAGCACGCCCCATACCCCGTAAACAACCGACGGGATCCCCGCCAGTATGTCGATGACAGGCAACATCACTTTTAGCAATCGCCTTTTGCCAAACTGAGTCAGGTAAACAGCGGCAAACAGGCATAAAGGAGCCGACAGGATAAACGACAAAACGGTCACGTAAGCCGAACTGTAAATAAAGGGCATAAATCCATACTCTCCCTTCATCGGGAACCAATTTGCTGAAAACATCAGATCGTTAAACGAATGGTGCTTCAGCATCGGGGCCGCCTTCCAGTAAAGTCCAATTGCAATCAGGGCGGGAATGGACAACAACAAATACAACCCTACCCGCATCCATATCGTAACAACAAGGTCTGTCAGTCGTCGTCTTCTGTTCATTTTATACGTTCGTTTTAATATTCCTTTTCGCCCAATTTCTTTCCTCAGTCGCCCGATGCAAAGAACATGGCTCGTTTGCATGGGCTTAATTTAATTTAGACACTTGTTCGTCCAGTCTTGACCTTGACAGCGGCACATAACCAGCTTCAGAAACAAAAGCTTGTCCTTTGGTGACCGCCCACTTCAAAAAGTCGATGGTAGCCTGTTTCTCCGGTTTGCCTCTGGAAACCAGGTATAGCTCGCGGGCTGGTGGCGACGGATATTTCTCTTCGGCAATGGCAGTCAGTATTTTATCAAATTTGTCGTAGAACGCCTCATCGCCATCAATGGTTCCGTTTTCATTCACATCAATGGGGATGACTTCAATCCCCGGATTTTTATTTCCGGTTTTGTTGTCATACAGGTAAATGGTGTTATTGAAACCCACTCCTTTTTCGTCCTTGACCACCGCATCGGCCATTCCGGGATCACCAAACACGCCCACGCCTTTCAGGTCTTCCTGTTTGCCGCCCAGGTAGGCCGCCCAGGTACCGGCAGCGCCACAGGCATCAGAACGGGTAAAGACGTTGATAGCCAAATCGGTTTCAATACCGGGAAGTTGGTTCCAGTTTGTAATTTCACCCGTAATAAAGATTTTACGGAACTCGTCGCGGGTAAGCCCACGCGTTTGAATGGCACTTAACACCGGACTTTTCGAATTGATGGTCGGGATTACCGCATCTTTGGTAACGCCCAACCACCAGACACCTTTGTCAATCTCTTCCTGAACAATCTCGCGCGAGAACATGCCCAAGTCAACCGTACCCGACAAAGCGTCAGCCATTCCTTTGCCTGCCCCGCCAGCAGAAATATTGAACCGGATGCCGGGGTTTTCTTTTTGGTATTCTTCACTCCATTTAATGACGAGGGGATATAATGCAAATGCGCCGGAAAGACTAATGGTTTGTTCTTTCTTTTGGCCTGATGAACAAGCGAAAAAAACAATGGCGATGGCCAAAAACAAAGCTAAGTTTCTTCTATTCATATCTCTTATTTTTATGATTGCCTGTTAATTTTTGAAAAGTGATGGGCTGACGGTTAGTTGCACGTACAAGAACTGTGAGAACTTATCATCTTCAACTCCCTGAATCGTTTTTAACGAGCCAGTGGGCAAATAGAATAAATAGCCACTTTCCAGTGCTCCCCAATTGGTAAATTGGTATTTTAACACCAAGTCGTTTTCATACCCCAGGTTTCTGTCATCCGGAGTCGTTGGGTTGGTTCGGTCCAATTGAAAATAATGACCGGTATTTCTCAATACGATACTCTTCGAAAATTTGTAATCGAGTAAGAAATAATAGTCAACCAGCCCCCCTTCCTTGGTGTGCGAACCGAAACTTCGGAAATAGTCGATTCCCCCAAAAAAGCGATGGCGGGCACCATAAAGGACATCAAACAGATGATCGGTTTGCTGGCTGCTACCGGTTTTGCTGTTTCCCGAAAGGTAATTGAGCCCAATCCCCGGCGATAATTTGCCCAGTTTGTATTTCGAATCGACATCAACCAAAACGGCACTTACGTTTTTCCCGGATTGATTTTTCCCGAACTGGTAATACATATTTCCCGACAGGCTCAAATCACCTTTTTTATAAGTTGAATAAACTCCGGCTGTTTGACGAAAGTAAAGCGTGTTGTCGGTTTCAGATTTAGTTACCCCCGAAGCCACATGAGAAAGAGACAAATCCCAATTTTCGGACAGGCTGCTTTTGGCCCAGGTAAAACTTAGTGACTTGATACGCGTGGGGTCGTAATAGTTGTCAGAAGTATTTTCACCCGTGGAGTTCCAGCAAGTTCCCAGGTGGAAGCTGAGGTTTTCAGCTTGCCATTTATAAACGAGGGCATCGTAGGCTATTCCGTTCTGGTTCCAATTACGGGCTCCTAAAATTCGTTGGTTGTCGTAAACCAATTGCTGGCGGCCTACCGAAAGACAAGCTGTGGCGCCTGTCTTAACCTCAACAAAAGCTTCGAAAAGGTCAAGCGACGCGTTGTCGCCCAATACGCCGGTGGAGCTGGATAGTTGTTCGTCTCCCCACACCCTGACATCTTGTGGCGTAAATTTCGCCTTTAACCCCTCTGATTCATAGCTGAACGACAGGCGTGTCCGTTGCGAAATAAAAGCGGCAGGCGTGGCTCCGTCTGCTGCCAGTTTGCGGTAACCATCGCGCAGTTCGAAGCGATTCCGGAACTGCGCATCGACTTTAAATTGGGCAAAAAGAGGAGCTGAAAACGTCATACCAACGAGCAGGAAACAACTTGTTCGGGTAGCATGTTTGAGCTTTTTTTCGACTCGTTTAGTGTTTTCTTTGAGGGTACGTTTTGTTATCATGGAAATTTGTTGCTTATTCCATGACAAAACTACCTGCTTACAATAACTACCGGAACAGCCTTAAAGCCTAAACTCCGCTTACGTAATTTTGCGTAGCGGAATGAGCGAAAGAGCTAACAAGCATTAAAATATCCGGATTTTATCGCATAAAGAACCAAGGCCACCGTATTTCTCGACTGCGTTTTATCCAATAAATTCTGCCGATGCTTGTCAACCGTTCGCTTGCTAATTTGAAGCGCTTCGGCAATTTCAATATTAGAATGCCCATGGCATATCAAGCCCAAAATCTCCATTTCCCTGTCGGTTATCACCAAATTGTTTTGTGTGCCCTCCTGCCTATTGAGCTGCCGGACCAACAGTTGAATAATTTCCTGAGAAAAATAATTCCTTCCGCCAGCAACCTCTTCTATAGCTCTTTTTACGCTGGCGAATTTTGAATTTTTCAGCAGAAAACCATCGGCACCTGACTCAATCATACTGGTATAATAATTTTCATCCGAGTACATGGAAAGCGCAATGATTTTCAATTCCGGGTTAATTTCCCTGGCCAACTTAGCCGCTTCTATTCCGTTCATTACTGGCATTTCAATATCAAGCAGAACAAGATCAGCCGGGTGCTGACGAAGACGTTCAATAAACTGTTGCCCATTCGACGCCTCATAAATTTCCTCGATCAAGTCCCATTCGGACAATAAGAATTTCAGTCCTTCACGAAACAAATCATGGTCATCGACCAAAAAGAGCTTGAGCTTTTTCATTCAACCGGAATTTTTAAAGTGATGATAAAACCACTGTCAGGCGAGGTGTTAATTTGATATTGGCCATTCAGTAGTTTAATTCTTGAGAAAATATTCTCCAGCCCCATTCCCGTTGCTATGCTTTCCTGAAAATGCTTGTCCAGGTCAAAGCCGGATCCATCGTCTTTGTAAGTCAACAAAATAATCGGTTGCTCTTCCGTAATATCAATCCGGATATAGCGGGGGGCAGCATGTGTCACACTGTTGTTGATCAATTCGCAGACAATCCGGTAAACATTGATCTCCAGACTTCGGCGAAACCGACGTTCATTGATATTCGAATTGACCTCAAACTGAATTTGTGTTCCTTCCAAAAGCGATTTTGCGGTCGCCTTGATCGCCTTAATTAAACCATAACTCTGAAGGATGTGCGGACTTAAAAGGTTGGAAATTTCCTTAAGCGAAGTAATCGCTTCGTCAGTTGCCAGGCACGAACGTTCAATAATCCGCCTGTTCGGTTGTTCTATGCTGTCGGGATCAATCGCACTCAACGACATTTTGATGGATGATAAAACAGGCCCCAGTCCGTCGTGCAGTTCACGCGCAAAGGCTTGACGGGCATTGTCTTCCGCATCAATTACCGCCGCAAGTGTTTTTTTCTCATTGTCAAGGCGTAGCTGTTCAATATGATCCTGAAGATTGAATATTTTTTTGATGAAAATGACCCCGATGAACAGCAATACAGAAATGAATACCCCGATCCAACTGTTGATTTCTTCTTGTTGAAATAGTTTCGATTCCCAAAAAAGAGTTGAGAAGTCGAACAAGCGCCGGAGTGCCATCAATACTAAGCCCGACGAAATTAATATCCACGATACGTTGTACCGCGTTCGGCGGATTAAACTGATGGCATAAACCGTGGCTCCCAACTGAAAGAGCATGGAAAGTAGTAAGGCAAATTTCAACATGTCCAAAAAATTTAAGTGATCAAGCCAAAGTGCAAATTGAGATTATAAACATTGCATTGTGGAAACGCGCGCCCACAAACGTTCGTGCAGGTAATAC
>JBFXGM010000058.1:0-10316 GCA_050178015.1 Mangrovibacterium sp.
TTGCCGGTCGGGGCCGTGTAGCTGGCCGATACCGTTACGTCGCCGTCGCAATTGTCCGAAGCCGTGGCTGTTGCTGTCCAGCTGTCAACCTGCGTGGCGTCGAAACATTCCAGTGCCAGATCGGTGGACGGAAGGGTAATCACCGGGGCGGTCTTATCATCTACCGTGAAAGCTTTGGTTTCCGTGGCTGTGTTGCCGCAGGCATCCGTGGCCGTAAAGGTCACTGTGATGCTCTGCCCGCAATTGCCGGTCGGGGCCGTGTAGCTGGCCGATACCGTTACGTCGCCGTCACAATTGTCCGAAGCCGTGGCAGTCGCTGTCCAGCTGTCCACCTGCGTGGCGTCGAAACATTCCAGTGCCAGATCGGTGGCCGGAAGAGTGATCACCGGTGCTGTTACATCGGTAAAAGTGATAGTAATTGTTTTTGGCTCTGCGGCATTACCGCTGGCATCAAGAGCCGTAAACGTAATCACAAAGTCTTCGCCGCATGCTTGGGTAAATCCCAGATAGTCATGATTCAACAAAGGAGCGATATCACAATTATCGGTTACTGATGTACCTGCAATGAATCCCAGGATGGTATTGCTGTAGTCAGTACTTTTCGATTGGTCACATTCAAAAGAATAGGCTGTCAACGGCACGGTAATTTCAGGGGCTATGGTATCTTCAATGTTCAGATCGAGCGTAAATTCATTATCATCTGGATTGGCATCTACCCAATAATCGGAGTAGGCATCGGCTGTGACGGAAAGTGTCGATCCCAGCTCACTACAGTCGGGAGCTTGCATGGTTACGGTAAATTGCCGGCTGGCATCAACCACCAGATCATCCGAAACCGTCCAGGTTACTTTGTCTTCAGCAGCACTGTAAACACCTCCGGCTGAACTGGAAACATAACTGGCACTTGCCGGCAAATAGGCTGTAACGGTATATGAATGACCAGCATGATCAACCTCTCCCTCATTACTAACCGTGACGGTGTAAGTATATTCAGCATTCGGCACCACAGGGTCCATGTCCGAAGTAATGTCAACTACAAGGTCGGGGACATTCTGAACAGTTACCACGGCATAATCCTGGTTATTATTCAAATCCGAATCCGGGCGTGTCGGATCAACGTCCAGGGTGGCAATATTCAGCAGATTGGTAGAGCCGACCGGGAAATTATTGATATCGGCATCCACCTGCATGGTGTAAGTTCGGCTGCCACTTTCTCCCGGCAGAAGGTCGGGAAGATCCCAGATCAACGTTCCGGCACTTTCTGTTCCGCCAGCCGCATCCACCACGGTCATATACGTTGCATCATAATCATCCGTCAAGGCTGTACCAATAGCCGTACGGTTACCTATATTTTCATAGCTAATCGTATATTCCACTTCTTCACCTGGCTGAACGATGAGTTTACTGGCCGTTTTGGTGATAGCCAGATCCGGTGCCGATACAACGGTGGTTGTTTCAATGAAAGTGGAATAGGTAGTGGACCCATCGCTGACAGATACGGTATTGGTTAGTTCAGTCCCATTCGGCAAGTTATTCTGCACATTCAATACCACATCAATCATCGTATTCCCTGGCTGAAGCACCGGAAAATGCCACAAGTTATTGAAGTAAGTAGCAGATGGATCTGCAGAGACAAAAGAGGTATTCACCGGATAAGTTTCCGTAATGTAAACATCCGATAAAGCCTCCCCAACATTGGTAACAATAATTTTATAGGCTAATTGCGATCCTGCCTGCACCGGATCAGGCGTATCAATTTTATACACACTGACCAAGTCGTATTCATCATACTGCCCCCCATAAATAATGGTAGTCACCACATTGGCTCCTTCACCACAGGTTACCGGCGTGGCTGTAATACTGGACTCGGTTGTTTGGTTAGGGTTGGTTCCCGTAGGAGACTCCAGCCGGTACCTGAAAAAATAGATCTCACCAGGGGCAATGAAAGGCGTAAGCGACAGAGGTTCCGTATCGCTGTCCATCGGCAGGATGGTCTGGATCAGTTCCTGCCCGGAACTAATTTCCGATGTCAAACTGTACTGCTCATAAACATTCCCTGTATTGACCAAAGCCAGCAAATAAGTCAACGTACTGCCGGTAGCCGATTTGATACCGGCACTGGGGTCATTGATCGAGAAAGTACATCTCCTGCTTATTTCGGTGGTTACGATATTACTCGATACCGGCTCCAATAGCTCGTCCGAATCAATCGTTGCCGAGAGAGTCAGTGTTTCCGAATCAGTTGTAATCGAATAGGCTGTGACTTCTTCTCCGGAAGAGTTGGTCAATTGCACGGGGTCACCGGCAATCAGGTTCACGGTGATCGAATAAATCCCGGTATTCAGCTGTTCCAACTCAGGAATTTCATTCTTAGTCCAAGTTAATTTATCGTCAATTTCGGAACAAACACCCTCCGGATTCGATTCGCTGTACACACAATAACCGGCTGGCAGGGCCATCTCGATGACTACATTATTCGCTAATGCGCCCCCAATATTGGAGTACGAAATGGTGTAGGTTAGTACGTCTCCCGGTTCTGCTTCACCAGGGCCATTTACTTTTATGTCCAAGGCAGCCTGCGAGAAGCCGGACATTGCCACAAACAAAAACAAACACATGGCCAATAGTTGTCGCATGTGTTTTAGCGGGGGTTGATTGATTTTCTTTTTCATAGATTGGGTATCTTAGGTCCTAAAATTTTGATTTTAAACGGGCTGCATGAGCCCAAGACAATTTCGGGGATGGAAAACTAACCGAATTGGTCAGCCATGAATGAAACCGGTCGTGGCCTGATTGCCGGGAATCAGATGGGTTTAACGATATCAAACAGCAAGGCTCCTGCTTTAACCCACACGGGCGCATGCACAAAAGACCAGCCCTTCCAACGTCAAAAGCAGGGAAGATCAAATTCGTAAAGCGCACCAGTCCCTGAATCATAACAACCAATGAATCAGAAACGAACCCAACAGCAATTGAAATAATAATCAATAAATGGTACGCATGCAGAAAAGCAAAATTTGAAAAGTCATCGATATCGTACAACAAAGTAGAGTTTTCTTCCATAGACAATCTGATTTGGTTTTGGACAAATGCTACCGAACCGTAAAAATATAGTTAAGATAATTAATAATTCAAATAAAAGTAAAAAAACTGTCTTTCCCACCCCAATATTTAACGGTATTTGCCCCTCAAGTTACGTCAATCCATCATTCCAGTCAATATTTTTGGGCATTTTATCTGCCAAAGCAGACAAAAACAGCTGTTGAAATAGCAAACCACCCAATTGGATAATCACACGGACAAGAAGGCCTATCAATCACCCCTTCCGGCCCCGCCATCGTGATGTCCGTAAGGAAATCGGCATTATACCACAACCGACCAGCCAGTTACAAACGTTTCAGAACCAGAATAACTAAGATTCGCCCCAAGTGCTGATCCATTCATTCGAATCGGGTGCCGAGAATGATTGATTGAAAAAACTGTTTTTAAATATGCGTTCGCAGGTTGAATTTCGAGTCAACTGCCCAAACCAGCCTACTAAAAGGATGACAGATACTATAAAAACCCAATTTGTCTGCTGACCGATACTACCAGGCAAATCATCTTGCCAACTTCTTTCTCAATCCGGGTGACGTACGGTTATTTTTTATTTGCAGGTGGTTCTTTACTCCAGGGTTGGTTCCTGATTTCTTCTTACCAAACCCAGATCTTCTGCGTATCTTCTGTATATATTCTGTATATCTTCTGTATATAAGAACACAGAAGAAACCCGAAAGAGACATCGTATATACATAGATGATACGGATCAGGTTAAAAGAAGACTATAACATCAGGCTAAAATCATCGGCATCGGGCAAGGCGGGAAACTTGGCGCGGAACCGTTCGAGGGAAGATTTGGATAAGTTGGCAGTGACAATCTGCTCGGTTCCGGACTGACCGGCAGCCATGATTTTTCCTTTGGGGTCGAGCAGCAGGCTGTCGCCGGAATAGCGAATGCCATTCGCATCGATGCCCGTTCGGTTGACGCCGGCCACATACGCCTGATTTTCGATGGCGCGGGCCTTTAACAAGGTTTGCCAGACTTCGCGGCGCGGGGCCGGCCAGTTGGCACAGTTGATCAGGAGGTCGTAATCGCTGCGGTTGCGGCTGAATACCGGGAAACGCAAATCGTAACACACCTGCGGAAGAATCCGGAAAGACTTTAACTGAAACACCTTCCGCTCTGTTCCCGCGGTAAAATACAGGTGCTCCTCACCCATCGAGAACAAGTGCCGTTTATCGTACGATTCAACCTGTCCGGAAGGACGCACAAATACAAACCGATTGTAGTAACGCTGATTTTCGCGGATCATGACACTCCCGGCCATCACCTTGTCCAGACGGGTAGCCTGAGCTTTCAGCCAGGTCATGGTGGGGCCATCCATCTCTTGCGCCAGTTTTTCAACCTGCATCGAAAAGCCTGTCGAAAACATCTCCGGCAAAACGACCAGTTCAGTTTCACCGGGCAGCTGCTGAAACAATTGCTCCAGCCGCCACTGATTGGCTTCGGCATCTTCCCAAACCAGGTCGGTTTGAATTAAAGCGATATGTAATTGGGTGTTGGGCATTGCACTGGTCATTGAGTCATTAGGTCAATAGGTATTGGTTATTGGGCATTGGATCAATGGGTATTGGTCATTGAGTATTGAGTATTGGTCATTGAGTCATTGAGTCATTGGTCATTTATTGTCATTCCTGGAACTTGGAACTCGAAACTTGGAACTTATCTCATTCTTCGGCATAAAACTGGTCAGGATGCTTTCCGATCACACCTCGTGAGCGGTAGTAGGCCTTTATCCGGCGAATGTCGGCTTGCGGGTCATCAGTCAGCTCCAGGGTTTCATACCAGCCTATTTCCTTTCGTCGGAAATCAAAGAAACCCAGATAAACCACAGCTCCGGTGGCTTTGGCAATGGTATGGAAGCCGGCTTTCCATTTTTTCGTCCGTTCGCGGGTCCCCTCGGGCGTGATGGCCAGGTGCATCATCTCCCGCTTGTTCATCTCTTCGATTATCTGTTTCACCACCGATACCCCATTCGAGCGAACGACCGGTAGTGCCCCCATTTTACGCAGAAAAAAACCAAGCGGCCAAAAGAAAAACTCTTTTTTAATGACAATGTTGGCCACGCCACCCACCGACGTGTAATACAGCCACGAAATCACAAAGTCCCAGGCGCTGGTGTGAGGAACGCCAATGATGATGGCCTTCTTGTGCTGCATCACGCCGCTGACGGCCTTCCAGCCCAATACGTTCAACAGAAAACGGCAGACAGCTTTCATCTTAAACGGTAACTTGATAGGTTTCGATGTTGGAGGCCGACGCAAAATCGGTCAACAGTTTGATGGCAGCCTGACTGGCCTCGTGTATTTTATAGGCCCCCTGGTACGAAATGATAGCCATCAGGAAACGACGGGTGCCTTCACGAACGCCGGTACGCTCCGAATCAGAGGTTGGCGTACCAAAAGCGCCTTTCCGGTCGCGCAGCACCGGCAGGCCTTCAATGTTCAGCTCGCCGCGCCCCAAGCCTTCGTAAGGCTCATCCTTTCGCCCGATACCCATCACCACCTTTCCGTCAATGCGGTCGGCATCATAGCCGCCAATCGAAAACCCGGAACTAATGGAAACCAAGTTGAGCACATCCACCACGTTATTGACCTGATACAGACCTTTGCCACTCACCACCCGCCGCAAAAGCGCCTCGGCCGACAACCGGTACCGGGCCGGGTCTTTCCCGCAGGCTTTATAGGCTTCGCGCGATGAGGCGATGGTCGGGATATGCCGGATCGCCTCCACGTCCAGGCTTTCTGCAATATCCTTGCAACTGGCTTCGATCACCTGCCACAAATCGGCCCGGTGCTTTTCAACGCGCACATCACATTCAATGCACGACAAAAAAATGTCCGGGCAACAATCGGCCAGCTCGGGGGCAATGGAAATATTCTTCATGATTTTTACTGGTTACAACCGACAAAAATAGAAAACATCAACATTTCACCTAAAAGAACAGTTGCATTTTGGTTGTCCGCCGGAATAAAGATTTTCTGATCAGCCACTGATAGATGGGACAGTTGCATCTGGGGAATCCGTCCGGCCACGACATATCGTGACCTTACACGCCGGATAAAATCCGAAACACTCCAAAACGGGAAAGGCATATAGGCCACGACATGTCGTGGCCTATATGCCTTGGCCCTATGCTTTTAGAAAAACACTTCAGAGCGAATATTCTCCGGCGAGATGCCGTAGTTTTCGAGAATACCGGAAACTTCCTCAATCATTCCGGAGTTTCCGCACAGGTAACAAATGGTTTTCGGGTCCACCGGATTTTCTTTTAGGTAGAAGGTAACCCGACCAAAATACTCACCTGCTTCCACCCGGGAAGTGCACAAGCAGAAACGATAGGGTTTAAAAGCATCGCGTCCATAAGCTTCGTCCGAAAAATGGACACCGTGGAGCACCTTATAGTTTAAATCGGGATAGCTGCGCACAAACGAGTGGAACGGCGAAATGCCGGTGCCGGTAGCGATGAAAAGAACCGGGTGGCCAGAGAGGACCTGCTCGTCCAGCACAAAAAAGCCGCGGGGCCCTTCGATGGCAATTTCAGAATCGGGTTTCAGGTGGCGCAGGAGACGCGAAAAATCGCCGCCTTCCACTTCACGGATCAAAAAGGAAAGGCGGTTATCGTGAATGGAACTGTAAATCGAATATTCACGACCTTCGCCGGTTTCCGGATCACGTAATACCACGTATTGCCCGGGCGAAAATTCAAAACCATTTCGTTCAAAGTGAAGGACAAACGTCTCCGGGGTGAGCTCCTCCACTTCCATCAGTTTGTGTAAAGATTCATTCATAAGTTACTCTATTTTTAGGCGTTCACGTGTCTTTCGGCATGATACGACGAACGCACGAGCGGACTGCTCTCGACATAACGGAATCCGCGTTTATAAGCTTCTTTTCGGTACGTTTCAAACTGTTCGGGACTGATGTATTCCACCACTTTCATCAAATTTGGCGCGGGCTGCAAGTATTGGCCCAGCGTGAGCACCTTACAGCCGGCCGCTTTCAGGTCGTCCATCGCTTCGAGCACTTCATCGGGTGTTTCGCCCAGGCCCAGCATGATACCCGACTTGGCTACAATGCCCGATTCGGCAATGTATGAAATCACCTTCAGACTACGGTCGTAGCGGGCCGTGCTCCTTATTTTTGGAGTGAGCCGTTTCACGGTTTCCAGGTTGTGAGAAATTACTTCGGGCTTGGCATCAATCACTTGCTGCACCAGTTCCTTTTTTGCATGAAAGTCCGGGATCAGCGTTTCGATGGTGGTATCCGGGTTCAGCTCCTTAATTTTCCGGATGGTGGTTGCCCAAAAACCGGCCCCGCCGTCAGGCAAGTCGTCGCGGTCAACCGAGGTGACCACACAATGCTTCAGTCCCAGCGTTTGGATGGTTTCGGCCAGGCGTCGCGGCTCGTCCCAATCAACCGGATCGGGAATCAGGTTCTTCACGTAGCAGAAGCGGCAGTTACGGGTACACTTGTCGCCCAAAATCATGAAACTGGCCGTACCGGCATTCCAGCACTCCCCCTTGTTGGGGCAGTTGCCGCTGGTACATATCGTGTTTAATTTATGCTCGGCGATCAGTCGTTTTACTTTCGAATAGTTCTCCCCGCTTGGCAGGGGCGATTTCATCCAGCGCGGCAGTCGTTCTCTTTTTTCTGAAATGTCAGTCATCGCAAAATAAGTTTTGACCTCTAAACAAGAAAAGATCCGGCTTGTTCATAAAAAAAACACTACCATAGATGCTACTTATTGCCGCCCAGCGGGATGCGGTACTGAAAGCCAAATTGGATGTCGGGGGCATTGTTGATGAAAAACAGGTCTTCGCCCGCATAAACGGTAAATTCCCTTCCTTGTTTGTGAAACCCAAAGATGAAATAGGTCTTGACCGAATGATAATAGACTGACTCCGGTGTGAGCCGGGCCAGCCAAAATTCCTGCGTTACCGGTTCGCCTTCCCACACGTCGCCTTCCTGCAAAAAACGAACACCCAAATCCTGGTAGCCATGCTCGCCTCCCGCCGTCTGCGCCCCTTTCATGAACGAACCCTGGAAATTGTTCAGGACACCAATGATGGTTGCGTTCTTGTTTTTTGAAAGAAAATTGACCCCCAGGTAAAGTTTCAGATGACGGCGAAATTTCCGGTCGATGGCCCGAACACCCTCACCTATTTTCCAGCCGGTTTGGTTGGTGATGCCGCCATCGGCCGCAATGATGAACGAACTGTTGGCGCCCAGCAAATAATCGGTCCTTCCACCCAAAGAAATGCCCGGCATCACATACGGATGAAAGTGATTAAGCGGCACCGACAGGTGCAAGCCCAGCTGCGAGTCGAGATGAAACCCAGGTTGGGCCACCCGATAAAGTCCCCGGTAATAATGAGCATCCAACACCCCGGTAAAAACATCGCCTTTTTCTTTTCGGTACGAATTGCCCAGCTCATCAACAAACTCAATCGTTGCCCGGTTGAAGGGGTACAAACGACGGCCATAATTGTCCTCAATGGCAAAATTGCTGTGGAAAGCTTCGATAAAGCTGTCGCTGGCCAAAAAGTTGAGGGGCGACCGGCCCCCGTTGAGCATGTGCAGGTTTGCATTGAGGATCAGACTGCTGCGGTTTTTCCAGGTTTTCTGCCAAGCTACGCGGAAATGCTGTAACACCCCGTCGGTCTGAAACATTTTTTCCTGCGTCTCTATTTTCATCAATTCAAAGAATTCGGGCCGAAGGGCATAATGCACCTCACTGACCTGCATTTTCTGATACGGGGTCAGGTTTTGCGGATAAACGAAACTTGCCTGCGGGTGCCAGGTGTTGGCCATGGAATAACCCAGGTTGAGATAGCTGCCGGCCCTGTTGCTCCCGGGGAAGAAAAAAGGCAAATCGAGCGAAAAGATGCCCGGCACATTCACCGGGCTCACCTCGGAGAAATTCAGCGGTAGCAGCAACACATCCGAGTCTCCGTTACCGGGGCGGGCAATTGCCGGGAACGTTCCCCAAAGTAAAACCAACCACAAAAAGAATTTCCCGGACATACCTTAACTTTTGCACATTGGCCCCTAAATTAGAATTTCAACCAAAAAGTAACAACCATTTTACAAAAGACTTTCGCCTGCATCCCCAAAAATTAGCTAACTTCCGCATCGGTTCGATGAAGGATCAGCCACTCGATGGAAACCGATGAAAATTTATTCCTGAAACCTTTTTGATAAAGCAGCCATGGACAAACCGATTATCTACCAAAACGACCATATTATCAGTAGCTGGGAGGAATTATGCGAAGAAGTTTACCGCGATGCCTGGAAACCGGGCATGGGGCGATACCGGTCCGACTTTGCCTTCCGGGGACTATCGGACAGCAGCTACGAACTGAAAAACAGCTTCCTACGCAATTGCGGCTCGCGCCCCGAGCTGGAGTACCACCTGCTGCGCAACTTCCGGAAATATTCCATTTCGAAGGAAGCCCAACTCAGCGGGTCGTTCTGGCACGCACTGGTGATGGCCCAGCACCATGGCCTGCCCACCCGCCTGCTCGATTGGACGTACTCGCCCTTTATCGCCATGCACTTTGCCACGGCCAACACCGAAAAATACGACCTCGACGGGGTGATCTGGAAAGTGGATTTCGTGAAAGCCAACAAGCTGGTGAGCCAGCCGCTGAACCGCCTTCTGCAGGACGAAAAATGCAATGCGTTTACCGTTGAAATGCTGGAAGAAACCATCCACTCGCTGTCGGATTTCGACAAAAAACTCGGCAAAGACCAGGTGATCTTTTTTGAACCGCCCTCGCTGGACGAACGCATTGTAAACCAGTTTGCCTTTTTTTCGGTAATGACCGACCCTACGTCCATCCTCGACCACTGGCTGATCCAGCATCCCGATGTGTACCGGCGCTTGATCATCCCCAAGGAACTGAAGTGGGAAGTGCGCGACAAGCTCGACCAGGCCAACATCACCGAGCGGGTGCTCTTCCCTGGCCTCGACGGCCTGGCCCACTGGCTGAAACGACACTACAAACCGGCTTAGTGTAAAATACACGTTGCCAGAGGGCATGGAGAAAGAATGGAAATAAAAAAGGCCCAAAACGGGCCTTATGCGAGACTGTAAACTGAACTCTGTCTGCAAGTATTAATTTTGTAGGACAGAATTATGGAATCAGAAGAATTTAAAGCGATGCAAGCCAAAGCGCTTGAACAGTTAAGAAGTGGTCAATCTTTGACTGGT
>JBFXGM010000059.1:0-8712 GCA_050178015.1 Mangrovibacterium sp.
CCCAAAAAGGACAGCGCCAATGTTGACTACCAGAACTTCAGGAAGCTGTTTGGCGAGGAAGGAAACTGGATTGTCGTGGGCATTGAAGATGCCGATTTTTTCAAGCTTCCGCATTTCAACCAGTGGGTACAGTTGAATAAGGACTTACGCGAAATTGACGGCGTGGAGAACCTGCTTTCGGCATCGAGTGCTTTTAACCTGAGAAAAAACGCCCCGGAACGCAAGTTTGAGCTGGAGCCGGTTTTCCCGGAAGAGATCGCCACGCAGGAGCAGCTGGACAGCCTGGCCAAAACCTTCCATTCGCTGCCGTTCTACAAAGGACTGCTGTACAATCCGGCAGATCATGCCTACATGCTGGCCATCACGGTCAACAAAGATAAAATGCAGTCGAAAGATCGCGAGCAGCTGGTGCTGGCCATTAAAGAACGCTGCGATACCTTTTCGGAAGAAACCGGGTTGGAGGTCCACTATTCGGGCCTGCCTTATATCCGGGTGATCAACTCGATCCGCATCAAAAAAGAAATTTACCTGTTCAGCGCCCTGGCCATGGGCCTTTGTATCATCACCCTGTTTCTCTTTTTCCGGTCGTTCAAGGCGGTGCTAATCCCCATGCTCATTGTGCTTACCGGGGTGGTTTGGGCCTTGGGCACCATGTCGCTGTTCGGCTTCAAAATTACGCTGCTCACCGGAATGATCCCGTCGCTGCTAATTGTGATCGGGATACCGAACAGCATCTATATGCTGAACAAGTACCATCACGAATTCCGCTCACACGGCAACAAAATCAAGTCGCTGCAGCGGGTGATCATCAAAATCGGGAATGCCACCTTCCTGACCAACCTGACCACGGCATCGGGATTCGCCACTTTTGTGATCACCAACAGCGAAATTTTGCGCCAGTTCGGGGTGGTTGCCTCGCTGAATATCATGACCCTTTTTCTGCTTTCGATCCTGATGATCCCGACCACCTTCAGCTTTTTCATTCCACCAAAAGAACGGCACATTCAGCATCTCGAAAACCGGAATGTAAAACGAATTATCGACAAGCTGGTAGATATTACTTATCACCATATCAAGTGGGTATATGCCTCGGCCTTTGTGGTGCTGTTGCTTGGTTTTTACGGCATTACGCAAATCAAAAGCTCCGGCTTTATGGTTGACGACATTCCGGAAAGCGACGTCATTTACCAGGACCTGAAGTTCTTTGAAAACCATGTTGACGGAATTATGCCCCTGGAGATCATCGTGGACACGAAAAAACCCAACGGCGCCATGAACCTGTCCACCTTCAACCTGATTGAGAAGCTGGAGCAGCATTTGGGCACCTACGACGAACTTTCGTCCTCCGTTTCGTTGCTGAACATCCTGAAATTTTCGAAGCAAGCCTTTTACAACGGCAAAGAACGTTACTACGCTTTGCCCAGCAACCAGGAGAAAAATTTCATCCTGGCCTACGCCAATAACTCTACGCAAGCCGAAGACAACGGAATCGGCGCCCTGCACTCCTTCCTCGACAGCACCCAGCAAATTACCCGGGTAAGCATCCGCATGAAAGATGTGGGCACCAAACGCATGGCGGAGTTGTACAACGATTTCAGACAGGAGGTGGACTCCATCTTCCCCACCGACAAATACAAAGTAACGGTTACCGGGTCGAGCATTACCTTTTTTAAAGGGACACAATATTTGGTAAAGAACCTGTTTTCGAGCCTCGCTCTGGCTGTGTTGCTGATTTCCGCCTTTATGGCCATCATGTTCTATTCGTGGCGAATGGTACTCATGTCGCTGATCCCAAACATATTACCGCTCATCTTCACGGCTGCCATCATGGGCTTCACCGGCATACCGATCAAAGCCTCCACCATTTTGGTATTCAGCATCGCCTTTGGGATTTCGGTGGACAACACCATCCACTTTTTGGCGAAGTACCGGCAAGAGTTGAATGTTACCGGCTGGGACATCCGTCGTTCGGTAAAACTGGCCCTGCGCGAAACAGGTGTCAGCATGCTCTATACCTTTGTGGTGCTGTTTTTCGGCTTTGGTGTTTACAGCGTTTCGCAGTTTGGCGGAACCGCCGCCCTCGGCGTGCTGGTTTCACTCACCCTGCTGGTAGCCATCCTCTCGAACCTGATCTTGTTGCCCAGCTTGCTGATCGGCCTGGAACGTCTGACCACCACCCGATCATTCCGCGAACCGCTGCTGGCGATCTATAACGAAGAAGAAGATATCGAACTGGAAGAACTGGAAATTCAGGAACTGCCGCTAAATAAAGAAAAGGAATAATGAAAAGCCTAACTTCTTTACAACAATTAATTGAGCGCCGGATTGAAGAAGAGGCCCTAAAAATTGGCGTCACGGACCCCGTAAACTTGTACCAGCCCATTGAATACACCCTGAACATGGGGGGAAAACGCCTGCGCCCGGTGATGGTACTCATGGCCTGCGACTTGTTTGGCGGAAACGTTGACGACGCGTTAAACGCCGCCCTGGCCGTAGAGATCTTCCACAACTTCACCCTGCTGCACGACGACATCATGGACCAGGCCGACATGCGCCGCAACCGGCCTTCTGTCCACAAAAAATATAACGAGAATGTGGCCATCCTTTCCGGAGATGCCATGTCGATTATGGCCTATCAGTATTTGCTGAAAACCGAAGGAGCAGCCTACCGCGAACTGGTACAGCTCTTTTCGACCACCGCTATTGAAGTTTGCGAAGGACAGCAGTACGACATGGATTTTGAAGGAAAATTGGATGTTTCCATCGAGGATTACCTGAACATGATACGGCTGAAAACTGCTGTACTTATTGGTTGCAGCTTTAAAATGGGAGCCCTTATCGGCCAAGCTGCCCCCGAAGATGCCGACCGCATTTACCGGTTCGGAATCAACCTTGGCCTGGCCTTTCAGTTACAGGACGACCTGTTGGATGTGTTTGCCGATCAGAAAAAATTCGGGAAGAAAATCGGCGGCGACATTGTTGCCAACAAAAAGACTTTCCTGCTGCTTAAAACACTCGAACTGGCATCAGCCCCCCAACGCGCCGAACTGCTATCGTGGATCGGGAAAACGACCTTCAATCCCGAAGAAAAGATTGAGGCAGTCCGGCAACTATATGCCAAAGTAAACGTGCAGGCACTGGCCGAACAAGCCATCAACGAGTTCTACCAAAAAGCCATGGCCGAACTGGAAGCCATCCAGATAGAAAAAACGCGAAAGGAAGAACTGATGCTGCTGGCAAGAACCATCATGCAGCGTGAACATTAGCCACCAGCGATTGTTGAAAAGGCGGCATAAGTTTATCGAGATTATTCGAAGCGGAAATTTGTTCCTTTAGGAGGCATTTTGTAATTTCCGCATCCACAGCAATAAACGTATTTAGCATGAATCAAAATATTGGAAAAGTTGTGCAGGTCATTGGCCCGGTGGTCGATATCAGCTTCAGCAAGGCAGGGAGCGAACTCCCGCAGATCTTCGATGCACTGGAAATTGTCCGCGAAGGAATGAGCAACCTGGTTGTTGAATGCCAACAGCACATTGGTGAAAATACGATCCGCACCATTGCCATGGATTCGACTGACGGTTTGCGACGTGGATTGGATGTCATCCAAACCGGCAAGCCTATCACCATGCCCAAAGGACAAATAGCGCTGGGCCGCTTGCTCAATGTCACCGGCGACGCGGTTGACGGGCTGGAACAACTCCCCAAGGAGGGGCTTCACATTCACAACAAACCACCGAAATACGAAGACCTGACCACCGAAAGCGAGGTGCTGTTTACCGGAATCAAAGTAATCGACCTGATTGAACCCTACGCCAAAGGCGGAAAGATTGGCTTGTTTGGCGGCGCCGGTGTGGGCAAAACGGTGTTGATCCAGGAGTTGATCAACAACATCGCCCTGGCACACAGCGGACTTTCGGTTTTCGCCGGTGTGGGCGAACGTACCCGCGAGGGGAACGATTTGCTCCGCGAAATGATCGAGGCCAATATTGTTGATTACGGTCCCGCGTTTAAGAAATCGATGGAATCCGGGGGCTGGGACCTCAGCAAAGTAAATCAGGAAACCCTTAAAAAATCGAAACTGGCACTGGTTTTCGGACAGATGAACGAACCGCCGGGAGCACGCGCACGTGTGGCCCTGTCGGGGCTGACCATTGCCGAAAGTTTGCGCGATGGCGACGGAACGCCGGGGTCGGGAAAAGATATTTTGTTTTTTGTGGACAACGTGTTCCGCTTCACACAGGCAGGCTCGGAAGTTTCGGCCTTGCTGGGACGGATGCCCTCGGCGGTGGGCTACCAGCCTACCCTGGCTTCCGAAATGGGCATGATGCAGGAACGGATCACTTCTACCAAGAATGGCTCCATCACCTCCGTGCAGGCGGTGTATGTGCCTGCCGACGACCTGACCGACCCAGCGCCGGCAACCACTTTCGCCCACCTGGATGCCACTACCGTATTGAGCCGTAAAATTTCGGAGTTGGGGATTTACCCGGCCGTTGACCCGCTCGATTCTACTTCGCGCATCCTGACGCCTGATATTGTTGGCGAAGAGCACTACCACTGCGCCCAACGGGTGAAGGAAATCCTGCAACGCTATAAAGAACTTCAGGATATCATCGCCATTCTGGGGATGGACGAACTATCGGAAGACGACAAAATGGTGGTTCACCGTGCCCGCCGGGTACAACGGTTCCTCTCGCAGCCATTTTTTGTGGCCGCCCAGTTTACCGGCCTCGAAGGCAAGCTGGTTTCCATTGAAGACACCATCAAAGGCTTCAACATGATTATGGATGGCAAGGTGGACAAATATCCCGAGGCAGCCTTCAACCTGGTGGGAACCATTGAAGAGGCTATTGCCAAAGGGGAAAAAATGATCGCCGAGTCAGCCGGTTAACCAGGAAAAAGCAGCCTATGTTTCTTGAAATCATCACACCCGAGAAAAAATTATATGCCGGCGAAGTGGACTCAGTCCAGCTTCCCGGCACCAAAGGTCTTTTTGAAATCCTGAAAAAACACGCCCCGATTATTTCCACCCTGGAAAAAGGGCGTGTCCGGGTAATCGAACGCAGCAAACGCATGCTGTATATTGAAATTGGCGGCGGCGTTGTGGAGTCAAAAAACGAGCGTATTATTGTGTTGGCCGAACCGGCTTAGGTCCGGCCGATACAAGAAGTATCCTTTTTATCAATCACTTACTTCTTTCAACACGAGCATCCGCTCCAGTGCCTGCTGCAACATGGCCCGGGTGCAGCCGAGGTTGATGCGCATAAAACCCGAACCACCTGTGCCAAACTGGACACCACGGTTCATACCAATGCCGGCTTCCAGCAATTTGCTGTTCAGCTCGTCATCCGTCATCCCCAAGGCTGAAAAATCGAGCCAGGCCAGGTAAGTGGCCTCTGGTTTCATCGGGACCACCTGTGGTAAATGCTCCTTCAGCCAAGCTTCCAGAAAACGGTAATTTTCTTCCACATAAACAATCAGCTGGTCCACCCAGTCGGCCCCATGCGTATAGGCGGCTTCCAGGGCGATGGTTCCAAAAATATTTCCCATATGCAGGTGCGGAATCCTCAACGTGCGTTCGTAACGGGCAAAATGCCTCTTATTGGGAATGATCACGAAGGAGGTGGTCAGTCCTGCCACGTTGAATGTTTTGCTGGGCGCCATGCAGACCACGCAGTTTTGGGCAATTTCATCCGAAAGCGTGGGCAGTGGAATATGTTTGTGCCCTTCAAAAATGAGGTCGGAATGAATCTCATCTGAAATAATCAGGATTTTGTACTTCAGGCACAGATTGGCCAAAGCAGTCAGTTCGTCCTTCGTCCAAACCATGCCGCCCGGATTTTGCGGGTTACACAAGAGCAACAGCTTGGTTTTCGGAGTGATCTTTCGTTCCAGGTCATCCAGATCGAACGTATAACGCCCATCAACCAACTTCAGCGGATTTTCGAGTAATTCGCGTCCGGTTGACTTCACCGAGTCGAAAAACGGAAAATAAACCGGCGGCTGCACCACCACCTCATCGCCAGGATTGGAGAAGGTTTCGATGGCCAGCGTTAAACCCGCCACCACTCCCGGGGAGAAAGAAATCCACTCCTTTTCTACCGTCCAGCCATGGCGCTTTTTCATCCAGTGAACAATCGCCTCGTAATACGAATCGGGGCGAAAGGTGTAGCCCAAAATTTCGTGGTTCAGGCGTTCTTTTATGGCATCAATAATAAAGTCGGGGGTTTTAAAATCCATGTCGGCCACCCACAGCGGCAGCACATCCTCTTTTCCGAAAAAATTCAAGCGGGCATCGTATTTCAAGCTGTTGGTTCCTTCCCTCGGAACCTGCTCATCAAAATTATACTTCATCTGGTCTATCTCTCCAATAATTGAGTTTTTTACCTTTCAACAATCTATTTTTCTTAAATAATTGCGCCCCTCTTCCTGTTCCACTTTCAAGACGAAATTAAAGCGGTTCAGGCTTAGGCACAAGTCAAAATCGGCTGCCGGGGCCCATTCTTGTTTTTCGGGAGCAAAGAAACGGGCGCCTGCCCCGGTACGGAGTTTTTCCACCATTGCCTCAAAATCAACCGGCTGACCTTCGAGCTTCGCCTTCAGGTATTCGGCCAAAAAGGTGTCCTCATCGGTTGGGTACGAACAAGCATAACCCATGCACACCAGCGAAAGCTTTTCGGGCTGTTGTTTTTCGACATAACGGATGATGGCCCCGGCGTTAACAAAGCTGCCGGTAATGATCCCGTCGGCACGGGTGGCATTGGCAATGCCCTGCGTGCCGGAGCTGGTGGTGTGCACCATCGTTTTTCTGTTGAGCCGTCCGGTCAGCAATTGCGAAGGCGAATTGCCAAAGTCGAAACCCTCCGGCTTTTTTTCATTGCGCTCGCCCACCAGGATAAAGTCCGGATTTTCCTGTTTCAGGCGGTACGCCTGTTCGATATCGCCCACCGGATAGATCCGCCGAACCCCATTCTGATAGGCATAACAGGCCACCGAAAATGCCCGGAACACATCGATAATCACGGTCAATCCTTCGGCTTGGCGAGCCCCATTCAATAATTGCAGGATTTGTATTTCCATTAATTTGAGATTAATTTAACATGTACAATTTCTTGTTGGTACAATTCTTGATAATTGTAAACTCTACTTCCACAATACGCTAAATCACTGGCCATTCCCCATTCCATACAGCAATAGTTTTCTTCTATATGTTGGACAACACAAAATTAACCTAGGCTTAACGTGTGTTTTACAGCATGTGTTTTTAAACATCTTATATTTGTACTGTAATTAAATGTTGAACTTTTTAAAAAGTCAAAACTATGAAAACAATTAGAACTTTAACAATGATGTTTGCTTTAACAGTTATAGCAAACATGGCCATGGCCACCGGAAACCTCCGTGTTGACATCCTTCCGTTAACGGCAGAACGTGCTGTAGTAGCCATTTCAAACAACGCCGAAAGCAAATTCGAAATCAGCATTGAAAATGCAAACGGTGAAATGATTTACTACAAGGAAACTGAGGGCAGTTTGACCGATTACCGCAAAGTTTACGATTTTTCGAAAATGGAAGCCGGCGACTACAAACTGGTAGTAAGTATCGACGGAGCTGTAAGCGAACGCGAATTCAGCGTAGGAAACAAAGCCATCAACGTTGGCAAACTGAAAAGTGTGGTTGACCCCGTTTTCACATACAACGAAGATGTACTGCGAGTAGCTTACCTGAACTACCCGGGTGAAAAAGTGAACCTGATGATCTACGAAGGGAGCAACCTGATTTACACCAAAGCATTGGAAAATTCTTTCTCTGTAAATGAAGGCCTGAACCTCTCTAAATTGAAAAATGGAAATTACCAGGTAGTATTGGCTGCCGGAAACGACGTTTTCGATTATACAGTAGAAGTAAAGTAAGTTACTTCTACTTCTTTTTCCAATGCGGATCTCAAAAAGATACCGCATTTTTTTTGTGCCTGAATGTTTGATTTACTTACCGGTTAACAGAGTTCCTGTCCGTGAATTCGCGCAATTATCCTTAATTTTGTTTCTCACAAATCGTCTAAAATGAAAAGATATGAGCAACGAAAAAGAATGGTTTAACCAAGGTGAATGGGCCGAAGGAATTTCAGTCAAAGCACACGAATCGGTTGATGTAAAAGAGTTTTACAAACAATACCAGGCCAGGCCGGAAGTCTGGAAATCGGTATTTCAATTTCTAAAACAAGATTTGTCAGCCCTGGAAGTTGGCAAATACCCGCTGGCCGGTGATTTGGCCTTTGCCATGGTTTCGGAATACCTAACCAAGCTACCCGAAAATGCCAAATGGGAGGCGCACAAAAAGTACATCGACCTGCAATATGTTATTTCGGGGGAAGAAAAAATGGGCGTCCTGCCACTTGAAAAAGTTGCCCATCCAGAAGAATACAACGAGACCAAAGACCTGATTTTTTACGGCGAAAATGAGGGCGATTATTATACGGCCACGCCTGAAGCTTTTTTCCTGTTCTTCCCGACCGATGTACACCGTCCGTCCATTCTGATTGGCGAATCGCAACCAGTAAAAAAGGTAGTGGTAAAAATTGCTCCTGACTTGTCCCTTTTAGTGCGGTGACTCCAGTTTTGCGATAAGCTCCTTCATTTTCGAAGTTGGTTGGGCTTTGACGGTTACTATTTTTTGTGTGATGTGGTTCAGGATCTCGCCATCGACGAT
>JBFXGM010000060.1:0-7287 GCA_050178015.1 Mangrovibacterium sp.
CCGAAGTGGGGCTGGACGTTTCGTTTACAGGAGCAGGCGCCGAAGAAAAAGGTTTTCTTTCGGGTATTGACGAAAAAATCTTTACCGAAAAAGTTGGCAAAGCCTATTTGGAAGGCCTCAGGAAAAGACTGAAGGATGGAAATCCTGAATTTGTCAGTGTCGATCCGATGTATTTTCGCCCAACTGAGGTTGAATTGCTGATTGGCGACGCAACCAAAGCCCGGACAAAACTGAACTGGACTCCCAAATACGATTTGGCTGGCCTGGTGGCCGATATGATGCAGTCGGACATTCACCTGATGCAAAAAGATGCCTACCTGAAGGACGGAGGTTACCGGACTTTGAATTATTTCGAGTAAAACAAAAGGGTTGAATAGTTGATTTCGGCCCGTCAAATCCGTATTTTCGAGCTCCATTTCACAAAAACAATCATTGAGAACACCCTTACATGGAGAAATCGAGTAAAATATATATTGCAGGACACCGTGGGCTGGTCGGATCAGCCATCCTAAAACGCTTACAAGCAAAAGGATATGAAAATTTCATCCTAAAAACCCACAGCGAACTGGATTTAACTGACCAGTTGGCTGTTGCCGCTTTCTTTGAAACAGAAAAGCCGGACTATGTTTTTTTGGCCGCAGCAAAAGTAGGCGGGATCATGGCCAACAATATTTACCGGGGCCAGTTCATTTATGAAAACCTGATGATCCAAAATAACGTGATCCATCAGGCTTATCTACATAATGTAAAAAAACTCCTTTTTCTGGGAAGCACCTGCATCTATCCCCGCGAAGCGCCTCAGCCCATGCCCGAAGATAGTTTGCTGACATCTCCGCTGGAGTACACAAACGAACCATACGCCATCGCCAAAATTACCGGCATCAAAATGTGCGAAAGCTACAATATCCAGTACGGGACCAACTTTATTTCGGTGATGCCAACCAATTTGTACGGACCGAATGACAATTTCGACCTGGAAAAATCGCACGTCTTGCCGGCATTATTGCGCAAAATACATCTGGGCAAATGCCTTGAAGATAAGAATTGGCAAGCCATTCGTGATGATTTGGACCTACGCCCGGTGGAATCGGTTTCCGGAACTTCAACTCAAGCAGAAATTGAAACGATGCTTGGCAAATATGGCATCAAGCAACAGGCAGGCAACCATGTTGCTGTTGAAATCTGGGGCACCGGCAAACCGATGCGCGAGTTTCTTTGGAGTGAAGATATGGCTGATGCCTGCATCTTTGTGATGGAGAATATAAGTTTCGGGGATCTGGTACCCGCCGAAACAACAAAAGAAATACGCAATACGCACATCAATATCGGCACCGGGAAAGAAATCAGTATCCGCGATTTGGCCGAACAAATTAAAAAGACAACCGGGTTCCAGGGTGATCTTGTCTTTGACATCACCAAACCCGATGGTACCATGCGTAAACTCACCGACCCATCCAAGCTCCATCAACTTGGCTGGAAACACCAGATTGAGATTGAAGAGGGTATTTCGCGTATGTACACCTGGTACACCAATCAACAATAACAAATCAAGCTGAAAGAATACTAATGAAACACAATACCTACCTGATTGTAATGGCAGGTGGCATTGGGAGCCGGTTTTGGCCCATGAGCACCGAAAACAAGCCCAAGCAATTCCTGGACATGCTACATACGGGCCGGACACTTTTTCAGCATACCATTGAACGGTTTCAGGGAATTTGTCCGATCGAACAAATCATGGTGGTTACTTCCGCAAATTATAAGCAACTGGTAAAAGAACAATGCCCTGAGTTACTGGACGAAAACATACTGGCCGAACCTTGTATGCGCAACACAGCCCCCTGTATTGCTTACGCCAGTTATAAAATCAAGAAGATGAACCCTGAAGCAACCATCATCGTTGCCCCGTCGGACCATTTAATTGAAGAACGCGATGTATTCCGTAATGCCATTCAAACCGGGCTTGAATTTGTGGCTTCGAACCCCGCAATTCTTACCTTGGGGATTCAACCGCGTCACCCCGAAACCGGTTATGGCTACATTCAAACAAGCCAGAAAAATATTGAAATTGCCAAAGTAACGGCCTTTAAAGAGAAACCAAACCTGGCCACCGCCGAACAGTACCTGGCCGATGGCAGCTATCTCTGGAATGCAGGCATCTTTTTATGGTCACTCCCGACTATTCTCTCAGCCTTTGAAAAGTATGCGCCGGAATTGTCCAGGGCATTCGAAAAAGGGATTCCGTATTATTATACCGATCAGGAACAAGCTTTTGTTGATGAAACGTATCCATCGTGCGAAAATATCTCGATCGATTATTGTATTCTGGAAAAAGCTGAAAACCTGTATGTCCAAAAAGCCGGTTTTAGCTGGTCCGATTTAGGAACCTGGAGCGCTTTATGGGAAAAATCAGAGAAAAACCAGGAGGGTAATGTAGCTACGGCCAACCGTGCCGCTTTTTACGAAAGCTCGGGCAACCTCGTCCATGTTACATCTGGCAAGAATGTGATCATTCAGGGATTAACCGACTTTATTGTTGTCGAAGCAAACAATGTTTTATTGGTTTGCAATAAGAAAGAGGAGCAACGTATCAAACATTTTTTAACTGATTTTAAAAACACCGAAAACTAGTGGCAATTATGGCGTTAATCAGGAGTTTTACTACTCCCCGGTTCTTAAAGATCGTTCGTACTCTTTGTATCATTTGGCTGATCACCATCCTGATCCTGTCACTTATGCCGGTGAAAGAATTTCCGAGAGCGCCCCTGATCCCGCATTTCGACAAGGTTGTACACTTTTTCTTTTACCTGATTTTAGCCGGACTGAGCGTAATGTCCCTCCCGGCACAAAATAAATGGGGCAGACTGACGCTGATTTTCGCAGTTACCCTATCCTTTAGCTTGGTTATTGAAATCCTGCAAGCGATATTACCATTCGGACGAAGCTTTTCATTCCTGGACTTGGCAGCCAATTTCAGCGGAATCATTGCAGGAATTGTTTCAGCACAATTGCTTATCTCGGTACAAGAGAACAACGCTAAACCATAGTTTGGTGCGTGTTAAATAACTTTTCCTCTTCTAGCCAATACAGATTTCGTCGAAATCCACAATCATATTGTTCTACCTTTGAATGAGACATTTCCGTCTTTCTTAAAACAGGACTACGAAGAACATTTATAGCCTTGGAGCTGAGATCTCCAAAATGTTACCCCCTCAGAATTTTACAGAAAAGATATTTCCTCTGTGATAACGAGACAAAACACATCCTGCTGTCAACAAGAAGCAGATAAACCTTGTTTTTCAATTCGAAGTATTTACAACTAGTCCATATTATCCTATCACCTTTATGAGTAATATTCAAAAAAGATCAGCTATGAACACAAAAAATTGGCTTCGCGTTGTCGGAATCGTATTAATTTCAGTAAGCTTGTTTTCGTGCAGCACGAAAAAGAACATGACTTACTTTCGGGATATCGAAGGTGAAATTATAGAAAAAGGACTGCCTGTTCCACCAGCCGATCACATCATAAAGCCCAATGATAACCTTTTTATTACGGTGAAAACAATTGACCCGGAAATCAATGAACTGTTTTCAAACAATAATGGAGGAGGGGCAGCTGCTATGAACAACCAACGCTTTCAATCATTGGCTGATCAATATATCTATGGTTATCAGGTTGATAGTCGGGGCAAGGTGTTCCTCCCAATTATGGGTGAAGTTCATCTGGCCGGGCTTACCCTGGCCGGCGCCCAAAATGAAATTATGCGTCGGGCCGGCGAATACCTGAAAGATGCGAACATTCAGGTAAAACTACTAAACTTCAAGGTAAGCCTCTTGGGAGAAGTAAGGAATCCGGGAGTTTTGTATAACTACAACAATACACTGACAATCCTGGAAGCCATCAGCATGGCAGGTGGGATAACTGAATATGGCGAATTGCGCAATATTCTGGTCATGCGTGAGGTTCCGCAAGGAACAAAGTCCTTCCAGCTCGACCTGACCCAAAAAAGCATCCTGGACTCAGAAGCCTTTTATCTTCAGCCCAACGACATGGTTTACATCAAAGCGCAAACCATGAAAAGTACCCGCATTAATACTACATTATACACCCTTATCCTGTCAAGCATATCTACGTTGTTGGTTATTCTCCGATTTATGGCAGATTAATTGCCCGATATGCGTTGCGGTGTCACTTTAACAGAACTGACTGATTAAAAAATCATTAAAAATGAAAAAGATCGACGAAATTAATAGCGCACTGGAGAAGGAAGATATTGAAGCGGTAAGAAAGTTCCTTCACAAGATCTACCGGAACTGGTACTGGTTTGCGCTCAGTTTTCTGATTTTCGTTTCGCTTGCCGTCCTAAAAACGAAAACCAGCTCTCCAACCTACCAAACAAGTACCCTCTTGATTATAAAATCTGACAAATCAGCCTCTGAAGTTGTCATGGACGGTTTTATGAACCCATTTGAGGGGAAAAATACCAATATCGAAGATTATATTGGTATTCTGACATCCTATTCGCTCAACCGCCGGGTACTCGAAAATCTGGACTGGGCAACTTCCTGGTATAGAAAAGAGTTATTTAGAGATATTGAATTGTATGGAAATGAACCCTTTGTAATCACCATGCAACCCGAAATGAACAACCTTACGTATATACCCATCTACATATCAATGGTTGATTCATCACATTACAGAGTTACGATCGATGAAACAGTTAAAATTAATCAGCAAAACGTAAAATTAAATTATACCGCAAAGAGAAAATTTGGAGAAGCTTTCGAAAATGAATACTTCAATTTTACAGTCTGGAAAAAGCAAGAAACTCCCCCGGCTGAATGCTTTTTTATTTTTAATGACATTAGAGATCAAGTTTTAAACTACTCCCGAAATCTTGACATTCCAGTGGATCCAAAAGTCAGAACAAACCTGATCACGATCCTTCTGGAGGATAGCCATCCCCAAAAAGCGATTGATTACCTGAACGAACTTAGCAACGTTTTTGTACAGTTTGGCTTGATCGAGAAAAACAGGCAGTCGGCTAGTACCGTGAACTTTATCGACGAACAACTTTCCGGGGTAATCGATACGTTAAAAGTAGCCGGTAGTAATTTTACTTCTTTTCGATCGCGGAACCAAATCGTAAATATCGGACAAGAAGGAGATATTATCGTGCAAAAGTTGGTGGAACTGGAAACTGAACGTTCGAATGAGCAGGTACGTTTGGAATATTACCTGAATCTTCAAAATTATATGAGCGATAAAGAAAAGATGAAGCAGATGATATCGCCTTCGGTTGTTGGGATAACCGATGCTACCGTAGCCGCTTTGGTAACTAAGCTGGGCGAACTCTACAGCCGCCGCGAGATTATCTCCTATACCGTAAAAGATAAAAACCCCAGCTATATCTTGATTAACAATGAGATCGAACTGGCAACGCGGAAATTGAAAGAAAACCTGGCAACGCTCATTAACAACTCAAAAATTGCCATTAGCAACCTGACCCGCAGAATCGAAAACATGAATGCTCAACTTAAACTCTACCCGAAAACGGAGCAGGAGCTGATGAACATCAAAAGGTCATTCGACCTAAATAATGAGCTATACACCTTCTTGTTAAAGAAAAGGGCAGAAGCAGCTATTACCCACGCTTCAAATGTCCCTGACACACAAATTCTGGATCAGGCAGCCCCGGACATCACGGTACAAACCGGTCCAAGTATGACAATGAACGTAGCAGTTGGAGGATTCATGGGCCTGGCGATCCCATTCGTCATCATCATTGTTATGAATTATTTCAATGATAAGATTAATTCGGCAGAAGAAATTGAACAAATGACTTCAATCCAGGTAATTGGAAACTTAATAAACAACAACAATAAAAAGGAACCGCTCCCAACCATCAGACACCCACGCTCGGCAATTGCCGAATCATTTAGGGAATTACGAACAAATCTGCGATTCCTTTATCCGGATGAAAGCTCTAAGGTCATAAGTATAAATTCGGTCATTCCGAGGGAAGGAAAATCGTTTACCGCAGTGAACCTGGCTTCCATGATTGCCATTAACAGCATGAAGGTTCTGCTTATCGATTGTGATATGCGAAAACCGAGTGCCCATAAATACTTATCCTGCGAAAATACAGTAGGATTAAGCACATTCCTGATTGGGCAACATGAACGGAACGAAATCATTCAGAAAACAAAAATCGAAAATTTACAATTAATATCCGGAGGACCAGTTCCGCCAAACCCATCCGAGATGCTCGAAACTGGTCGCTTGAAACAACTTATTAGCGATTGCCGGCAAGAATACGACTACATTGTTATTGACAATTCGCCCTTGAGCCTGGTTTCTGATGGTATTATCATCAGCCAATTCACCGATATAAACCTCTTTGTACTCCGACAAGATTATAGCACCAAAGGCGAAGTACGTTTTATAAACCATATGAACACGGACAAATCGATGAAAAATGCAGGTATCATTTTAAATGATATTAATCTTCGGAAATATGCAAATACCGGCTATTACGGAGCAAAATACAGCTTCAAATCCAGTTACGGCTTTGACTATTATTTTGAAACAAATTAGCTATTTTAGCCGATCAGGAGATCTATAAATATTACAAACTTGTCACAACCATACACCGATGATTATTGCAGTAGATTTTGATGGAACAATTGTTGAACACAAATACCCGAAAATCGGTAAAGAGATTCCATTTGCCATACAAACCCTAAAATTGTTACAGGAAGAAGGACATAGGCTCATACTTTGGACCTACCGGTATGGCACAGAACTGGATGAGGCCATTACCTATTGTAAGGAGAGAGGGGTGGAGTTTTACGCAGTAAACAAAAGCTACCCCGAGGAAAATTTTGATATTGCCACAACCAGCCGTAAAATTTCAGCGGATATGTTCATTGATGACAGAAATATAGGCGGAATGCCGGACTGGGGAAGAATTTATCAGATGATAACCGGAAAAGTGTCTGCAAATTCAAAGAAAACCGGTTTTAAATTTTTCAGATGAATATTCATAATTGCTATTGTTCATAGAGACTTAAACATCAAAAAAGCTGCTTAATCCGCAGCTTTTTTTGTATCCACCCATGAGATCCCTAAATCGAATGGATATCACGAAGGCGTTATAATTAAAAAACCCTGTGCTCTGGAGAACACAGGGTTTGGAAAGGTTGGCGACGACCTACTCTCCCACATTACTGCAGTACCATCGGCGCTGGCGGGCTTAACTTCTCTGTTCGGAATGGGAAGAGGTG
>JBFXGM010000061.1:0-7082 GCA_050178015.1 Mangrovibacterium sp.
GAGTCCAGTTCAGTTTTGTCCGGGCTTTGGTTGCGTCGCCAATCAGCAATTCAACCTCAGTTGGGCGAAAATACATCGGATCGACACTGACAAATTCAGGATTTCCATCCTTCAGTCTTTTCCTGATGCCTTCCAAATAGGCTTTGCCAACTTTTTCGGTAAAGATTTTTTCGTCAATACCCGAAAGAAAACCTTTTTCATCGGCGCCTGCTCCTGTAAACGAAACTTCCAGCCCCACTTCGTTACAGGCCATGCGGATAAAATCGCGGATGGTGGTGGTAACTCCGGTGGCAATCACGTAATCATCGGGCTGGTCCTGTTGCAAAATCAGGTACATCGCTTTGATATAATCTTTGGCATGGCCCCAGTCGCGTTTCGACGACAGGTTGCCCAGGAAAACTTTGTCCTGCATTCCCAAGGCAATGCGGCTGATGGCGCGGGTAATTTTTCGGGTAACGAAGGTTTCGCCACGCACCGGCGATTCGTGGTTGAATAAAATACCATTGCTGGCATGCATGCCGTATGCTTCGCGGTAATTTACCGTAATCCAGTAAGCATACATTTTGGCAACCGCGTAAGGCGAGCGAGGATAAAACGGTGTTTTTTCTGTTTGGGGAACTTGTTGTACCAAACCATACAATTCGGAGGTGGACGCCTGATAAATGCGGCTTTTCAGCCCGAGCAGGCGCACTGCTTCAAGTATGCGCAGGGTACCGATTCCGTCGGCGTTAGCGGTATATTCAGGGGTGTCGAAACTCACTTTTACATGGCTCATGGCGGCCAGGTTGTAGATCTCGTCCGGCTGCACTTCCTGGATGATCCGGGTCAGGTTCATGCTATCAGTCATATCGCCGTAATGCAGGATGAAATTGCGGTGGTCTAGGTGCGGTTCCTGGTACAGGTGATCAATGCGATCGGTATTGAACAGGGATGAACGACGCTTGATCCCGTGTACGATGTATCCTTTTTTTAGCAAGTATTCCGACAAATACGCACCATCCTGGCCGGTAACTCCGGTAATCAATGCAGTTTTCGACATGGCTGAAAGTTTTACAATGAATATTCTGGGAATGATTGATTCAGTGGAAGAAAGTCCGTTTCCTTAATCTTTATTCTTCTTTTCAATAGTAATATTTATCAGGCTGAGATGAATGTAATGGTTCAGCATAAGCGTTATTTCTTCAATAATCCGGATGGAAATGAGTACCGATTGGGGGCTGAAAATTTCTTCAATCCGCGAAAGGATCTTTTCCATGATTTGGCAGGAAGATTTCGCTTTCGAAAAGTGGTATAGAATGATTTGCCGGTCATTCAGGGTATAAGCCTGTTCAATGTCCTGGTGTAAAGTAAGGGCAACATCTTTGAGCAGCTGTAATTGCTCCTGGGCGGGGCACTGCGGGAAAGGCTCCATGGTTGATATCTCGGCCATCAGTTCTTCGGACTTTCGCCAAAGGGCCGAGGTTTCATAAGAATATTGCCTTATTTGCATGTTGATAGGCTTAATTAGATGAAAATGTACTCTAAACGTAACGGGGATGTTCATCCGCATTTTACTGCGTTATTTGTAATGTCCCGGAATTCACTTGTGGGGATTATTGTCAATGGAGGCTAATTTTGAGGTGGTTGTAGCTGCGCAGGCGAGGTGGAGTCAAACTGTGGTAGCTGATGTTACAAGCAGATTAACTCCGGGTGCATTCCCCTTTCGGCAAGCATTGAGTTGATTTCATTTTTGTAAACCCCGTTCATGATGATCACCACATCTGGCATCACTTCTTTCAGCTGATCAGGTGTGATGTATTGAATGCCGATACCCGGGATGAAATTGCCTTGCATGTGTGGGTTGATGTCCACCACGTGTTCAATAACTTGCAGATCGTCAAATTGGGTAAGAAAACCCACCGATTTTGAGCCTCCGCCCCAAACCACTACTTTTTGTCCCTTGTCTTTCATCTCCTGGAGATTTTTTCTCCAGCTCCCCAGTTGGTCATTGATTTTGACAACAAAATCATCAACCGCTTCCTGTAGCTCGGTAACACTTTCTTCTAACGGATGCACGGCGCTTTGTATGGATTGCGATGGTTGAGCTTCCAGAAATAAGTATTGGTTATCATATTCAAGATAAGTATCCAGCACCTCAAACTTGTTTTTTCTGAAGAGCCGGGCTAATGATCCCGGGCTAAAGTAACTACAGTGCTCGTAAAAGATGTCCCAAAATGCCTGGATATTCAGGATTCGTACGATACAGGGGACTTCTATCAGAAGTTTTACATCATGCCCTTCTTTAAGGGATTTCCGGATCGTTTTAACGAAGGTATTGGTGTCGTGAATGTGTTCCATGGTATGGCGGCAAGTGATGGCATCCATTGGTAGTTCGCCATGTTTTTCGGAATAGAACTCGCGGATAAATGATACGTTAGGGTGCGGTTCGTTTCGCCCGGGCACATACGCCGGGTCAATGCCGATGCCCCGGTTATTGCCGAGCTCACAAAACAAGTTAATAAAGTCACCTTTGCCACATCCGATTTCAACCACATCCTTCTCCCGAATGTTGTACTTATCAATAAATCGATTTGTAACTTTGGTGAGGAACATTCTGAACGTGGACGAAAAGCCTTGCTGATCTTCATAACCATTGGTGAAAAAATCAATACTGGTATCGAACGAACTGTTGAAGACAAAACTACAATCAGTACAAATAGTCAGGGTGATATCTTTTCTTGGGATAGCAATCGCTTCTTCGTAGGTTTTGATGGTTACCAGGCTATGTATTGGTGCATTTTTCAGAACGAAAAAATCTTTAAGATTTTTACTTTGGCAGCATGGGCAGATACTATGCTTCATTGAAATTGGGTTTTTGAGGATTTTTTTTTAAAAATAATTTTAGCGTGGACTTTATGGGCAAGGGAGGGTTAAGTATAATGTTTACTACCAGAGTTTTCCTTTGATCTCAATTAATTCTGGATTGTAAATCCTTTTCTTTGATTTGATCATTACAGCATATTTTTTAAGTCGAGAAATTTTATTATCGTTGTTTTGATAAAAAAGTTTGTAGCAATTTAGTTTTGTCCATCCTAATCTTTCATAATATTTAACTAGTGATTTACCACAAATAAAAAGTCCACAATCAATGTTAAAATTATCGAAAATATAATCATCAACATGTCTGAAAATTTCTTCAGCAATTCCTAATCGTCGGTACGACGGAATAGTTAGTAAGCCTCCCGTACCGGCAAGTTTAACAGGGGCGCCATCAAATAGTGCTTCCGCCAGTACAATATAACGTATCGCTATAAGTTTATTGCTTAGATATCCTAACGCGATATAGTGGGGCTTTTCCCATTCTTCATGGTGCTTTTCCAACGTGATCTGGTAGACTTTTTTAAAGGCATAATTGACGGACTTTCGCTGTGATTCATTTAAGTCTTCATAAAGCTTTACTTTGATTACTAAGCGATCTTTAATTGGGTTTAAGTGATTGGTGAATCTATGGAAATGATTGTTTAGTATTTCAAGATCTTTAAGGATTCTCTTTTTAAGTTTAGCTAGAAATTTAACCTGATTGTTTTTTGACTGTTTCACTGGATGCTTATTATTTCTTGCAGATTAATCTAGGAAATATTTACGTTGTATTCAGAAATTCATGGATGAACGCAGATTGCAGAATAGGGAACATTCGGTAGCTGAAATTGAAAAATAAGACAGCAAAACAGTCATTCACGATAAATCTGTAGATCTTAAAAAACCATTTTGCGCGCATAAAAAGCCTCGGCAAACGTAGTGGCCGATTCCATGCCTCTCAGGCGGGGCAGCGCATTGAAGGTTGCTTCATCGAACCAGTGTTTCTCGTGCTGGGAGGCAAAACTTTGTAGCAGGATGTTATTCCGGGCCTGAAGATGCTTTTCCTGAAGTGGCACATAGAAATTTGGGATACCCAAATCACCGTCATATTTAGGGATTTCGTATTCCAGGATGAAGTGGTTCCTCCAGGTATTCCAGGTCAGGTCGCTCACCAAACGATGATCCTGATGACGATCGTCCCGGTAATGAGTGAAAATCAGGTCCGGGATAAACTCTTTTTTTATTTCTTCGAAATATTCTTTTATCTCCCAGTGCTTCTGAGGTAGAAAACCATCGCGGAATGAGTTTACGCTGACTTTTTTATTGGGTATGTTGCTGAGAAATTGGTTGGCACTGGTGATGGCTTCTGCTTTCCTGATTTCGTTTGAGGCGAATACCACCCAAACCACCTTCCCGATTTCATATTTCTCGAAGATTTTTAGCAATGTGCCGCCTGCACCAATTTCAATGTCATCGCAATGGGCGCCCAGGCACAGAATGTTCAGCGGACTATCTTTTTTAAAATTAAACGACAACATAGCTGGGAAATGTTTTTGTCAGTTTAGTTCTGTGTTTCTCCGGCATTTCCATATTGCTCCATACTTCCCATGGCGGATTACCCTGAGCATAAATATCATCCAGTGTTTTCTTATCCTTGAAGGTATCCATGCTTGCCCAAAATCCTTTGTGTTCCCACGAAACAAGTTTGTTATTTCCGATAAGCCGGTTAAAGGGTTGATCAACCAGTTCGTCACCATATTCCATATAGTCAAAAATTTCTTTTCTGAGGATGAAATACCCGGTGTTTATGTGGAGGTTGGAAGCTCCGATATGGCTTATCTTCTTTACAATCCCATTGTTCTCCCGCTGAACGATGTGAAAGCTTTGTGTTGGTTGGTAGGCCATAAAAGCGGCTGTTTTGTCTTTTTCTTTTTCAAACCAGTCAATCATATCCGGAAGTTGGAGATCTGTCAATCCGTCGCTGTAATTCGCCAGGAACATTTCTTCATCTTGCAGAAATTCTTTAACCTGCATCAAGCGCATTCCGATATTGGCATTCATTCCGGTATCCACAAAAGTGATTTTCCAATCATCAATATCCGAATTTAGCAGCTCAATATCTCTGCCCCCTTTTGTGTAAACAAAGTTGTTTGAGAGGGTTTCATCATAATTGATAAAATAATTTTTAATGACATCGGCCTTGTATCCCAGGCACAAGATGAAATCCTTATGCCCGTAACTTGCATAATACTTCATGATATTCCACAAGATTGGCCGGTAGCCAATGGGTACCATGGGTTTGGGTATCTGATCGGAATATTCCCTGAGCCGAATGCCTTGGCCTCCGCAAAATAATACAACTTTCATAAGGCTTGTTTTTATGTTTCTTAATGATTATTTCTGATGGGCGAGTTCAATTCAACTAGATGAACCCGAGTTGCTGTGAAAGATCGTTTGTTGGAAAAAATCTAATCGATGATAGTTAATTCCGGGATAGGAACGACAAATTTACCACCCCAGTCCCGGACGTACTGGTGATGGCTGATAATTTCATCCTTCAAATTCCAGGGAAGAATAAAGACATAGTCCGGTTTCGTTTTTTTTAGAATATCCGGGGGAAAAACCGGGATATGCGTGCCGGGCAAATAATTACCTTGCTTAAATGGACTTCGGTCAACTGTGTAGTCCAGAAAATCAGTTCTTATTCCGCAATAATTCAGTAAGGTGTTGCCTTTCCCAGGTGCTCCGTAACCTGCGATATGCTTGCCGTCACGTTTCGCCTGAATCAGAAACTCCAGAATTTTTCGTTTGGTTTCTTTCACTTTTTCATTGAAGGAATTGTAGTATGTCAAATCTCTCATTCCCAATGATTCTTCTCTTTTCAGCAAATCAGGCACCGTTTGTTGAACAGATTTAGATGTGTCTTCTGAATGGTGGGCGTATATCCGGATAGATCCTCCGTGGGTGGGATGTTCTTCCACATCAAAGAGCTCAAGTCCATGCTCCTGAAAAATTTCATTAACTGTTGAGAAGGAGAGGTAGGAGAAATGTTCGTGGTAAATGGTGTCGAACTGGTTTCCCTCAATGAGCCGCTGCAAATGCGGGAATTCCATCGTGATTACGCCTTCGGATTTCAGAAAAAGTTTCATCCCTTGTACAAAGTCATTGATATCCGGCACATGGGCGAGAATATTATTCCCGATAATCAGGTCTGCCTGTCCGTAGTTTTTCACCAAATATTTTGCTGTTTCAACACCAAAAAATAGAATCTCAGTTCGAATCCCTTTTTCTTTGATGGCATATTGAGCTACGGCTTCTGCCGGATCAATTCCAAGAACCGGAATGCCTTTTTCTGCAAAGTATTGCAGCAGGTAGCCATCATTACTGGCAATTTCGGCTACCAGGTTATTTTTATTGATGCTGAATCTTTTTAGGACGAGATGGACATATTTCCGGGCATGTTCAAGCCAAGTGTCTGAAAAAGAGGAGTAATATCCGTAATCGCGATAAATTACCTGAGGAGATGCGCTTTCCGGAACCTGTGCCAGGAAGCACTTGTTGCATACAAAAGCTTTCAACGGGAAGTGCGGTTCCATCTGGTTAAGTGATTCCGGTTTTATCCGATCCTCACATAGTGGTTGCATGCCCAAATCAACAACTAAGTGATTCAGGGGGCTTTTGCAAAAATTGCACTTGTTAAGAACTTTCATGCTTTGTATGCTTCGCGATCTTGAAGATCCAATAATTATGGCACCATACTTTCGTTGAAATCCGGAGCTTCTTTATCCTTTTCCGAAACGATTTTTGCTTCTATTGGCCACTCGATGTTAAATTGAGGGTCGTTGTATCGTAAGCCGATGGCTGCGTCCGGTGCGAAGAACTGGGTCGTAAAATAAGTCATTTCGCAATTGTCTTCCAACGTGATAAAACCCTGTGCAAATTTCTCCGGGACGTAGAGCATTTTATGGTTGTTTTCGTTGAGCTCAATCCCAAACCATTCTTTATAGGTTGGTGAATCGGGTCTCAAATCTACAATTACATCAAAGATTGCCCCTTTGGTGCACCTGACCAGTTTCGTTTCTTCATAGGGGTGCTTTTGATAATGTAATCCCCTCACGGTGCCTTTTTTATAACTTAACGAAGTGTTGACCTGTACCACATTGGCATTAAGTCCGTGTTCTTCCATTTCTTTTTTACACCAGGATCTCCCAAAAAATCCTCTTTCATCTTCGAGTTTCTTGATC
>JBFXGM010000062.1:0-5717 GCA_050178015.1 Mangrovibacterium sp.
CCAGCCCAACCGAAGATTCAGCGCTCTTCCGACGAAGTTTTACCCGCCAAATCCGCTTTTTAAAGGAGCATTGCCCAACGGCTCCCATCCTCAATATTGGTGTATCGGATATGTCCCAACGGGTGGAAGGGGCCTTTGTTTCGTATCCCAACATTCAACAGATCAAACAACTTCAACACGAAATAGCTATTGAAACCCATTGTGCTTTTTTTGATCTGGAAGCCTATATGGGAGGGCCGGGCAGTATGGTTGACTGGGTAAATGCCCAGCCCCCGCTTGCCCGCACAGACTACACCCACTTCACCGGCGAAGGCGCCGAAAAAATCGGACTGGAACTGACCCGTCTTCTGCTGGAGGAACAAGTACAGGAACAGGAGAAAAATACGACAACATGGAACAGCAGGTAAAAAATATTTTGGAAAGCCTGCTGTATTACCAGCCGGATAAGCCGCTGTTTTACACCGGGCTCGCGTTCTGGCTGGCCTTCACCGCCTTTGTGGGGCTGTACGCTTTCATCTACCGAAAAAACCGGCTGCGGAACAGTTATCTATTGGCCATCAGCTGGTTTATCTACTACCGGATGAACGGCGCCTTTCTGGTGTTACTCCTGTTTTCATGCCTGGCCAACTACGGTTTTGCCCGGCTTGTTGGTCAAGGACGAAGAACAAAGCTTTGGCTGACGCTTTCCGCTTCCTTCAACCTGCTTCTGCTGGGCTACTTCAAATATGCCTACTTTTTTACCGAAACGGCCAACCAACTATTCAACACCGAATGGCAAGTCTTTAACTGGTTGGGCTGGTGCCTGAACCAAGTAGTAGCCGGTTTTGCCGATACGCATACCATTTTGCTGCCCATTGGCATCTCGTTTTACACCTTCCAGGCTATCAGCTACCTGGTGGATGTATTTTCCAAAAAGGTCGAGGCTGTGCGAAATCCGCTCGATTTCAGTTTTTACCTCAGCTTCTTCCCGCAACTGGTGGCAGGGCCAATTGTCCGCGCGGCCTCCTTCATTCCCCAATTGTATCAACAGTACCGGCTCACAAAGGCTGAATTCGGCCATGCTGTTTACCTGATTACAAAAGGGATGTTCAAGAAGCTGGTGATTGCCGATTTTCTGGCCCTCAACTATATTGACCGGGTATTTGATGCGCCGCTTTCCTTTTCGGGGCTGGAAAACCTGCTGGCTGTGTATGCCTATTCGATCCAGATATATTGCGACTTTTCGGGATACACCGACATCGCCATCGGGTTGGCCCTAATGTTGGGGTTCAAAATCCCCGTCAACTTTAACGCCCCCTACCAGGCCACCAGCCTGACCGATTTTTGGCGCCGCTGGCACATTTCGCTTTCACTCTGGCTGAAAGACTACCTGTACATTCCGCTGGGGGGCAACCGAAATGGGATCGCAAAAACCTACCTCAACCTAATGGTTACCATGATTCTGGGAGGACTGTGGCACGGCGCCAACCTGCGCTTCCTAATCTGGGGGGCCATCCACGGAGCAGGCTTGGTCATCGAAAAAATCATCCGGAAACTTTACCCGGCAGGAAATAAAAATGGCCGCTGGCGAAAAGCCGTTACCATTTTCCTGACCTTCCAACTGGTTAGTTTCGCTTGGATCTTCTTCCGGGCCAACAATCAGATGGGTATCGCCCAATTCTTCTACCAGCTGAGCCACCATTTTACGCCTCAGGTTTCAACTGCCGGCCTGCAAGCCTACGCGCCAACGATTGGTATTTTTCTGCTGGGGCTGATCTTAATCTGGTTTCCCTGGCAATGGAAAGAGCAAATACGCGGACGTTTTATCCGGTTGGCGCTCGCCTGGCAGATCATCGCTGTAGTAATCATATTACTCATCATCTCACAAGCAGCCCAATCCGCGCTTCAGCCCTTTATTTACTTTCGTTTCTGAGCCACGAAGAAATATTTCACCGGAACATAAAATATCACGTCAAAAAAGCATCAGCAATCCAACAATTTGCTAGATTTGGCGCGCTCAACCAAACTAATTTTGGTGATCACCCCCTATGTACCGGAAAGTTCAACGCGTGCAAAAAGTTTTAAACGACGTTGTTTTGCACACTGAAAAGTTCAGCAAGTCAGGAGGCCTGTCGTGTCCGTCAGGCTGTCACTTGTGCTGTTTGAAGAAGGACATCTCGGCCACGCCGCTCGAATTTTTGCCGCTGGCCTATCACCTGTTCCGGAACGGGCAGGCCGAAGCATTTTACGACCGCTTGGAGCAACTACCAAATGATAACCTGTGTTCCCTTTTTTCGGCCTTGGGACAAACAAACGGAGGATGCAGCCAGTACCGCTTCCGGGGACTGATTTGCCGCCTGTTCGGCTACTCGGCCAACCTCGACAAGCAAAGCCAAACCCGGCTGGTGACCTGCAAAACCATTAAAGAATCGGAAAGTTATCGTCAGCTGAAACCGGCACAACTAACCAAAGCACCCAAGGCCACCGATTATTACATGCGGCTGGCGGCTATTGATTTTTCGCTGGCCAACGAACATCGCCAAATCAACGAGGCGATCCGCCGCGCGCTGGAAATTGTCATGACCTACTACCAATACCGGGCCAGACGCCGCCGCGCCTGATCAAATCGAAACAAACAGTTTTAAAAACGTTCCGGTTATTTTGTACGGTGGGTTCATTTTGCAAAGTCTTGATCGTATCATTTGATAGTATCAATCATAGGGGCTATTTATTTCTACCTTGACACATTCGAAAAATCTGCCTGTTTTTACCCTGAATCCGGCAACTGCCGGGAACAGCCAGATTTTTCTCCTGACATCCGGCAACTGCCGGACAGGGGTAAAACAGGAGAAAAATCGAGATTCTTTTTTAATCTGTCAAAGTAGATTTATTTCGCTTAGTTGTTTTTTTCTAAGCAATTTCAATCCCACTTTTCTGAATTTCACCAATAAAATCAGCCTCGTCAAATTCACTTTCGATAAGAATTGGTTCAATTCGGTCATCAATTTGTCTGCGGAGTTTCCAAAGCAAGGGATTAATTGAGAAAAAATCACCGTCAATCTTTTTTACAACAATCGCCACATCAATATCACTATCTTCGCTGTTCGTGTTCTTTGCATATGAACCGAAAAGATAGATTTTCTCAAATTGCATATACTGCTTCAGCAAAGCGCTGTATTGCTTTACTTTAATTATAGCTTCTCCTTTATCCATTTTTGCAATTCTTTAGTTCTTTGAATCAGTTCGATGCACTTTGTGTCAGTCAAGCTCCGTAATAGTCTTTCTTTATGTGAAGGATACCGCGCCTCTATATTCAGAGGTTCAATTTGGTCGATAAATTCTTTCTGCGATTCTGAAAGCGATTCATAGAATTCTCCTTTCTTCGCTAAATAGGAGAGGCTATGCGTAAATGGGGCTGTTTCTGGATTTAATTTTACAAAATAAGCTTTAAAAGCTTTCTCTATTGTCTGGTGACACATAAAACCTACGTAAAGATACCTCTTACTGCTCAACATTGCTTCTGCTGTTTCAAGGTCATAATCAGATAAGTCAATCCAGTATCTTATTTTGGTTTCCATCAATCGCTTTTTTCTTCAAATTTAAAACAAATCTGTGAGTTTTCCGTGTGTGTTGATTTCCTTACAATTAAGCGCAACAATGGATGCAAATTGCAGGGCGGTTTCGGAGAGCGTTCCTTTCCGATAGTTCTGCCAATGACCTGAAAACACATAAGAAACCTAACTCATCCGGATGTGCAGAAACATTATTCAACGCTGCTGGATCAGATTGCCGATCCTACCAACCGCCGTCGTTGGCAGATCCGGAAGAGCAGGGCTTGCTTTTTTCGAAATTCACCAGGTGACTTCGAGTCACCTGGTGAATAAGAGGCCTCCGCTGGCGCCGGTTTGTAACCGATGCCGTGCCTGCAAGGCGCTTTTATCAGTTGTTCATCATGGCACGAATTGCAAATTCGCGCCAGCGGGTGGGGTGGTTGTTCGCAAGGAAGGTTTAGTTCAACATACCCTCCAATACAAAGCGTATGCAAGCAACGATTGATTCGAGGCTAAGTGTTATGCCCTGTTATTCTTTTTCATATTCTTTAATAGTCTTAAATACTGGATGATTCTTAGGAAGAACTACTTCAAAAAGTTCTTTAGATTTTTTAATAGAGTAGTCTGCCTTATCTTTAACTCCTATGTTTAAATAAACTAATCCAAGATGAAAATATAAGTTCCCCAATTCTTCAGGTTGCTTATATTTTTCTAATGAATTTTTAAAAAAAGTAATTAACAATTCTTGCTTATTTTGGTCAAAGTAAATTTCAATTAAATCTTGAGGAACTCTGGGATTTTTGGGTTCAATATCAAAAAGTTGAATTGAATATTTTAGGGCGTCATTATCCAACTTTTGCGCTAATGCTTCCCTAATTATTTTTTTCAAATAAGTATAATGTAAAGGAAAACATTCTATCCCTTTTACATAACTTTGAAATGCACTTTCAAAATCATCCATTTCTTTATACCATTTGCCTATTTGAAAATATTTATCAGCCTTTTCTTCATTATCTTTTGATTCTTCAATTGTTTCTAAACATTGTTTTATTACAATAGTATTATCAAATTTAATTTCTGACGGAGTAGCAACTTTCAGTATATGCTGAAGTTTTCTTAGGTTTTTAGTTAAAAGTTCCTTTGCAGTGAAAAGGACAATAAAGAATATGTGTTTTTCAAATTCTATAAAACCTGTAACTTCAATTGCAGGATAACTTGAAATTTCAGCAATTCTAATCTTGGTTGGATAACCATCAGTCCGTTTAACATGATTATTATATGTGAATTTAGATTTGGAGTCAATTTGAAGGATATTTTTATTTTGAATTTCAATTAAAGATTCAATATTATCATTTGTTCCTTCTTTAACCCAAAATTGCATATACATCCATTCATTTCTTTTTTGAGCTTCCTTTAACGTCAATCCTCGTTGATGCAAAGATGCAAATGAATTTATTTTATCAACCAAATCTAGAACCCAACCAAAAGGGGCTGGCACAATTACGCTAAAATGGTCAATGTATGGAAATGCAGCAAAACTTTGAAATTCTTTAAGTTCATCGAAATTTATTATATCCAACTCAACCTTTTGAATACCATAATGAGCTCTATTAATTCCTGCTTTTGAAAAGCCTTTTTGAGTAATAAGTACTCCTTGATGAGCTTCAACGTCCTCAACCATTGAGCAAAAGCTTTCAACGTGCTTAACATCTATTTTTTTCGAAAAGTATTTACAATCAACTACTATCCTAATCTGGTAACCAGCAATTTCTCCTTCAATTAAAATATCAATCTGGCGACTTACTTTTGAATATTTACCTTGAATTTTCTGGTCAAATAAAATATTCGCTTCAGGATATGTTTCCTGAAAATATTTTAGAATATCCTTTTCATATTTTCTCCAACTCATTATGGACAATCTTTAAATATATTCTCAAATTTCCCGTCTTCATTCAACATCCTCACAATTGGAGGAATAATTTTTTCCTCTCGATTTGGTAAAATTAATTCAATCGCTTCCAAAATTTTAGAAATATCTCTATTCTCAGAACTTTGTTCTAGTTGAATAAAAAGTTGTTCCAAATATTCCTCGCCGTTAAAAAAATAAGCTGTCCTAATAATTAGAGGAAGCATACCAAGCTCAGATTTTGAATTAATGGAGCAAAGAGTCGCATTTTTCCACGCTTC
>JBFXGM010000063.1:0-3304 GCA_050178015.1 Mangrovibacterium sp.
TATAGCACAATTCTCTCATGGCCGAGAATGGGCCCCCAATTGCTCGTCGGAGGCCATGAGAGAATTGTGCGGTAGAGCTTGGAACTTCGTTTGAAAAAAAGGCGACAACTTGCTTGACACACACCGTTGGATTGGATCAGGCGGAAAAGCTGCTCGGTATCGGCGCAATCGGTTTTTCGCATTTTGCCGTCAGCCGCCTGCATTTTGAAACCGTGACAATCTGTCACGGTTTGATTGCCCTCTTTTTTCAGGCGTTCTTTGAGTTTACGCCAATACGCTGTCGGGTTCACGCTGTCCGTTAATACGGCCACCACATCAACAATGGAAAAATACCATTCTTCCGTATCATCATCCCACAAGGTACGAACCTTGCGGTCTTCAAAAACTTGTATCGCCTCTTTTTTGCTCATGCTTTGCCCTCACATTTTTTAACCACGAATGAAGAGGAATTTTCACGAATGGGTTTTAATTGGTATGCATTCGTGGTTCCATTCTCATGCTACAGCTCCTCGGTTTTAAATTCGCTATAGCCTTCATAGAAATAGCTGACGTCGATGCCTTTCATGAACAGGGCGCGGTCATCGATCCGGTCGGTCAGCGCACTTTTCAGCAGCACCTTGATTTCCACATCTTTTACCGGGCTGCGCTCCATGGCGGACAGGTATTCCTCTTTATCGACCTGGTTCCAGTCGATGACATTTCGGATCTCTTTTTTCAACATGCAATCCAGCCAGATGCGGGTGGCGCGGCCGTTGCCTTCCCGAAAGGGGTGGGCGATGTTCATCTCGACATATTTTTCGATGATTTCATCCACGTTGCTCTGCGGCATGGAATCGATGTGGTTCAGGGATGCTTCCAAATACATCACCGGTGCAAAACGAAAATTGCCCTTGGCAATATTCACCTCGCGGATTTTTCCCGCAAAATGATAAATCTCACCAAACAGATAGCTATGAATGAAAGCCAGCCCTTCAAAGGTTCCGACGGTTACCCGATCAATGTGGCCCGTATCAAAAAGCTGGCGGGCTTTTTGTTTGCTTATTTTTTCTTCGACTTTAGCCAGTTCAACCTGATTGGTGATGCCCAGTTTATTTTCTAAAATCATATTTCACCCCGTTTTGTAACCACGAATGAACACGAATTTTCACTAATATTAATTTTTATTAATTCGTGTTTATTGGTGTCCATTCGTGGTTTCATAAAACAATTCTCTCCCATTCCAGTTTGGCATGCTTAAAGTTCAGTACCAGGCCGACTCTCAGGCCAGTGATTTTTAAGTAGTTTATAATTTGAGCTTTCTCATTGTTGCCGATCTTTTCAATCGCTTTTGTGTCCACGATGATTTTATCGAAAACAATCAAGTCGGGGATATACTCACCGACGTTCACCGATTTATATGTAACGGGAAATCGAGGTTGTTGAGCAAAAGGAATTCCTTGTTGTTGAAACTCAACCACCAGAGCATTTTCATACGGTTTTTCCAGCAAGCCATGACCCAGTGTATTCAATACTTCCATGGCACAGCCCACAACCTGAAACACCTCATCCTTCAGAAGTAATTCGTGTCTATTCGTGTGCATTCGTGGTTTCATCCCTCAATCTCCGCAACAATGGTATCAATGTCCGAGCGTAGCCGGTCAATCTTGGCAACGGTGGTTTTCAGCTCGACATTGAGCTTTGCAATATCAATCACCTCGCGGTTGTCTTTGGCTTCCACATAGCTGCTGACGGAAAGATTGTAGTCGTTGGCAGCTATCCGGTCGTTATCTATGGATTGGGCAAAGTGATCCACCTGCTCTTTACTGGAAAGATAACTGAGCGCGTGCAGCACAAAGGCAAAGTCGGCCTTGGATTTGGGGGCGAGTACACCGGCGGGTGCAAAGCGGTCATCGTTAATCAGCGTCGGGTGGTCTGCGCCTATCCACTTCACTGAATAGGGCGGGTTGGAGACGATGGCATCAAAGGGTTTTTCATCGCCAAACAGGTCAATATGGTTGCCTTGAAAATCACCGAAGTCCAGTCCGGCCAACCCCTTGATTACAGCAGCCAGACGGGTGTTCTTGTCGGTAACTGTGTTGCCGAGGCGGTTGCTGGTGGTGTCGAAATCGGCAAACAACCCTTTTATGTCCGGGGTGATAATGTCATCTGAAAGCTCGGCATAGTTGATGCTGTCATCGTCTGCTTCGATGTAGCTGGAAAAGTTTTCACTGATAAAGCGGTAAAACAGGGTGCCGAGTACATATTGCTTAAAATCCCAGCCATCCACTGCGCCTCGAACATCATTGGCGATCTGCCAGATCTGGCGCTGCAGTGCCGCGCGTTGTTGGTTACTTGTCATCTATAAACTCCTGATTGCGTTATTCGGCTTTGTTTGCATCATCTTGTTCATTGCCTGCAGCCGCACCGCCTGATCGCACCCATTGGTCCACTTCATCTTTCTTGAATTTCCAAAGACGACCGATCTTGTGGGCGGGCATGCCTTTTTCGCTTATCCATTTATAGACGGTATCTCGCTTGATCCCGAGATAGTCTCCAATTTCATCCACGGACAACCATCTGTCTTCCATTTTCGACTCCATCATTCTTTGAGGGCCGTGCCATTTTTTAATGTGTGGCGGCTCGTCAAGTTGTTTAACCGGAAGGCATCCATAGGGGTACAATCCGGCTACATTAGGTTAAACAGGGTTAAAGATATATAGATGAACTGAAAAAATCAAGTTTTCTTTCCCGATGTAACCGAGTTTGGCCGAATTTCTTACCTTCCCAGTACTGTTCGGAAGGATGTGTTCAAAGAAAATATTTCAATTGCCCGACACGTTCTCCGCTTCTCCGGTAAGTAAGGTGCAGAGAAACCAGAACACAGGAGAATCTGATGGATATTAATGATTTGTTTGACGGAATTGCCGAAGCGTTTCGGCAGTATCAGGCGGAAATGGCATAGCAGGAGCAGGCTTCAGCCAACCCCAATACCGCTGGACTTGGGGCGGAAACAGAAGCTGAGAAAACGGAGAAGATAACGGCAACAGAGAAGAGAGTTGAACAAGACTCCCCGAAACGGGAGTGATTGCAGGACGTTTGGCGGAATGCTCAATTTGGGATACGCCCCTAATTTATAAAAACAAAAAAACCGATCCCGCGTGCCGGACTCGGCAACAGGATCGGTTTGTTTAAATATTAGTGGTGGAGGGAACGCCGACCTACCGCAAAACAGTCTCAAAGCCCGCGCTCCTCGTAACTCCTTGATAATAAACGCCGAAGTCATCTTACACAACCACTTCCCAACAACCCGACCAGAGAAACGATT
>JBFXGM010000064.1:0-3174 GCA_050178015.1 Mangrovibacterium sp.
AAATAAAAATGGATGAACCCAAAATGAGTATAATCCTTTCGAAAGAGATTTTCTTTAGTTGCGGGATAATTTCAGTTCTGACAAAGCAGGTACAATCTCCATGTTCGTGAACTACAAATCCATGCACAGCAGCCGTTTTTTTCTTGCTTTCAAACAAATGCACAACCAATCCGGTTGCAACAGCAACCAGCAACAAAATTAGCTGGAGTATAAATGCTTTAGCCGGGAACATGGCAAACATAACAAAAGCCTCGTCCCCCGATGTGGCAATCATCACCGTCACTAATCCGGCAAAACCCATGATGCGGTGGGTGTATAACGAAACCACCGTAAAAGCCCCTAAACAACCGGGAGTGATCCCCAACAGCGCGGCAACAATAATTTGCAGCACGGGAGTTTGCTGAAGCTTTTCTGCCCAGAGACTTTTGCTTTGAACATTTACATAGTCGATAACAACCATCATAAACAGCACAAAAGCTGTTATCATGAATGTTTGCTTGAAAGTCGGAACAAGAACCTCAACCATAGCTGGAAAAATTAGATAAAATTAATCCATCAAAAAGCTGAATATGAACAAATGTTCTATTAGATTTGTTCGTAAAAATACAAAAAAATGTTCCTGCACATAGCGCTAACAATTATTGATCCAGTGGAAATTGAAAATTTCTGCAAAGAAGTACTGCAACTCACCATCCGACGAAAATTTTCGATCAGCAGCGAAATATCACAAAACATTTTCCAAACAAAAGAAGCTGTTGAAATATATTTTATCCGGGATAAAAATGAAAATATAGTTAAAATCAAGGACATGCTGGTTGCCAACTAAAGAATAATGAGATGAAAAGTCTGAGCAAAAATTTATACCGATGAAATTTACTCCTGAAAAATACTGTATCCCCGATCAGCCCATGCAGCCCTTTATCGATGCCGGCGAAATTTGGGAATACCTCCAAAACGCGGCTCCCTCTCGCGAACGAGTGCGCGACATTATCAGTAAGTCGCTCGACAAGCAGCGGCTGACGCTCGAAGAAACTGCGGTGCTGATTAACGCCGATGACCCTGAACTAATCGAACAAATTAAGGAAGGTGCGCTTCGGTTAAAAGAAAAAGTTTACGGGAACCGCATCGTTCTTTTTGCTCCGCTGTACATCGGAAACAAGTGCATCAACAATTGCCAGTATTGCGGCTTCCGCACCGACAACAAGGAGGCCATTCGCAAAACCTTGTCGCCCGATGAAATCAGGGCCGAGGTAGAAGCCCTCGAAGATAACGGGCAGAAGCGGCTGATCCTGGTTTTTGGGGAACACCCCGAATATTCGGCCGACTTCATTGCGCAAACCGTGCGAAGCGTTTACACCACCAAAAAAGGGAAAGGCGAGATACGCCGGGTAAATATCAACGCGGCACCGCTCGACATCGAAGGCTTCCGCACCGTGAAGCAGGCTGGCATTGGCACCTATCAAGTCTTCCAGGAAACGTACCACTCCGAAGCCTACTACCAGTACCACCTGGCCGGTAAAAAACGCGACTACGTGAACCGGCTGATTTCGCTCGACAAGGCACAGGAAGCAGGAATTGACGATGTGGGAATTGGAGCTTTGTTTGGCCTGTACGACTGGCGTTTCGAAGTGCTGGGCCTGGTGCGCCATGCCAATCACCTCGAAGCATGTTACAACGTTGGCCCACACACCATCTCGTTTCCCCGGATAAAAGATGCGTTAAGCTTGAACATGCCGACGAAACATCAGGTTAATGATAGCGATTTTGGACGATTGGTAGCCATTCTTCGGCTTGCCGTTCCTTACACCGGAATGATTCTTACTGCCCGGGAATCACCGGTGGTGCGAAAGGAAGTGATGAAATACGGGGTATCGCAAATCGACGGGGGCACCAAACTCGAGTTGGGCGCTTACTCCCGAAGCCTCAATGAACAACAAAACCTGAATCGCGAACAGTTTTTTATTAACGATTCGCGCTCGTTGGACGAAATCATCGAAGAATTGCTCAACGAAGATTTCCTCCCTTCGTTTTGTACGGCCTGTTACCGGCTGGGGCGCACTGGCGAGCATTTCATGGAGATATCGGTGCCGGGCTTCATTCACCAGTATTGCACACCCAATGCCATGCTCACCCTGGCCGAATACCTCGAAGATTATGCTTCGGAACCAGTGAAAGTAAAAGGCTGGAAAGCTATTGAAGTTAATCAGCATAAAATTGCCAACGAAAAACGGCTGGAAGAACTTCGCGCCAAACTACAACGAATCAGAAACGGGGAAAGAGATTTATATTTTTAACAATCCGCGGAGAATGAGAGGAAAAGGAATGGGAAAAAGAGGAGCTCAGCGGATGGGCCCCAAAAATAATCAGAATTGTTGCACCTGTCCAACGTGTGGATTCAGTACCCCTCACGATCAAGGAAGTCCGTGCCGCAACTCGCTTTGCCCGATTTGTGGCGTGCCCTTAGCCCGGGGAGAAAAACCGACCGGTACAACAACGGAAACAGCCAGCCTTAAACCAATAAAAAAGAACTTCCCCAGCGTAAATTCTGAAATTTGTATCGGCTGTGGCCGCTGTATCGATCTATGTCCGCGGGAAGCAATCACCTTAAAAGACGGGAAGGCTTTCATTGATGAAGACAACTGCATGGGGTGCGGGGTTTGTGAAAAAAAATGTCCCGTTGGGGCTATTTCTTGTTAGAAACAGTTGGGATGCCCCGGAGCCTGATAAAGTGCAGGACTGCTGTTTAAATATGCTCGGATCCTAATCCACTTTGCGCTCAAAAATTTTATAAAATCCAACCGAATAAACATCAAATCGGAATAAGTCATCGTATAAGAAATGTAGTATCACTAAAAATTAATTGACGTTTTAAGGAGGGCTTTGCGATGAAAGAACGAATGAATTTATACAACGACGCTCATTGGCAGGAAGCATCAGAGTATGGGAGCGGTGCTCAGAAAAAAACCTTGCGCGACCAGGACGGAAAAAAGACAATTCTGCTCAGGTTGCCTGAAAATTTCCACATGGCTGACCATACCCACATTACCACCGAGCAGCACTTTATCCTGAAAGGAGAATACAAAAGCGAAGGTAAACTTTACCACGAAGGAGATTACCAGATTTTTAGTGCTCATGAGAATCACGGGCCTTTCGAATCTGAAAAAGGAGCTCTGG
>JBFXGM010000065.1:0-3005 GCA_050178015.1 Mangrovibacterium sp.
TGAAGGTAGCTGTTGCCAACTACCAGGATGGCCATAAACATGGCGAATGGAAAGTGTGGGACGACAACGGAAACCTGATTTACGAGATGAGCTATGTAAACGGAGAGAAATCCGGTACCTGGAAGAAATATGATGCTTCCGGTGAATTGGTTAGTGAACGTACCTTTTGAAATTTTTTCAGGATAGTTGAACGAGGGGCCCGAACAAGGTCCCTCTTTTTTTTTGCAGGTGGAATCAGCATCCGGTTGGGGCTGTCTTTTTAGGTGTTCACTATTACAGCGCCCGGATTGCCGGGTGGTTCTGCTTTTTTGCTGAAGGAATCCGCACGGCCACGGCATACCGTGGACCTACTCAACATCTGAAAAACCGAACCGTCGCTAGCAGGGAAAGCCTTGTACGGTCACGACAGGTCGTGACTAATATGCACTACCTTGCCTTTTGCCTTATGTTGGTTTACTCCCCGATTGGTTTCAGCCGCATGGTAAAGTGCCGCATCACCGGGGCTTCGTGTACAATCTCAAAACCATGTTTAATTTCAGTGCGCCGTTCGTAAATGTTTTTCAGCGCGGCAACCACCACATCCAGGTGATTGTTGGTGTAGGTACGGCGTGGCAGGGCCAGGCGCAAAAACTCCACAGCAGGGTACCGGTTCTCCCGGGTTATTGGATCGCGGTCGGCCAGCAGGGCTCCAACTTCCACACCGCGCACGCCAGCTTCCAGGTACAATTCAACGGTTAGCATCTGGGCTACAAACTCTTCTTTGGGCACATGGGGCAGAAACCGGCCTGCATCCACAAAAACAGCATGTCCGCCCAATGGCTGCTGTACCGGGATTCCGGCTTCGGTCAGTTTGTTGCCCAGGTAATGTACCTGCCGGATACGCGTTTCCAGGTAGTCGCGGTCGGTTACTTCTTCCAGCCCAACGGACAGGGCATTCATGTCGCGGCCAGCCATGCCGCCATAGGTGATGAACCCTTCGTACAGGATGTTGAACATGGTAGCCTTTTCGAACCAACTGTTGCTTCGCATAGCCAGAAAGCCGCCAATGTTTACTAGTCCGTCCTTTTTGCTGCTCATGGTCATGCCGTCGGCATGGGTGTACATTTCTCGCACAATTTCGCGGATAGTTTTGTGTTCGTAGCCATGTTCGCGTTGCTGGATGAACCAGGCATTTTCGGCAAAGCGTGCCGAATCAAATACAACCGGGACATCGTATTGGCTGGCCAATTGTTTTACCTGGCGCAGGTTTTCCATCGAAACCGGTTGCCCACCAACACTGTTGCAGGTCACGGTTACGATGATCAGCGGCACTTGCTCGTTTGGATACGTTTCCAGCACGTTCCGCAACTTGTTGAGGTCGATATTCCCTTTGAACGGATGTTGGCTTTCGGTGTCGGAAGCTTCGTCAATAGTGCAGTCGATAGCTTGTGCCTTGCGGAACTCGATGTGCCCTTTGGTGGTGTCGAAATGCGCATTGCCGGGAACCACATCGCCCTCTTTCAGCAAGACCGAAAACAGCACATTCTCGGCTGCACGCCCCTGGTGGACCGGCAAAAAATAATCGAAGCCGAAAAGTTCCGTCACCTTTTCTTTCAGATAATAATAGGAGGATGACCCGGCGTAACTTTCGTCGCCGGTCATCAGCGCGGCCCATTGTTGGTCGCTCATGGCGCCGGTGCCGCTGTCGGTCAGCAGATCGATGTAAACCTGATCGCTGCGCAAGTTGAATACATTGTAGCCGGCTTCGGCAATCCATCGTTCACGTTCTTCGCGCGTACTTCGGTAGATGGGTTCTACCATTTTTATCCGGTAGTTTTCTGCAAAAGGTAAATTCATGCCCAAATATACAGCATGAAACAGGCGAAAATACTTAGGAATGTCAGGTTTCAACGCGGGTGGACGTGTTAAAGGAAAGGTCTTTAATCGGTGGAGGCGAAGCCCAGTTCGGCAACAGCGGCACGCAGAAAGTCGCGCGTGTGGTAATCTTCGTCAATGATTTGGCCATTCCAAACGACAATATCCAGATCAATGGTTCGGGGGCCGAATTTGGGCTGGCTGCGGTCGCGCCCCAGACGATCTTCCAGCTTTTTCAGGTATTGGCGGAATTCGTCCATCGAGAATTCGGTCTCCAGCTTAGCTGCGCCATTGACAAAGTCGGGTTGGTTGGTGATTCCGATGGGCTTGGTTGTTACCAGCGAGGAAACTTTCAGCAGGCTGGTTTCTGTCTTCAGGATATCCAGCAAACGGGCAATGTTGATTTCGGGATCTATGTTCGACCCAATGCCGATTATGCAGGTGTTCATCGGTTTGGCGTTCATGGCGCCGTCTTATCGGTGAGCCTCCATCTCAAACGAAACCGACTCGGCAAAGCGAAGGGCGTGGGGCTTGTCCACTTCCACTTTTGCCCAAACCACCCGTTCGTCTTCCATAATCATATTCAGCAGGTTTTGGGTGAGTACTTCAAGCAGTTTGAAATGACCTTCCTGCACATAGGCAATGATTTTTTTGGTGATGGTTTTATAGTTGTATATTCCATCCGGCTCGTCTGCCAGTAGTGCTTCTTCGGGAATAATCGCCTCAATTTCAAGGTTAATGATCACGTCCTGCTTGTTGATCAGTTCTTCGGGATTAAAACCGATGTAGGTGCGCAATAACAGGTTTTTTACACGAATTTTAGCCATTTCTTGTTGATTAGAGGGTTATGCCCAGATTTTCGCCGCCATCGCAAAATAAAAGCTGTCCGGTAAGATGGTCGTTCTCCAGGATATAATCCAGGCTTTTCAGGATGGGGCCAACGCCGCCGGGCTTTTTCATAGGGATTTTTTTGGCCAGGTTCCACAAATAGCTTTCATCACGGTCTTCGGGTGGCAGGGTAACTCCGGGGGCAATGGCGTTGACCCGGATCTCCGGGGCGAATTCGAGGGCGCCCATTTTGGTGAGTTCCCAAAGCGCTTTTTTCGACAGGCTGTAGGCTGCATGGTCCGATTTGCTGCTGGTGATCCGGG
>JBFXGM010000066.1:0-2946 GCA_050178015.1 Mangrovibacterium sp.
TCACATCCATTACAAGCCAGTTACACTCCCAGAAACAGAAAAGAACTTGTCTTTCGTTAACCGGCAGAGAGGAAAAGTCATAAAAAAATCATTAATTAGAATTTGTTCCTTCATTTTTTATTGGATATTAATTTTCAAATCATAAGCCCCCTTTGCTCACCACTTTTCGCTGCTGATATACTTTTAGAATATTGGCATCGTATTCTTCCCCTGTTATTTCATTCTCCGTAAAACTTGTTATAAATATGTTCTGGTCTCTTGTCCGGTTGTAATCATATACAATATAAATTCTGCCGTCCTTGTCCTGTTGCCCGTCGGGATATGCAGCACGGAGCCTTTCGTCAAGTAACAGTCCTTTCGACCAGGTTTGTCCGTCATCTTTCGAGATAAAAGCCATCAAATGAGAGCGCCCGGTTTTTACGTTTATCGGGCCATGTTTTACAAGTAAGAGGTTCCCCGATTGTAATCTTCGGATAAAAAATCTTGAATTGGGATGTTTGATTTCAGAAAGAATAAGCGGAGTCCATGATTTGCCGCTATCGACAGAAAAACTTTCGCCGATTCCGCTTTTCAACCGAATCAGCATCCAAAGCGAACCATCATTTTTTTCGACAACCGTATGTTCGTCGAAATTTCGTTCGTTTTCGGGAACGTTTACAGCCCCGTGTTCCTGCCAACTGTTCCCCTGATCGCAGGAAACGACAAGCCTTGCACTATTATCAACATCGCGGGAGGAAGGAACAATAGCCCATTCACCGCCGGAAAGGATGAGCGGTTTCCCCATCATCGTACCTTCTGTGATACGCCGGGGTTCCGACCATTCGGGGGAATTACAATCGGGTTGAGTGGTTGTAATTGCCCACAATCCGGCATTTGCTCCCTGCTGAGCCCAGAAAATCCAAAGTTTTCCATTTGGGTCAATCCAAGCCTGCGGGTCGTATGCTCTTTCCTCTCCGTTGCCGTCAGGGTCAATTGCAAGAATCTCCTCCCAGCTATTTCCCTTGTCTTTGCTGACGGCGACAACAACATAATTATTGTGATCTTCGGCGGGAGTAATTCCGGCATACCAGGTAACCCACATACAACTGTCGCTGACGGCAAGACTCGGAATCCCGGTAAATTGCCTGTTTTTCGCCTGATAATTCTCATTCAATGAAGGATTTTTGATGATTGCAGGCGGAGAATATGTTTCACCGGCTCCCTGTGCAAATGAGTTGGCACACAGAAAAACACCAATCAAACTCAGAAATAATATTTTAAATTTCCCCTTCATTTTCCCATACTATAAAACATTGAGGTTTCCCTCCAACTGTGTATCAGCCGCATTTTTTCCAATAAATACTTTGAATTCACCGGGTTCCACGCCAAATTTCAGTTCGCGGTTCCAGAAACCAAAACTCCGGTACGGGAGTGTCAGCACAACTTCACGGCTTTCGCCGGGTTCGAGCGTCACCCGTTTGAAAGCTTTCAATTCCCTGAGCGGACGGACAACCGTTGCCAGTTCGTCGTGCAGATACAATTGAACAACTTCATCGCCTTTTACTTTCCCTGAATTTTTTATGATAACCCTGATTTCGGCATTTCCGTCTTTGTCAACTTTAGAAGGCAAAACCAGGCCGGAATATTCAAAGGTGGTATAGCTCAATCCAAAACCAAACGGGAACATCGGTTTGCCATCGTCGTCGTTGTAAACATAATCGCGACCCGACGGTTTAATGTCATAATAAATTGGCAACTGTCCGGCATGGCGCGCCCAGGAAAATGGCAGACGTCCTCCCGGATTATTGTCGCCAAACAGAGTTTCAGCAATGGCAATGGCACCCTGTTCTCCGGGATACCAGGCTTCGAGCAGGGCATCCACATTGTCAATCCAGTTCCTGACATCGACAGTGGAACCGTTTTGCAGCACCACTACCGTTTTTGTGCCGCTGGCGGCCAGCTCGTTAATCATTTTTTCCTGGTCGAGGTTAATAACAGGAGCTTCGGTATCTTCCACAATCATAGCATTATCAAGGCTTTTCGCCGTCCTCACCGGTTTCGACGGCAAAGCCAGCAAACTACGGTCGTGCCCTTCGCCTTCGCGAATAGAACCAAAGAAAATTACAACGTTGCAGGTTTTTGCCAGCGAAGCAACATCAGTTCCGGGCTGGTGCAGAATAACTTCGGCTTTTCCTTTCAGCCGTTCGGCAATTGCCTGGTACGGAGTGGGCGCATCGTCGCCTTTCCATCCTCCATACGGACCGGAATAATCGCCCAGACTCAGTACGTTGGCGGCAGGCCCAAATAAACCTACACGTTTAATTTTTGAATCTGACAAAGGGAGGATTTCGTTTTTGTTTTTCAACAAGGTCATCACTTTTCGCGCGGCTTCCAACGCCAGTTTTTTATGTTCCGGAGACCGCACAATCCGGTCGGCTTTGGCAGCATCAACAAACGGTTCGTCAAACAATCCCAGTTCAAACTTGCAGGTTAGCACCCGTCGCAGCGATTCATCAATTTGACTTTCAGAGATACGTCCGCTTTTGACCAATCCAACCAAATCGGGGTAGCCGCGGGGCAAATCCACGTCAAGTCCGGATTCAAAACACAATGCCTGCGCTTCGGCGTAATTTCCGGCCAGTTTGTGGGCACTAAAAATCCCTTTAACTCCACTATAATCAGAAACCACAAACCCTTTAAAACCCCACTCACCGCGCAAAATATCATTCAGCAAAACGCTGTTATTATGGCATGGAACCCCATCGATAGAATTATAAGCCGCCATAACCGAACGTGCGCCGCCTTCGACAAAACAGGCCCGGAATGGTTCGAGGAAGGTTTCGCGAAGTACCCGCCACGAATTGATCGATGCGTAAGAATCGTGCCCCCCGTCGCTGTAATTATCCACAAAATGTTTGGGCGTGGCAATTACCCCACCCTGCTCCAACGCTTTGGTGTAGGCTACAC
>JBFXGM010000067.1:0-2898 GCA_050178015.1 Mangrovibacterium sp.
AGGGGGCGCCCGGGCTGTTGAACAACTCAGGCTGATAATGGGAGAACTTCAGGTGGCTGATGTCCGCACACAGGTTTTACTTTCGCTGTTTACCGATTTTGAAAACTTCAGCGTTTTTAAACCTGCTGCAATGCACGAAAACAATTTAAACGCGATGCTCGACCAACTAATTGGCTGGGGAACTGCATTGAAAGCAATAAGAAAATAAGCGACACAGAATGGGAAAGTTACCCGTATATTTTATACCTCATGGTGGTGGTCCGTGGCATGTAATAAAAAATGCCATGGGCGACGCTATCGGGTATGGTCGATTAAGGGAATACCTTGAAAATTTTGGTGAGCAATACAGTCAAAAGATAAAAGCGATTCTTGTTATTTCAGGGCACTGGGAAGAGGATTTGCCGACGCTGCAATTCGGTTCAAATCCACCTTTGCTGTATGATTATTATGGTTTCCCCGAATCCACATATCATTTAAAATGGCCAGCTCCCGGTAATCCCGAATTGGCTGAACGGATTGAAAAACTATTGCATTTGAATGGCTTTGAAACGAAAAGAGAATTCGAACGTGGATTCGACCATGGAACCTTTGTGCCTTTGATGATTGCTTTCCCTGAAACCAATATTCCGGTGGTTCAGCTTTCGCTGGTCAATTCCCTTGACCCTGAAACGCATATAAATCTTGGCAAAGCGCTTGAACTTTTACGAAATGAAGGAGTATTAATTATCGGCTCGGGAATGAGTTACCACAATATGCGTGGGTTTATGTCGGGAAATTCTTCGGTAGCAAATATTTCAACACAATTCGATGACTGGCTCACTCAGACAGTTAAGATAAATGATGCTAAAAAACGAAATGAAATGCTCATTAAATGGGAGAATGCACCGAAAGCCAGAGAAAGCCATCCAAGAAGTGAACATCTGACTCCGTTGTTTGTAGTTGCCGGTGCTGCAGGCAGTGATAAGGGCTCCCGAGATTATTCGGGATTGCTCATGGGAATTAAAGTTTCAGGATATAAGTTTGGATAATCGATAAAAATTTAAGTGAAATAAAATGGAAAAAATTAAAACAGAAGAAAACAAACCCGTAACCATAGAATTTTTTCATGATGTTCTTTGTGCATGGTGTTATGCCTTTTCTCCCCGATTAGAAAAATTGGCGCAGCAATTTCCCGAACAGGTTTCTATTGTGCATCGCGCATTTGCTTTAGCTCCATCAACAGACGGAATAAAACGAATATTTGGTTCAAAAGAACAGGGAAAGAAAGAGATTATAGAACATTGGCGTCAAGCCAACCTCAATGATGATGAACATAGAATGAACCCTGAACTGATGGCGTCCAGAGATTTCGATTATCCTTTTTCTACTCCCGGTTTGACCGCATGCAAAGCTGCCGAACTTCAAGGTGGAAACCTTATGCATGGCAGAATGTTCGACCGCGTTCAAAAAGCGCATCTTACCGACTGCCTTAATATTGGCGATTTTAATACACTGAAAATGTGTGCCAAAGAAATTGGACTTGATGTGGAACAATGGGAAAAGGACTATCGCAGCGAGAAGGTAAAGCAAATGCTGAACGAAGATTATCAGCAGGCACGGCTGTATGGAGTAAATGCAGTACCCACTATTGTGGTCAACGGTAAACATAAACTGAGTGGGGCACAACCATACGCCGTTTTAGACGAATGGATTAAAAAAATAATCTTAAGCTCCTAAAGAACAAAAAAGGAAAATATTGATGAAAATAGTAATAACATTTAAAACAGTTCCTGCACAAAAGAAACTAATAAAGCAATTTTCAGGAAACGGCACTGAAATCGTTTTCCTGGAAGATAGTCCAAAGGAAATGATTGTGGATATTGTTTCAACTGCCGATATATTGTTATCCTGGAATCCGGAGAAAGAAGGATTGTACGATATTGCAATGTCCGGCAAAAATGTAAAATTTTTGCAACTTCTTTCCGCCGGATACGACCATATTAATCTGGATCGTTTCCCGGATTCCATGAAAATAGCTGCAAACCAGGGGGCCTATGCCGAACCCATGGCTGAACATGCCCTGGCAATGATACTTGCCCTGAGCAAAAGGTTGTCAATCTATCACAATCGCCTGTCTGATGGAATATTTAGTCAACTAAAAAGCACGACCAAATCAATGAGGGGTTCCGTATTGGGAATAATTGGTTTTGGTTCGATTGGGAAAGCTACGGCAAACTTACTGAAACCTTTCGGGGTGCGGGTATTTGCCATCAATACCACAGGAAAAACCAATGAAGAAGTTGAGTTTATCGGCACCCTTAACGATTTGGATTTTGTGCTTAAAAATGCCGATTCGCTACTAATTTCCTGCCCGCTTAATGAGCAAACAAATAGTTTAATCAATAAACAAAAACTGGATTTAATGAAGCCAAACGCCGTTTTGGTAAATGTGGCAAGAGGGCAAATAATTAATGAGAAGGATTTGTATGAACACCTGAAAACCCATCCCGACTTTTACGCCGGTATAGATGCCTGGTGGGTGGAACCGTTTAAATACGGCAAGTTTGAACTTCATTTTCCTTTCTTTGAACTGCCCAACATTCTGGGTTCACCACATAATTCGGCCATGGTGGAGGATACAATGATAATAGGGACAGAAAAGGCTATCGATAATATAAAACTTTTTGTCCGGGGAGAAAAAGTCAACGGACTGATTCATTAATACATTCAAGCTATATTACAACAGATAACATAAAATTAAAATTACGAAAGAATTACGAAAGCAGCACGTTTATTTGAATTAGGAAAACCTCTTCGGGTTGAAGAGGTTGCACTCCCCGAGTTGAGGGACGAAGATGTTTTGGTGAAAGTAAAAGCCACATTTATCGCACCTTCCATGAAAGATATTACTCAACCTGG